>DAOPJM010000025.1:6978-23191 GCA_035399665.1 Clostridia bacterium
GCTATTACAAGTCCGACCGCACAGGATCGAACGGAGGTCAGGGCGGCTACAAGTCCGACCGTCAAGGCTCGGGCGAAGGTCAAAACAGGAGCTATTACAAGTCCGACCGCACAGGATCGAACGGAGGTCAGGGCGGCTACAAGTCCGACCGTCAAGGCTCGAACGAGCGTTCAAACCGTCCCTATGGCGGTGAGAGGCGTGATTTCGGCTCTCCGCAGCGCGGCGCATACGGCGGCAGACCGGCAAAGCCCGCGATTTCCCCTAAGATGCCAGAGAACGCGCCCGTTCCTCCCGCGATTCAGGCGGGTGGTGACGATACGGAACCCTACCTCATCATCGGCAGGAACGCCGTGCGCGAAGCGGTCAAGTCGGGACGCAGCATCAACAGCATTTTAGTTATTCCGGAGCAGGACGGCTCATTGCGCGAGATAATCGGTCTTGCCCGTGACGAGAAGATTGTGGTCAAGGACACCGAGCGGCGCAAGCTGGACGAGCTTTGTATGCCCTTCGGTCACGGCGGGAAGACGGCGAACCATCAGGGCATAGTCGCATATGCGGCGGGCGTGGAGTACTGCGAGGTGCGCGACATCCTAAACCTTGCCAAGGAACGCGGCGAGCAGCCCTTTGTGATAGTGCTGGACGGCATTGAGGACCCGCACAACCTGGGCTCCATCATCCGCAGCGCGGAGTGCGCGGGCGCACACGGCGTTATCATTGGCAAGCGGCGTTCCGCTTCCGTGACGGCGGCGGCTGTCAAGGCGAGCGCGGGCGCGACGGAGCATATGAAGATAGCGAGGGTTGTAAACATAACCAACACCTTGACCGAGTTGAAGCGCGCAGGGCTGTGGATCGCAGGCGCCGACATGGAGGGCAGACCCATGAATAAGCAGGGGCTGAACGGCGCTCTGGCTTTGGTCATAGGCAGTGAGGGCGAGGGACTGTCCAAGCTTGTCAAGGATAGCTGCGACTTCTTAATCGCCATACCCATGTTTGGCAAGCTTGATTCGCTGAACGCGGGCGTTGCGGCAGCGGTATTGATGTATGAGAAGCGCAGACAGGACGCTCTGCCCGAGAACAAGGAATAACCGTATGTCCGACATGACCGATGAACAGCTTACGGAATTGACCAAGCAGCACGATGAAGCGGCGGCGGAGGAGCTCTACCACCGCTATTTCGGCTTGGTCTACGCAAGGGCGCGAGCTTACTATCTCATCGGCGCGGAGCAGAAGGACCTGATACAGGAGGGCATGGTAGGCCTCTTTAAGGCGGTTAACGACTATTCAGCGGAGCGCGGAGCGTTCAGAAGCTTTGCGGATCGCTGCATAACACGGCAGATGCTCACGGCCATCAAGAGCGCAACCCGCAAGAAGCATGGACCCTTGAACAGCTACATTTCGTTCAGCCGCCCACCCGTGGACGGGGAGCTTCAGCGCTCGCTTGAGGAGGTCTTGACAGATATGTACAACATTGACCCTGAGGATACCGTTATTAAGCGCGAGGCGCTCAACACCGTGCTGATGCGCGTGGAGAACGAGCTTTCCACCTATGAGAAGCAGGTTTTGCAGCTTTTCGTGGGCGGCAGCAGCTATGCCGAGATAGCGCAAAAGCTGCATCGTTCGCAAAAGTCGGTTGACAACGCCTTACAGCGAATAAAGCACAAGCTGGGCAAGCCCGATTAGGGGACGCTGCCCAAGCGCCGACAGGAACACTGCGGGCTTTGAAATCGTGTATGCCATGGTTGACAAAGCTCGAAAAATGGCTTATTATAAAAATCGATATTGTCAAGCAACGGAGGGTATGATGGACAGTCAGCAGACCGAAAAACTTATAGCGGACGTAGTCGCGGAAGTGATGAAACGTTTGGGCTCCAACCCCGGCGCGCCCACAATTAACGAGCCTGCAAAGAACAATGGCTCACTTGCCAAATACATAGATCACACACTTTTGAAGCCTGAAGCGACCTTGGAGGACATCCGCAAGGTCTGCGATGAGGCGAAGAAATACAGTACCGCCAGCGTATGTGTGAATCCCTCGCGCATAGGCTTTGTCGCGGAGCAGCTAAAGGGCACAACAGTAGCTCCCTGCGTCGTGATAGGCTTCCCCTTAGGCGCGACCCTGCCGCAGATTAAGGCTGCGGAGGCGGCGGCCTGCATAGCTTTGGGCGCACGCGAGGTTGACATGGTTATCAACATCGGCGCGGTCAAGGACGGCGATTGGGAGACGGTCAAGCGCGACATAGAGGCCGTGGTCAACGTCTCAAGGGGCAAGGCCAAGGTCAAGGTTATTCTTGAAACCTGCCTGCTCACCGATGAGGAGAAGGTCAAGGCCTGCCAGGTTTCCAAGCTTGCGGGAGCGGACTTCGTCAAGACAAGCACGGGCTTTTCTAAGGGCGGAGCCACAATCGAGGACGTCAGGCTTATGCGCCAGACCGTGGGCAGCTCCATGGGTGTCAAAGCTTCGGGCGGAGTGCGTACCCGTGAGGACGCCGAGGCCATGATAGCCGCGGGCGCATCGCGCATAGGCGCAAGCTCCACAAAGGCGATAGTCGAGGGCGAGTCCGTCAAGACCGCGCATTGTTTACACTGCGGCAACTGCACGAACGGCGGTTCATCCTGCCCGACGGGCGTCGCCAAGCTGCGCAAGGAGCTGTATTGATGGAATTATCGGCGGATCAGGTACGTTGGACGGTCGAGACCGCCCTCTTGGAGCAGCTTGCTGCAAGGGGTGAGTTTTTCGTACCCGTATCGTCCTCAAACCGCCATGTGCATCTCTCACGCCAAGACTGCGACAAGCTGTTTGGAGTGGGATATGAATTGAGCTGTCTAAAGCCCATACGCCAGCCCGGGCAGTACGCCTGCCGTGAGCAGGTCACCTTGAAAGGCCCCAAGGGTGAGATGACGCTTCGCGTTGTAGGCCCCTTGCGCGTGGAAACTCAGGTCGAGCTTTCAGTCAGTGACTGCATCAAGCTCGGAATACCTAAGGTGCTGCGCATGTCGGGCGACACGAAGGGATCTCCCGGGGCGCAGATAATAAGCAAAAACGCTTCGATTATGATAGATCACGGCGTGATTGTGGCGGCAAGGCATATGCACCTCACAGAGGAGCAGGGCAGGCTTTACGGGCTTGAGAACGACGACGTTGTCAAGCTGGTTGTGGAAGGCGAGCGTGCTCTCGTGTTCGACAATGTGATAGTACGCTGCGGCAATAAGCATATGCTTGAGGCCCACATCGACGTGGAGGAGGCGAACGCCGCCATGCTCAGACCCAATGCTATATGCCGCATAATCAAGCAAGGAGGAAGTCCAATGCAGCAAACGAACGGCGGCACAGGCCGCGTGTACGGCAATACTCCTCCCGCAAAGGACGCGCCTGTTTGGGCGCTTGCGGGTGTGATAAACGAGCGCAGCACAAGGGGCGCCATGCCGGAGCCAAAGAAGAAGTACCTGCTCACCGAGGCGGAGGTCATCGAGGCTTACAGGAACGGCGCACACAGCCTTGACGTTTGCGGCAAGGTAGTGACGCCTTTGGCCAAGGACAGAGCCAAGCAGTTCGGAATAGAACTCATATAAGGGGGGCAGTATGGTAATCGGCAGAGTAAGAGGCACGGTGGTCAGCACCGAGAAATCCCCCAAGTTGTCAGGCTTAAAGCTGCTCGTGGTTATCCCCATCGACCTTGACAGCTTCGAGGAGAAGGGTATGCCGATGGTCTGCATCGACACGGTCGGCGCGGGTGAAGGCGAGGTCGTGATGTGCGTTGCGGGCAGCTCCGCAAGACAGACCGAGAGAACGAAGGACATGCCCTGCGACAATGGCATTGTGGCGATAATCGACCATATTGACCTTAGGGGCAAGCGCATATACGAGAAGTTTCCCAAGGAGGTATAAGCTCTTATGGCATTGACTGAGGAAGAAATCAGAAGATTGACCGAGGAAGTAACAAGGTCGCTTGCCGGCGGCGCGTCAAACGGCGCGGCGGAACAAAGACCCGCGTATACACGCGAGACAAAACCGCAAAGACCGATTTATACCGCCGAGACCAAGTCCGAGCATGCTCCGAACAGGAAGGCACAGTCCTTCAATACCTATGCGGGCGCGGGTATGTCGGGTTGGCTGTGCGACACCGCCGAGGAAGCGGTGGACGCCGCGATGAAGGGATTTGAGGCCTTGAGTGACATGACCTTGCAGCAGCGCGGGGAGCTTATCGCCGCAATGCGCAAGGCGGGGCATGACAACGCTGAGAAGCTTGCGCGCATGGCGCATGAGGAGACAGGCTACGGTCATGTAGAACATAAGATTAAGAAGAATTTGCTCGCGGCGGACTTAACCCCCGGCATAGAGGATTTGCACCCTGTGGCTTACACAGGCGACGCGGGATTGACGCTGGTTGAGCAGGCTCCGTTCGGGGTCATAGGCTCCATCACTCCTTCCACGAATCCGACCGCGACAGTCATAAACAACTCTATATCCATGATAGCGGCGGGCAACGCCGTGGTATTCAACCCGCATCCGGCCGCAAAGCGCGCCTCACAGGAGGCCATGCGTGTGCTGAACGAGGCGATAGTCAGGGCGGGCGGCCCTAAGTGGCTCATCACCACTGTAAAGGAGCCGACGCTTGAGAGCGGCGGGATAATCATGAATCATCCCGAGATACACCTTTTGTCCATCACGGGCGGAGAAGCTGTTGTTGCCGCCGCCATGAAGACCTCCAAGAGGGTCGTCGCGGCAGGCCCCGGAAATCCCCCCGTCATAGTGGATGACACGGCCGTGCTGCCGCAGGCCGCAAGGGACATAGTCGAGGGCTGCGGCTACGACAACAACGTCCTTTGCGTCGCCGAAAAGGAGGTTTTCGCCTTCGACAGCATCTTTGACGAGCTTATGCGCCTCATGCAGGCGGAGGGCGCGTTCAGAGTCAGCGGCGAGGACATAGACAAGATAGTCAAGACCGTGCTTATTCCCAAGGGCGACAAGCACGTTATCAACCGCAAGTATGTCGGCAGGGACGCCGCTGTCATACTCAGGGATTCTGGCGTGAAGTTCACGGGCGATCCCAAGATAGTCATAGCCGAGGTTCCAAAGGGGCACCCCTTCATCGAGACCGAGATGCTCATGCCCGTGCTGGGCTGTTGCAGGGTGCATGACATCGACGAGGCGGTCGAGGAGGCTTTCCGCGCCGAGCATGGCTGCAAGCACAGCGCGCTCATACACTCCACAAACGTGAAGAATATGAGCAAGGCGGCAAGGCGCATGAACACGACGATATTCGTCAAGAACGCGCCCTCCTACGCGGGCTTGGGCTTTGGCGGCGAGGGCTTCCCCACGTTGACCATAGCGACGCCGACGGGCGAGGGCTTGACCAGCGCAAGAACCTTTACAAGGCTCCGCCGCTGTGTGCTGTACGGTGATTTTAGGATAGTGTAAAGGAGCGGCATGGCAAAGGGCGTCATACAGGATAGGGTTAGGGACGCGGGCGTCGTCGGCGCGGGCGGCGCGGGCTTTCCTACGCATGTAAAGCTCAACGCAAGCTGCGACACGGTGATAGCCAACGGCGCGGAGTGCGAGCCGCTGCTGCGCGTGGATCAGCAGCTTATGGAGCTTGAGGCGGAGCGCATTGTCAGGGGTCTGTCCCTTGCCATGGAAGCCGTGGGCGCAAAGCGCGGCGTTGTCGCCACCAAGTCGCACTATGAGGGCGCGGTCAAGGCTTTGAGCGCCGTGATCCCCAAGTATGAGGGGGTAGAGCTTCACACAATGAAAAGCTACTATCCTGCCGGCGATGAGAAGTCGCTCATATATGAGGTGACGCATAGAGTCGTTCCGACAGGCAAGCTGCCTTCGGACGTGGGCGTTGTAGTGTGCAATGTCAACTCGCTTTTGAACATCGCCAAGGCCATGGATGGCGAACCCGTAACCCATAAGTTTGTGACCGTGACAGGCGCGGTCAAGACCCCGATGACCATGGAAGTCCCCTTGGGGACCTGCTCGGGGGTACTCCTAAAGGCCGCGGGCGCGCCCGCCGACCTCTCCGACTATGTCCTGTTGATAGGCGGTCCGTGCATGGGGAAGATATCCACATCGCTCACCGTACCCATCACCAAGACCACGGGAGGGCTTGTGCTGCTTCCAAAGAGCAGCGCGTATGTCATGGGGCGCAGGCAGAATCCGCAAAGCATGCTCAAGATGGCGCGTTCGGTCTGCTGCCAATGCTCAAGATGCACGCAGATGTGTCCAAGAAACAGTTTAGGTCTGAACGTTCAGCCGCACAAGGCGATGCGGGCAATGGCTCAGGGGAACGGCAAGCTCATAGGCGACCCCAACACCGTGTTGGGCTGCTGCTCATGCAGACTTTGCACCACCTTTGCCTGCGAGTTCGGGCTTGACCCTTCAGGCGTCATGGCGATGCTCAAGGACGAGTTTGCAAGGCAGGGCATAAGACCCGGACCAGAGGCGCAGATAAGGCCCGACCCCGCGCACGATTTGAAACGAGTTCCGACGGAGCGGCTTATAGCAAGGCTCGGTCTTAACGAATACAATGTCTCCGCGCCTATGACGCAAGCGATAGAGGTCAAGCGCGTCACGCTCCTGCTGCGTCAGCACATAGGGGCGCCGTCCGAGCCTGTGGTAATGGAGGGGCAGTATGTAAGCACCGGCGACCTTGTCGCCATGATACCGCAGGGTAAGCTTGGCGCGAACCTCCACGCTTCCATAGACGGCAGGGTGGTCAGGGTGAGCGCGGACAGCATAGAATTGGAGGCTTAAAACCATGTACGCATTAGGTATGATCGAGACTCTGTCCATCCCCTCCGGAATAGAGGCGGGGGACGCCATGCTCAAAGCGGCGAACGTGAGCTTGGTTTTCGCGCAGGTGATATGCGCTGGCAAGTACACGGTCTGCATCTCGGGCGAGGTGGCGGCGGTGCGTGCCGGTGTAGAGGCGGGCAAGACCACAGCGGACATGACCTTGGTGGACAGCTTCGTCATCCCCAACGTGCATGAAAAGGTCATCGAGGCCATCAACGCCGCGACGCAGATAGAGCATGTTTCCGCCGTGGGTATAATCGAGACCTTCTCCCTGTCAAGCGCGGTTGTCGCCGCGGATATCTCCGTCAAGGCCGCCGAGGTGGAGCTTATAGAGGTGCGTTTGGGACGCGGAATGGGCGGCAAGTCGTTCGTGCTAATGACGGGCGAGGTTGCGGCGGTCAAGGCTTCGTGCCAGGCGGTCGAGGTAAACGAGGAGCTTTCGGGCATGTTGGCAAGGATAATAGTCATTCCTTCGCCGCATCCCGATCTCATAAACGCGCTGCTGTAAGGCGGGCGCGGGTGCAATAATCAGCGATTAAAGTATAAAGAAAAAGGAGAACAACGATGAAGGAAGCATTGGGTATGGTCGAAACCAGAGGACTGATCGGAGCTATCGAAGCCGCTGACGCCATGGTAAAAGCCGCAAACGTGAGGCTGGCAGGCAAGGAGCAGATCGGCAGCGGTCTTGTTACCGTTATGGTCAGGGGCGACGTCGGAGCGGTCAAGGCGGCGGTAGAGGCCGGCAGCGCGGCAGCGTCCAGAGTGGGCGAGCTGTACGGAGCGCACGTCATTCCTCGTCCTCATACGGACGTTGAGGGCATCGTTCCCCAAGTCAAGGAATAAGACATGTTTACGGGCAGGGTAGAGGGCACGGTGGTCGCGACCGAGAAGGACGCGGGACTGCTGGGTATCAAGCTCTTGCTTGTTCGCGTCATCGAGAACGGCAAGGACAAGGATCTCATAGTCGCGACGGACGCCACAAAACAGGCGGGCGTCGGTGATTTCGTGACCCTCGAAAGCTCTAAAGAGGCTTCTCTGCTGCACAGGGACAGGCTTTGCCCGTCCGACGCCGCGATAAGCGGTTTCATAGACGACTATCACGAAGAACTTTAGGGAGGAAACAATGGAAAAGCAAGCATTGGGCATGGTCGAGACCAGAGGTCTCATCGGCGCGATCGAGGCTGCGGACGCCATGGTAAAAGCGGCTAACGTCAAGCTCATCGGCAAGGAAAAGATTGGCAGCGGACTCGTCACCGTCATGGTGAGGGGCGATGTCGGAGCGGTGAAGGCTTCCGTGGAAGCCGGCAGCGCGGCGGCGTCCCGAGTTGGCGAGCTGTATGGCGCGCACGTCATTCCCCGTCCTCACGACGACGTCGAAGGCATTCTGCCCACGATGGAATAACGCCGCATGAAGCTTGCGCGCGTTGTCGGCAATGTCGTGTCCACCATCAAGGAGGGCAGTCATTACGGCAAGAAAATGCTTATAGTGGAATACCTTGACGCGGAGGGAAACCCCAAGGGTGCGCGCAGGGTCGCTCTGGATTGCGTTGACGCGGGGATAGGCGACGTCGTCATAGTCAACACCTCGGGCGGCTGCTGCAACCTGCTCTTTGAGGATAAAAACCTTGTCCTGAACGAGGCCGTCTGCGGAGTTGTTGACCACTATACCATTGGCGAACAGGTTTTCACGGGACATAAATGATGCGAGGGACAATATGGATGCTAATCCCACTCAGCCGAAATACGGCTTTCTTGCGTCCGCGATAGAACACTCACTGCTCAATCCCGATATGGATGAGAAGCGAATGCTCTCCGGGTGCAGGGCCGCGGTAAGATACGGCTTTGCCAACGTATGCGTGACGCCGTACTTTGTAACGGCGGCTTCGCGTTGCCTTGCGGGGACAAACGTCAAGGTGAGCGCACCTGTGGGCTTTCCGCACTGCGCCGCCTCACTCATGAGCCGCCTTGCGGAGATACGCTGGTGCGTACAAAACGGGGCAAAGGAGTTGGACCTTTCCCTCAACATCGTTGCGGTCAAGAGCGGCAGGTACGATGCAGTGTACCGCGAGCTTTGTCAGATGCTCGACAGCGCGGGAAGCAGCGTCGTGTGCAAGGCGATATATGAGCAGGGACTTTACAGTGATGAGGAAAAGCGCAAGGTACTTGAGCTTATCGAAAAGAGCCGCGCTCCGTACCTCAAGATAAGCAACGCCCTTACGGGCAAAAAGGCCGCGGCGGAGGACGTGCGTTTTGTTCGCTCCGTGATAGGCGACAGGATAGGCGTCAAGATAGACGGCGGAATCAAGACCGGAGAGGCCGTACTTGAGCTGATGGACGCGGGTGCGCAGCGCTTCGGCTGCTCCGCTTCGGTCGCGATAGTCACGGGGTAAACAGGCGGGGCAACGCAGTCGTGCCTATTTTATCGCACAAGTCCACAACTGTATAAAATTTTCGGGCAAGGCCATATGACCCTGCCCATTTTGATTTTTCATTTCAAATTGTAGAGAATCAAGAATGACAGACCATAAGCCGACGCCATAGCGAAGCCTTGCTTAAAGCCTTCAGCACCTGATTCATCAGAGCTTCAGCATTACTCCCAAAGCCGCGCCCGTGAGCATATAGGCGAGCGGATGCAGCTTATTTGTGCCGGGAACCTGCGTCGCAATGAGCATCAGAGCGAACACGCCCAACTTGACCCAGTTGAGCTGCTCTATGGTCGTGCCTGCAAAAAGATCCAGCGCGGAGCATACCACAGTCAGTGCGGCGGCGGCGATAAGTCCGGTTGAGGCGGGACGCACACTGTAAAAGGCGTCGTTTACCGCCTTGGACTGACGGTACTTTAGGATGTACTTGGCGACTATCGTGACGATGATAACCGAGGGCGTGACAAGCGCAAGCGTTGCGATTATGCCGCCCAAGACGCCCGCTGCGGAAAAGCCCATGTAGGTCGCCGCGTTGACGCCTATCGGGCCCGGGGTGGCCTCGGCGACGGCGATGATGTTGGCAAGCTCGGCGTGAGTGACCCAAGCATACTTGTCGGACATCTCATACAGGAACGGAATTGTCGCAAGCCCTCCGCCCACGGAGAACAGACCGGTTTTGAAGAACTCAAAGAAAAGTATCAGCAGCGTTTTAATCATGCTTCGCCGCCTTTATCTGCCCATAGATAAGGCCTATCAGTACCGCGCCCAAAACAATGAACACGGGCGAAACATCGGCAATCGCCACTAAGATGAAGGCCGCGACGACTATGCATACGGAGAACACATCGCGCACGTTGGTTTTGACTAGCTTTATAACCACGCCAACCATGAGCGCGGCCATCGCTATCCTAACACCTGCGAAGATGTGCCCAAGAACCTCAAAGCGAGACGCGGTTTTGATTAGCCATGCCGCCGCCAATATGAACACGAGCGGCGCAAAGATCACCCCGAGTGTCGCGACAATCGCGCCCCACACGCCCTTTAGCTTGTAGCCGACGAAGGTTGCGGTGTTGACCGCAATGACGCCCGGGGTGCATTGAGCAACGGCGAAAAAGTCAAGTATTTCCTCCTCGCTCACCCATTTGCGGTTATCGCAGAGTTCGCGAACGATAATCGGCAGCATGGAGTAGCCGCCGCCGATAATCATAGCTCCAATCTTGAGAAAGGCCAAAAATAGCTGCAGCATCAGTATACCCCCCAACGCGCTGCAAAAGCGTAGAAATAGGCGATGAACATCGCAAAGCTTACAAGCTCAAGCGCCGCATCGACCCAGCGGTTGCGCGTGAGCTGCACAACACCAAGGATGAACGGGAAGCTGCAACACATAAGCCTTGGCATGGAGACGACCCAGCCCGCACCTGTGGCACAGAGGAAGGTGGCCAGAAACATGGCGATGTATGAGGCTCTGACCCTGCTTGCCGAGAAGGTCATGACGGCAAGCGGCAGCAGCAAGAACAGCAGATTGGGCATCCACAGCGAGAGGGCGGTCGAGAGACTGCCTTGCCGAAGGGTGTTGATAAGCAGGTCGCATTGATAACCTGCCGTTCTGAAGAACATGAGAACGTTGTCAAGCCATACATTTGCGTCGAGCAGACCCACGTCTTGCAAGTTTGCGCCGACGCTGCTGTACAGAAAGAGGAACAGGGCGAAGGATAGGGGAACTAAAAGCAGCCCCGCGCCCTGCAGCAGTAAATCAGGAACGATACGCTTGTCCAAGGGAGTGTGTTCCCGTATGCGTTTTGCGGCGTAGACTATGTATTCTACCACCAGCGCCGCTATTAAAGCGCAGCCCGAAAGATCCGTCCACACCGCGAGCACGGCGAACGCTCCCGCCGCCCCGAAGTTCTGTTTTCGCGCAAAGTACAGCGATGATACGCAGAACAGGAACAGCATCGAATCAGGTGTGGTACAGGACAGCAGGAAGGACGCGGGCAGAACCATGAACCAGCGAAGGGCGCGTCTTGCCGCGCTGCGCCCGTCCTCATTGACGACCAACAGATACAGCACAAGGGAGCCGAATACTGTGCAAAGCGTGGATACGGCAAAGCCCGCCCGAACATAGTTTGAGGTAATAAGGGAGAACAGCTTGACCACATAGGAATACAGCGGGGCAATAACCTGTCCCGTCGGAGCTATCAAAGCCGTTGCCGCGCTGTAACCATCCTCGGCAATGGTGAGGTAGTAAGAGGAAAACGACCATAGCCCCCACATACGCTGTACGGAAACAAAGGTTGCGGTATACCCGTTGATGATATACCGCAACAAGAAAGCTATTACGCAGACAAGAAAACGAAACGCGAGGGCAGCGCCCAATACGCGCAGGGCTTCCAGGAATTTGACAGGTCGATCGCTGCGGGGCCGTTCAAGGGAGCTTTCACCTCTTTGCCAACCGCCCGTATCGCGCCTGAACCTGGCGATGAGACAGACAAAGACGGTGCAGAACAGTACGGCGGTCAGAGCCGCGGCGATAACCGATTCAAAGTATTCGGGCGTATCTAAAGCAAGCCACAGGCTGAAAAGCACTGCGACACCTATCGGCAAAGCTAACTCTGCCGTATGCCATACCGCCCTCTTCCACATGCTCTGCTCAGCGGAGTCCTTTCGGCTTGCCGAGTATCTCAGCATAGATGACGCCTTTGACAACCTCGTCGCCCGAGAAGCTGAAGCTGTACGCGGGCTTGGGCTGAGGCTTTGCTCCCATGGGCTTTTGAGGAGTCGGGGCAGGACAATCAGGCTTGATGCCCGTGATACTCGTCTCCTGGTGCGCGTGACCGCTCTCCCTTGAAGGCGCGACGACATGCTGTCTCGGATAAATCGGAGCCGACGGAGCTACTGCGCGGGGAGCACTTGGGGCGCTTGCCGCCTGCATGGGAGGTGCTGTGCGCAAGGGCTGCTGACGCACGGGCGCGTTTTGCACGGGAACAACGCGCTGCACGGGCTGAGTCGGAGACACGGGCGCGTAGTACTTCGCGGACTGCTGCTGTACTGTGCGATAGGCGCTGCCGACTTGAGCGTTCGCGCTTGACGGCTGATGTAAAGCCTGCCGCTCCGTCTCATGCTGCGCCTCGGCGCGCTGCGCCGCCGCTTGCTGTTCCTTGCGCTTTTTGGCTGCGGTGACCGCGAAGAGTATGGCGATCGATATTAATAGCGGTATTAAAGTCGCGAACACGGCCTTATGCCTTCTCGCTCGGCTGTGCCGTCTTGCCTATGGCGTTGCGCATATCGGTGTCCGCTATGACGTTGCGCATATTGTAGTAGTCCATTACCCCAAGATGACCGCTGCGGAAAGCTTCCGCCATGGCGCGGGGAACCTCGGCCTCGGCCTCGATGACCTTTGCGCGCATTCCCTGAACCTCTGCGACATTCTCCTGCTCTTGGGCGACTGCCATGGCTCTGCGTTCCTCGGCCTTGGCCTGAGCGATACGCTTGTCGGCCTCGGCTTGGTCGATCTGAAGCTGTGCGCCTACGTTGCGGCCGACGTCGATGTCCGCGATGTCGATGGACAGTATCTCAAACGCCGTGCCGGAGTCAAGACCCTTGTTGAGGACGGTGCGTGAGATCAAGTCGGGGTTTTCAAGCACGGCCTTGTGCGTGTCGGAAGAACCGACGGTGGTAACAATACCCTCGCCTACACGCGCGATAATGGTTTCCTCACCCGCGCCGCCAACCAAACGGTCGATGTTGGCACGAACCGTGACCTTCGCCTTAGCGCGAAGCTCGATACCGTCCATGGCGACGGCCGCGATGACGGGAGTTTCGATAACCTTAGGGTTGACGCTCATCTGAACGGCGTTCAGAACGTCTCTGCCGGCCAGGTCGATGGCGCAGGCCTTGCCGAAGTCAAGGGGGATACCGGCTCTCTGCGCGGCGATAAGGGCGTTGATAACTCTGTCAACGTTGCCGCCCGCCATGTAGTGAGCCTCAAGCTTGTCAATCGGGATGTCGATACCCGCTTTTGTCGCCTTGATCATGGGGTTGACGATGCGCGAGGGCACGACCTTACGAATGCGCATACCTACAAGCGTGAAAAGGCGAATCTTGACGCCCGAAGCGCTCGCGGAAATCAGCAGTCCAAGGGGTACGAAGCTGAAGAAGATGATGAGAAACACAATCGCCGCCGCGATGATAAGGAGTATCCAAATCCATTCCATAACAATTCCTCCGTAATTAATGTGCAAGATATTTCACTAAGCTCACCAAGCCATACGCGGCGCCGATAAGGGCAGGTATGCCAATGACGAGAAACAACCAAGACAGGTTTCGCTCACGCTTTGTCACGGGCGCGGGTGCGGGCGGCTCCTCACAGGGCTCCTGCATAGCCCCGCATTTGGGGCATATATCGCCGCTGTACAGCACTCCGCATTTTTTGCAGTAGCTCATTTGACGAACACGTTCAAGCCTTCGACGGCAACTATCTCAACCTTTGTTCCCGATTCTACAAAGTTGCCGTAGGTCTGAACGTTAATGCGTTTGCCGCCCTCAAGCTCCACCATGCCGGTAGGTCTAAGCGGTGTTACGGCGGTCACGACCTTTCCGACTAAATTCTCATGCTTTTCGGCTTCAATAGGGCTTGAAACCGTGTCGATTTTCGCATTTTGAATCAGCTGCGATTTGGACAGCTTCCCATAGCGCATTGAGCGCAGGAACAGCACCAAGGCGATTATCAGCAGCAACAGCGCGATGGCGGCGATAACCGAAGCTACCACGGGGTTGTTGGTCGTGTACTGCATCACAATGACCGCGATAAGACAAGCCACGCCCAAAAAGCCCATGACGCCGAAGCCCGGGACGAACATCTCCGCAATCACGAGGCATATACCTACTACAAGGCAGATTATGCAGGGAACAGCAAGCGGCCCTAACAGTTCGTACATAAGCACTCCTTTCCGCCGCTCTCGCGGCTTTCAATGTTATATACTACTCTATTTTGAAGTATACCATACGGCAAAGCAAACATCAATTATTTTCGAGGATAATTCAAAAGAATATATTGTGAGAAAATGTTGACAGCCACAGTAAATCGTCGTAGAATTAATACAACAAGTAAGAATATTCCAACATGTAAGACAAAGGAGCAATGCAGAATGAAAGAGCATTTAGGCAAGTACATATTCGGGGTAGTCAAGGTCAGCGATAAAGGGCAGATCGTGATACCCAAGGACGCAAGAACGGTGTTCGGGATAAAGCCGGGGGACACTATGCTGCTTGTGGGAGATATCGAGACGGGGCTTGCCCTTATACGCCAAGGCGACGTGTTTGACAAGCTGCTGAGCGCAAGCGCGCATGGGGAGGACAAATGAATTCGATAGAGACAAAAGAGCTTACCAAGGTGTTCAAGACGCGTACCGCCGTGGACGCGCTGAATCTTTCGGTGGGTGAGGGCGAGTTTTTCGCTTTGCTTGGACAGAACGGGGCGGGCAAGACCACGACAATTCGTATGCTCTGCTGCTTGACACAGCCGACTTCGGGCGAGGCATACATCATGGGTAAGAGCGTAACAAAGGAGCCGCTTGAGGTGAAGCGGCTGCTGAATGTTTCACCGCAGGAGACCGCCGTCGCGACCAAGCTTTCCGTTGCGGAAAACCTTGAGCTTGTTGGCAGGCTGCACGGCATGTCCAAGGCGGAGGCGGGGGAGAGGGCGGCGGAGATGATGGCGCAGTTCAAGCTTGCGGACAGGGCAAAGGACAGGGCAAAATCGCTTTCAGGCGGTATGCAGCGCAGGCTGTCAATTGCCATGGCGCTCATCACAGAGCCTAAGGTGCTGTTCCTTGACGAGCCGACATTGGGGCTGGACGTGAGGGCGAGACGTGAGCTTTGGTCTCATATAGAGGCGCTCAAGGGTAAGATTACCATGGTAGTCACTACGCATTATCTTGAGGAAGCCGAGAAGTATGCCGACAGGATTGCGATAATGGAAGCGGGGCGCATAGTCGCGCTTGGCGACGCGCAGGAGATTGTGAGCGTCAGCGGAAAGGAAAACTTCGAGGAAGCTTTCCTGTCGTATACGACGGAGGTGGAGTAATGAACAAAAGAATGCTTGCTTTTGCGGGACGCAATCTAAAGGAGCTGCTGCGCGACCCCATGTCGCTCATCTTCGGGCTGGGCTTTCCGATAGTAATAATGTCGCTGATGACAATACTGTCAAACAGTATCGCCGAAATGCCGGGGCTGTTCTCCATAAACTCACTTGCCCCGGGTACGACGGTGTTCGGACAGGCGTTTGTATCGTTGTTCGCGGGTATGCTCATAGCCTCCGACCGTGAGAATTCCTTTCTCATGCGACTGTTTACCATGCCGCTCAAGGCGTCAGATTTCATCTTGGGGTATTCGCTGCCGCTCTTGGGTGTAGCAATGCTGCAGGGAGTGATATGTCTGCTGTATGCGGGCATACTCGGCATGGATCTGAATGTCAATTTCTTTATGACCTTGGTGACGCTTATCCCCACCGCCTTGCTGTATATAGGCTTTGGAATATTGTTCGGCACCATCTTCACCTATAAGCAGGTGGGAGGAGTTTCATCGGTGCTTGTGAATGTTGCCGCACTGCTGTCGGGGACATGGTTCGACCTGTCTATGGTAGGAGGAGCTTTTCATACAGTCTGTTATATACTGCCCTTTGCTCACGCCGTGGATATGTGCAGAGCCGCTCTGCTCGGTAATTATGCTGCGATTCCCGCGCATCTTTGGGTAGTCTGCGCATATGCCGTCGTGGTATTTGCCTTATCCGTCCTGCTCTTTAGAAGCAAGATGAGAGTTAAGTAAAATAGTCATCAAAATCTGATTCGCCACCCCGAGCCTACCGAAGGATCTTGAAACAAGCTTGCGGCGATAGTGCCGCTCCCCGAAATACCCTCGCTGTCATCCTGAGGAGCAAAGCGACGAAGGATCTTGAAACAAGCTTGCGGCGATAGTGCCGCTCCCCGAAATACCCTCG
>DAOPJM010000025.1:23291-26893 GCA_035399665.1 Clostridia bacterium
GAGCAAAGCGACGAAGGATCTTGAAACAAGCTTGCGGCGATAGTGCCGCTCCCCGTGGGATAATGTGTTCCCGCCGTGTGCGCTCCTTCACTTTAAAGTTTTCCCCAAGATCCTTCGACTGACGCAATAGGATGACAACGGGGGGATTCGGGGGGGGGAGCGGCTCTTGACTGTTATGTTTTCTGCAAGATCCTTCGATAAAGCTCAGGACAGCGGGGATTGTTGGTGAAAAGCAGCTGCATCAGACGAACCATTGAAGTCAGTGTACGACAGCCCAAAGCCGCCGTCCGTACAGTCGGCGTTCATCACAAACCAAGGTCGATATCCTTATTTACGTATTAGGAATTTTTCAATTCCCATATTGCATATATGCAGCTATGCTAAATCCCCTTAAGCTCGTCATTCAGCAGCTCGGTATATCGTTTCATTTCAGGCGTATTAGTTTCACCCACACGGCAGATGCACCAGAGGCTTGCGCACCTTTCGGATAGGCGAATACAGCGTATGTTATAGGTCTTTCTGTTCGCGAGGGAGATACTGCATCCTATGCTGAACGCATCCGTTGTCGCGACTATACTGCAACGGGTGTTGCGCTCGTTGACAGTAATGCGATAGCTGCACGGTATGTTAAAGTCGGCGATTCCGCTGGCGCATTCGATTATCCTGGGTATGGAAGCGTAATCAACAAAGGGGTACCGGGAGAGCTTCTCAAAGTCAAACTCCTTATCTTCGAGCAAGGGATGCCCCGCCCTTAGGTTGACATTCATCGGGACTTCGCAGATGTGGTGCATTTCAAGGTTCTTGCTTGTTGAAATGGCTGAAAACCTTTCGATATCATTCGGAGCGAGCAACACAAACATGGCGTCAAGCTCGCGGTCAGCGACGCGGGTAATTCCATCCATCTCCGAAAGGTTGATACAGAGAAGCTGCGATTTGACGTCGCCCTTGAACTCGGCGCAATACTTAATGAAGGCGTCACTCATCGGACTGTAGCTGAAGCTGCCTATGCGCAGCCTTGCTGGACGGCCTCGATCCTTCAGCTCCTGCGCCATTTCCACTTCATTTAATATGACTCTTGCGTGTTCTATGAACTCCTTGCCCTTTTCGGTAGTCACAACGCCGTTGTTGGTTCGCATGAATACCTCGTAACCAAGCTCGGCTTCGAGTGAACGGATATTGTTTGACGCGCTCGGCTGGGACACAAAGAGTTTAGCGGCCGCACCCGAAATAGAACCCGCCTTGGCCACCTCGTAGGCAATCCTAATCTGTTGGACGTTCATGCGCCGCCTCCAATATAACGACAATTAATACCCGTATAAAAACATCAAATTACCGTTTGGTTTATTAATATGATATCATATATTTGTTTATAAGGCAAGGGGAGATTGGCAATATATTTAGCTGATAACAGCCTTTTGTTCGCGCTCGACGCTCTCCTTTAAAGACGCGATGCTTGCAATATTTATGCGGGCAGCTTTCTCGACACTTCGACTCAACTCACCATCTCGACAAGAAGCTCAACTCAACTGACTCGAGATAGAGGTAAATCGTAAACCAAAAATGAAAAGGTTATCATGCTTTGCTTCGAGCGCTATTATTTTAGAATCAATGGTTTTGTCTCATTGTCAATTCTGCTTACGGAGTCCGATGACGGAGAAGAAGCGGAAATAGTGTCCTTCGGAGCCGCCGGCGGAGTGATAGATATTTCTTATGGCGCGTACAAAGCTCCGTCAAGGACATAGCGGCGCAACTGAAGAAATATGGCTTTGTGCAACAGGAATAGTCCTTTTCAATCCATGTCGGACGCAGCGCAAACTATGAATGTCAGTATAATAAAGCGAGCCGCGGCAATACCGCGGCTCTAACCTTCTGTTGTGTCGGTCATCTCTTATCTTTCCTTGCAGTCGTAATCGGCGGGCTTGCGGCCGTCGGCGTAGAATCCGGTCAGAAGGGGATTGACTTCCTCGGCGTTCATGTTCATGTCGGTGATAACTTCCTTGATGGTTTCCTGCCCAACGGGGCTTTCACATACCTTCTCGGTATACTCTACGATTTTCTTTTCCATCTCTGTCATTGCCTTGTCCTCCTGTTTTATATTCCGTGCGGCTCATCGCTCGCTCGTTTTCTTTCTGAACATAGTATACCCATATTTTGGTGATAAGTCAACTTCATGATTGACATCTCAAAAATGAATAAATCTCATGTTATTCAAAATCAGAGCAACAAAAAAAGCCGTCTGGCGTTGACAAACGGCTTATAGGAGGAGAAACACATTCCCATGAAGAGGGTGGGACGGTTTAAAGGATTATCGAGTCTTGCAATCGTAGTCCGCAGGCTTACGGCCGTCGTAGTAAAACGACACGAGCAGGGGATTCACTTGCGATTGGCTGAGCCTCATGTCGCGGCTTACGGCCTCGACCCTGGCTCTCACACGGGGACGCTTGCAAACTTTTTCCAGATATCGGTCTGTGGGGGAACCGCTGTTCTTAGTCATATTCGTACCTCCGATCATCCGCGCTTCGCGTACTGCGGATGTCCTTCGTGCGTATGCAGTATAGCTTGCAGGCTATAATAAGTCAACATCATGTTTCTAATGCAATACATTAGAATGTTTCATGCTTACAAGCTTGATTTCTGGCTTATTTCTTGCCGCCAAAGCTCAGCGGCCTGCCGCAAGCCACGACTGATGCGGGACTTGCGTCGCGCCCCAAGTTCGACTTGTAGTTAGGTCCAAAGGGTATCATGCGCACCCTGCTCTGACGGGGCTTGCCCATCTTATCGTAGTAGCGAGTCAGGCCCGCTTCGTAAACGTTCAACATCTTATTGCCTCCGTTCCGCCATGCCCAACCCCGAAAAAAGCGCCCCGACGGGCGATCAGCTTTCATGGACACGCTTGCTTTTTCTTTCTGTGTTTAGTATAATGCAAGCGAATACATAAGTCAACATCATGTATTTAATAGAGAGCATGACATTCTTTAATGACGCGGGAGGGTAAGACATGAACATCTCCAAATACGAGGCCTTCATCAAGACAGCGGAGCTTGGGAGCTTGACCAAGGCGGCGCAGCAGCTCGGCTACACGCAATCGGGCGTTACGCATATGATAAACTCTCTTGAGGAGGAATACGGCATGGTGCTGCTTTCGCGGGGGCGCGGAGGGGTGAGCCTGACCTCGGACGGCGAGGAGCTGCTGCCCATGATGAGCGCGGTATGCGACCGGGAGCGGCTGCTTCAGAACAAAGCGGCGGAGCTGAAGGGGCTGGTTTCAGGTACTCTGCGCGTCGGAACCTTCACAAGTATATCGGTGCAGTGGTTTCCGGGGATACTGCGCGCATATTTGAGCGAGTACCCCGAGATTCGCGTTGAGATGTGGAATGACGACAACGAAAATATAGAGGCTCTGCTTTTGAGCGGAACCATAGACTGCGCCTTTGTGGAGCTGCCTACACAGGATCCCTTCGATGTGGTTTGGCTTGCAAAGGACCCGATTTACGCGATTATGCCGGAGGGACATCCCCTTGCAAACAATGAAGCGGTCAGCGAGGAGGATCTCATCGAGTACCCCTTCATATGGGAGGCGGACACCAAGAACAAGGAGTCAT
>DAOPJM010000026.1:0-22945 GCA_035399665.1 Clostridia bacterium
TCACTACAAGCTTGTTTCAAGATCCTTCGCTGATGCTCAGGATGACAACGGGGGAGTACGGGGAAGCGGCACTATCGCCGCAAGCTTGTTTCAAGCCGACGCTTTTTACTGTCTATGGCGTTCCGTTTGACATTATTCATTTTTTGCGTTACAATGCAAGAAAATTGGAGATATGCTCCTGCAAAAGGAGAATTGCTATGAATAAACGTTTATTGTGTCTTGTGCTGTCGCTGCTGCTTCTTTCGGCGTTCGCCTGCACACCAAAGGCCAATCCCGTCATTGCCGAAACGCCAAGCGAGACGCCGAGCCTTGCTCCTACCGACGCTCCCACCGAAGCGCCGACGCCTGAGCCTACGCCTGAACCTATTACCAAGATTACCGACGACTGGTACAAGGAGCGCTGTGAGCAGCTGAAAAAGTATGTCAAGCTCTACGGGAGCTGCGCGAATGACAACGAGGTGAACTCCGTAGTTTACAGCATGGCGATAGACCCTGACCTCAAGATGGTTGCCTTTACCTTCGACGACGGCCCCAAGGACGGTATTACGGACGCGATACTGGACATATTGCAGCAGTACAACGCCCGCGCAACCTTCTTTATCAAGGGTGAGGCGATAGAGGGCCACGAGGCGCAGCTTAAACGCATACTTGCTCTTGGGTGCGAGATAGGCAATCACACCTGGAGCCACAGCAATATTGAGGAGCTGACCGCCGACGAGATGCGCACCGCCATAGTCAGCGTCAATGACAGGATAGAGGAGCTGTTCGGTTACAGGATACGCCTGTTCCGACCGCCTTACATCGCCTACGGCGACAAGGGTTCCGCTGTCCGCGAGGCTCTCGTTTCCCTAATGCGCGAGCTTGACATGGCCGTGGTTAACCACACCCGCAGCGTTCACGATACCTATGACGAGTATACCGCGGACATGATATATGAGCGCGGCGTCTTGGCCGTTGACGAGCTGGGCTTTGGGCTGGACGGATCTATCATCCTCTGCCATGATAAGAGCGAAAAGATGGTTGAGGCCTTTGGGCGCATAGTCCCTGAGCTAATCGCGCAGGGCTATCAATTCGTGACAGTCTCCGAGCTGCTGCAATGCTCAAGCGAGGGCTTAAACTCCGGCTGGATTTACCGCAAGGCCGACTGAACAACAAAACCCATATTATCACACTGTAAAGCCCCTCACGGCACCCAAAGCGAGGGGCTTATGCTTTGCTCCTCCATGGCGTCCATGGCAAGCACTATCGCCTCCGCAAGATACGGCACGACCGCCAAGGCCTGCTCGAAGGTATTCGCGTTATGCCCCACCTCGATGAGCAGCGATCGATTGGTGATATGCTGATTGTACCTGCCCGCCTTCATGCGCACAGGACGCACAAGCCTTTCGTCTATGCGCACAAGATATGAGCAGCATAGCTCCGCAAGCTCCAGGTTCTGCATATAGAAGGGCTTGACCTCATATTTGTCGCCCCTGCCAACCACGAACATCACCCGCGCAAGCTCCTGCCCGTATGCGTATACGAAATCGGACGTGGGCTTGTCTGTGACCTCATAGGCGTCCCTATGCAAATCTATCGTCAGCACAAGCGAGGGGTACCGCTCTTTATAGCTTAGCATGGTAAGCTCGGAACGCTCATAGGCCGTGGAGAGCTTCGGCTGCTCATGGTTGGTCATGTCGTGAATGACCTCTATCCCATAGACGTCGTTTAGGCATTGCGCCAAAGCCTCGCCCACCGCCGCGACATTCATGCTCATGTCGTTCGTGCGCCACTCATCGCTCTCTATATAGCTGTACCGCTCGGTTTTCGTGTACGCCTCGGTGATATGCGTGTGATAAATCAACACCTTGGGCGCGTCGCCGTACAGCGTTGCCGCGTTCTTTTGGCTTGTCCTCGCGACTATCTCAGGCTTTATCGGCTCCGCCGTGGTCACCGCTTCGGTTTCACTTGTCGCCGCCTCCGCTGCCTTTGGCTTAACCATCGAAAGCAGCATGACCGTAAACCCTATGTTGACAGCCCATATCAGGACGATCGCCGTCCATATAAGCCTTCTTTTCTTTCCGTTCCTTTTCGTTGCTCCTTTGTACGCTCTGCTCATTTCACACCTCCGCTAAAGCGTATTCATGAAGGGTATGTGTTATTCCAAAAGAGCTTCCAGGTTCGCGTAGTTCTCCCCGTGCAGGCAGAGATTCAACGCTTGTGACAACAGCTTCGCGGAATCCGCGACAAGGGCGTCTATGTCCTTTGGGGTGACTATCATGTCCCCTATCCTTCCAAGCGAAACACCCCGAAGGTTTTCGGGGCCTACCGCTTCCCTCACTATGGTTTGTGCCGACACGACAAGCGGCACACCAAGCGCTATGACCGGCACTCCGACGCTCTCACGGCTAATGAGCTTTCGGAAGTTGCCTATGCCCGCGCCCGGGGCTATGCCGCTGTCGTTCATCTGCACGACCCTGCCTATATGCGTCATGTCGCTTGAGGCAAGCGCATCGACTATCACAACCATTTCGGGTCTTATCACGTCTATCAATCCCAGGATGACCTCAGCGGTTTCCATACCCGTGACCCCAAGAACGTTAGGCGTAAATGCCGTTACCTCCCTCGTGCCCACAGGCAGCATGTCGGGAAGATGCTTCAATATATGACGTGTCACAAAAACGTGCTCAACGGTCTTAGGTCCCAATGCATCGGGCGTAACCTTGCGGTTGCCCAAGCCCGCGGTCATAACGCTGCCCACCGAGCCTTGCATAAGCCTGCACAGCTGCACCGCCGTGCAGCGGGCAAGGTGCGCCCTGCACTTTGCGTCCGAAAACGCCTCCGCCGCCGTAGTGAGCGTCACATATCGCCCCTTCGGTTTGTCAAGGCGCTCCGACGCATATTTGCCTGTCACGGTTACGGAGGAAATCTCTATCTCGCCTTCAAGCGCGACTTCCTCCGCTACGCCTTTTATCCTTCCGCTGTCAAGCCAAGCTTCCTTCGCAAGATCGGTACGCACCTATGTTCCTCCGCATCATAACTTGGACGTCCCCATTTTATCGGACGCCATAAGTTAGTGTGCGTTTTTCGCTATAACATTATGCAAATTAGTCCGTTGCAGCCGTCGTTGACTATTCGCTGAATCGTACCCTGCATACGCTGCTGCACAAGCTCCGGCATACCCGCGACCTTGCCCTGCATACCCTCACAAACAAGGTCGTAAAGCGACTTGCCGAAAAAATCCGTCTGCCATATCGCGTCGGGGTCGTGCTCAAAGGTCTCGGTGAAGTATTTTACCATGGCCTCCGACTGCTGCTCCGTGCCGACTATCGGGTTGACCTCGGTGTCGATGTCCACCCTTATGACGTGCAGTCCCGAAGCCTTGGCCTTCAGCTTGACGCCAAAGCGGTTGCCCTTGCGCGTTATCTCAGGCTCAAGCAGCTCCATGTCCGAAAGCTGCGGAGCTACCATGCCGTAGCCCGTAGCCTGTGCCTGAAGCAGCGCTCCGGATACGCGGTCGTACTCGCGCTTCGCCTTTGAAAACTCGCATATCGCGCTCATCAGCTCGTAGTCGTTGCTTATCGTGCAGCCCGAAACGGAGCTGAGTACCTCAAAGAACAAGCCCTCCTCCGGCTTTATCTGCATGGAAACCGTGCCGCTTCCCGCTGCAATCGAGACAAGCTCCGGCTTCTCAAAGCGTTCAACCTCGCCCAAGGCGTCGGCAAGAGCGGTATAGTCGCGAAGGCAGGACAGCTTAGGCGCAAGCTCCGCGCATGGCTCCGTGAGCCGCTTTATCAAAGTGTTGTCCTTATCCAAGGCGCGCATATATGAAGGAAGTCTCAGCTCTATCAGCTTCAGCGGGAAAGCGTAAAGCATACGGGTTAAAAGCTCGGTCAGGCCCTTTTCGTCCATACGCAAAACATTGAGTATCAGCGGCTCGGTTCCATAGCTTTCGCGTATGCTGTCCGCCGCTGCCCTTGCGCTCTCGCCGTCTGGGTCGGTGGTGTTGACAACCACGACGAAGGGCTTTCCCGTCGCCTTGACCTCGCGGATAGCCTGCGCCTCCGCCGCAAGGTAGCGATCCCTTGGAATCTCCGTGATACTGCCGTCCGTCGTCATGACTATGCCTATGGTGGAATGCTCGGCTATTACCTTCTCAGTGCCTATCTTGGCCGCCTGCTCGAAGGGTATGTCATGCGTAAACCACGGCGTCGTTACCATGCGCGCCGTGTCGTTCTCCATGTGTCCTATCGCGCCCTCGATAAGGTAGCCCACGCAGTCCACAAGCCTTACGCTGCATTCTATACCCTCGGCCAAGGTCAGGCTCACCGCCTCGCTCGGCACAAACTTAGGCTGAGTGGTCATTATGCTCTTGCCCGCGCCGCTCTGGGGCAGCTCATCGATGATTCTGCGCTTTGTGTGTTCGTCGCGTATATTCGGCAGCATCAGCAGCTCCGAAAAACGTTTGATGAAGGTGGACTTGCCCGTCCTTACCGGGCCAACCACCCCGATGTATATGTCTCCGTTCGTCCTCGCGGCGATGTCGCGGTAAATATCGGCTCTGTCCATACAAACCTCCCATGAACTCTTGTTCCCCTCATGTTATGCGAAGCTCCCCGTCTTTATTCTGCATCCGATAAGGCTTTGAAGCTTACATCCGCGTGTTCTGTCTGTTCGTGCATTCGGTGTTTCGGCTTTGGCGGCTCACTGCTTTTTTAACTATGGACAAGGCGCGAAAAGATATGTATAATGTAGCGTATGAAAAGACTGAAAAGATTCTTGGCTTACTACAAGCCGCATAAAAAGTTGCTCGCCTTGGATATGTCCTGCGCGACGGCGGTATCGCTCATTGACCTATGCTTTCCGCTGTTGACGCAATACATTCTAAAGACCCTCCTTCCCGAAATGCAGCTTGACAAGTCGCTGCTGACGGTCTTTGTCGTGCTGCTCGTCGCCGCCTTCTTCGGCGATATGCTGAGGGCGGGAATGCAGTACATCGTGGCCTATTGGGGACATATGCTTGGCGTTCGCATAGAGGCTGATATGCGTGGAGCGATCTTTTCCCATATTCAGAAGCTGTCCTTTAACTTCTACGACCACATCCGAACCGGCAAGCTGCTCTCAAGGGTCACGAACGACCTCTTTGAAATCACCGAGCTTGCGCACCACGGCCCTGAGGATGTGCTTATCTCATCCTTAACGCTCATCGGCGCGCTCATCGTCATGTTCTTCATCCAGTGGCAGATAGCCCTTGTGCTTACCATACTGCTGCCCATTATGCTTGTCTTTGTCATGAAGGCAAGGGTCGCCATGAAGACCAGCTCGAAGAACGTGAAGGAAAAGGTCGCCGAAATCAACGCGGGCGTGGAATCGTCCATTTCGGGCGCGAGGGTCGCCAAGGCGTTCGCCAACGAGCACTACGAGATTGAGAAATTCAAGCGCGGCAACAACGAATTCCTCGTCGCGAAGAAGTCCTTCTACAAGGCGATGGCCGTCTTTCAGAGCGGCATGGACTTCTTTATCGCCCTGTTCAACATAGCCGTGTTGGGCGTGGGCGGCCTGCTCATCTATCACACCAAGATGGACGCCGTTGTGCTTGTGACCTTCACCCTGTATGTCGCCTCCTTCACCTCGCCTATCAAGCGGCTTGCGAACTTCGCGGAGCAATACGTCCTTGGGATGTCGGGCTTCACCCGCTTTTTGGAGATACTTGACACCGAGCCACAGATTAAGGACGCCAAGGACGCCGTGACGCTGAAGGACGTCAAGGGCGATATCGACTTTAACGACGTCAGCTTTGCCTACGACGGCGGCGACCCCGTGCTCAGCCATGTGTCGCTCACCGTCCCGCACGGCAAGACCATAGCGCTTGTCGGTCCTTCCGGCGGCGGCAAAACCACCATGTGTCACCTGCTGCTGCGCTTCTATGACGTGACGGGCGGCGGCATAAGCGTTGACGGTCACGATATACGGCAGGTCACTACGGATTCACTGCGCCGCAACATAGGCATAGTACAGCAGGACGTCTTTCTTTTTGCGGGCAGCATCCTGGACAATATTCGCTACGGAAGACTTGACGCCACAGACGAGGAGGTCGTTGAAGCCGCAAAACGCGCACATATCCATGACGAGGTTATTGGGCTTGAGAACGGCTATGACACCAACGTGGGCGAGCGCGGCATAATGCTTTCCGGCGGACAGAAGCAGCGCATATCCATAGCAAGGCTGTTTCTGAAGAATCCCCCGATACTGGTGCTGGACGAGGCCACAAGCGCCCTTGACTCCCTCACCGAGACCGACATACAGCACTCGTTTGAGGCTCTTGCCGTTGGAAGGACTACGCTGGTCATAGCGCACAGGCTTTCCACCGTCAGGAACGCCGATGAAATCATTGTGATTGATGAGAAGGGCATACGCGAGCGCGGCACGCACGACGCGCTGTTAAAGCGTGAAGGCCTTTACGCCACGTTCTACGAGGCCACATTGACAAAGTAAATATAAGCGAAAAGGAGAATGAAAATGAAGAAGATTGCTATTACGGCCGACAGCTCATGCGACATCGGCGATGAACTCAAAGCGCGATACAACGTTGAGCTTACCCCGCTTACCGTGCGCATGAACGAGCATGAGTATACAGACGGCGTTGATATCAACTCAAAGATGATATTCGACAACTGGGACGCCACCCACACGCTGCCCAGCACCGTCGCGGTCAATCCCGACTATTACAGTGCGGTGTTCAAAAAGTATGTGGATCAAGGCATGGCCGTCATTCATGTCGCCTTGGGTTCGGGGCTGTCCTCCTGCTGCCAAAACGCGAATATCGCGGCGGCGGAGCTGCCCGACGTGTATGTCATCGACTCCAAGAGCCTTTCCTCCGGCTGCGGACACATAGTCTGCGAAGTCGGCGAGCGCATCAAGCTCGGCATGGAAGCCGCCGATATAGTTAAGGAAGTCACTCCTCTGACGGATAAGGTGAGCGCAAGCTTCATCATAGACAAGCTGAACTACCTTGCGGCGGGCGGAAGATGCTCCAACACCGAGCAGGTGGGCGCCGCCATCATGAACCTGCACCCGGGCATCAAGGTCGTCAACGACAAGGGCGGAAGCATGGTCGTAGGCAAGAAATACATGGGCAAGTTCTCCAAGTGCATCCCCAAGTATGTCGAGGATCAGCTTGCGGGCAGAACCGACATCGTCACCGACAAGCTATTTATCACCTGCTCGTCGGCGTCAATTGAGACGCTTGACGAGGTGCGCGAGCAGGCTCTAAAGCTTCAGCCCTTTTTGGAGGTATTCTATACCTACGCCTCCTGCACCATCACCGCTCACTGCGGGCCAAACACCATCGGCGTGCTGTTCATGACCAAATAAGGTCTTTGGGAAGGGGGAAACCATGGTTCTGTCGCTCCTATACACCCTCATGTGCGCGCTGTGCGGCGTTTACATCTCGGAGGTTCTGCTGGCGCATAAACGGCCCACCATAAGGCTGTTCTTCGGTCTTGTGCTTGGGCTGTTCATGATGACGTGGCTCCCCTCCCTGTTTGCGTTCATATTTGGCTTCAACACCCTATCGGTGCTTTTGGGGCTTGGCGTCGCGCTGGTGCTTGGTGCTTACTGCTCGCTGAAGGCTAAGGGGCGTATCGCGGGGCTGAAGAAAGCCATAAACAGGCTCATCCCCTTGGCGGCGCTGCTGCCCATGTTCGCGGTCGGTCTGTACCTCTTTTTAACGCATATCATCATGCCGGAGGACGGCGCACTCTTTGTCGGGCAGACCACCTACGGCGACCTTGCCATGCACCTTGGGTTCATCTCAAGCATCGCCGAGCAGGGCGTTTTCCCACCCGAATACAGCATCTTCCCCGGGCATACCATCAATTACCCCTTTCTAAACGAGGTTTCAAGCTCCGCGCTCTGTGTGCTGGGTTGCCCTTTGCGCACAGCCTATCTCATACCCGCGATTTACGCCTATGTGCTGGTGCTTGTAGGCGTCTACATCTTCTTTGAGCAGTGGCTTAAGCGCAAGGGCAGAGCCGTCTTTGCGACGCTGCTGTTCTTCGTTGGCGGCGGCTTCGGCTTCGCGTACTTCTTCGACCTCATCAACAATGGTTCGTCCGCGCTGTCCACCCTTTTAGGCTCGGGCACCGCCAACAACCTTGTCAACCTTCTGGACGGCTTTTATGAGACGCCGACAAACCTGCCGCGTATCGGGCTTCGCTGGGTCAACCCCATAGTCGATATGCTTGTGCCGCAAAGGGCCACGCTGTTTGGGTGGGCGTTTCTGTTCCCCTGCCTGTACCTGCTGCACGGTTGGATGTTCAGCAATGAGCGCAAGAACCTGCCCATACTCATACTTTTGGCGGGCGGGCTGCCGCTGATTCACACCCATTCCTTCCTTGCTCTCGGCGTCATTTCGGGCGTTTACTGCCTGTATGACCTCATACTGCACTTCAATAAGAGACGGCTTACAGGTTGGCTCATATACGGCGGCGCGGCGATACTCTTGGCTCTGCCGCAGCTTGTCATATTCACCTTCTCGCAGGCCTCTGAAAGCAGTATGGTTCAGGTTCACTTCAACTGGGCGAACGAGATAGATTCCTACCTTTGGTTCTATGTCAAGAACCTCGGTTGGCTGTTCATACTGCTGCCCTTCTCGCTTCTGCTCCTCTCAAAGCGCGACAGACAGATCGTGCTCGCGCCCTTGGTGCTGTGGTTTATAGCTGAATGCGTAATCTTTCAGCCGAATATCTACGACAACAATAAGCTGCTGTTCGTTTGGTTCGCCTACCTGTGCGGGCTGACCGCAAAGCTCTTGGGGGTGCTGTACAACAAGGCAAAGCTTTGGACGGAGCGCCGCAGCAGCCCCGAAGCAAGGGCAAGGGCAGACCGAATTGTCTCTGCTCTGCTCTCTGGAGCGGTCTTTATCTACCTCTTTATCAAGCTGATATCCGCCAAAGGCACTATCGATATGGAGTTTGGCTCTGCGTGTACGCTTATTGTGCTGTTGGGCTTCTGCGCATACCTTCAGGGGGTCAGACTTAAGGCGCTCGGGCGCGGCGGGGAGAGCTTCCCAACGATAGTTCACAGCCTGTCGCTCATAGCCTCGTCGGGGCTTATCATAAGCCTGCTCGTGGTTATGTACAGGCAATATTCAAGCTCCTATATCAGCTTCACAAGCAAGGGGGCGTTCTTCCTGCTCGTGGCCCTTGCGCTGCTCTGCACAGCGGCACAGCTGTTGTTCAAGCCTGAAAAGTTGCCTCGCTTTGAGCGTTGGGGCGCGCACACCGCGTTGAGGCTGTGCGCTTATCTTATGTCGATAACCCTGTTCCTCTCCGGAGCCATGACCATTGTGCGCGAAATGCGCAGCAAGTATCAGGCTTTTTCGGCAGCTCAGGTTCAAGCGTCCGAGTTCATACTTGAGAACACAGACCCGGACGCAACCTTCCTTACCGATGCTAACTGGCATCTCAACACCGTGGCGGTGCTGACGGGACGCGACATCGTATGCGGCACCAACACCTTCCTATACTATCACGGCGTAGACACCACGGAACGCCGCGGCGAGGTAACATCCATGTTCGAAAACCCGATCGACAGCACGGAGCTTTTCGAGAAATACAGTGTGGACTATGTCTACATCGGCGACTTTGAGCGCGCAAACTATTCACTTGACAATGAGTACTTTGCAGGCTCCTGCGAGCTTATATATGACGCGGGCAATATACAGATATACAAGCTGCCATAGTAAATTCATTAGTAAATGGTAAAAGCGAATATGGGGCTGACCGTTAATTTATCCGACCTCTGACGCCCTCGCGCGCCATTTGGTATACGTCGGGACGCGCCGTGTAGCACGGGGGGAGCGGCTCTTTTTTCTGCAAGCTTGTTTCAAGATCCTTCGGAGCGTTGCTCCTCAGGATGACAGTTGAGTTTAACCGCTCTCAAGCACATTCCCTATTCGCCCTTCAACTACCGTTGTCATCCTGAGCGTCAGTCGAAGGATCTTGCTAAAGGCTTGAGTAGTCAAGAGGCGCTCACGGCGGAAACAGCTTGTCCCGCGGGGAGTTCGCGTCACTTGCATAGGTTTTACTGTAAAGCAACAAAATAGGCTGTCCGATTCTATGTCGGAGAGCCTATATTTCTTTACCTATGCTATTGTTCCCGAACCTTATTGAGCTTGCGGCGAACCTCTTGGCGAACGCCGTCCACAAGGCTTGACCTTGGTTCACCGAACATGCACTCCATCGCGAAATGCTCGCAGTTGTTGTGCAGTATATCATAGCCGCCCTGCCCTAACCTTGAGAGCGCATACTTCACGGTCTCGTTTGCCGAGCGCTTTGTGAAAAGCTCCTTCATGCTCGGCGCTCCAACCTCCACGCACCCGCCGTGAGCGAAGGTCACAAGGTCGCTTGTCAGCACCGCGACGTCCTCGCTTTTTATTCCGCTGTTGTCGGGATAGCCGAACTGCACCACCTGTCCTTCATCAACATAAATCCCGTAGTGGTGATAGAACTTCACCGCAACCCTTATCATGTCGCCGTATGTCGGCTCACCCTCTGTCCATCTCATTCTTGGCCTCTATCCTCTTGACAACGTCGCCTACGGTTTGAATATGACCGATATCGCTGTTTAGGAACTTAACCCCAAACTCCTCCTCAAGAGCTATCGCCATATACAAAAGCCCCACGGAGTTGATACCGAGATCCTTGAGCTTCGTGTCCTCATTCGCTCCGCTTATATCAATTTCATCGTCGAATACCTGTTTGACCACCGCACAAAGGCGCTGCATGGCGTCCATATCAATCCTTGCCTTTCCCGCGTTCTAACACGTCTTTACACTCTATTGTTCGCTTCAAAAGTTCGTTTGTCAAAAGCTCTATGTCAGCCATCCCCGGCAAGCGCTTCTTGCAGTAATCGCTGCACACAAGCGGGTTGCCCATGACTGCGCGCATCCTTTTATACCACTTGCTCCTCGGCTCAAAGTACATCGGTATGATGGGAACCCCCGCCTGCATCGCGATAAGAACCGCGCCCTGCTTGATATTATCCAGCCTGTCGTCCCTTGAAATACCGCCCTGTGGAAACATCGCTACAATCCTGCCGTCCTTTAGGAGCTTGACCGCCTGCTTTATACACTCAATGTCCGCTATGTCGCGGTCGATCCTGATGCAGCCCATGCCCTTCATAAGCACGCTCCTCATGCCTCCGTCCATGGTCTCCTTGGAGGTAATCATGAACACGCGCCTGTACCAGAACGCGCCGTAAATCTTGAAGGGATCGGCGAAGCTCGTATGGTTGGCGACGACAAGAGCGCCGCCCCTCACGGGCCAAAGCTCCTCGCCCCCGTCCTTGGTGTAAACCTTGAACCTGAACGCAAGCCTTGCGGGTATGGCAAACAGCCGCCCGAAGTCCATGGCAATGTATTTCGGCTCAAAAATCTTTAGGAATCGGCTTTTTTGCTTCTTTGGCTCCGTAGTCACTTCACCGCTGTCCTTCTCTTGAGTTCTTCGCCTAAGGCAAACACCTTGTCCTGAAGCACCTGCGTCAGCCGCTCTATCTCCGCTCCGTCAGGCTCCTTTTCGTCTGTCCATTCCCTAATGTCTATCGCCTCGCCTATCATGACGTGCGCCCTCTTAAGCAGCCCGTAGCTGCCGTCGGTGAACACAGGGATTATCGGAGCGAAAGTGCGAAGGGCTATATAGCTCACGCTGGGCTTGAAGGGCCATTCCTTATCGCCCACGGGCAGACGCCCCTGCGGAAATACAGCTACGACCTCGCCGTTGTCAAGGGCTTGCAGCGTTCTCGCAATGAATCCGAAATCAAAGGCGTTCCTGTCCACCCTGATTCCGCCCAGCATATTTAGGAACCTTGCGAATCCCTTGCCCTTGTTGTACATGACCTCAGCTATGAGTATTCGCAGCGTGCGCCCGAAAAATACCATCATGTACAGCACATAGTCCGAAAGTTTTTTATGGTTTGACACGAGCAAACACGGCGCGGGCAAACGCCGCTTTGCGTTCTCGTTCTCATAATACAGTTTCCACTTGAAAAAGAGCAGCGCGGGCAGAAACCCACTCAGCTTCACAAAGCCCAAGACGGGCTTGCAGGGTTTTTCGTCGCTCCCAAAGCTCACATATGCCTCCTGATGTAGCGACAGACCTCACGCACGGTGTAGCAGTAGGTCTCTCTCTCGTTGGCGGTGAAAGTTCCAAACTCATCGTACAGCAGGGTCATGAGTGTGAAGTACTCAATACTCGACCCGCCTAAATCGTTCATGAAATGAGCGTCGTCGCCCACCTTATCCGCGTCCTCGTGCAATGCCTTGGCGAACAATGAACGCACCTTTTGGGACAGGGCGTCATTAGGGTCGAAATCGTCCGATGAAACCTGTCGGACTTTTGCCGCAAGCTCGGCGAAAGGAACGAGCTTCACGCCATCGTTCGCTATGGCTCGCCTCAAGGCCATCCTGCCCACCTTGACGGCGGTCGTGACGGCTATGGGGTCATAGGTAAAGAAAAAGTCCTGTACCCTTGTAACCGAAGGCAGCGCCTTGTTCACCGCGTATGCCTCGTCGATGAGCCCTTGCAGCATCGCGGCGGAAAGGTATTCGCTTATCTGAACGATGAGCGTAAGCCGCTCAGAGCCGTCAGCCGTGGGCATACCCAAGACGCAATAGTGCAGGGCGTCACGCAGCAGCAAATGCTCCTCTATCATGTCGGGGTTGATATTCTCGCCGTTCTCCCCAATCACCGCGTCGCTCATTCTGCCGCGATAGAAATAGTATCCGTTCGAGCAGTCCACTATGTCGCCCGTGTCAAGCCAGTCGGAGGTAATAATCTCCTTGCCGTTGACCAGCTTCCTATGACTTATAGACGATCCGCGTATCTCAAGCGTACCCCGCTCGTTGATGCGGTACTCTACCGATGAAAAGGGGCGTCCGAGTGAATTTTGATTGAGGTTCGAAGGTCCGTTCCTAAGGTCAACCGAGCTTATGCCGACCTCGCTCATGCCAAAGCCCGTGCGCATGGAGTAGCCTATCGCGTTAAAGAAATACAGCGTATCCAAATTGATGCTGCTGCCGCCCGAAATACAGTACTGTATCGACCTGCCCAAAAGCCTGTCTGTCACGCTGCGCATGAGCCACTTTGAAACCCCCGCGCCTATGCCGGGGAAAAGGTTCTGTATCTTGGTACACAGCTCAAGTCCGCTGTTAAGCTGCTTTAGAGTTTTCGGGTTCTTCTCCGCTTCCTTGAACACCTGCTTTACCATGGTGTTCCACAGAAGCGGCACCGCGAAGATGTGTGTCACTTGGAATTTTCGGCATGTGTTAAGTATGCTGTCGCCGGAATAGTCAGGCAAAAACACGAAGGAGCAGCCGAAGAAGGAGAACCAAAAGTAGACGGCGACAAGGCCGAATATGTGATAGAAGGGCAGGAACGCAAGCTGCTTTAGGTGACCCTTGTAGTGGTTTGCCATCTTGGGACACTCCTCAAGTATGGCCCTGGCCGAGAGTATCTGTTCCGAAACCTCCCGCCCCCTATAAAAGCACACCGTCTCCTTCAGCGTCGTAGCGGAGGTTGACAGGGCTATCTCGTCCTCGAAATCGCCTTCAAAGCCCTCGCCGTCCGTTTGCGGCAGGGAAGCATAGTCTATATATTGCGCGTCAAGCTCCGTGGGCTTCAGCCCCACTACATAATGAATGTTCAGCGTTTTCAATATGCCCGCGGAAAGCTTCTTTGGGTAACGGCAGTTCACAAGATACGGCTTGTTGCCGCTCCTGAGTATCGCCCAAAACGCGACTATCCATTCGGGGCAGCTCTCCATCTCAAGCCCGACATAGCCGTGGCTCGAGCCTATGAGCTTATACAGTCCCTCAGACGCCTTCAAAACCGCGTCGTATATCTGTCCGTAGGTAAGCTGCTCTGTGCGATGAACCGCCATCCTCTCGGCAAAGAGTATATCCCTTGCCTCGAAGGTGACGTCAAAAATCGCCCTAAAGCTCTTGTCGCTCGATTCGAGCGCGCCCCCCTTGATCTCGACCACATGACGGATCCAGCTCTTTCTTTTTCGTCCCACCAACTAATCCTACCTTCCCAACTGAATATTCTAAAGCAACAACCCGCAAAAGTCAACACCCTGTGCCCTTGTCTAAAAGATACCCCCATTATTCAATCAAGCCTGCCCTCCGCCGCCCGTTGAGACTTCTTTTTGCATAATCGAAAGCGTCTTATAACAGAACTCTGATTTTCTTTCGATACTCATAATCTTTGCGCGACCTGCACAGAATATTCAAGCGGCTTCATATAATACTTTGAAGGAGTACGCTATGCCGAGTTGGACTTTGACTTCCGATGAATACGATATAGACCTCTGTAAGGCGCTCTCGCGCCGTCTTCCCTCCGCCGAGCTTTCATGCGAAAGCGACGCCGTGACAGTGTGCACAAAGGGCGGCGGATACGCGCAGACCGCCAAAGCCTTTGCCATGGTGCTTGTGCGCGATATGCAGCATTTCGTGCTGGCGCGCATGGTGGACGATTTGCCGTTGACCCTCTCGGAAAAGCAGGAGGTGCTTACCGACGCTTTGTGCAGGGCGCGGGCGCAGGAGAATACGCTTGCTCTTGAGCGCGAGCTTGAGAACTACCTTCGCGAGAGCGATACGCTCTGTCTTGACGGCTTTCTGCGCTTCCGTATGCAGGACATTCTGCTCTGTTGGGAGCTTTGCTGTGAGCAGGCCGCGACCGAGGCGCTTATGTGCAAGGAGTACGATGAGCTGACCTCAGCCCTCAACGAGTATGTGGGCAGGCGCCCTGCGCGTATGGCGGAGCTGATGCTGTGCATACACGCCGACGGAAGCTGTACTCTCACAGACGATTCGCTTATTCGCATAGAATACGTGGACTGCTCCCCCGACGGCGTTGTGCGGCTGCTCATCAACATGGCCCCCGAAAGGCTTGTCATCTGCGACCTTTCCGGAAGACCAAAAAACCGCCTCACGGAAACCCTTGCAAGGGTGTTCCGCGGGCGGGTGAAGGTTTACCGATAAAGGCGTTTAGCCTTTGCTCTCACGCTTGTACATAAGGAAGGATACTGCAAAGCCTATGACAAGGCATACAATGCCGGTAATGATGTTCACGGCGGTCATCATGTCCATGGTGATGTTCGACTTGACGAAGATGGCGTAGGGAGAAGCGACCATAAGCCCGATAATCGCCCAATACGTCGGCGTGGGGTGCTTGTCAAACAGCCACTTCAGCGCTTTTGTCACAAGCAGCAGGCTTGCGATTACACCTATTCCGAATGGTATAAGCACCTTCGCGTGGGTGAGCATTTCAGCCCAGTCAAGTGAGAACAGCGCGGTCTTGAAGCCGTCCACATGACCTATGAGGCTGTGGTAATAGCCCAAAATCAGCATGACCATGGAGCCGGAAACGCCCGGGATTATCATTGTCGTCGCGGCAATGAACCCAAGCAGTATGCCCATAAGCACTCCGCCAAAGCTGAAGGTCAGATCCGCGTTGGCGGTGCTCGACTGTGAAAGCCAAGGCTGCACTATGAGAATCGCCATCATCGCCACAAGCAGTGCTATGCATACCCAAGTGACCTTCTTGCCCTTGACATGCCCAATCAGCATAGGCAGGCTGCCAAGGATAAGTCCCACAAACATCAGCACGGTTTGGAGCGTGAAGCGTTCAAAGCACAGCTTTATCACGCCCGCAAGCAGCAGAACGCCCAAAACTATGCCGATAATGTAAGGGATAAGAAAGACTATCGCCTTGCGGCGCGTCTGCTTGTCACGGCTTGTAATGGACACGGCCTGTTCGTATGCTCCGAATACCATAAGCATGGAACCTCCGCTTACGCCCGGTATGAGGATGGACAGTCCGATAATCATCCCCTGAAGCGCGCGGAACAGATACTTGAAGATGTTTTTAAATACGTTTTGCATAGAGCCATTTTGCGGCAATGTGAACGGAATGTCAAGCAAAATTGTAATACACTTTGCAAATATTCCACAGAATCGTACCCGCTTCGTCCTTGCTTTGCCACAATTTTGATATATAATGCACTCATTCCAAAGATTAAGGCGCAAAGCCTAAGGAGAAAGCTATGGAAAATGACAATTACTACTACTATCAGGAACCCTCGCCCCGGAAGAAGAAGAAAGGGCTGTCAGCCTCGGCTATAACCGTGATCGTGTGCTGCAGTCTTATCGCGGTGCTGCTTGTGACCACCATGGTCGTCGTCGGCAGCCGCAGCAAGCTTGAGGAGAGCGCGGGGGCTTCGTTGCCCGAAGCAACGCAAACGGCTCAGACGGCGGACAGCGCGTCAAGCGACAACGCTTATCAGCTTGAGACCTCGGCGTCAAACACTACATCTATGGCTTCGGACGGGCCGTACACCAAGGCGCAGGTGGTTGAAATGGCGGCTCCCTCGGTCGTCGGAATCGATATCACGACCGAATCGGGCTACGGCTGGTATACAAGCGAAACCACAAGCGGCAGCGGCAGCGGCATCATCATCACTGAGGACGGTTACATCGTCACCTGCGCCCATGTTGTTGATAACGCGAAGTCCATCACCGTGACCCTAAACGACGACGCAAGCTATGAGGCCGCTCTGGTCGGCACCGACAACAGGCTTGACATCGCCCTGCTCAAGATTGACGCGGATGGGCTCACGGCCGCGACCTTCGGCGATTCCGACATGCTCACGGTAGGTGAGGACGTTATCGCCATCGGCAACCCCTTGGGCGAGCTGCGCGGCACGGCGACCTATGGTATAATCTCCGCCGTGTCCCGTACCGTCAAGGTCGAAGGCACTTCCATGACGCTGGTACAGACCGACGCGGCTATCAGCCCGGGTAATTCGGGCGGCGGCCTGTTCAACTCCTCCGGCAAGCTCATCGGCATAGTCAACGCCAAGGTGACCGACTCCGACGCTGAGGGCTTGGGCTTCGCTATCCCCGTCAACAGCGTCGTCAACGAGATAAACGACCTTCTGAACTACGGCTATGTAACCGGCAGAGCCACCTTAGGCGTAACCACTCAGAACGTTACGCTAAGGCAGAGTATGGGCGCATGGTCATACCGTTCAAGCTGCGTACAGATTGCCTCCGTCAGTGAAGGCAGCGCGGCCGAGACTGCGGGTCTTGAGGTCGGCGACTGCATTCTAGCCGTCGATAATGCAACGATTTCGTCGAATGACGATCTTCAGGACGCTATCGCTGCATACGACGTCGGCGATACGGCAATACTGATTATACAGAGGGACGGACAGCAGTACGAAGTTACCGTAACCTTCTGATAACAGGCCGCGCCCCCCTGACGCGGTACCATATCCCCCCCGAAAAGCCTGCCGTTCCCCCCGCGGCAGGCTTTGTTTGTTCCTTGCTGTAAACGCTTTCCAAGGTAAGGCGTCAGGTTCATGTGTATATGAAGATTATTTTGGAGCGACGCGGCATAAGCTTGAATATGTGACTCAAAATCGGGCAATGATGATTGTACAGCGAAATCGCGTCCCTGACTCAAAGACGGTTTCGGTGGAGTTGAGCAACGTGGCTTTGTCACCGAAGCTGTCCGAAGCGGGTACGCGACAGAGCGCCCGTATCCGCGCCGTCAACAAAACGCTAAAGGCGGGCAGCCGTTTCCTCCTGCTGCCCTCCTTTAGGGGGCGCGGAGCAAAAACGCTTCTTCGAGGATAAGACAGCATCGTCTGTCGCCCCGACAACACGGAGCGCGTCGGGCTGTCTATGGCGGGTAAAACCTTCAGCATAAAGCTGTTTTTTCGCCTTATTATCCCTTGACAATCGAAAAATCACATGTATACTCTAACCCATGGACGAGAATTTCAGGATAAAACAGGCTGAGTTTGCTACAAGCTACTGCATTGGTCAGAAGCTTCCTGCGGAGCTTCCCATGGAGCTTGCCATAGTGGGCAAGAGCAACGTCGGCAAGAGCAGCTTCATAAACGCCGTGACCGGCAACGGCAAGCTGGCGCGCACCTCGCAGCAGCCCGGCAAGACGCGGCTTGTCAACTATTTTCTTATCAATCGTTCCTTCTACCTTGTGGACCTGCCCGGCTACGGCTTTGCGAAGGCGTCCAAGACGGAGCAGAAGAGCTGGGGTGAGCTGATGGAGAATTATCTGGCGTCCGGCAGGGTTCGCCACGTCATCATGCTGATTGACATACGGCACGAGCCCACCATGCACGACCTTGCGATGTTCCGCTACCTGCTGTACTATGGCATACCCTACACGCTTGTGGCCACCAAGTCGGACAAGCTGCCCCGCGCAAAGCGCGTTGCCCAGGCCAACGCCAACGCTAAGCTCTTGGGCGCGCCGCCTTACGCCATACCCTTCTCCTCACAGACGGGCGAGAACCTTCAGCTTGTGAGGGATCGTATCGGTCAGATTTGGGCAGACTGCCTTCCGCGTGACGATAAGGAATAGGGTCTTGAAACTTCCGCGTGAGACACGCATACTATAAAGAAACAAATAACCGAGGTAAACTTATGGCATTAAGGAAATGTCCCCATTGTGAAACCAACTATCTTCGCGCAGGCGAGGAGATATGCAGCGTTTGCGCGGCTTCGCGCAAGAAGCATACTATTGTATCCGTTGACGAGGTTATCATGTGCAGCGAATGCGGCGAGGCTCCCGCCGAAGAGGGTCAGGAGCTGTGCCGCGAATGCCTTGAGGAACAGAGACGTCAGCAGGACTTAGAGCTTACCGCCGATAAGATACGCGAATCCGAGCTTGGCGATGAGATTTTGGACGAGCCGGAAGAAGAGGACTGAGAGAAGGTGCCTCGTCTGTTCGCTATAAGCGATGTTCACCTTTCCGAGTGCAATCCCGACAAGGCCATGGACATTTTCGGTCCACGGTGGGAGGGTCATGCCGAGCGGCTAAAGACGGCTTGGCGCGACACGGTGGAGGACGGCGACACGGTGCTTATCGCGGGCGACATAAGCTGGGCTATGCGGCTCTCAGACGCCGCCATGGACTTGGAGCTTTTGCACTCGCTCCCCGGGCGCAAGATACTCCTGCGGGGCAATCATGACTATTGGTGGCAGAGCTATTCCAAGGTTTTGGCCGCGCTGCCCCCGTCCGTTTTTGCGATTCAGAACAACGCCGTGGATTTGGGCTTTTGCGCGGTATGCGGCACACGCGGTTGGCTCATCCCCAAGGGCGCCGCTTTCTCCGAAAAGGATGACAGGCGCATATATGAGCGCGAGCTGCAGCGGTTTCGGCTTTCCTTGGAGGCTCTCCCCAACGACAAGCCCGCGGTTGCCATGCTGCACTATCCGCCCTTCACGGAGAGCGGCGAAGGCTCCGGGTTTACGGAGCTTATCCGCGAATACCCGAAAGTCAAGCTGGTGGTGTACGGACATCTGCACAACAAGGTCGAGGGTGGCTGTCCCGCGATAACAAGGGACGGAGTGCGCTATGTCCTAAGCTCGGCGGACTATTTGAATTTCACACCCGCGCTGCTTCTAACTGAAAAACCACAACAAGACGTTTGACAAACATGGCAAAAGCGTTTACATTAGTATAAGTTTCCATAAGATGGTGAGGTACAAAAGATGAGACCCGATTATGATCCTAAGTCAATCGAACCCAAGTGGCAGCGCATTTGGAGCGAAAGCCATTGCTTTGAGGCTGAAGCCTCGCACGACAAGCCCAAGTTCTACGGCCTTGTCGAGTTCCCCTACCCGTCAGGAGAGGGGTTGCACGTCGGCCACCCGCGTCCCTACACGGCGATAGACGTTATCGCCCGTAAGCGGCGCATGGAGGGCTTCAACGTCCTATTCCCGATAGGCTACGACGCCTTCGGTCTGCCAACGGAAAACTACGCGATAAAGACGGGCATACATCCTGTGGTCGTGACGGAGCGCAATATCCGTCATTTCCGCGAACAGATGCAAAAGTTAGGCTTCTCCTTCGATTACAGCCGCGAGGTCAACACCTCCGATCCCTCATACTACCGTTGGACGCAGTGGATTTTCCTCAAGCTCTTTGAAAAGGGCTTAGCGTACAAGGCGGAGATACCCATAAACTTCTGCACCTGCTGTAAGGTAGGGCTTGCCAACGAGGAAGTCGTTGACGGCGTTTGCGAACGCTGCGGCGGCCCCGTTGTGCAGCGCGTGCGCTCACAGTGGATGCTCAAGATAACCGACTACGCTCAGAAGCTCTTGGACGGTCTTGACGACCTTGACTTCATCGAGCCGGTCAAGATTCAGCAGCGCAACTGGATAGGCCGAAGCGAGGGCGCACAGGTTAAGTTCCGTTTGAGCGGAGTTGATGATGAGCTGTTAATTTACACCACCCGTCCCGACACGCTGTTCGGAGTGACCTACATGGTGGTTTCTCCCGAACACCCCATGATTGAAAAGTACAGGTCTGTCATTAATAACATCGATGAGGTTGACGCATACCGTCAGGCCGCAGCGAAGAAGAGTGATTTCGAGCGCAGCGAGCTTGCGCACGACAAGACCGGCGTTCGCATAAACGGCATCAGCGCCATAAATCCGGTGAACGGCGCTGAAATACCCGTGTTCGTCTCGGACTACGTTCTGATGACCTACGGCACCGGCGCAATCATGGCCGTTCCCGGTCATGACTCCCGTGACTGGGCGTTTGCCAAGGCGTTCAACCTGCCCATTGTTGAGGTCGTCAAGGGCGGCGACGTCGAGAATGAGGCCTACACCGACTGCGACAAGGGCGTTATGGTCAATTCTGGCTTCATCACAGGCATGGAGGTCAAGGACGCCATTCCCGCCATTACAACATGGCTTGAGGAGCGCGGCATAGGCGAGCGCAAGGTCAACTACAAGCTGCGCGACTGGGTGTTCACCCGTCAGCGCTATTGGGGCGAGCCGATTCCCTTAGTACATTGCGAGCACTGCGGCTGGGTACCCATACCCGAGGATCAGCTCCCGTTGACCCTTCCCATGATTGATGACTTTACTCCCGCCGAGGATGGCTCATCCGCGCTGTCGAAGGCAACGGAGTGGATTAACACCACCTGTCCCGTGTGTGGCGCACCCGCTCAGCGTGAGACCGACGTCATGCCCAACTGGGCGGGGTCAAGCTGGTACTTCCTGCGCTATACCGATCCTCACAATGACAAGTGCCTCGCCTCTTGGGACGAGATGAAGTATTGGATGCCCGTAGACTGGTACAACGGCGGCATGGAACACACCACGCTGCACCTGCTGTACTCGCGCTTCTGGCATAAGTTCCTCTATGACTGCGGCGTCGTCCCCACCTCCGAGCCGTATCAGAAGCGCACAAGCCACGGCATGGTCTTGGGCGCAAACGGCGAGAAGATGTCCAAGTCCCGCGGGAACGTTATCAACCCCGACGTGATAGCCGACGAGTACGGCGCGGACAGCCTTAGGCTGTACATCATGTTCATGGGCGCGTTTGATCAGCACATCCCCTGGAGCGACAACGGCGTTAAGGGCTGCAAGCGATTCCTTGACAGGGTTTGGCGGCTTATGTCTATGGTCAAGGGCGAGGGCGAAAGTTCGGAACTCAAGCGCAGTATCAATATTGCCGTCAAGAAGGTCGGCGAGGATTATGAGCGCATGAAGTTCAACACCGCTATCGCCGCGATGATGTCGCTTGTCAATGATTTCTATGCGAATGGCAGCGTCACCCGTGACGAGCTGCACACCTTGCTGCTGCTGCTTTCCCCCGCCGCCCCGCACATCTGTGAGGAGATGAACGCCGAGCTGGGATATGAGCCGCTGCACCACAGCGCATGGCCGAAGTACGACCCGAACGCGCTTGCGGCCGCGACCACTGAGTACGGAATTCAGATAAACGGCAAGGTCAGGGCGCGCATAGCCCTGCCCGCGGACACGGACAGGTCCGAGGTCGAGAAGGCCGCAATCGCCTGCCCCGATATTAAGATGTTCATGGAAGGCAAGACCATACGCAAGGTCATAGTCGTCAAGAATATCGTCAACATCGTCATAGCATGAGGAAGGTTGCCGCGATACTGTCTATAATGCTTTTGCTGCAGCTCCTGGGATGCGGTGTGTCGAGCGATGCTCCGGCAGAGACGGCGACTGCTTCCACCGACGCGGCAAACGCCGAATTTGTAGTCGAGTTGACGCCCGAGCCCACCACTGCGCCTGCCGAGGTATCCAACTTCGATGAGCTTATCGCGGCGATGGAGGGCGAAGCCAAGGTTGTGGAGCTTCTGAACGACGTTTCGGGCAGCTTCACAGGAGGACGCACCCGAATCGAAGTCAGTTCCAGCAAAGAGCTGCGGCTGAATGGTCACAGTATAGCGGTCAATGTAACCGGCGAGGAGCTTTGCTGCGCATTCTATTGCAGTCTTGGTATATTACAGATAGTTGGCGAAGGGACTGTCTCTGTAATGGGGGATTCCCTGTGCGGAGCCGCCTGCTTCGCGGTGGGTCAAAACGCAATGCTGAAGCTGAAGGAGCTTACCGTCTCCGCCGAGAAGCTGGGTTCGGGTTGGGCCGTACAGCTTCAGGGCGGCAATCTCTATGTCGTGGACTGTGAGCTGCTCGTGTCGGGCGCCGCGATCTCGTCCTCGCTGTTTATCGGGAGCGGTTCGAGCGCTATACTTAGCGGAGCCGTGTTGAACGCAGCGCTCTGCTCGGCCGTCTCCGATGATTGGGAGCTTACCATATACGGCGCAGAGCTGCAGCTTGGATTTCTTCTCACAAGGCCGTTGAATGACTGCCTTGCGGGCGGCGTGGGCTGCTCGCCCATTGAAGCTGTGCTTGAAAGCAGCTACTATGGCCCTGTCGCAATAAACTGATTTGTTTTCTTAATGACTGCCGCCTCGTTGCGGCAGTTTTGTTGTTGCGGATAAAACGCTTTGGCGGTCGGACGCAATCATATGCAGCACTGCAAAAAATCAAGCGTTGCCGCAATATCCTTCGGAATAGTAAAGCGAAACATTATCAACCACATCGAAACCTATT
>DAOPJM010000026.1:23045-25064 GCA_035399665.1 Clostridia bacterium
CGCTCAGGATGACACGAAGGGTTGAAGGGCAAACAGGGACTGTGTTTGAAGCGGGAAAACCCCGTAGAATGACGGCAGGGATTGTTGCTGTCGCAAATCAGGATGTTTATATGTGAGGGCATGGTTGTCCCCTTGTCCACCTTCCTAAGACGCAAACAGGTGAATCATCTAAGGTGATGGCTCAATTACGCTTGACAAGTGAACGAACGTTTACTATAATGTAGTGAACGAACGTTTACTTGGAGGTGAACATGGACAAGTCAAGTATGACCGCGCTTATGGCGGCATTCGCCGTGGCGTATCACAACGAGCGGAGCGAAAACCCCGTGTTTTGCGACAAGCTTATCCGAAGCTTTATCTCGGATGCGGAATACGAGAGCATTAAGGGCTATCTGCTGTCGGGCTGGGACTTTTTTGCTCCCGATGACATGGAGCGTCCCGATGACGCTGCGGCTCTTGATTGGATAGTAAATCATCAGCTTGCGCCCACACCCCTTGCGCGATCCGCGTTCAACCTTGACGCGCTGAAGGTCGCCGTCATGAGCGGCGCAAGCCAATACGTCATACTTGGCGCGGGGCTTGACAGCTTCGCGTGGCGTGAAAAGGAATTGTTGACAAACCTGACGGTGTTTGAACTTGACCATCCAAAGACGCAAGCCGACAAGCTTGAGCGCGTAAGCCGTGCGGGGCTTGACGTTCCCGCCAACCTGCGACTTGTGCCTGTGGACTTAGAAAATGACGACATAAAAGCCGCCCTCATGGAGAGTGGCTTTGACATAAGCCGCAAGACCCATTTCTCTCTGTTGGGTGTGAGCTATTACCTTACGCGTGAAAGCCTTGCCGCAATTTTAGACAAGCTTGGCTCCATCTGCGCCGAGGGCAGCAGCATATCCTTCGACTGTCCCGACGGCGGATTGTTCTGCTCAAAGACAAGGCGTGTCGTGAACATGCTGCAAATGGCGGCTGCGGGCGGTGAGCGAATGCGCTTCTCGGCCGACGAGTTTGAGCTTATGAGCCTGCTTGAACCCTCTCATTTTCTTATATATGAATACCTCAATCCCGAAATGGTACAGCTAAGCTGCTTCGATCAACGCGATGACGGACTGACCGCCTTTGAGCATATCGCGCTCGTGACCGCCGTACTTAAGGGCGCGCAAGAGCTGAACACCAAAGAGAAGATTATTCAGACCTCGCTTGCGCTGTTCGCCAAATACGGCTTTGAGGCCGTGTCTGTGAGCGACATTGCGCAGCGTCTCTCCCTCTCCAAGGGTGCGCTGTACCGCCATTTCGCAAGCAAGCGCGCCATCCTTGACGCCATTGTGGAGCGAATGGAACAGACCCGTCACGAGCCGGATGCAAACGAGCTTTCAGCCTATGGTGAGGAGCTTTTGAGCTATTGGACGACAGGCTTCCCCTGTCGGTTTCGGCGTATGCTCACCTTGGAGCAGTACGCAAAACCCGCCATGCGGGAACTGTATGCGAAATACTTTACGACAGGCGCTCTTGCAAGGCTTGCGGAGCGCTTCCCCGCGCTCGGCGCTCAAGGCGCGTTGGAATACTATTCTCCCTTTCCGCTGCTGTATGCCATTTTCGACCATGACGATGACAGGCAGCAGGTCAAAGAGCTTTTTGATAGTCTTAATCGCCGCGGGTGATGGGCTTCGTCCGCCTGTTCGCAACGACGGGTTACAGCTTGTCGGGATTGTTGCCCTGTATGTAGGCTTCGGCTTGGGCGATAAACGCTTTCGCCGACGCAGAAGGCTTCTGCCCTAAGTTGACCGCTATGCCGAGGTTGCGAAACGCCTTCGGGGTAAGCTCGCGTTTGACAAGGTGTCTGTCGCTGTGCGCCATTACAAGCTCCGGAAGTATGCTTATTCCAAGCCCGTTCTCGACCATAGCCATTATCGCATAATCATCGGTCGTTGACATCTCGGGGCGTTTCTTGGGCGCGAACCTGCGTGTCCATGACTCCTTGTTCTTGGTGTCCGCCTCCCATATGAAGGGGTACTCGATGAGATC
>DAOPJM010000027.1:0-11879 GCA_035399665.1 Clostridia bacterium
GCAAGGATATCGATAAAAGAGGGTCAAGCTTAAGTATCGACACAATCGAATTAGTTTATATTGTCATATGCATATGTTTATTGCCGATTCTTGGCAAACGGCTTAAAACATCCGAATTTATCTGAATGATATGATATGTATAATGTTATTGATTGCGGCTTGCAAAGCATATGGCTTTACATACTACGGCGCGAGGGCTAAACAACCGATGCGCGTTCATTGCCTTTTGCTGTTGCCAAAGTTACGCGCTGCGGGTATAATGACAAAAACGAGGGGGTTGCTATGGACGAGAGTATTTGTGAAAGACTTGCCTCACTGACGGAGGGCGAGAGCGATCTATGCGCCAACCTTGCCAACACCGCGTCGCTCATTTATACCGAGACCGACGAGCTGAACTGGGCGGGGTTCTACATCATGCGCGATTCGGAGCTTGTGCTTGGGCCGTTCATGGGCAAGCCCGCGTGTGTGCGCATCAAAATGGGCAGGGGAGTATGCGGTACGGCCGCCGCAAGCGGCAGAATTTGCCGCGTTGACGACGTACACTGCTTTGAGGGGCATATAGCCTGCGATCCCGATTCCCGCTCGGAGCTTGTAATCCCCATTCGCCATGGCGGGAAAATTGTGGGCGTGCTTGACTTGGACAGCGCAAAGCCCGCAAGGTTCACATCCGAGGACGAAAAGATTTTTACAGAAGTCGTTCGCGTTGTCGAAACCTTCGCTTGGGGGAATTGACGCCAAAATGAATAAAGAGGCGAGGTTGACCCACTCCTCGCCTCCATCTTGCCGAATATGACGGCTTAAAACAGAATGGCGGAATCCTCTCTGCCATGTAAATAAGACGAATTTTGATGTATGGAATTCCGATATTATCCATATGAAAAAAACAATATATTGTTGTCGCGTTGCAAAGCGTACTGATGAAAAGCGCCTTGGCGCGGCACAACAAAAAGCGGAGTGGGGGCTTTGCCGCGTATAATTTTCGCGCCCACTGTAAAAGCTGAATACATGAAAATATCTTTGCGATTACGCCGATTCTCGGGCGCGGCCGCCCTGCTGCTGTGCGCCCTGCTCTTTGCCGTTTACCTCAGTCCGTCCATGCGCCACAGCCGCGCTCTGCCCGACAGCGTATGCACTTTTGACATAGAAACGGACGCGCTTGCGGGAGTATCAGGCTCCTATGATGAACGGCTGATCGAGGCTTCGGGACAGCGCGAATACACGATAAAGCTTTTCGGCTTTTTGCCCGTGCGCACGGTAGAGACTGTGGGCGAGCTGAACGAAGTCGCTTTGGGCGGCTGTGCCGTAGGCGTGATGCTTTTCACAGAGGGCGTTCAGGTCGTGGGAACCGGAACGGTTTTGACGGAGGACGGCCGTTACAGCCCCGCGTCGCAGGCGGGGCTTGCGGCGGGTGATGTGATACTCAGCGTCAACGGTTCTGCGGTCAGTGACGCCGCGCAGTTTTCCGCGCTGTGCGCCAAAGACGCCGAGCTGTCCATGAGCTGTCTTAGGGCGGGCGAGGGGTTCAACGTCACGATGCGCCCCGTGCAGGAGCTGACGAGCGGTGAGTATCGCATAGGGCTTTGGGTGCGTGACAGCACCTCGGGCATGGGTACGCTCTCCTTCTACGACCCCGACACCCGCGCATATGCCGCCTTAGGTCATTCCGTGAGCGATGTTGACACGGGGCTGACCCTGCGCCTTGGGGACGGCTACATTTCGTTTGCCACCGTGACGGGGGTGCAGAAGGGAGCATCGGGAACACCGGGCGAGCTGTACGGCCAATTCTCCAAGAGCCGCGCTGACGCCGTTGCCGCCATCGACCTAAACACCGAGTTCGGCATAGCGGGAAGGCTGAACGAGCTTCCGACGGGCGCGGTCATGGTGGTGGAGCTTGCGAAGGCGTCGCAGGTTCGTTTGGGCGACGCCGTGCTTATCGCCACAATTGAAGGAACCACGCCTGCGGCCTATTCCTGTGAGGTCATACGCGCCGACGTACAGAACTCACCCACCACGCAGGGTCTGATGATAAGGGTTACGGATGAAACCTTGCTTGAGCTGACAGGCGGTATAGTTCAGGGTATGTCCGGAAGCCCCGTGCTGCAGGACGGCAGGCTTATCGCCGTGGTGACGCATGTGTTTGTGAACGAGCCGGAACGGGGATTTTGCGTGTACGCGGAGTGGATGTATGAGCGTCTGCTAAAGCCCTCCGCATAATAATAAGCTGCAAAAAAAACCGGGACGCTGTGCCCCGATGCTAATTAGCTTTTATGGTTTTGCCGCCGTTTTCCAAGCTCGGTCGTTTGAGGATAGCTTGAAAAACTAAGCACATCGTCCCCCGACCGCTGCTCAACATGAAAAGACAAAGATTATCGGTTCTATGTACCTCGGCGGATATTGCTTGCCGCTATCCATGCTTCCATGCTGCCGTCGCTCGTCCAGTCATAGATAAGCTCGTCAACCAATGAAATCAGGGTTTCGCTGCCCTTTTCGGAAGTGACGCGGTAAGCGACGACGCCCACGGACACGGGGTAAATCACAAGCCCCGTCTCAAGATGGCTCATCGCGGCGGTGTAGCTCATGCAAACCGCGTCTATCGTCCCCGCTCTCAACGCCACAAGCATGTCATAGTACGCGGCATAGGGCTTTAGAACCATGCTGTTGTCGGTGGCGCTGATATATTGCTCAAGCACGGCTTCGCAGTCGCTGTTGTACAGTACGCCTATCTCCATACCCGTCGTGGAAGCGTCGGGTGCATAGCCCATAAGCACACATTCATCGGTGAAAAAAGCCAACTCGGAATTGATATAATCGCTGCCTGAAAGCCCGCTCTGTGAGAACATGGCAAGGTCTATTTCGTTGTCCTCAAACAGCCTGTATACGGTGTTGCGGCTGCACGGCACAAGGATTACGGATTCGTCGTTCTCAAAGATGACCCTGCCGAGGGCGGCGGCGATATCGACCTCAAGCCCCGCCCCGTTGACGTTGAGCGCGTAGACATTCTCGTCAACGCCGATGCGAAGCATACCCTTGGAGCGCACAACGTCTATGTCGGCTGTGCTGAGAAGCGATTCGGTGGGGTTGTTTATCAGTATCATAAGCAGCACCACAACAACAAGGGCAAGCCCGACAAGTATGTACTTTATCGGGAGCTTCTCAAAGAAGGCGGGACGCGCCCTATGGCTGCGCCGCCTTGGAATCCTTTTGTTGAACCGCGTTTCCATATTGTGATAATACACTTTTTTTGCCGTGTTGTAAATACACGGAATTTGTGGTAACATTAAATATCAATCAGTTGGGGGAAACAATCATGCGTCTCTTTATAGCCATACCCTTGCCGACATATATCAAGCGGCAGGTGTTCGAGGTCGAGGAGGAGCTGCGGGTCAACAGCAGCGCGGGTCGATTCGTTCCGCAGGGCAACCATCACATAACCCTGCATTTCTTCGGCGAGAGCAACGAGCTTGTCGATATAGCGGAGGCCATGCACGACGCGGTGAGGGACGCCAAGCCCTTTCTTGTGCGCTTAGGCGGCTACGGCTGCTTTAGGACGAGCGGCGGCCGCACCTCGTTCATCTCCGTTGGGGGCGAGCTTGAGGAGCTTGTGCGCGTGTATACCACCTTGGAGGCCGCTCTTACCGAGCGCGGGTTCGTGCGTGGGCGCGGCAAGCTTGAGCCGCATATCACCTTGGGCAGGGGCGTGCAGCACCCCGACGAGCTGAAGCTGCACATACCCAACGAAGCGTTCAGAGCCGATTCCATCGTACTTTTTGAGAGCCGCTCAGAGCGAGGCGGCGTGGTCTATGCGCCGCTGCATACCGAGAGGTTTTAAGAAAAAGCCTGTCGGCGGCGTCTGGTAAAGCTGTTTTGGAGAGTTATTGACGAGTTTGGCGGAGGACACATGGCAAGCATAAGCGTAATTGAGGGTAGAGCGGGTTCGGGCAAGAGTCGGGAGCTGTATCGCGGGATTTGTCGCCGCATGGACGCGGGCGAACGCTGTCTGCTGCTTGTCCCCGCTCAATACAGCTACGAAGCCGAGCTGCGCCTGTGCGAGATGCACGGGGGCGTACTCGGCGCGCAGGTCTACTACCCCGAACGTCTGCTTGAGCGCGTCCTAATCGACACCGATTACGGCAAGCCCGTGATGTCGGCGCAGGGGCGGCGCATGGTGCTAAAGCGCGTCATACTGAAGTGTAAAAGCAAGCTTATCCTGTTCGGCAGGATAGCGGAGAGCCGCGGCTTTGCCGAGAGCATGGACGAGCTTATCGGCAGATTTCGCCGCCAAAGCGTGAGCTGCGACGAGCTTGAAGCCTGCGCGAACGCGTTGGACGAGGGGAGTATGCTTGCCCGGAAGCTCAGGGATATCGCCCTTTTGTACCGCGAGGGCGACAGGTATATGGACGAACAGAGCTTCGCCGCCGACCTCTACGAGGCCGCCATGCCGAGGATTGCGGACTCCTTTGTCAAGAGCTGTCATGTTTATATCGACGGCATTGAGTATGGCGGAAAGCAGAAGCTGGAGTTCATAACAAGGCTTGCGTCGTCCGCCGAAAGCCTCACAGTCGCCCTGCGAAGCGGGGGCGAGGGAGCGGCGGACGGGCGTATGTTCAGACCCGACGCCGAGGTCAAGGAACGCCTTATGGAGACGGCAAGCCTGCTTGGAATACCGTTTTACACACAATTCATGCAGGGCAAGCCCAAGATGCCCGAAGCGCTTGCCTACCTTGAAAGCCACCTGTATTTACCCCCTGACAGCCGCTTCCTGCCCGTGCAGAGCAACGTTGTCATTGAGGACTATCCCGACAGAAACGCCGAGATAGCCGCCGTGGGAGATCAAATACTTGAGCTTGCCCGCAGGGGTGTGCGCTACCGAGATATAGCGGTGCTTGCGACGGATTTGGACGCCTATGGCTTTGGCTTAAAGCGCGCCTTCGAAAAGCGAAGCATTCCCTTGTTCAGCGATTTCGTTCGCCCCGTGAAGAACCACGCCGCCGCCGAGCTGATGACCCGCGCCGTAGGCTGCTGCGCCTCGGGCTTCTCCCCCAAGGAGGTTTTGCGCCTTGCCAAGAGCGGCTACACGGGCTGCGACGCGGGCGAGCTGGAGATATTCGAGAACTATATACTGCGCATGGGGCTGTTCGGAAGCGACATGGCAAAGCCCTTTGAGCGCGGCGAGGTTCCCAAGGAAGCGGAGCGGGTGCGCTGCGGCGTTATGGGCCCGCTGATGCGTCTCAAGGAGGGTATGTCGCAGGAATCCGCCGCCCTGAAGGTGCGGGCGTTATACGAATATTTATGCGAATTGGACCTTTCGGGGCAGCTCAAGGCGCAGGCACAAAAGCAGCTTGCCATAGGCAGGGTCTCCGAAGCGGAGCAGTACGCACAGCTTTGGAACATCATAATGGAGCTGTTAACGCAGCTTCATGACATACTGGGCGAGAACAAGCTTGGGGTTCGCGCCTTCTTGGGCGTGCTTGAGGAGGGCATAGCGGGTTACAGCATGGGCGTACTGCCGGGTACGGCGGATCAGGTGATTTTGGGCGACCTGTATCGAACCCGCAGCGGCAGCGTCGATACCCTTTTCATACTCGGCTGCAACGAGGGACTTTTGCCCCGCACCCACAACGACGATGAGCTAATTTGCGACGCCGAGCTGGAGCTGATGAAGCGGCAGGGGATTTCGGTGTGGGAGAACACCGAGCTTTGCAGCGCGAACGACAGGCTTGAGCTGTACAGTACGCTGTCCAAGGCGCGGCACAGGGTGATTTTCAGCTATGCCTATTCGGACGGAGGCGCGGCGCTTTCGCCCTCGTCCGTGATAGGGACGCTGTTTGAGCATTTCGTGAATATGCGTCGGGAGAGCGTGAGCGGGCTGCCGTCCTGCAAGGCGGCGGGCTTTGAACGCATGGTGGATTTACTGCGCGCACAGAGAACGGAGAATGTGCAAAGCCCTGAGCTTGACGCGCTGAAGGAGTACTTTGGGGGGGATGAAACGTACGCCGAAACCCTTGACAGGATACTTCAAAGGCGGGAGGAAAGGCTATCGCCTGAGCCCTTCGGAAGCGAGCTTGCGACCGCGATGTACGGCACGCGCCCTTCCATGAGCGCAAGCCGCTTGGAACAGTTCGGCGGCTGTCCGTTTTCGCAGTATTTAGCATACGGTCTTTCCGCAAGGGAGCGGCGGGAGTTTACGGAGAACCCCGCCGACGCGGGAACCTTCCTGCATGACGCTCTTGATGCCTTCGTGAAGGAGGTTCTCCGCAGCAACACACATTGGTGCGACATAGGCGAGTCGGAGGTAGAGAGCATATTGGACACCGTGCTTCCGCCCGTGATAGCGGAGCATAACAACGGCATACTGATAAACGACGTCAGACAGCATGAAGCGCTGTTTCTAAGGCTGCGTCAGCTAAAGCGGGCCTGTCTGTCCATAGTCGAGCAGACCAACGCGGGCAGCTTTACGCCGATGGCGGGCGAATACAGCTTTGGCAGGGGTGGTGAAAAGCCGCTGACATTAAAGCTTGACAACGGCAGGCGAGTGGATCTTTACGGCAGAATTGACCGTATCGACATGGCGCCCGGCGGGGTATTCCGCATAGTGGACTATAAGATGGGCGGCAGAAGCTTCGACCCCACGGGACTTTGGTACGGGCAGACCTTACAGCTTCCGCTGTATCTTGCCGCGGCAAGGCGTTTCGGCGAGGGTACGGGTATGTACTATATGAGCCTTACGCCCAAGGCGAACCGCGACGCGGAGGATCCCGACATACTCCCGCTTTCGGGGCTTACGGCTTCCGACGATGAGAGCGTCAATGCGGCGCAGAGTCGGCTTGACGGAAGCTCCCTTGTCATCGCGGGGCTGAAGCGCAAAAAGGACGGCTCAATCAGCGGCAGCACCTTAAGGCGCAAGGAGTTGAACGACGTGGTAGACGCCGCGATTCATACGGCGGAGACAGCCGCGTCGGAAATATTCAGGGGAGAGGCCGCCATATCGCCGACGGAGAAGGCCTGCGAGTACTGCCCTTACAGCGCTGTTTGCCGCTTTGACGAGCAGCTTGAGGGATGCAAAGTACGGCATTTTGAAAAGCTGAAGCTTGATGAGCTTATCGCGCTTGCGGGAGGTGAAAAATGATGAACTTTACCAAGGAGCAGCGGGCGGCGATAACGACTGAGGGCAACGTTGTGGTATCGGCGGCGGCGGGCGCGGGCAAGACGGCGGTTTTGACCGAACGCGTGGTAACGCAGGTGGCATCGGGCATTCCCATAGACAAGATGCTCATATTGACCTTCACGCGCACGGCGGCGGCCGAGATGAAGCACCGCATAGCCAAAAGGCTCAAGACCGAGGCGGCGAATTGTGAGGATGAGCAGAGGCGCGTGTATCTCTTGGAGCAGGCGGACAGCGTCGGCAACGCTTCCATATCCACCATTCACAGCTTCTGTCAGAGGGTGGTCACAAGGCACTATCACATAGCGGAGCTGTCCCCGCAGGTTCGGACGATGGATGAGACCGAGGCGGCGGCGCTCAAGGCGGAGGTCATGGACACGCTCATGACGGAGCTTGCCACCGACAGCAAAGAGAGCTATCGGCTGCTGCTGGAGAGCTTCGGCAGCGAGTCGAGCCTTATACAGAGCCTGAATAAGCTGTTCGCGTTTCTTCAGGCGCAGCCTGACCCCGAGGGATGGATACGGGACGCAGGGGAAAATTGTGATAAATATGAGCGGTTTTTACATATTCGGGATGTACTTTTGGCGGGCGCGAAGGAGGACGTTTCGGAGGCCTGTCATCAGCTTGAGCGTGTCAGGGACGAGCTTGAGCCGGAGTATGGCAAGGTAATATCAGGCATAGATACGACGCTGCTTGCGGTACGCGGAGCCTTGCTGCAAACTGACGCGGAGTACTACGCGCAGAGCATCAACGCCGTGGCGTTCCCAAGGCTGACCTATCCCAGGGGGACGGAGGACTTCATAAAGGTTCCGGTCAAGGACGCAAGGGACGAGCTGAAGCGGCTTATCTTGGCCCAGGCTTCGCTGTTCGTCAAGGACGGCGGGCAGCTCTGGCAGGAGCAGCTTGAGCTTTCGCCCGCGACCAAGGCGCTGACAGCCGCTATGCTTCGCTTTATGGAGCTGTACTCCATGGAGAAGCGGGAAAAGGCCGTGATGGACTTTGACGACCTTGAGCATCATTGCCTTACAATACTTGCCGATTCGAGCGTTGCGGACGAGTACCGCAAGCGCTATCGACACATAGTGGTGGACGAGTATCAGGATTCCAACCGAGTTCAGGAAGCAATACTGACACGAGTAAAGCGCGAGGACAACCTGTTCCTTGTGGGCGACGTCAAGCAGAGCATATATGGCTTTAGGATGGCGGATCCGAGCTTGTTCTTAGAAAAGCTTTCGGAGTACAGCGGCAAGCGCGGCACGGCAATCTATCTGAACGACAACTTCAGGAGCGGCGATGCGGTAATCAACGCCGTAAACGCCGCGTTCATGCGATTGATGAACATGGACACCTGCGGCATGGATTACGGAACTCAGAGGCTTGTGCGCGGAATCGAGCAGCCCCAAGGCTGCGCACAGCTGCATATAGTGGAGCGCGAGGGCGAGGACATGCTGGACGCGCAGGCCGAAGCCACACTCTGCGGCAACGAGCTTATTAGGCTCATGAACGAGGAACTCTATACCGACGTCAAGGGCGGCGAGCAGCGCAGGTACCGTTACAGCGATTTTGCCGTACTGCTCAGAAGCACTACCAACGCGAGGCTGTGGGCGCAGACGCTTTCGCGCATGGGCATACCCTGCTTCGCGCAGCTGAGCGGCGGCTACTTCGACACAATAGAGGTCATGCTGCTGATGAACCTGCTGTCAGTAATTGACAATCGCAGGCAGGACATACCGCTGCTGTCGGTCATGCGCTCATGCTTCGGCGGCTTTGACGATAAGGAGCTGATAGAGCTTCGCACCCGCGTACCCAAGGGCGATTATTTGGACTGTCTGCTTGCGGCGGCGGACAGCGAGGGGGCTTTGGGCGAGCATGTGAGGCGGTTCATGGGGTTCTTGGATTACTACCGCGACGCAAAGACGACGCGGCCCGTGTCGGAGCTTGTGGCGCACATACTGGACAACACGGACATCTATCCGGTGATGGGAGCGCTTGCGGGCGGGGCGCAGCGCAAGTCCAACCTTGACGCACTTGTCGAGAAGGCGAGGGACTTTGACAAGGGCGGCGGGTACTCGGTACATGGCTTTCTCAATTATATGTCGCAGGTCAACAAGAACGCAAGGATGGGCGAGTCGCAGACCGCCACGGCGGATGTGGTTCAGCTCATGTCAATACACAAGTCCAAGGGGCTTGAGTATCCCGTGATATTTTTGGGCGGCTTAGGTACGAACTTTAACCGTCGCGACCTGTCGGAGGACCTAATCCCCTATTCGACGCTTGGATTGGGGCTGCGCTGTATGGACAGCTGCGGAGTGAAGCATGAGTCCGCCACGCGCAAGGCGATATGCAGGGAGCTGAGGCGCGACATGACCGCCGAGGAGCTTAGGGTACTGTATGTCGCGATGACAAGGGCGAGATCGCGGCTTTGGCTTGTGGGCAGCGCGAGAAAGGCGGACGAGAAGCTTGGAAGCGTGACCGAGCTGACGAATTCCGAGATACGCGGGGAGGCGAACGCCCTAAAGTGGCTGCTGTTCGCGCTGAACGGACAGGTTCCCGTATATGCACATAGGAAGGAAGAACTTCTTGCCGTTCCCGAAGCCGAACCTGAAGCCGCGTTTGTGAGTGAGAAATCGCTTGTCGAACCGCTGAGGCTGCGGCTCTCGTGGAGCTATCCGTTCGCAAGTGAAACAACCCTGCCCAACAAGACCTCCGTAACGGAGCTGACCGAACGCAGTCAGACCGAGTACGACGTTCCGAGCTTCGCTGCAAAGGGCGAGAGCGCGACGGCGTTGGGTACGAGCGTTCATAAGCTGCTTGAATCCATTCCCAAGGGCGAGTACGATGAAAGGGTCGTGCGTGAGCTTGCGGCCAAGCTTGGAATCATCGACCGACGCGGCATAGAGGGAGTGATATGGTTTCTGGGTACGGAGCTGTATGGCAGGATGTCCAAGGGCACGGACTTGCAGCGTGAGCTTCCATTCTCGTATGCCGTGGACAGCGAGGAGCTGTTTAATACGCCGTCGTCGGACAGAGTGCTGCTGCAAGGAGTGATAGACGCTTGCTTTATCGAGGACGGAGAGTGGGTTTTGATAGATTACAAGACCGACAACACCATGGGTATTCCCCCAAAAGAGTACGCCCAAAGGCATACAAAGCAGCTTGAGCTGTACGCCAAAGCGCTTGAGAAGCTGTCAAAGAGGCGGGTGCGCGAAAGCTATTTGGTGCTGCTGAGGGCGAAGGCTGCGGTGAGGATGGGAGCTGACGAGCAATGGTGAAGCTGCCCGAAGAATTTTTATGCAGGATGAAGGATGAGCTTGGGGCGGAGTTCCCAAGCTACATGGCCGCGATGGAGCTGCCGCCAATGCGTTCGCTTCGCGTGAATACGTTGAAGGCTGACGCGGGGGAGCTGTACCAATACCTGGGTTTCAATCCTGTCCCCAACGGCGTATGCGATGAAGGCTTTTTGGTTCCGAACGATTTCGACGTCAAGCGCAGCGCGGCCCACGCGATGGGGCTTTATTATATGCAGGACGCGTCGGCGCAGCTGCCCGCGAAGCTGCTTGACGTCAAACCGGGTATGCGCGTGCTTGACCTTTGCGCGGCGCCGGGCGGAAAGACGACACAGCTTGCGGCCGGCATGTGCAATCGCGGGATTTTGGTCGCCAACGAGCCGGTATATTCGAGAGCCAAGGTGCTTACAGGCAACTTGGAGCGCCTCGGCGTTACCTGCGCCGTCGTGTGCTGCGAACGCCCGGACGCGCTTTCGAAACGCTTTCAAAACTATTTTGACGCGGTGTTGGCGGATGCTCCGTGTTCGGGCGAGGGTATGTTTCGAAAGGAGCCAAACGCCGCAGGGGAGTGGTCTGTTTCACAGGTCGAGACCTGCGCAAGGCGGCAGAGCAACATACTTGAATCGGCCGCAGCGATGCTTAAGGAGGGCGGCAGGCTGATGTATTCGACCTGCACCTTTTCAAAGGAGGAGAACGAGAACGTCATTGACGAGTTTCTGTCGAGGAACAGAGACTTTAGGCTGTTGAGCTTCAGTCGGCTTTACCCGCATAGCTGCATGGGCGAGGGACAGACAGCGGCACTGCTTATGAAGGGCGAAACAGCCCATGAAATCGAGCCTTTTGCGCCTGCGCCCGCCGTAATTAACCGGCGGCTTTACCCCGAGCTTTACAGCTTCGCAAACGAATACCTTGACATGGGGAAGCTTCCGCATGGGACGCTTATAGGTTTGCAGGACGGCAGAAGCATGATAAGCCCCTTGAGAGCGGACGAGCTTGGAGGACTGCGGGTGCTGAGGAGCGGCCTTCTTTTGGGTGAGCTGCGCGGCAAGCTGTTCATGCCCGCCCATGCCCTGGCTATGGCCGCGCGCGACGCCGCGCTTGTACGCCGTTTGGAGCTTGGCGATGATGAGCTTGTAAGGTATTTTGCGGGCGAGAGCCTGCCTTCACGGGAGCTTCGCGGCTGGGCGGCCGCCTGCTGTCGGAGTAAGGCCTGCGGGCTTGTCAAATGCGGTGCGGACGCCGTGAAAAATCATTATCCAAAGGGCTTGAGGACGACGCCGGGCAAATAACAGAACAGCTCAAAAATAGTGGCGAACCGCGTTCGTCCGCACCATATAGTCAACCCCCGTTCACCCTGCAAACCCCTTCCTTAACCCACCCGCTCCCCCACGCACCCCCGCCTTCTTCATTTCCCGTATCCCCCACGCAAC
>DAOPJM010000027.1:11979-24514 GCA_035399665.1 Clostridia bacterium
CAGTCAAGAAGCGCTCACGGCGGGAATAACTCCTCTTGGTGTCATCCTGAGCCTGCCGAAGGATCTTGCCAAAAACATAACAGTCAAGAGTTGCTCCCCCCGCGCAACCCCGCCCTCCTCATTACCCCCCTTTTCAACTAAACACAGCCGCAAACGGCGTTGCTGCTCTCAACAAAAAAACGCTTAACTATTTCGGATGTGTATCATATTAAGCTTGCAATTCGTAAAGAATGTGTTATAATTCTATTTGTTTGAATGTGGGCAGTGACAGAACAATGGGGAGAACGGAGGAAGTCTTGGCTTATCTCTACATATATTTATTTATTGCAAACGTATTTTCTTTCATTATGTTTGGAGTCGATAAGCGTGCGATGACCAGGCGGGCGCCCAGGGTATCCGATCAGATATTGTTTGCTTTGGCGGCTGTCGGCGGCAGCATTGGCGCGCTGCTCGGCATGGCGTTCTTTGGCAACAAGAACGGCGAGCAGCAGTTCACGATAGGCATACCCGCAGTACTCGTGATTCAGGTCGCGGCGGTGATACTCTTTTCAAGGTTGGTGTAGAGTACAATCAACAGGGACAGGAAACGACTTTACCGACACGGACAAAAGCATAGCCTGACAACAACGACGTTTTGTTTTTTATCAAAGCGTCGATTTGTATTTTTGGCGCGAAATGCGGACAGACTTATTTTATGTATCGAAAGGAGGCTAGCTTTTTGCGCACGACCTATTTCATGTTGGCGTTGGGCTTGATACTGCTGACAGTCGCGCTTGCGATACTGCTGCCGCTTGCGCTCAAAGACGATACTCCAAGGTCGGATTCCATAAGTTTTGTGAAAGGAAATATCATGCCCGAACACACGAGGTTTTACAAGGTAGCGATGCATGGCGGGGGCGGAGAACAGCTTCCCGCGGATAGAGAGACGAGGACGCCTGTAATACAGGAGAAGGGGATAAGGCAATGAACAACGAGTCAAAAGCCTATCAGCAAAAGGTCGAGGAGCTTGCCCCGCGCTCAAAATCCTTGGGTTCCTGCCTAAAGGCATTTTGGGTGGGCGGGCTTATCTGCTGCATAGGGCAGCTCATTTCCGACGCGGGAAGGCTATGGCTGAACCTTGACAAGGACGACTGCTCCGCGCTCACCGCAATAGTGCTTGTGTTCCTCACCGCCCTGCTCACAGGCATAGGCGTGTTCGACCGAATCGCCGCCTATGCGGGAGCCGGTACGGTCGTGCCGATAACCGGCTTTGCCAACTCGATTGCCGCGCCCGCCGTGGAGTACCGCTCGGAGGGTCTTGTCTTGGGCGTTGGCGCCAAGATGTTCACGGTAGCCGGTCCCGTACTCGTTTGGGGCATAGGCGCAAGCGTGGTCTACGGCGTGCTGTATTGGCTTATCGGTCTAATATAACTGCTAAGGCATACAGGTTGCGCGGGAGATTCATATAAGAAAGACGCACGCAGGGCTTGGGAAGGACGGGCTTACAGCAATTCACGCGCTCTTGCGGCAAGGTAGAACGGCATATTCGTAATCTGTCCGTTTTTCATATACTCCATCTTGGAAAAACGTATAGCGTGCTTAGGTTGCTTTTCCGCGATGTAGTGCTTGAACGATGGAGCGGATTTATCAGTGCCGCCCTTTGCTTCCACGGGAACAATCTCTGTACCGTATTGCAAAAGGAAGTCGATTTCTCCGTTTCTGGTTGCGCAGTATCGCGGGTCCGCATCGAATTGCCCGCGCAGCTGTTGCAGGACATAGTTTTCGGTAAGCGCCCCCTTAAACTGATAGTCTCCCTTTAGAAGAATGGCGCTGTTATCCAACCCTGCCATAAACTTCAGCAGCCCCGTGTCAAAAAGAAACAGCTTGAAACAATCAAGGCGGTCGAACGCGGAAAGCGGGTGCTCAGGTTTGGAAACGTTGTATACACGACGGAGCATACCGGCCGAGACCAACCATTCAATGGCTTCCTCAAATTCCCTTGCCCGTCCGCCTTCTCTTACGGCTCCATACATGAATTTCTCGTTAGGCTTGGCAAGCTGAGATACGATGCTGCGGAACACCATGAGTATTCGACCGCTGTTGACTTGACCGTTGTGCTTGGAAAAGTCATTTTCGTAGATTTCGACCAACTCATGTTGTATTTGTTTTACCATATTAGGATCGCCATATTCTGCCCATGAAGCAACGCATTCCGGCATACCGCCGATTATTAGGTAATTATTGTAAGCATCGATCAAACGACTGTGGAAGATAGTCTCGATGTGCTGTTCCTTTTCTATCCCGCGATAGTAAGCATACAGCGACTGTGACGTTGCCTCAAGGAACTCATCGAACGTGAGCGGAGCAATATCTATGAGATTGACCATTCCGACAGGGTAGGACTTGGGCTGCGCAAGCAATGTACCCAAAAGACTTCCCGCGGATATCACATGGTACTCATTCGCCTTCTCTTTGAAGTATTTCAATGAATTCAGCGCTTCGGGACACTCCTGAATCTCATCGAAAATTATCAAAGTATCATGAGGGAGTATCTTTCTGCTTGAGATGAGTGAGAGCAGCTCAATGATACGCTGCGGATTCTTGTTCGTCTCGAATATGGACTTCAGTTCATCCTCTTCATCGAAGTTGAAGTACACATAATCGGAATAGCAGCTTCGCCCAAACTCCTTCATCAACCAAGTTTTCCCGACTTGTCTCGCGCCGCGAAGCACAAGCGGTTTTCTGCAATCGCCGGATTTCCATTCAATCAAGTTGGCAATGGCTGTTCGCTTCATTTCGATTACCATCCTTCGGATAAGGTGTTAACAGCTTAACACATTTTTTCATCAAATTCAATGGGTGAATTACACGTTTTTACAGAATTAGCAGATGAAATTAACACATATTTACGAAAGCGACATCTTATATGTGTTAGCCATAGCAATTTTTTCGTTAGGTTCAAAAAGCAGCTCAGGAAGCATGTAAGCCCCGCGCTATATTGCGCGGGGCTTATGACGCTTTAGTGTTTATTCGACTATGGCGATGGCTCTTGCGGGAGCGCCGTCGGCGTCGATGTACTTTAGGGGCAGGGAACAGAAGGTGAACACCTCTTTGGGCAGGCGGTCAAGCCCCTTGAGGTTCTCGATGAACACCATCCCGCTGACCATCAGGCGTTTATGCACGGGGAAGTCAACGGTGTCCACGGGATCCACGCTTATGGCGTCCGTGCCTACGCCCTTGAGGTTCAGGGTCTTTAGGCAGTCGGCGGCCTCAAAGCTCAGACAGGGGAAGTTATAGTAATAGCTGTCCTCGCCCCAAAGCCTGTCCTGTCCCGTCATGAACAACAGGAAGTCAACAGCCTTTTCCTCGGCTCCGCTGCGCTTTATATGCTCAACATCAATTTCGCCGCCCTTCGGGACATCCCTGCAATCCACCACAAGTGCGCGGCCATAGAACTGCGAAGCGGGGTATTCGTCCAGACGCCTGCCGCCCGACAGCATATGCGCGGGCGCGTCCATGTGCGTGCCGGTGTGGGAGTACATCGAGATGAGGGTCTCCTTGAAGCCGTCCTTCTCGACGGTATTCGCCTTTTCAAGCTTGGGCGGTTCGGTTCCGGGGTAGGCGGGCATTCCCTCGCTAATCACATGAGTAAGGTCAAAAATCATATATTCCTCCTAAATTCTAAGGGCGGCGCCGCTTTGAGACAGGCTCAATATGACGGCGTCCATAGCGTGCTTAATCTCATCGTCGGAAAGGGTGTGATCCTCGGCTCTCAAGGTGAAGCTGTACGCCATACTCTTGAACCCGGGGAGTATGCCAACCCCGCGGTAGACGTCGAAAAGCTCGACGTTCTCGATGATAAGGCCGATCTTGACATTGCGAATCACCTCCGCAAGCTCGGCTGAGGTTACGCTTTCTCTGCAAGTTACGGCGATATCGCGCTGAACCACGGGGAAGCGAGGCATGGGTACGAAGCCACGAACGACATGCTCGACCTTGCAAAGCGCCTTAAACGACAGCTCGGCCATGTAAACGGGTACGGAGATATCGAAGTCCTTCAGGGTATCGGGATGAGCCTGACCCATCTCGCCTATGTAGGTATCGCCAACGCGGATTACGGCGCGCCTTCCGGGGTGGAAGTATCTTCCGCCGCCGGCGGTGAAGCTCGCGTTATCGACGCCGAAGGCAAGCAGCAGCCGCTCCACTATCCCCTTGAGGGTGAAGAAGCTCTCGTTATCGCCGAACACGGCTATGCCAACCATCCTGCGTTCCTCGGGCAGAACGGCGTTGTTGTCAAGGTGAACGTTGCCAAGCTCCATGAAGCGGCCATGCCCCGTTTTGAAGTTGAGGTTGCGGCGGCAGCTTTCCAACATGCCCGGGTAGAGAGTGGTGCGCATGAGGCTCTGATCCTCGCCAAAGGGGTTGAGTATCTTAACCGCAAGCAGCTTTTCATCACCCTCATCAAGCCTAAGAGCCTTCAGCTCCGCAGGGCCTATGAAGTTGAAGTTGTACATCTCCATGCAGCCGCAGGAGACGAGAGTATCCAAAGCCCTGTCCTCAAGGCGGAAAACCTTGGGTATACTGCCTAAGAACGCGGGGCCGGTGATAGGCTCGGCGGGGATGTTGTCGAAACCGTAGCACCTGCCGACCTCCTCGGCAATGTCCCAATCCGCCTCTATTCCGCTCTCGATATCGGTGCGAAAATGCGGTATGGTAAGCGCAAGCTTGTCGCCGCAGGGGACGGCCTCGATTGCAAGAGGCTTTAGCAGCTCGCTCATCTTGGAAGCGGACAGCTTGGTGTTCAGAATGCGGTTGATGTGGGAAACGTCCACGTTGGCGCAGCGGGGGTTAAGGTCGGCCGTGCATACGTCAATGGTTTCGCCCACTACCTTGCCCGCCTTCAGCTCCGTCACAAGCTGTATGGCGCGTTCGAGCGCAAGATAGGCGTTGACAGGCTCGACGCCCTTGATGAACCTTGCGGCGGCGTCCGTAACCTGATGCAGCCTGCGGGCGGTCTTTCGGATATTGCTGCCAACGAATACAGCGGACTCAAACAGCACGGCGCGGGTGGAAGGGGCTATCTCGGAGTTCAGCCCGCCCATTACGCCCGCGATGCCAACGCCCTTTTCGGGGTCCGCGATAAGAAGCATATCCTCATCCATAGTGAAGGTCTTGCCGTCAAGGGTGGAGACCTTTTCGCCCTGCGCCGCTCTGCGGACAATTATCTGTCCGTCCTTGAGGCAGGCCAGGTCGAAGGCGTGCATGGGGTGACCGTACTCGACGAGTACATAGTTGGTGATATCCACAATGTTGTTGATGGGACGCATTCCGACGCTCAAAAGACGCTTCTGCATCCAGCGCGGAGACGGCTCAATCTTGATGTCGGTCATGACCCTGCCGCAGTAACGGGAGCAGAGGTCGGGCGCGTCGATACGCACACCCGCGTAGCTTGAGGCGTCGCCGTCATCCGAAAAGTGCGGTATTTCGGGGGTTTTCATGGCTTGACCCAGTGCTGCCGCGGCCTCCCGCGCAAGCCCTATTATGCTGTTGCAGTCGGGGCGGTTGGGGGTAAGGTCGAAGTCGAACACAACGTCGTCCATGTCCAAGGCGACGGCGATATCGATGCCGATGGGGGTATTCGGGTTTAGTATGAGTATACCGTCAACCTCCGCTCCGGGGTAGTCCGCGTCGCTGATGGCAAGCTCCTCGCCGGAGCAGAACATGCCGTAGCTGTCAACCCCGCGAAGGTTCGCGACCTTGTATTCCGTGCCGCGAATGACGGCACCTACGACCGCGACGGGAACGACAGCGCCTTCAAACACGTTAGTGGCGTTGGTGAGTATGCAGGTCTCCCTGTCACCGAGGTTCACGGTGCAGACCTGCAGCTTCGTGGCGTTGGGGTGTCTTTCAATCCTCTCTATCCTGCCCGTGATGACGCCGCTTATGTCGGGCAGCAGGGGATCCGCGGACGCAAGCTCGAAGCCGCGCCACATCATACGGCGTATGAATTCATCATCGCTTACGTTAAAATCAACGTAGTCGCACAGCCATTTTTTCGGTAGCTTCATATCAGATTGCCTCCTTTAGAACTGCCCCAAGAAACGAGCGTCGTTCTCGTAGTTGTGACGTATGTCGGTGATGCCGTACTTGAGGTTTGTTACCCTGTCCACTCCCACGCCGAAGGCGAAGGCCGACCACTCCATGGGGTCAAGCCCGCAGTTCTCAAGCTCGTGCGGGTTCGTGATGCCGCAGCCCAACAGCTCTATCCAGCCGGTTCCCTTGCAGACCCTGCAGCCCTTGCCGCCGCAGATGGTGCAGCTCATGTCAAGCTCGGCGGAAGGCTCCGTGAAGGGGAAGTAGGAGGGACGAAGGCGCGTGTTAACATCGTCTCCGAACACCGCGTGGATGAAGGTGTCAAGCGTACCCTTGAGGTTCGCGATATTGATATTCCTGTCAACGACAAAGCCTTCAATCTGCATGAAAACAGGCGAGTGAGAGGCGTCAACCTCGTCAACCCTGAACACCCTGCCGGGCATGATGAGCCTGAACGGGGGCTTGAGCGTCTTTAGGGCGCGTATCTCGCAGGGCGAGGTGTGGGTGCGCAGCAGTACGTTGTCATCGATATAGAAGGTGTCCTGCATATCCCTTGCGGGGTGATCGGGCGGGAGATTCAAAAGGGTGAAGTTATTCTCGTCAAGCTCTATCTCCGGACCGTCGAACATGGTAAAGCCCATGCCTATAAGAGCATCGCGGATGGTGCGGTAGGTTTGAGTCATGGGGTGCAGATGCCCCATAGGGACGGTCTGAACTCCCGGCTCGGTAACGTCTACCGCTTCCGCTATAAATCGCGCCGCCTGAGCCTTGAGGCGCAAAGCCTCGCGGCGATCTGAAAGCGCCGCTTCAAGCTCCTGCTTGGTCAGGTTGACCTCCGCGCCCGTCTTGGCGCGTTCTTCCTTGGACAGCTTGCCCATGGTTCGCAGAATGGAGGTCAGCTTGCCGCTCTTGCCGAACACCTCCGCCTGAAGGTCGGCAAGCTCCTTCTCGTCATAGACGGCCTCAAGCCGCCGCATGGCGTATCGTCTGATTTCATCCAAAGTTTCCATACATTATCCTCCCGTAGATAAAATAAAAGTCCGCCCCCATAAAAGAAGGGACGAACAGCCGTGGTACCACCCTAATTCATCGCGCCGCGCTATGCGCGGGACGACCTTTTCGCTGTAACGGGCTTACCCGTCGTCGACTACTTGGTTTCACCGACGCCGCTCACGGGCGAACTTTATGCCCGCATCCCGCGCACCTCGATTTCACCGCCCGAGGCTCTCTTTGCCGAGGATAAAGGCTTTTCCCGATCACAGCATTTACGGGGTAAATATACCACAGCGACAGAACCGCGTCAAGCCGATAAGATGATATATTATAGCGCAAAGAGGCATAAAGTGTTCATATTACCGTCGCCGAGGCAAGTGCATAATAACACCTGTACTTTTGGCAACAAACCCATGCTGTCACCCTAAGGAGCGAAGCTCCGAAGGATCTTGAAACAAGCTTGCGGCGATACCCCCGCTCCCCCCTAACAAAACGCAAGTCAAGCAAAGTCCGCTAATCCTCGTAGCTTTCCACGGACTCCTCGCGCTCGCGTTCAAGCTCGCGGCGCTGTGCGGCAAGCTTCAGCTTGTCGGGGTCAAGGGGCTGATTGCCCGTCCCCATACAAAGGGAACAGGTGTTGAAGCACTCGGGACAGACGCAGCGGCTTTGCGTGCCTTTCTCGTCCTGAACCATGTAGGTTCCGCATATCTGACAACTACAGCGCATAATAACTCCTTTACATCCCGAAATCGGGATGTTATAATCATCGGTGATGAAAAAGCTGATTATCCTGAGCCTTATCCTATGCCTTGTCCTGCTGCCCACCGCGGTACGGGCAGCGGACACAAGCGAGATTTTAGCTCAGGGAGACAAGGGAAGCGACGTTGTTCGTGTGCAGCTTCGACTGATGGACTTAGGGTATTACCTCTACAAGCCATCGGGCAGCTTTGGCGCGGTCACGGCAAGGGCTGTGCGCGAGTTTCAAGCGGCTTCGGGGATAATGGCTGACGGTTCGATCGGAGCCGAGACCGCGAACGCCCTCTTTGCAAGGGGAGCGCTGCGAAGCGAATTCGCTTCGACGATACCCATAGCATACGGTGCGCAGAGCCGCCTTACGGTCACGGGGCAGGCCGCCAAGTGGGAGGACATTTCAGGCCTGCTCATCATCGGGGACAGTTATACCATAACCAACTGTGAAAGTAAAGAGAGCTTTGAGCTCATCTTCTTGGGCGGCGAAAACCATGCCGAGATGGGCTTGCCCGAGAGGATAACCGAACAGCGCAGGATAAGCGCGATACTCAATTCATGGCTGGGCGAATCCGACTTTTACAAGCTTGCCGTCACGGTCACAATAAGCGGCTCGCCCGTTGCGGCCTCACTGGAGTGGAACGGGGAGAAGGCCTGCGTGTACTTTACAGGCAGCGGCTCGCATGTCTTGGGGCTTACGGATGTGGAACACGAGCAGGTGTGCATAAGGGCGGCGGGCGGCTAAGCCCTGCCCACAAGCAGCTCAAGCGCGATGGTAATGCTTTCAATCACGGGTTCTTCGGAATCCGCTTTTTTATGCGCCGTGAGCGGGGTCATGCGCCAAAACGAGGACGACAGCTTGGGCGGCACGGGAAGGCACTCGTGAACCTTGACGCGCTCCACAAGATGAAAACGCTTCGAGAACAGCTCCTCAACGCTTTCATTGGAGTAATCGCCCTGCCCCGAGGCTGTGCGCAGCTCCTTAAGGTAGTCGCTGTCCGGCACCATTTTGATGAGTATGCCATCGTGCCTTAGGACGCGCCGAAACTCCGGATAGTTAGCGGGGGAGAGCAGATTGACTATTACGTCCACAGAGCTGTCGGGAAGCGGCAGCCGCGTAAGGTCGCCCACCGCCCACAACGCGTTTGTGGGGCGGCGGCATGCCAAAGTCACCGCATCCTTGGAGAGGTCTATGCCAAGGACAACCCCAAGCCTGTCAAGACCCTGCGTGAAGAAGCCTTCGCCGCAGCCCGCGTCCAAGAGGAGAGGCGCCGCCGCCTTAACGTGCTTTTTGATAAGCTCCGTGATTGCCAATACAGCACCGTCATAGTAACCCGCTTCCATCACCTTGGCGCGATTTTCAAAGAGCGAGGCGTCGTACATACCCGCCTTGGCGTTGGGGGCGAAGTTGACGTAGCCGCGCCGCGACAGGTCAAAGGAGTGACGATTCGGGCATACCAATGCGGAGCCTTCACAGGACAGCTCCTTGCGGCAGAGCGGACAGCAAAACAGCTGTGTGTTGCTCCTGATATTTTCCATTTGGGCTTTGCTCATAAGCGCATTATAACTCAAGGCACAATAAATTGCAAACAATTCATGAACAAACACCACGGGACTACATAAATAGGCTATAATATATATTACTAAAACAGGAGGCAACGTATATGGAAATGAATCGAACCGCTGTACTGTACCTGAGGCATGACGATGGTTTACCATCACTTGCCGAGCAACGCAGAATTTGCCGCGAGTACGCCGAGCGCGAAGGCCTTGACGTAATAACAGTTTATGAGGACGTAGGCAGCCCTGAGCCTTTCGAGAATTTGCCGGGCTTTCAGAGACTGCTTAACTCAGGCAAGGAGCTTGGAGCGCGGAACGTTGTTTGTTTAAGCGAGGCGGTGCTGTCCGACGACAAACACGACAGACTTTTGCGCAGGGTGGAGCTGAAGGGCAGCTTTCTGCGGTTGTTTTGCGTTAAAGAATAGGAAAAAGTGAAGACGGAAGTATACGAAGTCAAGGGCATGAGCTGCGCCTCATGCAGCGCGGCCGTGGAGCGCGTAACCCGTAAGCTCAACGGCGTAAGCGAAAGCAGCGTCAATCTCACCACGGGCAAGCTGATCATTAGCTATGACGAGAAGCTGGTCACGCCCGAAATGATAATAGCCAAGGTGGACAAGGCGGGCTTTGAAGCCGCCCCGTTTGCACCTAAGAGCAATAAAAGCGAGAGGCGAAAGCCCGAGGCGAACGATGTTGACAGGCGCGAGCTTGTCGGCATAATCGCGGCCGCGGCGTTCTCGTTTCTTTTGCTGTATGTCGCGATGGGGCCTATGCTGATAAGCGGGCTGCCGCTGCCGAAGTTTATGTCCATGGACGGCAATCCCGTGGGCTATGCCTTAACGCAGCTGCTGCTGTGCATACCCGTGATGTTTATAGGCAGACGCTTTTTCGTTTCAGGTACTAAGGCGCTTTGGCACAGAAGTCCCAACATGGACAGCCTTGTGGCGTTGGGGAGCGGCTGTTCGTTTATATACAGCGTTGTTATTCTGTATGCTATGACCATGAATCCCGAACATGAGCATCATCTCTATTTTGAATCGGCCGCGATGGTTATAACATTGGTTATGCTTGGCAAGCACTTGGAGGCGCGCAGTACCCGCAAGACCACGACGGCGATTAGGAAGCTCATAGAGCTTGCTCCCGACGTTGCCACGGTGGTCAAGCCCGACGGTTCATATGAGCAGATCAAGGCGGACAGACTGAACATCGGCGATACCATTATCATCAAGGCGGGCGAGCGCATACCCACGGACTGCGAGGTCGTGAGCGGCACGGGCGAGACCGATGAATCCATGCTGACAGGGGAGAGTATGCCCGTGAGCAAATTTGTCGGCAGCACGCTCATAGGCGGAAGCATGAACATCAACGGAACGCTTACCGCAAGGGTGACGCAAACGGGTTTAGACACCACGCTTTCTAAGATAGTTAAAATAGTTGAGGAAGCGCAGGGCAAGAAGGCGCCTATATCGAAGGCGGCGGACAGGGTCGCGGGAGTGTTCGTTCCGATAGTATTGGTCATCGCTTTAGTCGCGGGCGCGGCGTGGCTAATCGCGGGCAAGGAGCTTTCATTCGCTTTGCGCGTGTTTACATCGGTGCTTGTTATTGCCTGCCCCTGCGCCATGGGGCTTGCGACGCCGACGGCGGTGGCGGTCGGCACAGGGCTTGGAGCGTCTCACGGCATACTGATACGAAGCGGCGAGGCGTTGGAGCTTGCGCACAAGGTCAAAGCGGTAATACTGGACAAGACGGGTACGGTAACCGAGGGCAAGCCGCAGGTGACGGAGTGCATAGGCGTCAACATGGACGGCAAAGAGCTGTTGGCGCTTGCGGCAAAAATAGAAAGGGGTTCGTCACACCCTATCGCGGCGGCGGTCGAGCAGAGCGCGAAAAGCGAGGGCGTGAGCTGCGAGCGGGAGGTTAGCGAGCTTGTCAACCTGCCCGGCAGGGGCGTAAGCGCGAGGATGGCGGACGGCGCGACGCTGCAGCTTGGCAATGAGAGGCTGATGAGCGACTCGAATGTAGATATATCACCTGTGAATGAAAAGGTAAGGGCTATGCGTAATAAGGGCATGACGCTTTTATATGTCGCTCAAAGCGGGAAGCTTATCGGACTTATCGCGGTCGCGGACAGACCCAAGGAGGGCGCGAAGGAGGCGATAGCCGAGTTTGCCAATATGGGAGTTAGGGTTATCATGCTCACGGGCGACAACGAGGCGGCGGCAAAGTACACAGCTGACTTGGTGGGCATTGATGAGACGATAGCCGAGGTTCTGCCCGAGGACAAGGCCGAGGTTGTGAAGCGGATTCAAAAGGAGTGCGGTACGGTGATGATGGTGGGCGACGGCATAAACGACGCGCCCGCGCTGACCACAGCGGACGTGGGCTGCGCCATAGGCGGAGGCAGTGACATCGCCATAGAGTCCGCCGACATAGTGCTGATGAAGGATAGGCTTTCGGACGCGGTGAGCGCGGTCAAGCTGAGCCGAGCTACGATAAGGAATATTAAACAGAATCTGTTCTGGGCGTTTGCGTACAACACCATAGGTATACCGATAGCGGCGGGCGTGCTGTTCCCGTTCACGGGGCTGCTGTTAAGCCCCATGATAGCGGGACTTGCGATGAGCCTAAGCTCGGTGTGTGTGGTGACGAACGCGCTGCGCCTGAGGAAAGCCAAAATAGACTGAGGAGGTATGGAAAATGACCGTTTTGAAGGTTGAAGGTATGCATTGCGAGAACTGCGTTAAGCGCATAGAGAAGGCGTTGAAGGCGGAGGGATTGAAGTACAAGCTGTCGCTTGCCGACAAGACCGTAACCATTGACGGCTGCGAGCATTGCGTCAAGACCGCCCTTGCCACCCTCGACGACTTAGGCTTCGATGCGGTAAAGCAGGAGTGAGGGCGAGACGCCCAATAACAGCCAAGACCCGCTCCCCCCACGCGCCCCTTCCTCAACCCTTCATGTCATCCTGAGCAAAGTCGAAGGATCTTGCCACCAACAATAATAGTCAAGACCCGCTCACGGCGGAACCGCTTGTCCCACGGGGGGAGCGACACTTTTCGCCACAAGCCTTTTTCAAGATCCTTCGTCGCTTCGTTCTAAATTTTTACTGCAAAAGAACACGGCGCGGTTAATCCGCGCCGTGTTGCATTACCGTAAAGTGTCGTTA
>DAOPJM010000028.1:0-24075 GCA_035399665.1 Clostridia bacterium
ACAACGGGCGTCGGTGTTGCGGTTACAACAGGCGTCGGAGTTGCGGTTACAACGGGCGTCGGTGTTGCGGTCGGGGTTACTACGGTACCGCCCATGGTGATACCGACGTACTTAAGGCTGGAGCTTGCGCCTGAAGGCGGGGTGTACAGATTGTTCACGGGCTTTACGACTATGAAGCCGCCGCCATAGATTGTGGTGGACGTGCCTGTGAAGATAACCCTGCCGAGCAGATCGTAGATATCCGCCACGTTCTGGTAGTTGGCCGCATTGTAGCCGCTTTGCATGGTGAAGCTGTACAGACCGTTATAGTTGACATGGTCGTTGGCTACCATTGCAGTGGCGAAGTTCTTGGTGAAGTCGGAGATTGTCATGCCCATTGCATTAGCAAGAGCCGTGGTCTCGGCCGTGCCGCTTGCAACCGCGTCAATGACAGTCTTGAATACGCCGTTGCCGTTGGAGGCATGGCTGCACATATACTGGCTCATCAACATCACGATAGCGTATCTTGCGTAGATATCGTCTCCGTTGTTGTCCCATGTGAAGGTGGAACCGCCCGTGTGCAGGTTGTACGCTGAATTGTAAGCATACTCCTTCACAGGATCGGTGTAGCTTGAGTAGGACGCACCGTTCCAGGAACGGATTCTGCTGAACAGGCCGCTGCCGGGATAGCAGATTTCCTCTGCCGCGCCGGAGAAGCTTTCATTCAGCCAAGTATCCATGCCGCTCGTCTCGGAATAGTTGATGAGGTGCTGGAACTCGTGAACCATGGTGCCGTAGCAGTCCTCAAGGTCGATGTAGGTCGTACCTGCGGTGTTGGTGTACTGTATGCCCGGCATCGTGTCGATGTGAATCATCGGCGCTGAGTTGTAGGAGAAGTCGCCGCTCCAGAAGTAGCCCGCGACATAGCCCTGACCCGGTTCCCAACCGTCATCGATGTTGTAGAACATCAGATTGACCTTGCCGTTGCTCTGAGAGTCACGGAAGTCGCCGAAGGAGCTGTTCATCAGGTCATACTTGGAGTCGAACTCCGCCGCCACGGTCGCGGCAAACGAGGTGTCGATGCCGTCCAAGGGGTAGTATGCCGAGTTGGTCGGCGTCCAGATGTAGCAATGCGAACCGACCGCCAACACCTTGAAGGTGATGCTGCTGCCGCCGGGGCTGTAATTGCTTATGGTGTAGCTCTTGGTGTCGCCTACGCTGTAAGTGGCGCGGGTGGCATTAATCGTGCCGTTGTCCTCCGCGTAGGGCATGATGGAGTCAACATCGATTATCCAAGGACGATCGAGGTTGGCCGGCGTGCGGGTCTGCTGAGACGCTTCGATGGTCGTTTCAATGAGACCTGTCATGGTGCCGGTGGAATAGCCGCTCGAGGTGGAGGTTCCGCCGTTGTAGATAACGACATAGTCGCCGGTGTAGCCGTCGGAGCCGTCGGTATCAATGGTGACGCCTTCGCCCGTGCTCGTGGTCGGCGCTGTCGTCGCGGTGGGAGCCGTGGTCGGCGCGGTAGTCACAACGGGCGTCGGGGTTGTGGTCGTGCTGCCGTCCACCTTCTCATAGAAGGTGAAGTTGACGGCCGAGGACGAGTACTTGAGGTAGCTCGTGCCGCTTACGCCAAGGTAGATGTAGCTGTCAGCACTGTAATCGGTGTTCCTCATGGAACCGGAGGAGCCTACCGTCCACTCGGTAAGACCGCTTGAAACGTAGGTCGGATATCCGCTGCTGTCGAACGCAAGGTAGCCCTTGGTCGCATTGTAGAAGGTATATCCGCTGCTGCTGTTGCCGCCCGCCGTGAAGCGGAACGCGGACAGATTTGAGCCGTAAGTCGTGTTGGTCAGGGTCAGGTAGGTATAGCCGTCGCTGCCCGTTGACACGCTTGCCGCCGCCAAGTAGGGGTAACGGCTGTTGCTCGTGGACTGATATGTCGTGGTGGGAACATATGCCGTGGAACCGCTTACATAGGCGATAATATATTCCTTACCCGCGGTAATCGTGGAGGTCTGGATATATGCGTCGCTGCCCGAGGGAGCTGTGGTAGCGGTTGCAACCGGCGTAGCCGTCGCGGTAGGCGCAACAGTCGGGGTCGCGGTAGGCGTCGTGCCGCCAGCGGTCGGGAGTACCCAGTCGGAGTATACCGTCTGTACGGAGTCGGGGTTGGACGGATACGAATCACTGTCGGAGCGCACTACGGGGTAGGCGTTCGGGTCGGTGTATGTATCGTAGTTGCCGTGAGCCGACTTCATGGCGGCGATTGAAGATGCGACTGTCTTGCCGTTCTTCATGTTTGTCCAGAAGGTCGCTTCAAAAGCGTAGTCGCCCGTGAAGGAGACGGACTGAGAATAGCCGTAGACTACCTCCGCGCCGTTGTTGTACAGCGGGTCGCACAGGCCGTTAGTCATCATGCCTTCGCAGATAGCCATCCAGAAGATGCTGCCCGGGAACGTGCCCGACGACTTGTTGACCATCAGCGTGCCGTCGATGCCGTACTGACTGCTGCCCAGTGAATACGCATGGTAGCCACTCGAGCTTGACAGGTCGGAGCTTGTAAGACCCGTGGACGAACGTATGCACAGGTACGAGGTGTTGTTGTAGCTGCACCCGTGGCTGTCGAAGATAACAATGCCGTTCGAGGCCAGCGCGTTGCCGATTGAGGTCGCCGTAGCGTTCGTGCCCGAAAGCAGGGTGTAGGTGCCGCCCGTGTAGGAAGCGATGGACTGAGCCTCTGTCTTGTACTGATCCGTGAAGCTTGAGTCAGAGCCATAGTACGGCCCTACCAACAATACGTTGGTGTTCGAAGCCGTCTGCGTCCTTGAGTTGCTGAAAATGACGGTTTCGTTCACGGACGCCGCTTCGTCGCTGCCCGCATTGTACATACGCAGTCTGTAATTGTATGCGCAGTTTGAGCCCAACAGCGTAGTGAAGGTGAAGCCCTCCTCGTCATCGGTTATGGTACGTCTTGCGACAAGGCTGCAATCCTTCGCGGCCTCTTTGACCGCCGCGATAACGCCTTCCCTGTCGAGCCCTTGCGCCAAAGCTTCCGCCTCGGCCGCGTCAAGGACTTCCCACATGTTTTCCAGTTGGTTGAATACTCTGACTTCTATGTCGATATCAACGCTCAACGCAAGCGCGGATGACGACAGCGAGAACAGCAAAGCCAGAACAAGCACAACTGCCAAAAGGGTACGTGTCTTCTTCATGTTAACCTCCTGATGATAATTACCGTAGTTCCCCCTACGATATGGAAAAATAATACAACATTAGTCTTAAGTTAGCCTGAAATATGCGAGAAAGTTTTGCACTTTTTTAGTAAATTTTTGATGTGCATATCCTATCATTTTTATGAATGGCGTGGGGCGCGGCTTCCCGCGCATACGCTCTTTTGCCACGCATATCGCGATGTAGTCTCTTGATGGGAATGGGCTGCATACACTCATCAGTTCTATGTCAATTCGGTGTAAAGACGGGCGAATATGCGGTGAATCGTCTATCCTAAGCGTGAATTGCTTATAACGAATTCCTATTGTCGGAAAAGCTGTGTCAAGTTTATATGCGCATGTTTATACCATGCTTTGTTTCATCCCGCAACAATTGCGGCAGCGGCGTCCCCTATCGGAACAACTTTTTTTGTGAGTTCACGGTTATTGGGACGTTTTTGTCTCACCCTAAGCAGTCAAAGCTATATGTCCCGCCTGCGAATTCGGCTTTCTGTGAGGAGTGGAGCAAGCGAAAATCCGCGAAGCCTTCGCTCAAAGCGGAATGCAGCTCACCAAAGCGTGTGCTGTCAACACTGTAAAGCTTGCTTACCGCCTTGGAGAACAGCATGATAGTATCCGCGTCGAAGCCGCCCGCCCATGAGCATCTGTCGCCCTCCGACAGCCCGAAGTACTTGAACCCGCCGCCCAAGTCAAAGGTAGGGTCGCAATAGTACAGCTCACCGTCTATGCTTGCAAGCGTCCATTCGTGGAACGAATCGGGCGCGTTGCCGTTGACCGTCACGCTCTCTATCCCGATCTGGGTGTACAGAAAGGCCAGCGCCTCGGCATAGGCGGTGCATATCCCGCTGTGGCAGGCTATCGCGGTGAAGCCTGAGCTTGGAAGGCGGCTCTCCTCCGCTGTCACTTCTTTCTTATTGTAATAGTCATAGTCGTACGCCGAGTTCATGGTCAAGCCGTTATAGAGTATCATAGCCTTGGCCGTCTCGCAGTCCCTCTCGTCGATGCGGGCCATCATAGCGTAAACCTCGGTCTCGAACGCCGTGAGCCTTTCCCTTGCGCCGTCCTGATAGCTCCAGCTTACCGTCCCGTTGTCGTATGCGGTCATGGTATCGAAGTCGGTCAGCGCATAAAACGGCGGACACATGACGTCAACCGCGTACATGAGCTTATTTAGGTAGAGATAGCTGTCCTGATCGGGCGTTATCATGGCCTCGGTTTCCCAATTCAGGAAGGCGTCAATCACGACCTTAGCGTCCTCCACCGTATGCTCGCCAACAAAGTCGCACAGGAGCTGAGTGCTTCTGTGGTAGTCAAGGGTGTAGGACAAGGGGGTTTGCACAACGGAATCATCGAGAGTTTCGTGAAGCGGAAGGTCTGCTTCCACAACCTCCAGCGACCAAGTTTCGTTGACAAATATGGTAATGCCGCATTGACCTATGGCGGCGCCCTCGTCCTTGCAAACAAATATAAGCTCCGACGTCGCGCAGTCGCCTGTGGCCTCTATGCGAAACGCCGTGCAGCCCTCGCACAGCCCTGCCTGCTCCGTGACCTTCAGCCCCTCGTTTGCGCCCTCGGCCACGCTCCATACGCCCTGCTCATCGGACAGATAGACCATGATATAGTCGCCGCTTTGTGACAGCTCATACCAACCGTCCGCCGTGAACTGTACAAGCTGCGTCGGAGAGGGGGTGGGCGCCGCGCTCACTATTGCGATGGAAGTCTGTTCAGGCTCGAGCGTGGGTTCAGGCTCGCCCTTGCCGGTCTTGCAGCCGGACAAGAGCAACGCCGCCGTTATCAATATGCTTGCCAGCTTTATCAGGGTTTTATAGACTTGCTTTTTAGGCATAACAATCATCTCCTCATCACGGCGGGCGCGACCCCGCCTTGCCGCTCGATGCTTATTGTAGCACCATGCCGAGCTTCAGTCAACGATTACCTTTGTGAGAGCGGGGGTTGCGCGGGGGAGCGGGGGTTGACTGCTATGCTTTCGGCAAGATCCTTCGCAAAGCTCAGGATGACAACGGGGGTGGGGTGGCGGCGCAATCATGTTATAGGGTGAATGCTTTGGCGACAAACCCCCTTTGTCATCCCGAGAAACAAGGAGGCGCTGTCACGGAGGCAGGAAGAAGATTTCTTTGTATAAGCCCTTGCAATTTGTTGCGGAATGTGATAGTATCATTGCAACGACCTGACGTCGAAACCACAAGCTTGAGACGGAAGATACGGCAAACGACATACAGACACAGCGGGAGGCTCTTTTTACATGAGCGCGCCGCTTTGGAGTTGTTTATCACCGCGTCTTTCGATGCGGTTTTTTATATGCCGCGGAAAGGACAGCATGGAAACAAGAGTTGCTACTGTCGGAATTATTGTCGAGGACGCGGCCTCTGTCGAGCCGCTTAACGGCATACTCCACGATTACGGCAAATACATCATCGGCAGGATGGGCATACCCTACCGCGACAAGAGCATCAACGTCATCTGCATCGCCATGGACGCGCCGCAGGACGAAATCAGCGCCATGTCCGGCAAGATTGGCCGCCTTACGGGTATCAGCGCCAAGACCGCTTACTCCAACATGGTCTTTCATGATGAGTAAAAAACGTTCGGGCGCGTTGTCGCCGCTGCAAATCATCATACTGATACTGCTCCCGCTTGTACTTGGCTTCTTCGCGCTGTGCATAGGGCGTGTTTCCGTGTCGCCGCTTGAGGTCTTTAGCTCAATCGCCGCCAAGCTTGGAGCTAATGTCTCGCTCTCATCGCAGGCGGAGCGCGTCCTGTGGACCATGCGCCTTCCGCGCATACTGCTTGCGGCTCTTGTGGGCGCGGGGCTGTCCGTCGCGGGCTGCTCCTTCCAAAGCCTGTTCTCGAACCCCCTTGCCACTCCCGATACGCTCGGCGTGGCAAGCGGAGCAAGCTTCGGGGCGGCTCTTGGCATACTCTTTGGCTTCAGTCTCATAGGAATACAGCTCGCCGCCTTGGGCTTCGGTATCGCGGCGGTGCTGCTGACCTTCCTCGCAGGCTCGGGCCGTGGACGCGGGGTGAACTCCTATGTGCTTTCGGGCATAATGATAGGGTCGCTGTTCACAGCGCTCGTCTCGCTCGTCAAGTATACCGCCGACACCGAATCACAGCTTCCCTCCATAGTGTACTGGCTTATGGGCAGTTTGAACGGTAAGGGCTGGCAGACGCTTTTGATAGGCGCGCCGCCAATAATCGCTTCCCTTATCGTTCTCTTTTTGCTGCGCTGGCGGCTGAATATACTCCCCCTCTCCGACGATGAGGCCAAGTCCACAGGCGTGAACGTCAACGCCCTGCGCATCGTGGTTGTGCTGTGCTCCACCGCCATGACCGCCTCCTGCGTGTCCATGTGCGGGCAGGTCGGCTGGGTGGGGCTGTTGGCCCCGCACATCTGCCGTATGCGCTACGGCGACAACCATCTTTCCCTCATCCCCGCCTCCATGTCCGTGGGCGCGTGCTTTATGATAATCGTTGACACCATAGCAAGGAGCGTTTCGGCGGCGGAGATTCCCGTGTCAATACTGACCGCCATAGTGGGCGCGCCCTTCTTTATCCTGCTTATGCGCAAGACGGGAGGCGGCAGACTATGAGCTTCATCATTGAAAACGGCTGCTTCTCCTACAAAGGCTCGGAACACAGGCTGCTGCAAAGCATCAACCTTTCGGCGGAGGGCGGCGACCTCGTGGCGATACTCGGCCCCAATGGTTCGGGCAAGACCACACTTCTGCGCTGCGCCATGGGCTTTCTAAGGTGGAGCTCGGGCGCGTCCCTCCTAAACGGCAGGGATATCAAGACTATCTCCACCAAGGAGCTTTGGCGCAATGTCGCCTACGTGCCGCAGGCGCGTTCAATCGTTACCGCATACACCGTGCGGGAGATGATTTTACTCGGCCGCAGCAGTCGAATCGGAGTGTTCGCACAGCCTCGGCTCTTGGATATGCGCAAGGCGGATGAGGTCATGGACAGGCTTGGCATCACGAAGCTGAAGGATAAGCGCTGCAACGCGATAAGCGGCGGCGAGCTGCAAATGGCGTTGATTGCCCGCGCACTTGCGGCGGAGCCTGAGCTTTTAATTCTGGATGAGCCTGAATCCAACCTGGACTTTAGGAATCAGCTCCTTGTGATGGACACGATGTCCGAGATTGCCGCCGAGGGGCTTACCTGCATATTCAATACGCACTACCCCGCCCACGCCATGCGCAGAGCCAACAAAGCCCTGCTGTTGACGAACGACGGCAGAAACCTTTTCGGCAGCGTTGAGTCGGTTGTGACCGAAGCGAACATCGAACGGGCGTTCGGGGTTAAGGCAGTGATAAGCGAGATTGAGACTCCCGTCAACGTCACCCGTGATGTTATCCCGGTGATGGTCAGCAAAGCGGAGGGCGAGCTTGGCCATGAGAGCGCAAACGACAGACCCTGCCTTGCCACCGTCTCCATCATTACGCACGGTCAGGAGCAGGGCGGCAGAATCAACGCCCTGCTGCATGAGTACAACTCATATCTTATCGGGCGCATGGGTATGCCGTACAGAAAGTGGGGCGTGAACATCATCAACGTCAACGTAGACGCGCCCGAAAGCGTGGTCAGAGAGCTGACACAAAAGCTCGGCGTCCTGCCGTCCGTTAGCGTCAAGGCGACCTTCGCCATGGAACGCCCGACAGACGGAAGCGGCAAACCGGATGAGGACATCGGAGGAACAGTATGAACAACACAGGACTTATTGACAAGCTGAAAGCGGAAACGCGGCTTACTAAGTCGGAGTGGGAGCAGCTCATTTCAAGCTTTACCGACGCCGACCGCAAGTACGCCGCAGACCTTGCGCAAGGCGTCGCCGTGTCGCGCTTCGGCAAACGGATATACTTTCGCGGGATAGTCGAATTCTCCAACTACTGCAAGTGCGACTGTCTCTACTGCGGCATACGCCGCGGCAACCATGACGCCGCGCGCTACCGCCTTGAAAGGGACGAGATACTGTCCTGCTGCGAGAGCGGCTATGAGGCAGGCTTTCGCACCTTCGTGCTGCAAAGCGGCGAGGACCCGTGGTACAGCGATGAGCGCATGGCCGAGATAGTTACCGCCATACGCCAAGGCTACCCCGACTGCGCGATTACGCTTTCCATAGGCGAACGCTCTATTGAGAGCTACAAGCTGCTCTTTGACGCGGGCGCGAACCGCTATCTGCTGCGCCACGAGAGCGCGAACCCCGAACATTACGCGAAGCTACATCCAAGCGGACAGAGCTTTGAAAACCGTATGCGCTGCCTTGACAATCTGAAGGCGATAGGCTATCAGACGGGCTGCGGCATGATGATAGGCTCGCCCTATCAGACCCCCTCCGACCTTGCCTTGGATATGCTGTTCATGCGCGATTTCAAGCCTGAGATGATAGGCACCGGGCCGTTCATACCGCATGGCAAGACCCCCTTTGCCGCCTTCCCCGCGGGAAGCGTGGATTTGACGCTGCTGCTTTTGAGCCTGTGCCGCATTATGCTGCCCGATGTGCTGTTGCCCGCGACCACCGCGCTTGGCACGGTGAGCAGCGACGGCAGACAAAGGGGCGTGCTTTCGGGCGCGAACGTCATTATGCCCAACCTCTCCCCCGTCATTGACCGTAAAAAATATATGCTCTACGACAACAAGGCGATAACGGGCGACGACGCGGCGGAGAGCCTGAACGTCCTTGGACGGCACATGCGTGAAATTGGCTATGAGCTGACCGTGGCAAGGGGCGACTTCACCAAGAAAGACGACTGACAAGCCCCTGCCCCGGAGCAAAGCTTCTTGGCATGGGATGACAGCAACAGACAAACGCGGGACGAAGCTCCCACATTAAAAACGGAATTGATGAAAGGAATGAATTTATGATACAGTTTGCGGTCTACGGCAAGGGGGGCATAGGCAAGTCCACCACCGTTTCCAACATCTCCGCCGCCTTAGCGGACGCGGGGCTGAAGGTCATGCAGATAGGCTGCGACCCGAAAGCGGACTCTACATCATCCCTGCTTGGCGGGCGCAGGGCCGTGACCGTCATCGACCTTATCCAAGACAGAGGCAGGGACAGCATTGAGCTTGAAGATATGGTAAACATCGGCTACGGCGGCGTGGTCTGCGTTGAGGCGGGCGGCCCCACGCCCGGGCTTGGCTGCGCGGGCAGAGCCATTACCGCGGCTTTGGAGCTGCTGCACGACAAGGGTGCGTATGAAAAGTTAGCTCCCGACGTCATAATCTACGATGTGTTAGGCGATGTTGTGTGCGGGGGCTTCTCCGTACCCATGCGCAAGGGCTACGCGGGTACGGTGTTCATCGTCACCTCTGGCGAGAATATGTCCATACACGCCGCCGCCAACATCGCCGTCGCCGTAGAGAACTTCAAGAATCGCGGCTATGCGCGCTTGGGCGGCATTATCCTCAACCGCCGCAACGTCAAGAACGAGCAGGAGAAGGTTTTAGAGCTTGCGAACGACGTCTCGACCGTTCTTGTTGGCACGCTTGACAGAAGCGAGGTCGTTCAGGACGCCGAGGAGTTGGGCAAAACCGTAATCGAGGCTTTCCCGAAAAGCGATATGGCGGAGCAGTACCGCGGACTTATGCGCTCCGTCATGAAGGCTTGTGAAAGCGAGGTGGATTGACGCCATGCTGAAACGCTTGGGCGAAAAGCCCGACCTTACCCAAACCACCGTGTCCGTGGGCGAGGCGTCCTACCCCGCCCCCTTCGAGACGGGCTTGGAGTATGCCGCGCCCGCAAGGGGCGTATGGAACATAGTCCACACGGGTATGCTTGTACCCGAATCCCATGAGATTTTCATCTGCGCCGCCGGCTGCCTTAGAGGTGTGGTGCTGACCGCCGCCGAGATGGGCGCGGCGGAACGCTTCTCCACCGTCGCCATACGCGAGAACAACGTGCTTGACGGCGACATGGAGGAGCTGATGATTGAGGGCGTGACCGACATACTCAACAAGCTTCAAAGGACGCCCCGCGCCGTACTTGTGTACACAAGCTGCATACATCACTTCATGTCCTGCGACGTCACACGCTGCTACGCGGAGCTTAGGCGGCGTTTCCCCAATGTGGATTTCACCGACTGCTACATGGATCCCATCATGCGAAAGAGCGGCCTCACCCCCGATCAGACCATGCGAAGCAGACTTTACAGCCTGCTAAAGCCCGCCCCCGTGGACGGCATGAGCGTCAATATCATCGGAAGCGACCTGCAAACCTACCCCGACTGCGAGCTTGTACAGATGGTTCAACAGTCGGGCCGCACCCTGAGGGAGATTACCGCCTGCAAAAGCTACGACGAGTATCAGCTTATGGCGACTTCGTATCTGAATATCGCCATGTACCCCGCCGCGAAGGCGGGCTGCGAGGCGCTCTGTGAAAGGCTTGCCCATAGATGCCTGTACCTGCCCTTCATCCCCGACTATGACGACATCGACCGCGAGCTTGAGCTTTTGGCCGCGGCGCTTGAGACGAACCCGCCCGACGCTTCCGCCCTTCGCGCCTTAGCGGACGAGTCCTTGTTCAAAGCGCGAGCCATCGTAGGCGACGCCCCTGTCGCCATCGACTACACCGCGCTGTCACACCCGATGGAGCTTGCGCGGCTGCTGATAAATCATGGGTTCAACGTTACCGACCTGTTCTTGGACTCGATAAGCACCGCCGACAGGGACGCCTTTTTGTGGCTCAAGCGGAATTACCCGTCCCTGCGTCTGCACCCCACGATACACCCCGAAATGCGCGTATACCCGCGAGATGAGCGCAACACCCTTGCCATCGGGCAGAAGGCGGCGTACTTCTGCGGAACCTGTCGCTTTGTCAACATAGTGGAGGACGGCGGACTTCACGGCTACATGGGCATAATCCGTCTTGCGGAGCTTATCACGGACGCCTTTGAAAACCCCAAGGACGCGAAGATTGAGATTCAGCCCAAGGGCTTGGGCTGCGCGGGAGGCTGCTGCCTATGAAACAGACCTCAAGGATAATCTCCACCTATGCCGCCGACATTTCGGGCGTGCCCTCCGCCCTGTTCGAGCTTGGCGGAATGACCGTCATGCACGACGCCTCAGGCTGCAACTCCACCTACAACACCCACGATGAGCCGCGCTGGTACGACCATGACAGTATGGTGTTTCTGTCGGGAATGACCGAGATGGACGCCATCATGGGCGGCGACGACAAGCTTATACATGACGTGTGCGCGGCGGCAAACGAGCTGCACCCCAGGTTCATCGCCATAGCGGGAACTCCGATACCCATGATGATAGGCACGGACTTCGACGCCGTGGCGCGGGTAATCGAGGAGCGTACGGGCATACCCTGCCTTGGCCTAAAGACCAACAGTATGCACTCCTACCTTTCGGGCGCAGGCATGGCGTTTACCGCCTATGCAAAGCGCTTTGTCGATCGCACCCTTTCCCGCCAAGCGGGTTCGGGCAGGGTCAACGTCTTGGGGCTGACGCCCTTGGACTTTTCGGTGAACGGAAGCAATGAAAGCATACGTCAGCTGCTCCAAAGAGGCGGTCTTACGCCCCTCTCCTCTTGGGCGATGGGAAGCTCCCCTGACGAGCTTGCGCGTTCGGGACTTGCCGATGTAAACCTTGTCGTGTCCTATGCGGGGCTGTCCGCCGCAAAGTACCTTAAGCGCACCTTTGGCGCTCCTTATGTCGTCGGAGTTCCGATAGGCAAGGAGTTCTCGGGTGTGCTGATAAACGCCCTGCATAAAGCCTCAAAGACGGGCGAATGCTCCGCGCCCTGCGCCCTGCGCCGCGCAGATGGTGCGGCTCCCCAAATAAGCATAGTGGGCGAAAGCGTGTACTCCGGCTCATTGGCGGCGGCAATCGAGGCGCAGACAGGGCTGTCGTGCAGGGTAATCTGTCCGCTTGAGACCGAAAAAGCCCTCATGGGCTTTGGCGATTGCCTTGCGTCTGACGAGGACGAGCTTATCCCCCTGCTTTACTCCGGCATAGTGGTCGCCGACCCCCTCTACAAGCCGATATGCGGCGGTCTGACACGCTTTTATGAGCTGCCGAGCGAAGCGTTCTCCGGACGAATATACAGAAAAAGCATACCAAACCTTATAGGCAAAAGATTATAGAAAAGGAAGGATATTACTTATGAAAAGAACTGTCTGCATCATCCTGTGCGCCATGATTGCGCTCTCCATCTTGGGCTGCTCTGCCGCCCCCGAAGCGGAGGATACCATTACGATAATTGACCATGCCGATTATGAGGTCACAGTCCCCGTCAACATAGAGCGTATCGCCGTTTGCGGCATATACCCCCTGCCGAGCGTGCTGACCGTGTTCTTCAACTCCGCCGAGAAGATAGTGGCCATGCCCGCCGTGAGCATGGCGGCCGCCAAGAGCGGTCTTTTGAGCGAGCTGTACCCCGAGATACTCAACGCCGAGACCGAGTGCGTGTCCGGCGACACGGTGAATACCGAGGAGCTTTTGCTGCTTGACCCCGACGTGGTGTTTTACAGCTCCTCAGATACCGCCGTGGGCGAGGCTCTGCGCTCCGCAGGCTTTGCCGCCGTGGGCATTTCGGCCAACAAGTGGGGCTATAACTGCATAGAAACCCTGAACAACTGGATCGCCCTTTTGAGCCAAATGTTCCCCGCGAACGACAAGGCGGAGCTTGTCAAGACACGCTCCAACGAGATATACGAGCTGGTGCAGTCAAGGGTCGCTAATATTGACGAATCGGAAAGGGCGAACATCTTTGTACTGTTCCAGTACAGCGAAACCACAATGCTGACCTCGGGCAAGAACTTCTTCGGTCAATGGTGGTGCGACGCGATAGGCGCGAACAACGTTGGTGTGGAGCTTGAGAACGACAACTCCGTGGCCGTCAACTTGGAGCAGGTGTACGCGTGGAACCCCGATGTGATACTTGTTACCAACTTCACCAAGGCTCAACCCGCGGATATCATCAACAGCGCCATAGGCACGGACGACTGGAGCGGTATTGCCGCGGTGGAAAACGGGCGCGTGTACAAGATGCCCCTTGGAATGTACCGCAGCTACACCCCCGGCGCGGACACCCCGATTACCCTGCTGTGGCTTGCAAAGACCGTCTACCCCGAACTGTTCGGCGACATTGACGTTGCCGCCGAAGCCAAGGCGTACTATCTGGAGCTGTTCGGCATTGAACTGACAGACGAGCAGGTTATGTCCATCTTCGCGCCCGTGTCCGACGCCGCGAACGGCTTTTAACTGGAGGCGCTATGGGACTGAACGACACGCCTTCGGGCGAAAGACTGCACATAGGCTTCTTCGGCCGCCGCAACGCCGGTAAGTCCAGCCTTGTCAACGCCGTGACCGGACAAAGCCTTGCGATAGTGTCCGACACCAAGGGCACGACCACCGACCCCGTGTTCAAATCCATGGAGCTTCTGCCCCTTGGCCCCGTGGTGATAATCGACACTCCGGGCTTTGACGACGAGGGCGAGCTTGGCGGACTTCGCGTTAAAAAAGCCAAGCAGGTGCTGAACAAAACCGATATTGCCGTACTTGTCGCCGACGCCTCCTTAGGGCTTTTTGACGTTGACAGAGAGCTTATTCGGCTCTTTATCGACAAGGGCATAAGCTACGTTGTCGTGATGAATAAGTCCGACCTTGCGCCCAATCATCCCGCTCCCGATAAAGATACGCTCTATTGCAGCGCACTCAAAGGCGAGGGCATATTCGAGCTGAAGGAGCGTTTGGCGCACCTTGTACCCGCGCAGGACGAAAGCAAGAGACTTGTGGGCGACCTTATAAAGGCGGGCGACACCGTGGTTTTAGTAATCCCGATTGACTCCGCCGCCCCCAAGGGCAGGCTGATACTCCCGCAGCAGCAGGTCATACGCGATGTGCTGGAGGCGGACGGCATAGCCGCCGCCGTCAAGGAGGACAGGCTGAAGGAGGCTCTTTCAGGGCTAAAGACCCCGCCCGCCATGGTGATAACCGACAGTCAGGCGTTCCGCCGCGTCTCCACGGACACCCCAAGCAGCATACCGCTGACCTCGTTCTCCATACTCATGGCGCGTTACAAGGGTACGTTGGAGCAATCCGTCAAGGGCGCTGCCGCAATCGACAGGCTGAAGGACGGCGACACCGTGTTGATTAGCGAGGGCTGCACCCACCATCGTCAATGCGGCGACATAGGCACGGTCAAGATTCCGCGCTGGCTTGCCGCGCATTGCGGCTGCAAGCTCAATATCGAGACTACGAGCGGCACAGAGTTCCCCGACGACCTCTCCAAGTACGCCGTGATACTGCATTGCGGCGGCTGTATGCTGAACGAAAGGGAGATGCGCTGTCGCTATAAATGCGCCATGGATCAGGGCGTGCCAATGACCAACTACGGCGTAGTGATAGCCCACATGAATGGAATACTGAAGCGTTCCCTCTCCCTCTTTCCCGACCTTGCGGCGCTGCTGTAACAAGCGATAACGCGACAATCAAAGAAGGGCTGCCGATTTAATTCGACAGCCCCTTTCATTTCTTGGGCGGCGGGTTTTTGGGCTTGATAAGAGCGCTTGGTTCTGGTACAATGTAGGCGGCGCGAAAATGACCCACGGCAACGATGCTTTTGAAGATGACCTGATCAAAAGCGGAGACGCCGATTTTTAGCGCTAACTTCATTTTGTGAGGTAATGACCTTGAATGTTCTTGTAGCCCTGCCTCTTGATGAGGCGCAAAAAAGCAAGCTCACAGGCGCGGTTCCTCAGTACGCGTACACCTTCCGTCACCCAAACGGGGTGTCCGCAGAGGACGCGGCCCAAGCCGACATCATTATCGGCAACATCAACAGCGACCTGCTGCCGCACTGCAAACGCTTAAAGTGGTATCAGCTTCGCACCGACGGCGTAGATCGAGTGCTGCTGTCGGGTAAGTTTCCAAGCGGCGTACTTCTGACCAACGCGGGCGGCGCCTATGACATCGCTCAGTCGGAGTTCATGCTCTCCATCCTGCTTGCCGTGATGAAGAAGCTCCCAAGGTATGCCGACAATCAGCGCGAAAGGCTATGGCATGACGAAGGCAACGAGCGCATGGTATTCGGCTCAAGGATAGTGCTTGTCGGCATGGGCAGGATAGGCGGGACGCTTTCGTCCCTGCTTCGCGGCCTCGGCGCGTACACCGTAGGCGTGACAAAAAGCGGCAAAAGCGACAAAGTACGCTCCGACGAGCTATACGACATGAGCCATCTTGAGGAGCAGCTTTCGCTTGCCGACGCGGTGATACTGACCCTGCCCGCCACCCGTGAGACCTTTGGTATGTTTGACGAAGGACGCTTTGCCGCGATCAAACGCGGCGCGATTCTGGTCAACGCGGGCAGAGGCTCTTGTATCGTCACCGACGCGCTTGTAAACGCCCTAAGGGACGGCACCCTATCCGGCGCGGCGTTGGATGTGGTGGAGCCTGAACCCCTCCCCCCTGATCACCCCCTTTGGGGTATGCCCAACGTGTTCATAACTCCGCACGTCGCAGGGCATGACTTTCTCCCGCAGGTACTCAACTACATGGTTGACATCTCCGCCTCCAACCTCAAACGCTACGCCTTGGGGCTTGAGCTGAAGAACCTGATAGACGTGCAAAGAGGCTACTAAACTCAACAACCCCATAATACAAAAGGGACTGCGGTAAACCCCGCAGTCCCTTACTTTTTAGCCTTAATGCTATGCCTTTGCCGCTATGCGGTATATGGACTCGCACTCCCCGCGTCCCAACGGCACGAACTGACCTATCTTGCCGGAGCGCTCATAGAACAGGTTCTCAACGAGCGTAGGAATATCCTCCTCCTTGGCTCCGAGTTCGCCAAACGAGGTGGGCATACCGAGCGAACGCAGGAACGCCGTGAAGCGTTTCACGCCCTCCTTGGCAACAGACAGCCTGTCCTCTGAAGTCTCGCAGCCCCAAACGCGCACCGCAAGCTTATAGAAGCGATCCACGTCATGCTCCAGCACAAAGTGCATCCAAGCGGGGAATATCACCGCAAGACCCGCGCCGTGCGCGCAGTCGTACAGGGCGGAAAGCTCATGCTCAATCTCATGGCTGCTCCAGTCCTGCGCCCTGCCAACGCCGACTATGTCGCTGTGAGCAAGGCTGCCCGTCCACATGATGTTGGCGCGAGCCTGATAGTCCTTTGGGTTCCTCATCACCTTGGGCGCTTCGTTCACAAGCGTCAAAAGCAGCGCCTCACATAGCCTGTCACTCGTTTCGACGTCGGGGGTATTGGTAAAATAGCGCTCAAGCACATGCGCCATTATGTCCGTGACGCCGCACGCCGTCTGATACGGGGGAAGCGTCTCGGTAAGCTCAGGGTCGAGTATCGCAAAGCGAGGGCGCAAAAGCTCGCTGCCGCCCGGGCGCTTGTGCATACCGTTCTCGTTTGTAATGACGCAGCCGTCCGAGCCTTCACTGCCCGCCGCCGCGATGGTGAGAATCACGCCCACGGGCAGGGCGCTTTGCATAGTCGCCTTCCCGATGTGAAAGTCCCAGAAATCTCCGTCATAGGGGACGCCGCCCGCTATCGCCTTCGCGGTGTCTATGACGCTGCCGCCTCCCACCGCAAGCACGAAGTCCACGCCGTTCTCACGGCAAATGTCTATGCCCTTGTACACAAGTCCGCTGCGGGGATTCGGCTTGACGCCGCCCAGCTCGAACAGCGGAAGCTCGGCTTCCTTCAGCGCGGCTCTGACCTTGTTCAACAGGCCGCTGCGCTCCGCGCTTGCGCCGCCGTAGACCATTAGGATGCGATTAGCCCCAAAGCGCGAAGCAAACTTCCCGATTTCGGTTTCGCGTCCCTTGCCGAATATGAAACGGGTCGGTGAGTAAAATTCGAAATTATCCATTATTGCCTCCTGATATAGATCCGGCATTATCGCCGGTCTTGCAGTGTATGATCTCCATGTCCTTGGCAGTAATATCAAGGTGGGCCGTCATCTCCTGTACGGCGCGCTGTGAATCCCGCTTTTTATAGCAGTCAAGAATCGCCGCGTGCGGGCCTATGGCGTTCTGATATACATGCTTGTTGGTGAAGGAGTCGCTGCGATAGACCCTGAAGCATTCAAGCAGCTGATCACTTATATTTATCAGAAGCTGGTTGTTCGTAAACTCCGCTATTCTGCGATGGAAAAGCTCATCAAGCATAATCATGCGGACAAGATCCTGATTGAGGGTAGCCGAGACGAAGGCTGTATGGATTTCCTCCAATTCATGGATCTGCTCCTCGTTTGCGCGTTCAACGGAAAGGCGTACCGACAGGGTCTCTATGGCAAGCCTTACCTCCATAAAATCGTAGAACTTCGCGTCGTCTACGTCGTACCAGCTGCGTTCGACGTGTTTTGCCAAGTAGTCGGCTACGAAAGCGCCTTTTCCGGGACGCAGCTCAACAAAGCCCAAGGCCTTCAGCACGCTGAATGCTTCCCTTACGCTCGTCCTGCTCACCTTCATCATGGCGCAAAGCTCCGACTCCGTCGGCAGCTTCTGCCCCGGTGCGTACTGTCCCGAATCTATCATCTCACGAATACGATCCGCTACCGCGTCCGCAACCGATATCCTTTGAATCTCTTTCATAACCTACTCTCCCATTCCGTTGATTGCTTTATCCTTCGGCTCGCACTCCCTTCAGCAGTTGACCTGCTCCCCTCAGCACATAGCCGTATTCCGATCCCGCCGACACAAACTGCGCCCCGCGCCGCTTCCACGCAAGCACGGTATCAGGCCCGCACGCCCCAAGCGACACGCCCACAGGCACGCCGTGTTCGCGGCATTTGCCGATAGTTCTGTCTATCAGCGAAGCGACCTCGGGCGCGTTTGTCTGCCCAAGCAGCTTCACCGAGCCTGACAAATCGCATGGCCCCAGTATCACGCCGTCCAGTCCGTCAAGCTCCAGTATCTCGTCTATATGGTTGACAGCGTCGAAATGCTCAATTTGCAGCAGGCGGCAAAGGCCGTTCTTGGCCTGTTCCATGTATTCGTCCAAGGGAACGCTTCCGTAGCCCTGCGCCCTTATTGGCCCGAAGCAGCGCAGTCCGTCGGGCGGATAAATACAGGCGTCAAGGGCTTTTTTCGCTTCCTCCACAGAACGTATCATTGGAAAGATTATGCCGTCAGGCCCCTGTTCCAAGACGCGTTTTGCGAGATAAGGCTCGTTCCAAGGCACCCTGACCAACGCGGGACAGCCCGCTGCCCGAGCCGCGATTAGGTGCATTTGAAGGCCTGTATAGTCGATTGCGGTATGTTCGGTGTCTATCCAAAGGTAGTCGAAGCCACAGCCGCCCAACAGTTCGGTCAACGTCGGGTCACAAGCGTTTATGTGAGTGCCGAATTGAAACTCTCCCGAGCAAAGACGGCGTTTGAATTTATCGTTCATGGATACAGTTGTCCTTTCACGTTATGTTCATCCCGTCTTTTTCGTTATGTATAATAACAGCTTCGACGGGGTTTGTAAAGTCGGATTTTCATGCACAGCCTACTGTAATCAGTATGCAGCCGAAGGTGCGCTGTTCGCCTGTGGATATCGCAAGAGCCACGGCATTCGGCGCCATCGCCGCCGAGTAAAACTCAAAGCGGTCAAGGGTTTTTATGGGTATGCCGCAAAGCTCACCGCGAAACTCCTCCACGCACTCCGCTTTGCTGCCATCCGTGGGTATCATCATCTCCGCGCTTTCGATGTTGATTGCGCTGTGCAGGGTACTCAGCACCTCACATGAGGTTGGAATACCCCTTTTCAAGCCAAGATATATCTTCTTTGCGTCTCCGCTCTTTTCGCGAAGCGGATAGTTAGCGTCAACTATCAGAATCTTACTGCCGTGGCCGAGATAGGCCAAGACCTCGTTAATTTCGGGATTTATGCATTCGCCCTTAAGCATAGCTTTTGCCTCTTTTCTTTTTATCCGCCGATATTTCTATGCGCCTTGCTTTTCCTCGTCGCGGAGCTTGCCGAGCGCCCCCGCAGGATGCCGCTTCACATACCACTCAGGCGTAATATCCTTCTTCGCCTGCAAGACCACGCTGAGCGCCTGAAGCATGAGCGTCTCAACGATTATGGACATCCTTGGCGCACGGTTCAGCGGGCCGCCCTCCTCAGGCACTCCCGCTGTAAGGCAGACGTCACTGTGCTTTGCCAGCCATGATTCGGGCTTGGCCGTTATGCCTATGACCTTGCAGCCGTTGTTTATCACGGCGGAAACGGTGGACTTCATCTCGGCGGTTTCGCCGCTGTTGGAGATAAATATCACCACATCGCCTTCCATAAGCTGACCGCAGGAGCCGTGAACCGCCTCTGTGCCGTGGAGAAAATAGCACGGAGTCCCCGTAGAGGAGAACAGGGACGCCGCGTAACCGGCTATGTGCGCGGGCTTGCCTATACCCGACACATGCAGTCTCCCGCCGTTCGCTTCGCAAGATGATATCAGCTCCGCGGCCAAGCTAAGCCGCTCGTAGTCAATATCGTATACAAACTCAGCCGTTTCACTGCGGGCAACGTCGGTAAAATGTTCTAATGCCTCTCTCGCGTCAATCATGAAAAGCTCCGTTTCCCGCGGCTCTTTAGCATACCGTTGACCTTGTCAAGCGTGGGCAGCGAGGGCATTGCGCCCATAGCGGATACCGTGAGCGCGGCGCAGTGGTTCGCGAACTCAAGCACCTCCTCCCAAGGTCTGCCGCAGCATACCGCATAGCAGAACGCGCCGACAAAGGAGTCGCCCGCCGCGGTCGGGTCCACAGCGCTTATGTTTGTGGCGCAGGGGCTGTGTATGCATCCGTCGTCGTTAAGGAGCAGCGCACCCGCCGAGCCCAAGGTAATGAGGACGTTCTTCACGCCCTTTCTCCTAAGCTGCATGGCGGCGCATTTTGCGTTGGTCAGATCGACCTTGCCGTCCACCCTTATGGCTATCCCCGTCAGATCCTCCGCTTCAGTCTCATTGGGCGAGATGAAGCTCAAATGCGACAGAAGGCTGTCGGACAGGGGCGCGTAGGGCGCGGAGTTGAGCATGACGGGAACGCCCTTCTTGTAGGCGTACTCCGCGATAAGCTCGTTTATCTGCATGGGTATTTCAAGCTGCAGCGCGACCATGTCGAAGCTTGCGACCTTGTCCTCAAGCTCCTTCAGCTCCTCGGGGCGTATGGACATATTCGCGCCCGAATTGACTATGATACGGTTCTGCGTGGAGCCGTCGGGCTGCACCTCAAGTATAATGACCGAGCAGGCCGAAGGCTCATGCTCATCAAAATGTATCATGGAGCAATCTATGCCCGCTTCGCGGCAGGCCGCGATAAGCTCGGAGCCGTTGCTGTCGTGTCCAAGCTTGCCGAACATGGCAACATCCGCACCAAGGCGGCTCATCTGCACGGCTTGATTGGCGCCCTTGCCGCCCGGAGCCTTGCAAAAGCCCTTGCCAAGAACGGTCTGTCCGGGGCGCGGGAACACCGCTGTGGTCATTATCTGATCCATTACAAGGCTGCCTACGACCAAGATTTTGGGTCTGTTTTCCATGATTGCCCTCCAAATTAATTCGAGTTAGTTTATTTTTCGCCGCCTTCAACGCCCGTGTCCTCGTTCGAAGCAGGCGTCAAGGGCGGCAGTGACGCTATACGGTTTGAATCTGACGGATGAACTTGGCGAGGCTCTCGTTCTTCGGGTTGTTGAAGAACTCCTCAGGGTCGGCCGTCTCAAGGAATTGTCCGTTCTCAAGGAAGGATATCCTGTGAGCGGCTTCCTTTGCAAAGCCCATCTCATGGGTAACGACTATCATGCTGCGATGCTCGTCGGCAAGCTCCTTCATGATGTCTATGACCTCGCCCACCATCTCGGGGTCAAGCGCGCTCGTCGGCTCGTCGAACAGTATCATGTCCGGGAACATATTCAACGCACGGGCTATCGCGACACGCTGCTGCTGACCGCCTGAAAGCTGTCCGGGCTTTACGTTGATTTTATCACTCAGACCGACCTTTGCCAAGAACATCTTGCCCGATTCCTCGGCTTCCTTCTTGTCCTTATGCAGGGACTGAATCGGCCCGAACGTGACGTTTTGCAATGCCGTCATGTGCGGGAAAAGGTTGAAGTTCTGAAAAACCATGGCTATGCGCTTGCGCACATCGGTGGTGGTATGCTTGGTGACCGGTTCGCCTTCGACCAAGATGGATCCGCTGTCTATCTTCTCAAGGTAGTTGATGCAGCGAATGAGGGTACTCTTGCCCGCGCCGCTTCTGCCGCAGATGACGTGAGTCTCGCCCTGAATGAAATCAAAGTTGAAGTGATCCAAGACCACGGTCTTGCCGTTATTGAAGGACTTGCAGACGTCCCTAAACTCTACGAGGGTCTTTCCTGTCTGTTCCATGATGAGTAATTCCTTTCCTAATCTATTGAAGATTCCGCTAAATGGATGCTCTTGAGCGCATACCGACTCTGTTGAGGCTGTTCGTGTGGTCGAGCCTCTTTTCAACGCGGTGCGCAATGAACTCGATTATTGAACACAGCACATAGTAGAATGCACCTATCAACAGGTATCCAAGTATCGGGTTGAACGTCTGTGCCATTAGCTGCCTGCCAAGCCACATGATATCCTGAACGCTGACGATGTAGACAAGGGTGGTGTCCTTGACCACAAGTATGTACTGTCCGCACAGCGTCGGAATCATCTGCTTGAAGGTTTGCGGGAGATATATCTTGAACATAATCTGCCAGTAATTAAGACCCAGCGACTGACCCGCCATCATCTGCCCCTTGGGGACAGATTCGAAGCAGCCTCTTATAATCTCGCCGACGTAGGCCGAGTGATAGAGCGTAAGGCTTATCCACGCGGTGACGAAGGCGGAGCCGAAATCGGCGTTGTAATACAAGAGCTTCAAAACGACCAGCGCAGGTATGCCGCGCATGATGATGTTGTAGACGTCAAGCGTCTGCTTGATGATGATGGTCTTCTTGAACATCAGCATACCAAGAAGAAGTCCGATGATGAATGTGCTTATTATGCACAGGGGGACAAGCTCGAAGGTAATCCAAACACCCGGGAGCATATACTTTATCATACTTCCTATCGACATATCACACTCACCTCGCTACCAAACTTTTCTTTTCGACAAACTTGCCAAGCTGAGTAATGAGCAGGAATATAGCGACGTAGATCGCGGCTACGATCCATATCGACACGCTGCTCAGGTACTTATCATAGAACATACTGCCCGCTCTTGTGATATCGACTATCATAATAAGCGAGAATAGCGACGTATCCTTGACCATGATCGAGGCCTGACCGGTGAGCATGGGTACGGAATTCCTTATCGCAAGCGGGAACACAATGCGTGTTACGACACTAAAACGTGAAAGGCCGAGGCTGTATGCCGCTTCAATCTCGCCCGCGGGCAGGTTCTTGACGGCTCCTCTTAATATCTCGGCGACAAACGCTCCCTCGTTCAGAGTTATGGCAAGTATTCCGCAGACGAGCGCGGGCATTGAGACACCCATGAGAGGAAGTCCGTAAAAGCAGAAGAACATGATGACCAACAGCGGCGTGTTGCGAAAGATCGAGGTGTAAACACGCATGACGCCCGACAAAATCCTACTGCCGAGAGAACTGAGTATTGAAACGATGGAACCCCACACTATCGAAGTGAAGATTGAAATGGCCGAGGCAAGCAGCGTAATCTTCAGACCTTCGAGCAGAGAAGGCAGCCATTGCTGGAATTGAACATAATTCATAGCGTACTCCTTTGAGACTCGGGATGGTTATAAAAATTCTGCGGCTGATTCCTTGGCCCGTGAAATCAACCGCAGAATTACTGCTTAAGCGATAATGCCGCAATTGAGCGTTTTACTGCTCATTTACGCGCCGTACTCGTCCATCAGAGGTACCCAGTCGCAATCGAAGTACTTGTTGTACAGTTCGTTGTAGGTGCCGTTGAGCTTGCAAACCTTGAGGTAGGTGTTGAAAGCGTCGCGCAGGGTGTAGGACTTCATATCGAGATCGAGAGCGAACGCTACGGTATCGGTATCGAGGTACTGAGGAAGGTAGGTAACAGAGCTGTCGCCCTTCATCAGCATGTACGCCTGATTGGTGTCGGTGAGGTAAACGTCCGCACGACCTGCCTTCAGAGCCGCGATAGCATCGCTGGTGGAGGACAGAGCGCTTACTGTGGCGTTCGGGAACCTCTCGTAGGCCATATCCTCATAGATGGAGCCTGCGGGGGCGGTAATGGTGACGGACGCGTCATTCAGCTGATCTACATTGGTATAGGGGCTGTCAGACAAAACGACCGCTACGCAGCTTGCATATCCCACGGCGTCGGTGAACAGCACTGTGGCTGAACGGGCGGCGGTACGGGAGATGTTGGAGCTGATGATGTTGGCCTTGCCGGTCTGTACGGCGGGGATAAGCTCGGAGAACTCAAGGGGCATCCACTCGACCGCAACGCCGATCGATGCTGCAAAGCCCGAAATGAGTTCAACCGCGAAGCCCGTGTAATTGCCGGTAGCCGGGTCGGTGTAACCCCACGGCTCGTCGCCAATCTCGAAAGCTGCTACCAGCTTGCCGGACGACATGACCTGTGAGAGTGTGTCTTCCTCCGAAGAGGAGTTGGCGCTTTGGGTCGCACATCCTGTAAGGCAAAGTGCCAGCAGGACAAATGCAAGTACCAGAGAGATGTGTTTCTTCATGATTCCGCTCCTTTTTTCTTTTGTTTGCTCAACCTTTCGATTCACAGCGCTTTATTGGGGTGCTTTACCGTCGCGGCTTGACCTGCCGCCGCTAAGCCCGCTGCCCTTATCGCGGTGAACGAAATTAGATTCCGTTTGGGGTTCCTTGGTTTTCGAGGATCGTTCCTTTGATTCTTGGGTCGCCTGTCTTTTTTCTTT
>DAOPJM010000029.1:0-2828 GCA_035399665.1 Clostridia bacterium
TTTATTTTCGGTGAATATCCAATTGTGCAAGGAATCGCGAAGTTCAGCCTTGCTTTATCGGTTCTTCCTTTTTTGGGCTGTCTGCGTTGGTGTTCCCAAAGGCAAGCAGGATAACCGCGCCCACCACCAGAAGCACTCCGATTATCTGATACAAGCGCAGCTCCTCATGGTAGACCAAGGCGGAGATAAGCGTTGCGGTGACTATCTCCGCAAGCGTCATGATGCTTGCTACCGAGACCTTCACCTTTGACACGCCATAGGTGTATAGAAAGTACGGTATCGGGGTGCAGAGTATGCCCAAGCCTAAGAGGTTGGGCACAAAGCCTGCGTCATGCATGATACTTACCATTTCAACAGGACTGCATACAGCGGTCGCGGCAATCGCGGCGAAGATGAAGCTGTAAAGGGTTATGGTGAGCGAGCTGTAACGCTTCAACGCAAGCCTGCTGAATATACTGTACAGAGCGAAGAACAGACCAGATGACAGCCCAAGCACCGTTCCGAGCGGGGTCAGCCTCAGCTCCGCGTTCCATATGCCCATGGCGATAAGGCTTCCGGCGACGGCAAGCACCATGCCAATTATCACCTTTGGGGTTATACGCTCCTTAAAGAGTATTGCGGCAAGGGCAATAGCGAACGCGGGCGCGGTGTAGGTGAAGGTTACGGCAAGCGTGAGCGAGGTTAGGGTCATGCAGCTTAAATAGCAGTAGTTGAACGCGAATATGCTTGCGACGCCTGTTCCCAAGAACATCCAAATATCCTTCGGCCGAATCCTAAACGCCTTTCGATCGATGACGAGCGCGGCCGCCGCCGTTGACAGCGAGGCGGTGATAAAGCGCAGTGATACCACCTGTATGGTGGAAAAGCCGTAAGCGTTCAGCCCGCGCACGAAGTATCCCAAGGCGCCCCATAAGAGGGCGGCGGCAAGGAGACAGACTATACCTATGTGTTTCTTCATCTACATTATCAACCCATGAAAAAGGGCTGCGACAAAGCGATTCTGCCGCAGCCCCATGCTTAGCTCTTGTTATGCCTTGGGGCCCGCGTCAACTACGGCCTTGGGCATGTTGCTGTACTTGGTGAAGTTGCGAACAAAACGCGCTGCCAAGTCCTTCGCGGTGGCTTCGTAAGCGTCCTTGTCCGCCCACAGACTGCGCTGGGACAGGAACTCTGAGGGTACACCCTCGCAAGCGGTGGGAACCATGACGTTGAAGTAGGGGTCAAGCACGAACTCGCCCTTTTCAAGAGCGCCCGTCAATGCGGCCGTGACCATGGCGCGGGTGTAGCGGAGCTTCATCCTGCTGCCTACGCCGTACTTGCCGCCCGCCCAACCTGTGTTGACCAGGTAGACGTTGACGTTATGCTCCTCGATACGCTTGCCCAACATCTCCGCATAGAACGAGGGATGCAGGGGAAGGAATGGCGCGCCAAAGCAGGTGGAGAAGGTGGTCTGAGGCTCGACTATGCCGCGCTCGGTGCCCGCAAGCTTGGAGGTGTAACCGCTTACGAAGTGGTACATAGCCTGTTCCTTGTTTAGCTTGGAGATGGGAGGCAATACGCCGAAGGCGTCCGCTGTAAGGAACACCACCGTCTTGGGATGATCGCCTACGCCGGGGACTATGCAGTTGGGGATAAACTCAACGGGATAGCCCACTCGGGTATTCTCGGTCAGACGCTTGTCGTCAAAGTCAAGCTCACGAGTCTCAGGATCCATGATGACGTTCTCGACGACCGCGCCGAAGCGGATTGCGTCATAGATGAACGGCTCGTTCTCATGGCTGAGATTGATACACTTTGCATAGCAGCCGCCCTCAATATTGAATATACCCTTGTCGGACCAGCCATGCTCGTCATCGCCGATGAGCCAACGGTTGGGGTCTGCGGAAAGGGTGGTTTTGCCCGTGCCGGACAGACCGAAGAACAAGGCGGAGTCGCCGTCCTTACCGATGTTGGCGGAGCAATGCATGGAGAACACGCCTCTCTTGGGAAGCAGGTAGTTCATGACGGAGAATACGGACTTTTTGATCTCGCCCGCATACTGACTGCCCGCGATGATAACCATGCGCTTCTCGAAGTTCACAATAATGGCGGCCTCGCTGTGAACGCCGTCGATCTCAGGCACGCACTTAAAGCCGGGAACGGCTATGATGGTAAAGCCGGGGACGAACTCGGCAAGCTCCTGCTCGGTGGGACGCACCAAGAGCTGATGAATAAACAGGTTCTGACTTGCAAGCTCGTTGACTACGCGAACAGGCAGGTGGTACGCAGGGTCAGCGCCCGCAAAGCCTTCAAAAATAAATATGTCTCTGCCCTGCATATAGGCCATCATCTTGCCGTATATGCTGTCGAATTTTTCCGGCGTGATGGGGACGTTGATCTTGCCCCAGTCAATCTCGTTATGGATGGAGGGTACGTCTACGACAAACCTGTCGTCGGGGGAACGACCCGTGTACTTGCCCGTGGTGACAAGCAGCGCGCCGGTGTTGGTGAGAGTGCCTTCGCCCCTTTCAAGGGCTTTTTCGGTCAGGATTGACGGCGGAAGGTTGCTGTATACTGCCTTCGGCGCGATAATCCCCAAGGATTCAACATATGCCGTTAAGTCTTTCATAACATAATCTCCTTTGCGGTATTCTTAGGACACATTATAACCTCAAGCCGTTGGGATTGCAAGAGCGAAAGCGTTTATTTGAGGTAAGTATGCAGCAGTTAACACAGCACCCATGAATTAGGCAAGGTTAGTGCCGCTTCCCAGAATTCCCCCACCATCCTGAGGAGCAACAGCGACGAAGGATCTTGAAACAGACTTGCGGTAAAAGCCCCGCTCCCCC
>DAOPJM010000029.1:2928-23924 GCA_035399665.1 Clostridia bacterium
CAGGATGACAGCAAGAGTTGATGGACGAATAGTGAATGAGCTTGAGAGCGGTTATAAATCCATTGCCGCAGCGCCTAAAACCGTTTTATAAACTCCTCGACTTTACAAAATATATCCTATCTGTCCTTGACAATTTGCTGCGGCGGATTTAGAATATGCTGTATTGACGATGAAGAAGAGCAGTACGCATTATGGCGCCGTATAAGAGAATCGACCCTTTGGCTGAAAGGTTGACACGGATTGTCGGTGCGGAAGTCGCTTTGGAGTCCGCGTGGTGAAATCACAGTAGCCATGCGCGTGTGCCGCGTTAAGGCGTCAAGTGAAACGCTGTTCATTATATGAGCGTCGTTTAACAAAGGTGGTACCGCGAACGTCCGCTTCGTCCTTTGGGTCGAGAGCGGACTATCTATATTTTGGAGGTATCTATAATATGAAGGCTGAAATACCCAAACAGTACGACCATTCCGAGGTCGAGAACAAGTGGTATAAGCGTTGGGAGAGCGCCGGACTTTTCCATGCCGAGCCCAATCCCGACAAGAAGCCCTACACCATCGTGATTCCCCCGCCCAACATCACGGGCAAGCTGCACATGGGTCACGCCTTGGACGAGACCATTCAGGACGTGCTTATCCGCTACAAGCGCATGAGCGGCTACGAGGCGCTTTGGCTGCCCGGCACCGACCACGCTTCCATAGCGACCGAGGTCAAGATAGTCGAGCAGATGGCCAAGGAAGGCCTGACCAAGCTTGATATAGGCCGTGAGGAGTTTCTAAAGCGCGCTTGGGCATGGCGCGAGCAGTATGGCACGACCATAGTAAAGCAGCTTCGCACCTTGGGCTCGTCCTGCGACTGGGAACGCGAGCGCTTCACCATGGACGAGGGCTGCTCAAGGGCGGTCACCAAGGTGTTCAAAAGGCTCTATGATAAGGGGCTTATCTATCGCGGAGACCGCATAATCAATTGGTGTCCCTGCTGCAAGACCGCGTTGTCCGACGCCGAGGTCGAGTACGAGAGCCAAGACAGCCACCTGTGGCATATACGCTATGATGCTCCCGACAATAGCTTCTCCATAACCGTCGCGACAACCCGACCTGAAACCATGCTCGGTGATACGGGCATTGCCGTCAACCCGAACGACGAACGCTACAAGGACGTTATCGGTAAGACCGTCATTCTGCCGTTGATGGACAGGGAAATTCCGATAGTTGCGGACGAGTACTGCGAGATGGAGTTCGGCACGGGCGCGGTGAAGATTACTCCGGGTCACGACCCGAACGACTTTGAGGTAGGCAGGCGCTGTAACCTGCCCGTGATTCGCGTGTTCACCGACGACGGGCATATCAACGAGAACGGCGGGCGCTATGTCGGCTTGGATCGCATGGAATGCCGTAAGAAGGTCGAGGAGGACCTCAAGATCTCCGGCAATCTTGTCAAGGTTGAGCCTTATACCCACAACGTCGGCACCTGCTATCGCTGCCATACCACCATTGAAACGATAGTCTCAAAGCAATGGTTTGTGGATATGAAACCGCTTGCAGTCCCCGCGATTGAGGCGGTCAAAAGCGGCGAAATCAAATTCGTGCCAGAACGTTTTTCCAAGGTGTATTTCAACTGGATGGACAACATCCGCGACTGGTGCATCTCGCGCCAGCTTTGGTGGGGGCATCGCATTCCCGCATATTACTGCGACGCCTGCGGAGCGACCTTCGTAGAGGAGCATGACCCGGTGAACTGTCCCTGCTGCGGCGCAAAGCTCAGGCAGGATGAGGATGTTCTTGACACCTGGTTCAGTTCCGGCATGTGGCCGTTCTCCACACTCGGCTACCCCGACGATACCCCCGAACTCAAGTACTTCTACCCCACCAATACCCTCAACACGGGCTATGACATAATCTTCTTCTGGATTGCCCGCATGATAGTGTTCGGCTATGAGGTCATGGGGCAAAAGCCCTTCGACACGGTGTATGTGCATGGGCTTGTGAGGGACTCGCAGGGGCGCAAGATGTCCAAGTCCTTGGGCAACGGCATAGACCCCCTGGAGATAATCTCCGACTATGGCGCGGACCCCTTGCGTTTCTCGCTTATCACAGGCAACGCGGCGGGCAACGATATGCGTTTCTACTACGAAAAGGTGGAAGCCGCCCGCAACTTCTGCAACAAGATATACAACGCGGCGCGTTTCCTCCTGATGAACCTTGAGGATGACGCCTCTGTAAGGATTGACCCCAACGACCTTGACCTTGCGGATAAGTGGATATTAGGCAGGCTTGACCGCACAATAGGCGAGGTCACAGCCAATCTTGACGCCTTTGAGCTGAATCTTGCCGCCGAAAAGACAAGCGACTTTATCTGGAGCGAGTTCTGCGATTGGTACATAGAGATAGCCAAGTCCGCGCTGTACGGCAATGACGAGAAGCGCAAGACCGCGGTCTCGGCGGTGCTGATTAGAGTGCTTGGAGACTCTATGAAGCTGCTGCATCCCTTCATGCCGTTTATTACAGAGGAGCTGTACTCGCGTCTGCCGATAGCGGATAAGTCGATAATGGTGTCCGACTGGCCAACTCCCACGGGCTTGGGCGATGAGAACGCCGTTGCCGATATGGAGAGGATAATGGAGCTTGTACGCTCCATCCGCAACCTGCGCGCCGACATGAAGGTGCCGCCCGCTCAGCGCATAAGCGTGAATGTGCTATGTGACGAACCCGAACGCTATAAGGACGCTGAGGGATACATCATGAAGCTTGCGGGCGCTGACAAGGTGAGCATAGCCTCCGAGCGCGGCGATAACGCCAAGAGCGACATGCATATAGCCTGCACGGGCATGGAGGCGTTCATTCCACTGTCCTCGCTTGTCGATATCGAAAAGGAAAAGCAGCGTGTCGAGAAGGAAATTGAGCGCGTCAAGGGTGAGATCGCCCGAGCCGACGGCAAGCTCTCCAACGAACGCTTTGTTGCGAAAGCCCCCGCCGCCGTGGTCGAGGAGGAGCGCAACAAACTAAAGACGCTTAATGAAACCCTGCTCAAGTTGGAGCAGCGACGCACGAGCCTCAACTAAACACATATATGGAAGGGCTGCGGCAGTATTGCCGCAGCCCCTTGCTTTGTTGTTAAACATCACTTTTGCTGTTCTGTCTTGGGCTTCCTTTTCCATTCGGGCAGACGCGCCGCGACCACGGCGGCGAACACCAACAACGCGCCAATGGCCTCCCTTGGGGTGAACAGCTCGCCTTGAACCACATAGGACGCTAATGCGGCGAATATAGCCTCGGTAGTGAAGAAAATAGCGGCAAGAACGGGTGACAGCCCGCGCTGCGCGTAGACCTCCAACGCATATGCGAACACGCCCGAAACCACGCCCGCATAGAGTATGGGCAGCCACGAGTTCATTATGGCGTTCCAAGTCGTTCCCTCGAAAAGGAACATGGCGATAAGCGAAACTGTGCCGCAAACCAACTGCTGAAACGCCGTGAACAGGAACGCGTCCACCCTTTGGACATATCGGTCAAGCCCTATGATGTACAGACCTATGATGAACGCGGAACCCAAGGTCAACAAGTCGCCCGCGCCAAAGCTGAAGCTCCCCGTCATGCACATAAAATACAGACCGAGCACCGATAACGCCACGGACAGCCATAGCCTCAGCTTGGGTCTGTGCCCAAACAGCAGCTCTACCAAGGGTATGAACACCACATAGAGCGTCGCGATGAACGCGGATTTGCCCACGGTTGTGTACAGCAGACCATACTGTTGCAGCAGCAATCCCACCACCAAGAAAGAGCCGCATATGCAGCCGCCAACGATGGAGGCCTTGACCTTCGCTCTGTCCTCATCACGGGGAACAGGCGGAAGCTTCCTTAGGCGTCTCACCCCTTTGCCCGCGAAATACAGCGCGAACAGCACCGCCGCGGCCAAGAGGCAACGCACCGCTGTGAACGAAAGCGGGCCCATGTACCGCATACCCTCATCCTGCGCGACTACCGCGCTCCCCCAAAAGAAGGTCACAAGCAGCATCAGAAGGCTGCTCTTTATACTGTCCTTGGACAAAAAACGCATGTCATACCTACATATCTTTGGTCGATGCCAACCATTATTGGGTTGGCGTGAAAACACGGAATCAATGAATACAAGTGAAGGAGAGGCTATTTCACCGATCCCACCACTATGGGCTTGTCGGCATTCATGTTTGACGCCATTGTGAGCAGACAGCGCTACTGTCTTACAAGCCGCAAAAAGTCAGCCTCGCGCCATATCCTGATTGGCTCACCCTTCTCCTTGCGCTCCAACGCTTTTTTGAGCTTGGAGCCGTAATTGCCTTGACCCCATTCGGGGCTGCCCCTGCCGCCCACAAGCAGGACGTCGGCCGCCCTTGTAAGGTTCTTTTGAACAGTGCCGCCGCAGCGCTCGATAAGCCTTTCAACCTCGTCCTTCCTGCCGCAGCTGAACTCACCCGTCAGACAGAAGGTCTTACCCGCCACCTCCTCATCGGAACAGTCGTCGGCAAACTCAGTCACGGGGTCGGAGAGCCGTGAAAAGATTCCCTGCATATGCTCAAGCTCGACAAGGTCAAGCACCCCATCCGCCATCGCGTCATTGAGTATCGTGAATACGGCGTCGAAGGGATAATTGCCGCGAAGCCTTGAGTTATCACGCATCCATTCCGAGAGCGCATAGGCCTCCGAGTTAGACAGTATTCCGTCGCGGGATATCTGTGAAACAAAGCTTTGCAAGTGCCTAAGCGCAAGGGTCGTGGACGAAGCCCCGCCGCTCTTGTGGTGTTTGATTCCCGCGCCCAAGGCGTCGGAGGAACGTATGAACTCATCCAAATCCATCCCGTCACGCAGGAAACGACAGAGTATGTACGCGCAGGCGTCACTGTCGCTTGCGGCGTTGTGGTGGTCAAGCTCTATGTCGAAGGCATTGCATATGGTGGGAAGCTTACAGTTTGAGAAAGCGTAGCGCGAGCTTCTTGCCATAGTCACCGTGCAGACGTAATACATGGGGCTTTCCTCCATGCCGTAGGCAGCAAAGCACTTTTTCAGCACGCTCACATCAAAGCCGGCGTTATGCGCCGCAAGCAGACTGCCGTAAAAATGGTCTCGAATACTTTCCCACAACTCCGGAAAGGTCGGCGCGCCTTTGACATCCTCGGGATATATCCCGTGTATGCCAATGTTGAACTCATCAAAACCGCATTCGGGGTTGACCAAATAGTACTCCGAACCCGTCACTTCACCATCCTCAATGAAGGTCAGGCCTATGGAGCATATCCTGTCGTTTCTTGAATTAGGGGTCTCGACGTCGAATACGGTAATCGACTTTGCAAGCTCGTCTGTCAGCATGGTTTCATCCTTTTTGCCACACGCTCATGTTCGGCATACCTTCGCCTGTTGAAGCACAAACGAAACAAGTCTAAATGGGCGCGCTCACTTTAGATATGATTCTACACAATTATTAACACAAAGTAAAGGGTGTCAGCGGAAAATAAAGCTGTCCGGGCGTCGCACCGAAGCTTTCCCGCACATATTGACCGCTATAAGAGGTGCTGTAAGACAGCTTGGGCGCGGTTGTGGCAAACGGTTCAAGCCGTATGACAAGCGGCGCTGCATACGGCTTTGCTGTTGATATGCTTTTCGCATTTTAGAGCTGTGCGCCCTTATATTTGTTGTGCGTGGCCAAACCGCCGCGTATATGACGCTCCGCCTTGTTCTGCTCCAAGACCAGACGCACCCTTGCGGCAAGCGCGGGATCTATGTGTCTTAGCTTGGTCGTAACATCCTTGTGTACCGTGGACTTGGAGACGCCGAACTCTGCGGCAGCCCCCCTCACGGTCGAATTGGCTTCCACAATATAGTTGCCGAGCATCACGCAACGTCTTCGATACATTCCGCCCACCTTCTCCACCCCCGTGTGTGATGCTAAAGCTTATGCGCTTTGTCGGGTAAATAGTAGGCACAACATAAAAATAGGACGCCGCAGGGTTGCCGCGGCGTCCGAAAAGAGGGGGTCTTACCTATGCGATCGGAAGCAGGTCATAAAGGAGATCAAGTTCCGATTGGTATAGGTTTATCCTATTCATGTTCACAGGTTTGTTCCGATATAGTATTTCTTATTCGTTTCTTGATGCTTGCCACAAGTGAGGCGGACAGGGCGGCCTCACGCAGCGACACTCCGTTCTTTGAGTATCTTGCCCTAAGGTACAGCTCACGCAGTCTGCTAATGTCGCTCTCATCACAGCCCAAACGCAGAGCGTAGGATTTTACGTCCGCGCTTGTAAGGGCTATGGATACAGGCATTCTCTCCCTTGCAAGGAAGGTCATAAGCCGCCTAAAGCTCCCGCGCACGAGCATGACGGGCATGGCGGTGTATTCATTGCTCTCGTGCCGCCGCTTTTCGCCCCTTTGCGGCTTTATCTTCGCCTGCTCCGCCTCGTTCTCGTTCTGCGTTTTCTTGTGCTTTGCGCCGATAAGCAGCATCATCACGGTGAGCGCCGCCACAGCTGCCAACGCTATTAGTACGAAAAACCAAGTCGGTGTAGCCACTCCTTCACCAATATAAACGGGCGGGTCGGTGGCGGGCATGGGCGAGGGCGTGGGACTTTGGAATGTACCGAAAGGCTCAAAGCTCGGTTCAGGCGTGAATGTTGGTGCGGGCGTTGATGTATTCACCAGCTCCGGCGGGTTCTCAAGATAGAACAACGGCCTAAGCCAAAGCCCTATCGCCCGAAATCCCGCGCTGATGGCGCTTCTGACCCCCCTAAAGCCGAATGGCAGCGCAAGCGCGGTCAACGCCAGCACAATGAAGCTGTTGGTCAAGGCGAAGCGCGGCTTTGTGAGCGTGCTTTCATCGTGCCTTAAGCAGCGCAGCAATATCACCGAGCAAGTCAAAAAGATGACGGCGACAAAATAGGGTATGGCATCAATGTCATATTGCTCCGCGCCCGCGCCTATGCCCGAAAGCACGGCTAACATTATAAGAAGCGCGGCTATACGCAGGCTGAACCTGCGATGCTGTTCATAGCTTGGGAGCATGTTGTCCTGCCACGCCCAAACGAACAACACAATCGTTGTGGGCAGGAGCACCATGAGCGCACCCACCACACGCAGGACGTCTCCCCACATCATTACCGCGGCGATTACGGGTGGAATAAGCAGAGTAAGTGAAGCGATACGCTCCTTCCTGTAATCCCCATAACGCTTGGCAATTATCGTGAGCGTTCCCGCCGCGACAAGCCCCAGCATATAGGGTATGACGTCTGTGACGTCAAAGAAGAAGGACGCGACGAATCCCGCCGTAAGATAACAGGTGCAGCAAAGGCAGATTATACGGAGAAACACGGCGTAAATCATGTCGTCTCCTCCAAGCCTGCGGCCTCTATCACTAAGGGCTTCACACCCGTGACTATGCCAAGCCTATGCACGCCCTCCATCCACTTATCCGATATGCGCGGAGTGATGATGACAAAGGCTCTTCCCTGCTCGCAAGCGCGAACGGCCGCCCCTATATGCGATGAAAAGGGTTGAACATGGCGCATGGTGACCCTTCCCAAGCCTTCAAGTATGGAAAGGACGCCATCCTTTGACTGCCCGTCGCCGCCCGTGGGCCAGAGGTAGCTTGTGCCTATGACCTCCGCGTTGGTGGCAAAGCCGAAACGCGTGTTTGAGTTGGAAAGCAGCTCGACCACGCTTCGTGTGATTGAGAGGGTTTTTTCAAGCAGCCTTTCGCCCTCGCACTCCTCACAGACGTCGGCGTTCATCAGCACCGAGCAGCAAAGCTCCCGCGTATGGTCGAAGCGCTTGACCAATATTTCCTCGCTTGCGGAGCTTTTGAGCCATGCCACGTTCTTTTGCGGCTCATTGCCGGTGTAGGGAGAAAAGCCTACTGAAAGCATAGGGTCTTCGAATATGAAGCGGTTCACCGAATAATCCCCAAGATAGCCGCCGAGCAAGCGTTCAAGCTTCAGCCCCTCAAATCGACGCGGCATAACCACTATTTCCATCGGCTGCGCGAAGAAACCGGTTTTGACCTTCAAGCCCAAGAAGTCGCTTTCACCTATATACGCACCTTTGAAGGGCTTAACGCCACGCGACTTGTATTTCAAGCTGTGCTTACTGCGCACAAAGCGGCGCGGCCAAACGAATAGGTTCTCAGCATAGGAATAGCCGTCTATATGTTCACGCTCAGAATAGCTCAGCGTGAAGCTCTGCACACCCTTGCCGCACTTATCGGTATATGCCAGCGGGAAGAACACGCTTTGGCGTATGCAGCCGCGCACCCTTGCCGAGCTGTTCGACAGGGTTATGGTGAACTCCACCTCCTCGTCGGGTTCGGCAAGCGCACTTGACGCCGTGATGTCCCATTTGAGCTTACGAATGAGACAGGCGCGTGATATAAGCTCCGCAGTAAGGAACAGGAGCAATACCACGACTAAGAGATACATCAGACTCTCTCCAAGGGAACGGGTATCGATGCAAGCAGCTTCTCCGTCTGCGCCAAGGCGTTGCCCGATTTTAGGCCGCCCATGGGGTTGATACGGTGGCAGAGTATGGGCGGAGCTACCGACAGGACGTCCTCGGGTATGACAAAATCGCGCCCTTTGAGCGCCGCCAAAGCCTGTGACGCCTGATACAGCGCGATGCCGCCCCTTGTGGAAACACCCATCGCAATGGACTTGTCACGGCGGGTCTTTTCGACTATGTCCAAGATGTAGCCCTGTACCGGCTTTGAAACATGAACCTCGTGATAATGTGCGCGGACATAGTAGGTTTCCTCCTCGCTGACAACGGGCGACAGCTCCAAGAGTATGCTCTTTGAGGAGGGACGGGAGATGACCTCCGCCTCCTGCTCCCGTGTCATATACCCAAGGCTCAGGCGCATGAAGAAGCGGTCAAGCTGCGCTTCGGGCAGCGGGAAGGTGCCGTAGGTCTCAATGGGGTTCTGCGTCGCCATGACCATATAGGGCTCACTCAGGGCATAGCTCACGCCGTCCACAGAAATCTGCTTCTCCTCCATTGCCTCCAAAAGGCTGGACTGCGTCCTCGGAGTAGCTCGGTTGATCTCGTCCGCAAGCACTATGTTCGCAAACAAAGGTCCCGCTCTGAACTCGAACTCGTTGGTCTTGCGATTGAAAAAGTTAACTCCCGTAAGGTCGGAGGGCAAAAGATCGGGGGTGAACTGGATGCGTTTGAAGCTGCCGCCTATGCTTGCGGCGAACGCCCGAAGAAGCATGGTCTTGCCTGTACCGGGCAAATCCTCAAGGAGTATGTTGCCGCCGCAGATGAACGAGGTGAGAATCAGTAAAATGGCGTCCTCCTTGCCCAAGATAACCTTTCCGCAATTATCGCTGACGCGCTTGCCGTAGCTTCTGAATCGTTCTATATTCATGACTGACCTCACTTAGCTTTCTTTTCGTAGAATTATAACAAAACCCCATACGCTTTGCAAACACAACTTTGCCGCCGACTGCGCCATACATGTGAAGGGTTGTGAGGCTAATCCCCAAAAAAGCAATTGCAGCGGCATTGCTTACGGCGGAGCTGGATTGAAATCGACGGAAAAATTCCGACATGGCGGTGTGCAGCCTATTGCCTGCTTTGTCTTAAAATGGTATACTGCTCACATGAAAATGATTTCTTGGAATGTTAACGGCCTTAGGGCCTGCGTCGCGAAGGGCAGCTTCACTGAGTTCGTCAACGCCGAGCTTCCTGATATCCTTGCTGTTCAGGAGACGAAGCTTCAGAGCGGACAAATAGAGCTTGAGCTTCCCGACTACCTTGACTACTGGAATTATGCCGAGAAGAAGGGCTATTCAGGGACGGCTGTGTTCTGCCGCAGGGAGCCGCTTTCGGTGAGCTTTGGCATAGGCATAGAGGACCATGACAGGGAGGGCAGGGTTATAACCCTTGAATATCCGTCCTTCTATTTTGTCTGCGTATATGTGCCGAATTCCCAAAACGAGCTGAAACGCTTAGAGTACCGTATGCACTGGGAGGACGACTTCCGCTCTTACCTGAAAAACTTGGACAGCAAAAAGCCCGTCATAATGTGCGGAGACCTCAACGTTGCGCATGAGGAAATTGACCTTGCCAACCCCAAGACCAACCACTTCAACGCGGGCTTCACCGATGAGGAGCGGGGCAAGTTCACTGAGCTTTTGTCCGCGGGCTTTACCGACAGCTTCAGACTGCTCTATCCCGACGCCGTGAACCGTTACAGCTGGTGGAGCTTCCGCATGGCGGCGCGTTCGCGAAACGTGGGTTGGCGCATCGATTACTTCGTTGTCTCGTCGCGCCTTGCAGATAAAGTGAGCGACAGTATGATATATGACAGCGTACAGGGCAGCGATCATTGCCCCGTTGGAATAATTTTGGAGGAATCATGAAGATAATATTGGCCTCGCAGTCCCCAAGACGCAGCGAAGTGATGAGGTGGATGGGCTTAAGCTTTGAAGTCGAGCCTTGTACCGAGCCGGAACGCGCACCCGAGGGCGCCGACGCGCTGGAGCTTGTCTGCGCTATGGCTTTGCAGAAGGCTGAATTCATTGCCAAGAAGCACCCCGACGACTGCGTGATAGGCGCGGATACTGTTGTGCTGTTGGACGGCGAGGTTCTGGGCAAACCCCGCAACGCCGAAAACGCCGTGGCTTATCTTTCGCGCATGCAGGGCAGAACCCATACGGTTTACACCGGAGTTGCGGTTATCGCGAACGGTAAGGTTGATGTGCGTCATTGCGAGACCGAGGTTCTGTTTCGCAGGATGAGCCGTGAGGAAATAGAATGGTATGTCTCCACGGGCGACCCTCTGGACAAGGCGGGCGCGTACGGCGTTCAGGGGATAGGCTGCCTGTTCGTGGACAGCATAAAGGGCAATTACTTCAATATCATAGGCTTACCCGTGCCGCTTGTGTACGATATGTTAAAGGAAGCGGGAGCGGTGCTTTACGGCAGCGTTCAGCTTTAGTATGGAATTCTCCGACAAGATAAAGGATAAGCTTTCACTTTTGCCCTCAGTCCCGGGCGTGTACATTATGCGCAGCGCCGAGGGCGAGGTTATCTATGTCGGAAAAGCCATCTCGCTGAAGAACAGGGTCAGGCAGTATTTCCAATCGAGCAAAGGCCACAGCCCCAAGGTTGTCGCCATGGTCAGCCATATTGCCGACTTCGAAACCATAGAAGTGACAAGCGAGAACGAAGCCCTGTCACTTGAGAGCAACCTTATAAAGCAGTACAAGCCTAAGTACAACATACTTCTAAAGGACGACAAGCACTTCCCCTATGTACGCGTGGATCTTCGGCGCGATTTTCCGAGGGTCGAGGTCGTTCGCCGCATCAAAAGCGACGGCGCAACCTATCTTGGACCTTTCCCCTCCGAAGGCTCCCTACGCGAGCAGATGAACATAGTCCGCGAACATTTTCCGCTCCGACACTGCAAGAAGGACATCGAAAAGGCGATAGCCAAGCGCGAACGCCCCTGCCTGATGTATCAGGTGGGCAAGTGCTGTGCGCCCTGCACAGGCAATGTTTCACGAGAGGAATACCACGGGTATGTTCGTCAGATAATGGCGTTTTTGAACGGCAAGACGGGTGAGGTGGTGGAGGAGCTGAAGGTAAAGATGCTCAAGGCTTCCGACGAGCTTGACTTTGAACAGGCCGCACTGTGCAGGGATCGTATCGCAGCGCTGAAGGGGTTGTCCGAGCGGCAGACGGCCATATCCGCCAAGCCCTACGACGCGGATGTGTTCGCGGCGGCGTGTTTGGATGAAAGGTTCATAGTCTACGCCCTGTTCGTCAGAACGGGTAAAATCATTGGCTCCGCTCACTATGATATGGAGGGCAAGGGTGATGATGAAGCCGAGGTTGTTCGAAGCTTCCTTTTACAATTATACAGCGGAGACGGAGCCAAGCCCCCAAGGGAGATTCTTCTAAAGGATGAGCTTGAGAGGACGGACGAGATATCCGAATGGCTGTCACAGCGCTTTGGACGCAAGACCGACGTACACACCCCCAAGCGCGGCGAGAAACGCGCCGTGACCGAACTCGCCTACAACAACGCCGTAAAGCTGCTTGAGAAGGAGCGCGAGCTTGTCAGACGCGAGTACGAGCGGGACGAGGGCGCACTGAACAGGCTTGCGGATATATTGGGGTTGACCGACCCGCCAAGACGCATGGAGTGCTTCGACAACTCGCACCTTATGGGTACGAACACGGTGTCATCAATGGTTGTGTTCATAGACGGCAAGCCCGTGAAGCAGGAGTATAGGCGTTTTAGGATAAGGGTAGAGGCGCATGGCGACGACTTGCTTGCGATGCAGGAGGTTTTGAGCCGCAGGTTCTCCAAGACGGAGGGCGAAATGCCCGAGCTTGTAATAATTGACGGCGGAAGGACACAGCTTGAAGTAGCCGTACGCGTTTTAAGCGAGCTTAATTTGAAGAACATCAAAGCCATAGGACTTGCCGAGGAGCATGAGCTTATATATCTGCCCGAAAGGAACGAACCCGTGATATTGCCGAGGGACAGCGCCGAGCTGCAGCTTGTCGAACGCATACGAGACGAGGCGCATAGGTTCGCGATAAGCTATCATAGAAGCGTCAGAAATCGCAATATGCTTTACTCCAAGCTGGATGACGTCGAGGGGGTGGGGGAGAAACGCAAACGCGCACTGTTCGACAGATTTATCACGATAGACGCGATAAAGAACGCAAGCCCTGATGAGCTTGCCGATATACCCGGTATGAACATTACGGCGGCAAACGCGGTCTATTCGTACTTTCACAATCACGAGGACGAGGACGGCAAATAGTACGCTGACAATGTGAACACCGATAATAAGCGGAATTCTTATAAATTTGTTGACAAGGGCGTGGAATGACAGCGGCGCACAACGCATTGTATTGCAACGACGCAGACTGCTCCACAACTGTATATTTTGCAGGGTTATGCAAAACTGTGCCGAACTTTTGACAAATAAATGCAAAAAATGAACATTACAAAATTCCTTATATTGACAAGCTTAAAGCTTTCGCCTATAATGTAACTACTAATACTATGAGACGGGTGTATCTATGCCCTGACCATGGTGTAGGAAAAACAAAGGAGGAAGAAAGGATGAAGAAAGCAAGATATCTTGCAATTATTCTCGCAGTCATGCTCGTGTTCACTTCGGTTGCGATACCGACATGGGCAGCCAATGCAGAATCCGGGAATTCCCGCCTGACCGCCAACGGCGGAATGGACGCAAGGAAGCTGGGAACCCAGCTTGCCGAGGATACTTCCAGATTTGATTCTTTCGAGATTGATGGTGAGGAAGAAGTTACGGCCATCGTCATTTTCGAAGAGAGCGCGCTGATCGACGTGTTCTCAGCGTCTTCCATCCGCAGCGGCAAGACCGAAGCGGCCAAGACTCGCCTGTTGAACACACACAAGCTGTTCTTCAACACGGTATCGTTCGAGTTTAAGGTAAACTACGAATATACCAACCTGCTGAACGGCGCATCCATCACCACGGCGTATAAGAACCTTAAGGCTCTTGAGGCTATGGACAATGTCAAGGGCGTTTACCTTGCCAACACCTACACCGTGCCTGAGGTAGAAGAGACCGAAATGGCCGGCTCAGTGCAGATGACGGGCGCCGATTACGCACATTCCTATGGCTTCACCGGCCAGGGCGTGCTCTGCGGCGTACTTGACACAGGCCTCAACACCACCCATGAAGTTTTCCAGAACACCGACAATCTGGGCGAAGTCGCTCTGACCGAAGAGGAAGTTAACGCTATTGACACCAACGTTGACGGCGCTTACCTCTCCGCAAAGGTCCCGTTCGCTTATGACTATGCCGATAAGGACGACGACGTCACCGACCATAACGGCCACGGCACGCACGTTTCCGGCACCGTCTGCGGTTACCTGGAGACCGAAGAAGGCGAAGTTAAGTTCGAGGGCGCAGCCCCCGGCGCACAGCTTGCGTTCTTCAAGATCTTCGCCGATGCATCCGGCTCCACCAACTCCGGCATTTACTTTGCGGCTTTGGACGATGCTCTTGCACTCGGCGTTGACGTCATCAACATGTCCATCGGCTCCGACAGCGGTTTCACCTATGATTGGGAGCTTGAGAATGAAGTATTCGGCAACGTCTATGAGAAGCTTGACGAAGCCGGCGTTATCGTCTGCATCTCCGCAGGCAACGACTACTTCCATGGCTATGACGGCCTCAACTATGTCAACGTGAACTATGGTGTAAACTGGAACTCCGCCAGCCACATAGACTACAGCGTAGTGGGCAGCCCCTCCACCTATAATGGCAACCAGTCCATCGCGGCTGTCAACAACATCGAAGTAACCGGCTATGCCATTATCCCGCTGAACCTTGAAGGCGAAGAGGGTGACGGCATTGCGTTCAACGATTCCTCTGACGGCGTGATGCCCTTCCAGGCGGATTTAGCAGGTCAGACTATTGAGTATGTTAACTGCGGCCAGGGTCATGTTGAGGAGTTTGAAGGCCTCGACCTTACCGGCAAGTTCGCGCTTGTCCTCCGCGGAGACATCACCTTTGAAGAGAAACTCCAGAATGCAGTTGCAGCCGGTGCGGTCGGTATGCTTATGCGCAACAACCAGGCCGGTTCCATCTCCATGGCAATCACGAATTGGAGCGGCTACGCTGTGTCCATCTCTCAGGTAGATGGTGAGATTCTCCTTGCCAACATCGATCCTGAGACCGGCGTCGGCAAGTGCATCGTCGGTAACGACGTGCAGCAGATACCCAACAGTGCCGCTTGGACGATGTGTGACTTCTCAAGCTGGGGCATGACCTCTGACATGACCCTCAAGCCCACAATCACCGCCCCCGGCGGCAGCATCTATAGCTCCTTAATCGGCGCCGATGATGCTTATGCCGTTTACAGCGGCACCTCCATGGCTTGCCCGAACGCGGTTGGCAACTATGCGGTTCTTCTGCAGTGGGCTCGCGAGACCTACCCTGACATGGACAAGGTCGAGCTGGACAAGTTCCTTGAGAGCCTCACCCAGAGCACTGCAATGCAGATGATTGACGACTATGACGTCGCCATCAGCCCCAGAAAGCAGGGCTCCGGTCTTATCAGAACCGACTATGCCATGAATGCAGTAAACTACATCCTCGATCCTATCGTAGAGACCTACGACAGCACCGATGGCGTGTGGACGATGTCCTTTACGGTTGAGAATCCCACCGGCGCAGCAGCCGAGTTCGCAATCAACCCCAGCGTACTGAGCGATTACCCGTACGATCTCGATGGCGTGGGCACGTTCGATACGATGGAAGGCATTGACCTTACAGCTGAAGGGCTTGCTACCTTCACCACCGACTGCGAGAATGACGTTCTTGTGTTCGCCGAGGGCGAGACCGAGAAGGTCGTCAGCATCACCGTAGCTGTGAATGCCGATTTCAAGGACGGCTTTAGCGTATACTTCCCCAATGGCGTATATGTTGAAGGCTATGTCAACTTCGTTGACGCTGAGGGCAACAACGCGTTCCACGGCACCTTCTCCGGCTTCTATGGCGATTGGACTTCTGAGCAGATTCTCGAAGACTATGACTTCGGTGATTATGTGGATTCCTATTGCTGGCTGAAGAACACCGGCTATTTCGCTAAGGGCTATCGTTACTATCACCTGAGCAACTATGACGGTCAGGTCGGTTACAACGAGGGCTACACAGTAGGCGCGGATGGTCAGCTCAGCTACTATCCCGGCGGCAACCTCATGGAGTACACGGGATTCGATCCGGATCACGTAGCGTTCTCCAACCCTGAGAATGCACAATACAACACCGCAATACTGACCTACCCGACTATGCTCAGAAACGCACGTCATATGATTCTCGTCGTTTCCGACGCAGCGACCGGTGAAGTCTACTATGTTGACGATACCCAGTATCTGTCCAAGTCCTACTATGACAGCACCAACGGTATCTACCAGCAGGGCGGCAGCTTCCTTTGGGACGGCACTGACCTTGAGGGTAACTACGTTGACAGCATGACCAAGGCAAACTTCGACTTCTTCGCATGGCTCGATTATGAGACCGACGTTGAAGCGGCGTTTGAGGCACTTGACGGCGATTACGCGCAGCTCCTCACCGAGGATTGGGCGGACAAGAACGTTTGGAGCTTCTACTCCTACGTTGACTACACCGCACCCGTTATCTCCGATGTTGGTGTTGATATCAGCACCGTTTACTATGGCGATGCTGACCTCGACGGCATGATCGGCCCCAAGGACTCCGCGGCTATCCTGCGTTACTGCGTAGGCCTGCAGCAGTTCACCGAGGAGCAGATGCTTGCTGCTGACGCTAACAGAGACGGCAACGTTGACGTTCGCGACGCCGGCAAGATTCTGCGTTACTGCTTGGGTCTTGACAGTGTTGCACAGGATGTCACCAAGCTGACCATCACCGTTTCCGATGAGCATTACCTGGCTGACGTTGGCGTATACGACAATGGCTTTAACCAGATTGCACAGTACACTCCGGAATATATCCTCGAAGACTACACCATGGGTATGGACTTCACTTTCGAACTCGACCTTACCGGTTATGAAGGCGAATATGTGATAGTAGCTCCCATGGACTATGCTTCCAACTGGCCCGAGTACATCATCGATCTGCAGACCGGTGAGTGCAAAGAGCTTTCAGTACCGCTGGCTCCCGGTGAATACTACTTCTCCGTGAACGTTGGCGACGAGGAAGTCTTCCTGAGCGTCGATGAGAACGGCAACGTTGTAACTGACGGCGAAGGCACCGCATTCTATGCAGAGTTCGACTTCGACGGCAACTATACCTTCAAGTGCGATGCGGGTTATCTCGCAATCGACCTGTGGGGCAATGCTGTTATCTCCGACACACCGACCGAGTTCCTGTTTGGCTTCGACGCTGACGGTAATGTCTTTATCCTCACCGCCGATTCCTTCAACTCGCTGATCCAGCGCTGCCTGTGCGTAAAGAACGGCAAGTGGCAGCTCGGCAACGCGATCAACGCGGGAACCGACAACGGCTATGCCTTCAACCTCTACAAGGGTTAAGCAATAGCTAAGTAAATAGAAACTCCAAAGGAGCCGCCTGTAAAGGGCGGCTCCTTTAGTTTATGGGATTGTGCGCGAAGCTGCCAAAAATCATGCAGTTAACACTAAGTCAAGAGACAATTAATAGCGTAAAACCGCAATGCGTCCTTCTGCACTATCCGACTGCTGCTCCGCGTGTCATCCATTTGCCAAATGCAGAGGATCTTGCCTAAAAACTAAACGGTCAAGGATAACTTTACGGCGCGAACTACACGTCCACCCGCCTATATTTTGTCAAACGCTTGTGCAGCATATCGCCGCCAAAGCATTCATCACAACTGAAAACCCCCACAGGCACTTGGCTTATGGGGGCTTCGCATTCTCAGATTTCGTATCAGCTGTACTAACGCTTTATGCTATTTCATCCGCATACTCATCAGTCGGATGACACTATCTTGTAGTATGTTCTGGCCGTCAAGCTGTACACAATCAGGTAGAGTATTGCAAAAACTCCAAAGCTCACCAAGGTACAGACAAGGAACAGGTTATAGTTCGTAATGCTCAAAACCGTAAACATCCTTGAGAGCATGGGAAAGGCGAACATGAGGTGTATACCAGCAGCGACAAGAGGGAGGAAGAACACGGTCAGAACCTGTGAGCGGATGGTTCCCTTGACCTCGGAGTTGGTCATGCCCACCTGCTGCATTATCTCAAAGCGCCGTCTGTCGCTGTAACCTTCTGAGATCTGCTTGTAGTACATGATAAGTACCGCCGCCATCATGAACACCAACCCCAAGCATATGCCAAGGAAGAAAAGACCTCCGTATATGCCAAGATAACTTTCACGCGCATCTGCTATGCAACGATAATATATACTTGCAAGCTCCACGTCGCTGTTTGAACTATAGTCGGTGACAGTACGGCTAATCGTATTGAACAGCAGCTCCTCGTGTTCCGTATCCGTGTTCATGCCAATGTAGAAGCTGAAGCGCGGCGTGTCGTACTCGTAGAATCTGTCACTTAACGCATCGGATATGACGTTGAGCTGATCCATGTCCGCCACAACGAAGTAGTAGGCGTGTATGTCCAAGTAATTGTAATACGGCTCAACGTTCAGTTCGGTCAGCACCTCTTTGACGTCATACTTGATTCCGACTATACTCACTTGGTCGTAGTCAAGGCTGCCATCCGATGAGTATGCCAACACTTGATTTGGTTTAAGGCTCGTCTCAACGCCCTGTAAGTCGCAGTAATCCTCCAAGGGGATGATGAAGACGCTGCATTCATTGCTGTTTCCGAAAACGTCCATGAATTCCGTAATATTGCCAAGGCTGCCGTTATCGTCGCCAAGGGTTAGCTCAAGCCTCCGATAGCAGCGATAGTCGCTGATATCGCAGTTTGCCATCGGGATAGCTTCCTCTACAATAGATTTTACATCCTCATAATAGCTCTGGGTTGACATAGAGCCAAACAGCTCAACATCATTCGGATACTCGTTGCGCAACGAATCTTCCATGCCATAATAAAGGCATACGGTGGATGAGATCATAACGAGTATCATAGTCGAGAGTATACATATATTACCAAGTCCAACAGCGTTCTGCCGCATACGGTAGAGCATACCGGAGACGTTGATAAAGTGCTTAGGCTTGTAGTAGTAGCGCTTGTTGGAGCGCATAAGCTTCAGCACGGCTATGCTTCCCGCAGTGAACAGGCAGTAGGTGCCAATGATAACCAGTATCACGGCGATAAAGAACATACCCAACGCCGCAGAGGGGTTCTTGATGGTAAGCGCCATGGCATAGCCCGCGCCAAGGGTCAGCACGCCCAATACCGCGATGGGCCACTTGGTCTTAGGCTCACGTTCGCCGACCTCACCGCCGCGCAGCAGCTCAATGGGCTTGGACACCCCGACCTTGGCAAGGTCCCAAACAAGGGCGATTCCATAGGTCAGGACAAAGCCAATGACCGTAATAATGATTGCGATGGGGGAGATCTCAAAGCCAAAGCCGAAGTTAAAATCCAGTATCGCGCCCAAGAGCAGCAGTACGACCTTCGAAAAAAGTATACCAACGCCAAGACCCAACGCAATGGAGACAAACGCGCAGTAGAGCAGCTCACGGCTGACGACCTTCGCTATGTGGCGTTTCTCCATTCCAAGAATGTTGTACAGCCCAAGTTCGCGCTTGCGCTGCTTGATAAGGAAGCTGTTCGCGTACAGTATAATCACCACGGAGAACAAAGCTATGATAATTGCGCCGAAAATCAGTACGACTTTCAGGGTACCACCGCCCTTCATCGAAAGCAGGCTGTTGGAAGTGAGCAGGTACAGTATGATGTACGACATGGCGATCATGCCTACCCCCGCAAGGATGAAGGGTATGTACATCCTGCGTTGATTTTTAAGGTTATGCAGGGCAAGCCTACGATACAATCCTTTACGCATCGCGCTCACCACTTGTCGCAATGGCGGTTAAGACGTCGGAAATTGCGGAGAACTGTTGCTCCGTTGTTTTGCCGGCGCGATAGAGCTGATGGAACACCATGCCATCCTTGATGAACATGACACGCTTTGCGTGGCTTGCGGCCTTGACGGAGTGTGTCACCATAAGAATGGTTTGACCATCATCGTTGATCTCGGAGAAGAGCTTCAACAACCCATCCGAGGCCTTGGAGTCCAACGCGCCCGTGGGCTCGTCGGCAAGTACCAGCTTCGGCTTTGCAATCAACGCGCGCGCAACTGCGGTACGCTGCTTTTGTCCGCCTGAGACCTCGTAGGGATACTTTGCCAATATATCGCTGATTCCAAGCTTGTGCGCAAGGGGAGTCAGGCGGCTTTCCATCTCATCATAGCTGACGTTGGCAAGCACCAAGGGCAAAAGGATGTTGTCCTTGATGGAGAAGGTGTCCAAAAGGTTGAAGTCTTGGAACACAAAGCCCAGGTTGTCGCGCCTGAACGCCGCAATCTCCCTGTCTTTTATGACGCCGAGATTCAAGCCGTCAAGGTAGACTATGCCCGCGGTGGGCTTGTCAAGCGACGCCACGATGTTCAACAGCGTAGTCTTGCCAGAGCCGGATTCGCCCATAACCGCGACATATTCGCCCGTGTCTACCGTGAACGACACGTTGACCAGGGCGTGAACCTGTGCGCCGCCAAAGCGAGTTGTGTAGGTTTTCTTCAATCCGGTAACTTCCAATAAAGCCATTAGAATTTCCTCCGATATCTTGATGATGCTATTATACATCGAGACACAAAAAGAAGCCCTTCACAGAGCTTACAATCTCGACACGCAGTATTACATTTTTGTAAGTTTACTCGTGCTCCGTCTTTTCACGCGAAAGGTCTATACAAACGGTAGTGCCGACGCCGATTTGGGATTCCATGGATATGCTGTGTCCAAGGCGCGTCAACACCCTGCGGCAAAGGTATAGCCCTATCCCCGTTGAGCGTTTGTCCATGCGCCCGTTGAAGCCCGTGTAGCCTCGGTCGAACACACGCGGGATGTCCTCGCTTCTGACGCCTATGCCCGTGTCCGAGATGCGCAGCAGCTCATCTTCGACCGTAATGCGTATTCCGCCGCGCTCGGTATATTTTACAGCGTTGGAAATAAGCTGCTCTATAACGAACAGCAGCCATTTCTGATCCGTCAGTACCGATATATCCGTACCGTCATATTCGAGCGTCAGACGCTTCTGTATGAAGAACCGAGCAAACTTGTGTATGGCGGAGCGAATGATGGGATCCAAGGCATAGCTCTTTATTACATAGTCGCTTGTATCGCCGTCCGTGCGCATATAGCCCAGCACCATGTCCACGTACTGTTCAATCTTGAAAAGCTCAGCCTCAAGCAGCGCGTTTTGCTCGCTCCTATTGAATTGCAGAAGCAGACGCATGGCGGCGATGGGCGTCTTGATCTGATGCGCCCACATGGTATAATAGTCGCTGCTCTGCGACAATCTGCGCATGACCT
>DAOPJM010000030.1:0-23301 GCA_035399665.1 Clostridia bacterium
CAAGATTTTTCCAAGCCGTGGACAGATGAAGAACTCTATGCCAAATACGGCCTGACCGATGAAGAAATCGCTTTTATCGAATCTATGATAAGACCGATGGACTTGAACGGCGGTGATAAGTGATGCCCAAGGACTTCTTCCCACTCCGTCCGTCCTCTACCCCGACGATATACGCCTACGCCGACAGCAACCCGCAGTACAAGGGCTTGCTGAAGGTGGGCTACACCGCCGGGGACGTCGCCAAGCGTGTGGCGCAGCAGTACCCCACGAAGCCGCCTGATGGGATGGTTCCGTATAAAATCGTCTTTCAGGAGTCCGCCATGATGCCGGACGGCACGAGCTTTACCGATCACGACGTTCACCACGTTCTGAAAAAGAAACAGGTGACAAGTGTGGGCGGTGAGTGGTTTCGCTGCACGGTGGACGATATAAAGGCCGCCATTGTCGCCATCAAGACCAATACCGCAAACTATGAAAACCGCATCCACACCTTCTCCATGCGCCCGGAGCAGAAAGAGGCCGTGGACAAGACCACGGCGTATTTCAAGGCCGCGAAAAAGGAGTACCCGAACCGCGCACCCAAATTCCTCTGGAACGCGAAAATGCGCTTCGGCAAGACCTTTGCCGCCTATGAGCTTGCCAAGAGGATGGGGTTTAAGCGTGTCCTCATTCTGACCTTCAAGCCCGCTGTGAAGGCGGCGTGGGAAGAGGATCTGATGACCCATGTGGACTTTAATGGCTGGCAGTTTATCAGCCGCCCTAAGTCCATCGGTGAGCCGGGCATGGACGAGCAGTATCACAAAGCGGACAAGTCTCGCCCCATTGTCTGCTTCGGTTCATTTCAGGATTTCCTCGGCTTCAATAAGGAGACCGGCGGTATCAAGGTCAATAACGAATGGGTACATACGACAAATTGGGACATGGTCATATTTGACGAATACCATTTCGGCGCATGGCGTGATAACGCTAAAAAGCTCTTTGAAAAAGAGGATGAGGAGAGCTACGACTTCGACCTTGAGAAATACAAAGAGGAAGAGGCCGATAACGCCATCAACGAGTCCTGGATCGAGATCAGCACGTCCTATTATCTGTTCCTGTCCGGCACGCCGTTTAGGTCCATCAACTCCGGCGAATTTATTGAAGATCAGATTTACAGCTGGACGTATTCCGATGAGCAGAGAGCAAAGGAGAGCTGGATAGGCTCCGCCAATCCTTATCTATCACTTCCCCGCATGGTCATGATGACCTACCGTATCCCTGAGAGTATACGGCAGATAGCCATGCAGGGCGAGTTCAACGAGTTTGACCTCAATGTGTTCTTCTCCGCCAAAGGCAAGGGAAAGGACGCCAGATTTGTGTATGAGGATTATGTCCAGAAATGGCTCGACCTGATACGCGGAGCTTATCTGCCGTCCAGCGTGGATGATATGAAGCTGGGGCAGGACAAGCGGCCTCCCATGCCCTATTCGAACGGGCATCTGCTGAGTGTGCTGACCCATACCTTCTGGTTTCTGCCCAACGTGGCAAGCTGCTTTGCCATGGCAAATCTTTTGAAGCAGAGGCAGAATACCTTTTATCACGGCTACACCGTCAACATCTGCGCCGGATCGCAGGCGGGCAATGGCGTGGACGCGCTGGGACCGGTGCAAAAATCCATGGAACAGCCCCTCAAAACCAAGACTATCACACTCTCCTGTATGAAGCTGACCACCGGCGTGACCGTGAGGCCGTGGACGGGTATCTTCATGCTGCGGAACCTGAAAAGCCCTGAGACCTATTTCCAGGCGGCTTTCCGCGTGCAAAGTCCATGGGAGATTGACAATGGCTGTGGCGGCAAGGAGATTATGAAGCAGGAATGCTATGTGTTCGACTTCGCCCTTGACCGTGCGCTGAAAGAGATCGCGGATTACAGCTGCCGTCTCAATGTAAACGAGAGCAGTTCGGAAAAGAAGGTCGCCGAGTTTATCAACTTTCTGCCGGTGCTCGCCTATGACGGAAGCGCCATGCGGCAGATCGATGCCGGCGAGATTTTGGATATTACGACGGCCGGTACCTCCGCGCCCCTGCTTGCCAGGCGCTGGAAGAGCGCCTTGCTGGTCAATGTGGACAACGACACGCTTTCCCGGCTGCTTGCAAATGAGCAAGCAATGAAAGCGCTTATGAGCATTGAGGGCTTCCGCAGCCTTAACGCCGATATTGAAATCATCATCAACAAGTCCGAATCGGTCAAAAAAGCGAGAAAAGAGAGCGAAAAGCTCACGCAAAAGGAGAAGAAGGAACTAACGGAGGAAGAAAAGGAATACAAGTCCAAGCGCAAACAGATACAGGATAATCTCATCAAGTTTGCGACGCGTATTCCAATCTTCATGTTCCTGACCGATTACCGTGAAGACACGCTGAAGGATGTAATCACCCAGTTGGAGCCGGGGCTTTTCAAAAAAGTGACCGGTCTCGATGTGACAGATTTTGAGTTGCTTGTATCCCTTGGCGTTTTCAACAACTCGCTGATGAACGAGGCCGTATCTAAGTTCAAACGTTACGAGGATTCCAGTCTGTCATACACCGGCATCAATCGACACGAAGGCGAAAACGTTGGCCTGTGGGATACCACCATCAGACGCAGGGACTTCGAGGCGCTGTTTACTAACCAGCAGGCGTCTCTTACTGCACCGCCAACGATTCCCGCCGACATCCCCGACGTTCCGTTTGTCATTGAACCAGACGAAGATGAAGATGAGGATGAAGTCGTTGAGGTCAAGCCGAATAAGAAAAAGCGAAGCTCCCAAGCTTCCGATGTCCGCATTATCAAGCCCGCCGCGCCGTCAAAGCCAATTACTAAACTTGCTTCAGCGCCTAAAGAGGAGAAACCCAAGGTGCAGAAGCGCCAAACGGACTATTCAGGCGTTAAGGCGGGAACCATTGTGCAGCACAAACTGTTCGGACAAGGGGTGGTGTTCGAGGTGGAGGGCGATCGCATCAAAGTTGACTTTGCGGGCAAGAACAAGTCATTTGAGTTTCCGAGCGTGTTCGAACAAGGTTTTCTTAAGCTTTAGGCATCATAAAAACAGAGACCGTCCAGCGGTCCCTGCTTTGGGTTTTTTGGGGGATTATTGGGCGGGCTGTTCTGCGGGGGTGAAGTACTCCGGACCATGGCTGCACAGCGGGCAGAGGTAATCATCGGGCAGCTTATCGCCGTCATACGGCTGGAAGTAGCCGCAGATTTGGCAGACAAAGCCCTTCACCATCTTCACCTTTGGCGGCGCGATATGCTCAAAAGCATCAGGCCCATGCTTGCACAGCGGACACACGAAGTCGGCGGGCAGTTCGCTTCCCTCATAGAAATAACCGCAGACCTTGCACAAATACCCTTCCTTGGTGGGCGCGGCGGGCGCCTTCTTGGGCTTTATATGTGCATGGTAATACGCATAGGTGCAGCTCGGCGCCTTTGAAAGCTCCTTGGCTTCCGTGACATTGGCGATAAACAGCATATTCGACCCCACGTCAAACGAGCCTATAACCTCGCAGGAGAACACCGCGTTCGTGTACTCCGGGATATAGCGTATCCCATTCGTCATGCGATTGTCATAGTCAAGTCCTTCGAACTTATCAACTTCGCGCCCCGACTGGAAGCCGAACCGCTTCAGCAGTGCATACGGGACTTCCTCGGTCAGCACCGAGATGTTGAATCGCTTCGCCTTGCCTATCATCTCACAGGTATAGTTATTCTTTATAACAGATATGGTCACGGTCTTGGGGCTGCCCGATCCGACCTGAGCCGCTGTATTGATTACGCATCCGTAATCCTTGCCGCCCACCTTTGTAGTCACCACTTCAACGCCGTATGAGAACTTGAAGAACGCCTCGTTAGCGACCTCAAGCTGTTCCACCACGGCCTTTTCAACGGGCTTGGGTATGGGGCTTGCGCCTATGTCGTCGGCAATGAGCTTTGCCAGTACATCCAACTCGCCCAACTGATCATCCCTGAGCGATGAACGCAGTGTCAGCGTGTCGCCAATCACCTGAGTACCCTTCAACGGCTCTATAATCTCGCGCATGAGCTTGCCCGATGTGGGCGCCCAGCTGCCATTCTCGATAAACGCAACCTTGCGGTTTTGCAGATTATGGTTGCGGATGTCGTGCAGCAAATCCTCCATTGTCACAAATATTCCCGCGTTGTAGGTCGTCGCGGCAAACACGAGATGGCTGTACCTGAACGCGTTGGACAGTATATACGAGGATGGAATAACCGAGGTGTCATACATCTTGACCGTCACTCCAAGGTCGGAGAGCTTGCCCGCAAGTATGTTGGCGGTATTCTCGGTATGCCCATAGACGGAGGCGTACGCTATCAGCACACCCTTTTCCTCGGGCTTGTAAGCGCTCCACTGCATGTACTTTTCGAGGAAGTCCCCGAAGCCGCGTCTCCACACAAAGCTGTGCAGAGGGCAAACATAGTCTATCTCCAGCGTGGCCGCCTTGCGCAGCACGGCCTGAACCTGTGAACCGTACTTGCCCACGATGTTGGTGTAGTAGCGGCGGGCCTCGTCAATCCAATCGTGCATGAAATCGACCTCATCCGCGAAGATTCTGCCGTTCAGCGCGCCGAAGGATCCGAATGCGTCGGCAGAAAACAGCACCTTTTCAGTCGAGTCGTAGGTCATCATGACCTCGGGCCAATGCACCATCGGAGCCATGACAAAGCTGAAATTGTGCTTCCCGCTTGAAAGGCTGTCGCCCTCCTTGACAACGGTGCAGCGTTCGGTAAGCCCGTTTGAGAAGAAGCGTCCGAGCATGTCTCTGCTCATTGCGTTGCAAATTATCCTGACCTTTGGATATCTGACGCACAGCTCATCGATGGTGGCGGCGTGGTCAGGCTCCATATGACTTATCACAAGGTAGTCGAGCGCTCTGCCGTTCAGGGCGTGCGCAAGGTTCTCAAAGAAGGTGCGGCTCACCGCCTTGTCAACCGTGTCGAACAGCACGGTCTTTTCGTCGTTGATGAGATATGAATTGTACGATACGCCGTCGCGGACGCCGTATACGCCTTCGAACAGGGCAAGCCGCCTATCATCGGCGCCGACCCAAGTTATGTCGTTGGTAATTGCTTTTGTGCAGTACATATTAACCTCCATATCCAAATTTCAGCGAAGTCGAAACGCCATTTTCGACAGTCAAAACAGTTCCGTGTCAAAATTACATATCACGCCCCGCCGAGTTGAACACATTGTACCATAAATCAACGGCAACATGTGAATTTGTGAAAAGATTTTTCATCTTCTTCATAGCGGCGGCAAAATTGAAGGTGTTGGGCATCAAAGGTCTTTTGCGGCCTATGTGTCAAGCTCGTACACGAACACCTCGGCCTTGGATCCGTCATGGTTGGTGTAAACGCAATCAGAGAAGAACCCGTAACGCAGCAGCATACGCCGCGAGCGTTCGTTGTCGGGCGCGGTTATGGCGATAATCTCGGAATAATCGGGATTGTGCAGCAGCATCTCCATCATTTGCTTGAGAAGCTTGGTGCCTCGGCCCCTGCCCCAATACTCCGGCAAAAGCATATACTCCACCTCGGGGCAGGCGAATGGCTCGTTGAAAACTATGGCGCACATGCCTATGAACTCACCTGTCGGAAGCAGCACCTTGTAGCTGCCGCAGCGCGTATTCTCCTGCGGGAAGGTCATAAAGGCGTAATACTCCTTGGCCTCCTCCTCGGTAAAGACCCTGCCCAGGTTCATTTCCATCACTGCGGTGTTGAAAACGAGACTGCAGTATAGCGGGTAGTCCTCCTCGCCCTCAAAGGGGCTTAGTATATAATCCTGCAAAATTACTCCCATGTAACCTGAAGCCAAGGCTCCAAGCCTGACGTTTGGTATATTATATAGCTGCAAGCTTGATGTTGTCAATGAAAAATGACTGTGTCACTGCCGTATTCGGCATATTCCCCATGGGTCATGGGGCGATACGGCGCCTCCTCTCCCCCGCCCCTCGGCGATTCCTCCGACGCGGTCTTTAGATTATTGCTGCTCTCTTCAGCTTGATTTAGCAGAAAGCGTATGGTATAATTTTACCCATGAATGAGAGTGCTTTTTTCAAACTCACCCAGCAAAGGCAGCTGTCGGGCGCATATCTGCTCTACGGCGTCGAGGAGCTGACCAAGCAGGAGGCTGTGAAGCGCGTCACCGCGCTTGCCGAGCCTGATTTTGCCTCGCTCAACGTCAGCCGCATGATCTCCCCCTCAAGGGAGGAGCTGCTTTCCTGCGCCATGCAATTCCCCTTTGCGGACAACGTGCGTGTTATCGTGGCAAGCGAGTGGGACGAGCGCGAATGGGACGACAGTATCACCCTTGCGGACGTTAAGCCAAAGGAGCGCAGGCAGCTTCCCTCAAAAGCTCTGCCGCTGTCTAAGCTCCCGAATGAAACCATACTGCTTTTTGTACAGCGCGGCGCTGTAAAGAGGAGTTCGCCCATATACAAGGCGCTTGAGCCCTTGGACAGGCTTGTGGAATTTGAAGCCCTCACGCCGGACAGGGCTGTGAACCTGCTCATGCGCGAGGCGGGGCTTTTGAACGCCGAGCTGGACAGACAGACGGCAAGGCGGCTTGTGGATATGGTGGGAACGGACGCGTACAAGCTCGTCAACGAGTTCTCCAAGGCGGCAGGTTACGTCGGCGCGAGCGGCAGGATAAGTGATTCTGTACTGCGGCGATGTGTTACGCCCTCGGTTGAGTACAGCGTATTCAATATGCTGGACAGCTTCCTGTCCGGCAACAGGTCGGTGGGTATGCGTCAGCTCTACGGTATGCTGAGCGCCGACAAAAACGGGGCTTTGGGCCTTAGCTCATTTATGCTCGGACGCATGAAGAATCTGCTCATCGCAAGAGAGCTTATGGACGCGGGGGTATCGACCGCCGACGCCAAGCGGCGTATAGGCGGCAGTCCTTACGCCGCCGAAATGACGCTCAAGAAAGCGGCTAAGCTGCAGCGCGGCCAACTTGAAACCGCTCTTACGGCGTTTGCCGATGTTGACGAAAAGCTCAAGCAGGGGCTGATTGGCGATGCGGATGGACTGTTTATGGCCATAGTGAACTGTTTTTAAGGGGGACTCGTGATAATCAAGATATGCTGCGTAGGCAAGCTCAAGGAAAGCTTTTTCATAGACGCCTGCGCCGAATACGAAAAGAGGCTCTCCAGGTACTGCGAGCTTTTGATATGCGAGGTTCCCGACGAAAAGGCGGGTGAGGAGCTGTCCAAAGCCGCCATGGAGCAGGTGAAGCTTAAAGAGGGCAGGCGGCTTCTTGCAAAGCTTGACCCCAAGGATTATGTTGTCGCGCTCTGTATAGAGGGTGGGCAGCAAGGCTCGGAGGAATTTGCCGAGACCTTGAACAGGCTGATGGACAGCGGTACTCGCTGCGTCGCCTTCATGATAGGCGGCTCCCTGGGACTTTCTTTCGAGGTTACAGGCAGGGCAAACCTTAAGCTGTCACTCTCCAAGATGACTTTCCCTCACAGAATAGCGCGGCTTGTGCTTGAAGAACAGCTTTGCCGCGCCTATAAGATAATTCGAAACGAACCCTATCATAAGTAATTCGGAGGTCGAACATGAAATGGCTTGAGATACAGGTCTTTACCACGGACTTGGGCTGTGAGGTAGTAAGCGGCGCGCTGAACGCCGCAGGCATAGCCTCGCTTGAGATAGACGAAAGCAGGGAGTGCGTGATGGCGTTCATTCGTGAGCACGCGGTATATTGGGACTTTGCCGACCCCGACACCATAGGTACAGACGAGCCTTGCGTCAAGGGCTATGTGGCGGATTTGCCTGAAAACCTCTGCGTAGTCGAGGCCGCAAGGGAACGCATAGCGGCGTTGAAGGGCATGGACTTGGGCTTTGATATGGGCTCGCTGCTCTTTACCGTAACCCGCGTGGATGATGAGGACTGGGCAAACAACTGGAAACGCTACTATAAGCCGCATGACGTCGGAAAGCGATTGTTTATCTGCCCCTCATGGGAGCCTTGCCCACCTACGGAACGCAAGACGCTGTTGCTTGACCCCGGCATGGCGTTTGGCACGGGCGAACATCATACCACGCGTATGTGCCTTGAGCTGTTGGATGAGGTTATAAAGGATGGAGATTCGGTGCTTGATTTGGGCTGCGGCAGCGGCATACTCTCCATAAGCGCAAGGATTCTGGGCGCATATCGCGCCATCGCAGTGGATATTGACCCCGTATGCGACAAGGTTGCGCGTCAGAACGCAAAGCTGAACGGAGTTGCCGATGATAATTATTCTGTGTATACGGGGGACGTTTTGAAGGATGAGGAGCTGCAACATAGGATAAGCGGCAAATATGAGGTTGTGCTGGCGAATATCGTCGCTGACGTCGTGATGGCGCTTGCGCCCTTTGCCAAGACCTGCCTTGCCGAGGACGGAGCTTTCATCATCTCGGGTATTATCGACGACAGAGCGGACGAGGTCAAAGCCTCGCTAATCTTGGGCGGCTTCGCGGTGGAAAAGGTCGTTGAGAGCGGCGGCTGGTTCTCCTTTCTGCTGAGGGTATGAATCGCTTCTTTGCGGTAAAAGCCCCGAATGGGGCTGCATATATCGAGGGTGAGGAGAACGTGCGTCACCTCAGTAAATCACTGCGCCTTTGTGAGGGCGACCGAGTTCAGCTCTTTGACGGCGAGGGCTTTGAGTGCGAGGCTGAGATACAGAGCGTTGAACGGAGCCGCATTGCCCTAAGCTGCGGCGAGTGGACGCTTTCCCCCGCCGAACCAACGCATAGGGTTACGCTGTTTCAGGGTTTGCCCAAGCAGGGCAAGATGGAGACGATAATCCAAAAATGCGTGGAGCTGGGCGTATATGAGATAGTCCCGCTCGTGACCTCACGTTGTGTTGTGCAGCTTTCGGATAAGCTCGACCGCAAGCTTGAACGCTACGGCAAGGTGGCATTTGAGGCGGCGCAGCAGTCCAAGCGCGGATGCGTGCCGCGAATCTTCGAGCCTGTAAAGCTTTCGGAGCTGCCCGTTTCAAGCTTCGATCTTGTCCTTATAGCTTACGAGGACGAACGCGAAAGCTCCCTAAAGTCCCTTATTTCAGGCTTTGGGGGCAATACTGTCGCAATAGTCATTGGCCCCGAAGGCGGCTTTGATCCCGATGAGGTTAGCCTGCTCGTTGAGCGCGGCGCGAAAGCCGTGTCGCTTGGGCGGCGCATACTGCGCACGGAAACCGCGGGCATGGCGATGACGGCTCAGATACTCTATGAGCTTGAAACGGAGGTGTGAGGCAATGAAGGTTGCTTTCTGTACCTTAGGCTGCAAGGTCAACCAATACGAAACCGAGGCGATGCGCGAGCTGTTCATAAAAGCAGGCTATACCCCCGTTGATTTCGACCGGTTTGCCGACATATATGTTGTGAATACCTGCACCGTGACGCAGATGAGCGACAAGAAATCAAGGCAGATGCTCAGCCGCGCTCACAGGCTCAATCCGAACGCCATAATAGCGGCGGTGGGCTGCTACGCTGAGTCCGCCAAGGACAGCGTCAAGGAGCTTGACGGCGTGTCCGTGGTCATAGGTACCGAGGGACGTGAAAACATAGTAAAGCTCTGCGAAAGCTGCATGGCTGACCACACGAAGGAGCTATACGTTTCGGATGGTGTGCGCGAGTTTGAGGAGCTTTCCGCCGTCAGGGAGAGCCGCACCCGCGCAAGTCTGAAAATTCAGGATGGCTGCGCCTCCTTTTGCAGCTACTGCGCTATCCCCTACGCAAGGGGCGGACTTAGGTCGCGCTCGTTTGACGGCTGCGGGGCGGAGCTCGACACGCTCGTAAAGTCAGGCTACAAGGAGATAGTACTCGTAGGGATACAGCTCTCGGCTTATGGATTTGGGCGCGGGGGCGACGGTCACGACCTCTGCGATGTGATACGCCTTGCTCAGAAGCTTGGCGTACAGCGTCTGCGCTTAGGCTCGTTGGAACCGCGCTTTATCGACGAAAGGTTTATTGAAACGGCTCTTGCCTGTCCCTGTCTGTGCAGGCAGTTTCATCTGTCGCTTCAAAGCGGCAGTGACAGCGTACTTGCCCGCATGAACCGCAGGTACGACACGGAGGAATACCGCAAGGCGGTGCGGCTCATTCGCGCCGTTATGCCCGACGCCGCCATCACAACCGATATAATAGCGGGCTTTGTCGGGGAGACCGAGGATGAACACCGTCAGACCCTTGACTTTGTGCGTGAAATAGGCTTTGCCAGGGTGCATGTCTTCCCCTACTCAAAGCGTGAGGGTACGGCGGCAGCCGCAATGAAAGGACATCTTGACAAGAGCGTAAAGGAGCGGCGAGCCAGGGAGCTTATACAGCTTGCGGAGGGATTGGAGAAACAGTATGTGGCCTCTTGGGTTGGCAAGCGCGTAAGCGTCTTAGTCGAAGAACGCGGCGAGGGTTACAGCGGCGAGTATGTGCGCGTCAAAACACACGGCGACGAGGGTGAGCTTGTGAGCGGCGTTATAGCGCGAACGGATGGCAACCTTGCATATATGGATGAGAGCTGTGTATAAGCGGCGGTGAAAAATGCCGTATACATATTGAGTTAATAGGAAAGGAAGTATGACATGGACTGTATTTTTTGCAGGATAGCGGCGGGTGAAATTCCCTGCTCCAAGGTGTATGAAACCGATGAGGTTCTTGCGTTTCGCGACCTTAACCCACAGGCCCCCATTCATGTGCTTATCATACCTAAGCGGCACATAGCGAGCTTGCAGGCTCTGACAGCCGCCGATGATGAGCTGTTGGGCAAGCTCTTTTTGGCGGCGCGGGAGATTGCTAAGCAGCTCGGCGTGGATGAAACGGGCTACCGCATCGTGAGCAATGTCGGTGAGGCAGCCGGTCAGAGCGTGAAGCACCTGCACCTGCACTTCATCTCGGGCAAAACCCTTAAGTGGGATAACTGACAGGGACAATCTCATGCCTGTCTCGGTAAGAAATTTCGGCTTGCTTTCAAGCGGCAAGACCGCTCGGCTTTACACGCTCACCAACTCGCATGGGGCTTCGGTTTCCATAAGTGATTTCGGTGCAACGGTGGTTTCGATAATCGTTCCGGACGGTGAAGGCCGTTTGGACGATATTGCATTGGGCTTTGACGATGCTTCGGGATATGAGCGTCAGACTGCTTCCATCGGTATAAGCGTCGGAAGGTGCGCGAACCGCATCGCAAAGGGGCGTCTCGAACTCAACGGGATGGTTTACCAACTGCCCGTCAACAACGGCGAAAACCACCTTCACGGCGGCATGATCGGTTTTGGAAAACGCCTGTGGTCGGCCGAAATCGACGGTGAAGCACTTCTTATGAGCTATACAAGCCCAAGCGGAGAGGAGGGCTACCCCGCCACCCTAATGGCAAGAAACCGCTTCAGCTTCGGTGACGACAACGCGCTTTACATCGACTACTTTGCAATAAGTGACGGAGACACCGTCTACAACCCCACCAACCACAGCTACTTCAACCTTGGCGGTCATGCAAGCGGCAACGCCGTATGCGAGAAGCTCATGATAAACGCCCCTGAGTACACGCCCATCGCCCGTGATATCCTGCCCACAGGCGAGGTCGTGTCCGTCTTAGGCACTCCGTATGACTTCTCTAAGCCTACACGCATATCGGACAGGCTGCAATGCGCCGACGCGGGCTTATCCTACGGTAACGGCTTCGACTGCAACCTGATACTGTCGCACGAGCAGCATCGCCCGCTTTGCCTTGCGGCAACTCTGACGGATGAGCGAACCCGCCGCGCCATGGATGTTTTCACCACCATGCCCGGGATACAGCTCTACACTGCCAACTACCTTGACGAGCCATGCGGCAAAAGCGGAGCGCACTACGAAAGGTGCGGTGCGGTCTGCCTTGAGACGCAGTTCTGGCCCGACGCAGTTTCACACGCGGGCTTCCTCTCTCCCATATTAAAAGGCGGTGCGACATTCAGTCACACCACCGTCTATAAATTCTATACCATGACTTGAAGATCAGACCTGCGAATACAGCAGGTCTTTTGCTACCCTCGTGTAGAACAGCCGCCTGACCTCGTCTGGATCGTTTGTAAGTCCCAAAATCCACATGAGCTTGGCAACCACGGATTCCGTGGTCATGTCGTACGCTTCCAATATGTTGAAATCGGTCTTTAGGGCATGACCTACGCTGTACACGGAGAGATTGCTGCCCTCGTTCTGCACCTGCGTTGTCATAACCACAATTTTACCCCGCTTCAGCCCCTGCGCTATGCAGTCGTAGAACCTTGAGCCCATCAGCGACGGAATGCCGCCGACGCCGAAGCTCTCCACTATCACAGCGTCAGTGTTGTCCATTACATAGCCTAAGAAATCGGCGCTCATACCCGGAATGAGCTTTACAAGACCTACGTTCTTGTTGAGCCTGTCATAGAAATGTACAGCCCTCGTCACCTTGGTTTCGATATAGCGCAGAATCTTGCCGTCCTGTATCATCGCAAGCTCGGGGAAATTGATGCTTGAAAATGCGGAATAGCTCTTGGAGCGCACCTTTCGCGCCCTCGTGCCCAAGATTACGCTGCCGTTGAACACAATCTGCACACCCGAAGACTCGTCATCCACGGCATAGCGGAAGGCGTTCTCAAGGTTGCTCTCCGAATCCGAACCCTCTATGCCTATGGGCTTTTGAGCGCCTGTCAGCACTATGGGTTTGGGCGAATGCTGTACAAGGTATGAAAGCGCGGCGGCAGTGTACGCCATGGTGTCCGTGCCGTGGCTCACGACAAAGCCGTCATAGCGCTCATACGCCTCATGTATCACCCCCGCGATAATCAGCCAATCCTCAGGCGTCATATTCGTGCTGTCGATATTGATCGGCTGCACACAATCCACCTTGCACAGATTCTCAACCTCGGGGACGAAGCGCAAAAGCTGCCTCGTAGTCAGCGCGGGCGCAAGTCCGTTGTTCGTCAATTCGGAGGCTATGGTGCCGCCGGTACCAATCATCAATATCTTCTTCATGCTTTGATTATAGAATAAGGCTTCAAAAAAAGCAACTAAAAAGAACCTCCATACAATAAAGACGGAGGTCCTTTTTAAAGCACTTGAATTTACAGGCCGTAACGCTTCTTGAAGCGATCGACTCTGCCACCGGTATCTACAAGCTTCTGCCTGCCGGTGTAAAACGGATGGCACTTGCTGCAAATTTCAACTCTAAGCTCGTCCTTTGTTGAGCCGGTGAGGAAGGTCTCGCCGCAAGCACAACGCACGACTGCTTCGCCGTATGAGGGATGGATATCTTTCTTCATGTTGTTCACTCCTTCGTGTAAAAGCACTACCATCAGACATTATAGCATAACGCTTGAAAAAAGCAAGAACTTTTTCAGTAAATCTGATGGTTTTAAAAATATATTTCCTTATCAGAACCTACTCTGACTGTTCCCCGCGACAAATCCTTCCTTCTCATAGATGCGGACCCACTCCTTCAGCTTGGTCAGGAATTCGTCATTGGTCGCGGTCTTGCTGAGCATGGCTATAAGCTGCTCGGTAACATCGGTAGACGCACCACCCGCCATTACGCGGCGCAGCATATACACTCCGTCTAACTCCTCCTTGGACAGCAGCAGATCCTCGCGCCTGGTTCCGGACTTGTAGATATCGATTGCAGGGAATATGCGCTTCTCGGCAAGCTTACGATCAAGATGAATCTCCAAATTGCCTGTACCCTTGAACTCCTCATAAACGATGTCGTCAAGCTTGCTGCCTGTCTCAACCAAAGCCGTCGCGATAATGGTCAATGAGCCGCCGCCTTCGATGTTTCTCGCGGCTCCGAAGAAACGCTTGGGCTTATAGAACGCACCCGGATCCATGCCGCCCGAAAGTGTCTTGCCCGTCGGAGGAATGATGAGGTTGTACGCTCTCGTCAGCCTTGTAAGGCTGTCAAGCAGGATTACAACGTCCTTGCCCATCTCGACAAGTCGCATTGCGCGTTCCTGTACCATCTGCGAAACCTTGGCATGATGCTCCGGCATCTCGTCGAAGGTGGAGTATATGACCTCGCCCTTGACGCTGCGCTTCATGTCGGTAACTTCCTCAGGGCGTTCGTCCACCAACAGAACGATAAGATGTGCCTCAGGTGAATTGGTCGTGATGCCCCTTGCGATGTTCTTGAGCAGGGTCGTCTTACCCGCCTTGGGCTGCGACACTATCATAGCTCTCGAGCCTTTGCCTATGGGGGCGATAAGGTCTATGAGCCTTGACGCTAAATCATTCTTCTCGCTCTCTATCTCAAGGGTGTACCTTTCCTGCGGGAAGATGGGCGTCAGCTCGTCAAAGTTGGGACGCTGCAAAATCTCTTCGGGAGTGACGCCATTGACGCGCTCGATATACATCAACGCCTCGAACTTGTCACCCTCGCGTCTGGGTCTTGCCTTGCCCTCTATATAGTCGCCTGCGCGCAGCGTGAATCTGCAAATCTGCGCTATGGCGATGTAAATATCCTTGGTGCCTGCATAATAATTATCGGTTCTGATGAATCCATAGGCGTCCATTATCTCAAGAACGCCCGCAACGTCGCGGCATTCTCCCTGCTCAATCATCTCCGGAACCGCGGGATTTGTCGTGCCGTAATCGGAATTGTAGTAGCCCTCTACTCGCTCATAGGTTCTGCGATCTGCCGGCCTTCTGTCACGGTCTCTGTCGGCAGCATTGTAACGCTGCGTATAGCCGTCCCTGCTTTGTCTGTAATTGTCCTGTCTATAATTATCCTGCCTGTAATTATCCTGCCTGTAATTGTCCTGTCTCTGTCTTGGCTGATAATCCCTGCTGTACCTTGACTGCCTTTCATCATACGGGGCATAGCCTCTTGTTGAGGTCTGTCTGTCCTGCTGGTGCTGATCGTCCTGACGTATATAACCGCCCCTCTGTTTGTCCGTATTGTCTCTCATCGGCTGATACATGGATTCGGGCGACATGTTCTTTTTGGCTTGAGGCACATATTCCTCTGACACAAAACGTTCCGGGTCAGGCAGCTTTGCGGCATTGGCATCGCTTTCATCAGGCTCATCGTCTTCAACAGACACGAAATCGTCTTCCTCCGCGTTTGTTTCAATAACTTCCTCATCGGGTCTTTTTACGGTGTATCCGGCTTTCCTGCCGGGTTTTTTGCGTGGCGGAACCTCGCCCTTCTCAATAAGGTCGATAAGCTCTCCCTTACGATATTTCGGTATGGAACGCACTCCCATCTCCTTTGCAATTTCTCTTAATTCCACCAAACTCTTGGCTTCCAATTCTGTTCGGGTCATAACTCCTCCTGGGTCATTAATGATATGATATATGTTTATTCCACTGTTTATGCTATAATGAATTCACCAATTTGTCAAGCGTCAATTGTGACTTTTTTATGGAAATAACTAACTAATGTGACGATAAAATTTTCAATAATATCCGTTCGGGGCAGGAATGTCCCCGTTAAATACAATGTTTCAAGTTGTAAAAATTAATAATAAAGGGAGCCGCATTTTTTGTTGCAGCTCCCTTCATGATTACCATAACAGCCATAACAGCAGTATGAACAGCACCACTCCTCCGCCAATTACACCCACCACGGTCAGTGCCCCAAGTACCGCATAAAAGCTATACCTTCTGGACTCCGCCCGCGTCAGCGCCTCGCCTGCCGCGACCTTGCGTTCAAGCTCGGCCTTTGCCTCTTTGCGGTTCTCGCGGTTGATGCGGCGATCATACCAGGGCATTCCCTCCACATCCATGTTGACAATGGTGCGTCCGTCATCATCGTCGTACTGCTTCGGTCCTCGCCTATTGCTCATCGCCTTGATACGAGTCGTACAAGTGGCAGCAAACCATATGCCCGGGCTTAATCTCTAAAGGCTTAGGAGCAACCTTAGAGCATATGTCCATGCACTTTGCGCAGCGGGTATGGAACTTGCAGCCTGAAGGCGGATTCGCCGGGGAGGGGATACTGCCCTGCAGAATGACGCGCTTCATCTTGACGTCGGGATCGGGAACGGGTATCGCGGAGAACAAAGCCTCGGTGTAGGGATGCAGCGGCTGTGAGAATATCTCCTCCTTGGAGGCAAACTCAACCATGTTGCCCAAATACATAACGCCTACGGTATCCGAGATATGCTCAACGACCGACAAGTCATGCGAGATGAACAGGTAGGTCAAGCCAAGCTCCTTCTGCAAGTCCATCAACAGGTTGATGATCTGCGCCTGAATCGAAACGTCCAAGGCGGAGACAGGCTCGTCGCAGACTATGAAATCGGGGTTCAGGGCTATCGACCTTGCGATGCAGATACGCTGACGCTGGCCGCCCGAAAACTCATGAGGATATCTGTCCTTGTAGTACGGCTGCAGACCGCACTGCTGCATGACCTTATCCATATGTGCGTCATAGTCGCGCATAGGCACGACATGATGCTCACGCACCGCTTCGCCGATTATCTCGGAAACGGGAAGTCTCGGTGAAAGGCTGGAGTAAGGGTCTTGGAAAATCATCTGAATCTTTGGCCTTAAGGCGCGCATTTCGGATGAAGAAAGCGAGAACAGATCCACGCCGTTGAATCTCACGGAGCCGGCGGTCTTTTCGTTGAGCCTAAGCAAGGTCTTGCCGACGGTGGTTTTGCCGCAGCCGGACTCTCCGACCAGACCCATCGTTGTGCCGCGCTTGATCGAGAAGCTGATGCCGTCTACCGCTCTGACATATCCCGCAAGGTGCGAGAACACGCCGGTCTTAATCGGGAAATACTTCATGAGGTTATCAACCTCTATGACGTTCTCCTCTTTGTGCGGGGGCACGGGCAGCGCGCCAACAGTCGCGATACGCTCTTTAAGCATTTCAAGACGGGCTCTGACCATCTCTCCCTTGCTCATGGGCTTGTTTTCGGTCTTTATGTTCGCTTCCATATTATTCCCCCTTCTCGTCGTACAGGTAGCAACTCACGACGTGCGTAGGCGATACATGGATCTCATGCGGATATTCGCCATTGCACTTTGCGACGCAGCGTTCACAACGATCTTTGAAATAGCAGTAGTTTGGCATGTTTATCGGGTTGGGAACCGTGCCGGGGATGCTGTACAGTCTCTCCGTCCTGCAATTAACGACAGGCTTGGAGGCCATCAGGCCGATGGTGTACGGATGACGCGGGTCATGGAACACCTCGCTTGCGGTACCCTTCTCAACTATTCTGCCCGCGTACATGACAACGACGAAGTCCGCCATTTCAGCGATAACGCCAAGGTCATGCGTTATAAGCATAATGCTTGAATTGATCTGATCCTTGAGGTTACGCAGAAGGTCAAGGATCTGGGCCTGTATCGTAACGTCCAAAGCCGTAGTCGGCTCATCGGCTATAATAAGTCTCGGGTCGCAGGCCAACGCCATGGCTATCATGACACGCTGACGCATACCGCCTGACAGCTCATGCGCGTACATCTGATACACGCCCTCGCTGTTCGCGATGCCAACCTTCTCAAGCATCTCGATGGAACGGGTCTTGCATTGCTCATCGGGCCATTGCGGGTAATGAAGATGAAGTACCTCGTCAAGCTGGAAGCCTATCCTGAACACGGGGTTCAGGCTTGTCATTGGCTCCTGGAATATCATTGAGACCTTGGAACCGCGGATATGCTCCATGACATAAGTCGGGGTGGCTGCGATGTTGTAGACATGTTCGCCCGTATTGAAGCGAATTTCGCCCTCGACAATCTGACCCTGCGGACGCTGCACAAGCTGCATCAGCGATAGGCTGGTGACGGATTTACCGCAACCGGACTCGCCAACGACGCCAACGGTCTTCCCTGTGGGTACGTCGAAGCTCACGCCGTCAACCGCCTTGACAGTGCCTATATCGGTGAAGAAATAGGTGTGCAGGTTGTCGAACTCAACGACGTTGTTGGGGTCGCGCATCTGAGTTTCATACTCAGACGGATCGACGTGCTTGCGCTTGCGGCGCTTCTCTATCTCATTTGTTATCCTGCGATTCACTCTGGAGATCTTCGCGGATTCGTGTGCCTTGATGTAATTTGCGTTTTTCTTTGCCATTGCGATTACCTCTTCATCTTAGGATCGAACGCATCGCGCAGACCATCGCCAACGAAGTTGAAGCCCAACACCGTAAGCAGTATCAACGCGCCCGCAGGAATCCAGACCCACCATGCGGTTCTCATGATCTGCATGTCGGTCGCCTGGTTGATGATGGAGCCCCAAGACGCCATCGGGTATTTAACGCCCAGACCCAAGAAGCCCAAAGTTGCTTCGGAAATGATGACGCCGCCAAGACCCATTGAAGCCTGGACTATCAACAGAGGCATGACATTCGGCACCAGATGACGGAAAATACGCCTTGAGGTCTTTATGCCCGTGGCTTCGGTCGCAACCATGAAGTCCTGCTCACGCAGCGACAGTATCTGACCTCTGACCACACGCGCCGTTCCCGTCCAACCTAAGATACCCATTATCGCCATCAATATGAAGATACGTTGAATACCTGGAACCTTGAGGTTATCCATTACGTTACCAAGTATGATTATCATCGGGTAGAACGGAATGGCGTTGAACAGATCGACCAAACGCATCAATATCGTGTCGATTACACCGCCGAAGTAACCAGAAATGCCGCCGATGACGACGCCGATGATTATCTCAAAGAAGATAACAACGAAGCCGACCATCAACGAAATCCTGCCGCCGTACATGAGTCGCGTCAGAACATCCATGCCGTTGTTCTCCGTACCAAGCCAATGCTCGGAGTTTGGAGCCGCGTTTGCAAGGAACAGCTGAACGGGCTGCTTAGTGTCAAGATAATAGTTAGAGTTGACCAGGTTGATCTGAGTTTCTACCGTCTCGCCCTTGTTGTTGACAAAGGTGAAGTACTCGCCCTTGTCCCTGATGGTGCTGATGGCGGTAAGAATGAAGTCGTTAGTAAGCACGGTTCCTGAGCTTTCGGTACCGATTACTATATCACTTATCAGAATGACGTCTTGATTGTTGACCCTGACTACGGTGTCGTCACCGTCTTCATCAACGATAAATGTGACGCCATCATACTCAACAGAAGGAATGTTGCTCATCCTCGCAACTTCCATCTCATAAGCGAAGTTGAAGCTGTTGCAAAGAGCTTCGTAATCGCTGTCCAACGCTCTGTAAACATCATATGTGGTCATGGCAAATGGCTCGCCTGATATAGTAAACGTCAGGTCTACCTGCTTGCCGGAAACCTCGATTATGGTGTCGTTGTACTCGATCTCCTTAGGGCCGCTCTTGCTGCCTGCGCGGGCCAGTATAACACCCAACATGGCTTCATCGACCAAGGACTCATCGTACCATGTCACCTCGCCCATGCTCGCCTTTGCAATCTCAATCGTGCTGCTTATCGCGGAGCTTATCTTTCCGTCGAGCGAGATATCCATTACGGTCAGCATATAGTCATTGCCGGAAGAGTCGGAGAAATCGATTGTGGAGCCAACTTGAAGGTTCTTTGCCTTGCCCAACTCCAGCAGCATGGCCGACCTTGCGCCCGTTCCGAACTCGCTTCCCTCTTCCACATAATACCTTGGGTCTACGTTGTACCTTGCCGTGGCGTATCTGCGATATTCAAACGCGTCGTTGTCCATAAACTTCTGGTCAATCGCGTACGGGGAGAACAGAGGTCCCAAGAAAGAGAAGATGAACATGATGACGATGATGACAAAGCCAATGATGGCAAGCTTGTTTCTGATGAAACGCTTGAAAACCATCATGGAAGGCGACAGAACCTTGATTCTGCGCGCATCATCCAACGCAAGCTGCTCCTCTTTCTTTTCGGGCTGCTGAGCGTTCTTATTCAATAAGAATCTATTTTTTAGCATACGACACCTCCTAATTCACGCGGACGCGGGGGTCGACGACGGCGTACATAATGTCCGCCAGTATCAGGCTGACCTGAGTCAAAACCATGATGAAGGTGGTGTAGAACATCGTAAACGGAATGTCGCCCGCCACCATCGCTGTGAATGAAATTCGTCCTATGCCTTCGATTTCAAACAATTGCTCGGTTATCATCGCGCCTCCGAACATGCTCGGCAGCAGATAACTCATATAGGACACCAACGGGATAAGGGTGTTGCGGAAGGCGTGTCTGTTGATTACGACCTTTTCCGGCAGACCCTTTGCTCTGGCCGTACGGATGTAGTCCGCATTCAGAACCTCCAGCATGTTCGTCCTCGTATAACGAGTAAGACCGCCGACTGAAAGCATGGCCAAAGTAATTACAGGCAGGCAGAAGTGATACGCGATGTCAAGCACTTTGCCGAACTGCGTCATCTGTGAAAAATCCCTGCTCTGCATACCGTTTAGCGGGAACCACCCTAACTGAACGGCAAAAACGTATTTCAACAATGTCGCAAGATAGAAGGTCGGAAGCGAAATACACGCCAAGGCAATGACCATGATAGCATAGTCGGTCCTACTGTACTGCTTTCGCGCCGCCAGAATACCAAGCGGGATACATATGACAGTCTGTAAGATCAGCGTGATGATATTCATCAGCACCGACCACCATATTACATCTTCGAATTTGTCCACGACCTTTCCCGCATATTGCCAGGAATCGCCGAAATCGCCGCGGACAGCGTCGCCGAGCCATTTTACAAAGCCCACAGGAACGGATTTGTCAAGGCCATACTGTTCTTTTAATCTCTGAAGGACCTCTTCATATTGCAAGCGTCCGTTTGAGCTTGCCGAATACTCCCTTGCTTTTTTCTCAACATAGCTTGCGGGTAGGCAACGCAAAACAGCATACACCACAAATGCGCCCATCACAACTATGAGGATTCCGAGCATAAGTCTCCTAATTAAGAATTTCCACATGCAATAACCCCCTCGCTGTTTACATAACAGCCGTTACAGTAATCATATACATTGAGCCCACCAAGAAAATGGCGGGCTCAATGCTGTAATGCCCTAAATCACGCTTTACGCTGTGATTATGCTACGGGATTCATCTCGAGCAGCTCGATATCGTTCATCCAGCCCCAGAACGTGGTGATGTCCGGAGTCAGAGTATCGATATTGATGCGCTGGGTGCTGAACACGATGCAATTCTGACGCTGGTAAGCGGGAATTTCAACTGCCCAGTCAATGATGATATCCAAGCACTGCTTGTAAACAGCTTTTCTGTAGCTCTGATCGTCGGACAGACGCGCTGCAACGATGAGCTCATCCAGTTCTGCATCGCGGATGTGGTAGTGGTTCGAATCGGAACCGCCCTCACCGACAACACCGGAGCTGTGGTAGACCTGATACATATCAGGATCGATCGTGGAACCCCAAGCTGCGCACCAGAGATCCTGGGTGCCTGCATCCAGAGAATCCCAAAGGACGTTGGAGTCAGCGGGGTCGTTGATCGTCAGGGTGATGCCGATGGTCGCAAGAGCGTCCTTGGCCATGGTCAGAACCTGATAGGAGGGGTGGTCGCCGGTGCCGTCGCCGGGGATGATAACCTCAAAGTTGAGGTAATCACGCATACCGTCAGCGGGAGCAGCGGTGACTTTGCCATCGGCTACGGTGTAGCCTGCGGCTTCGAACCAAGTCAGAGCGCCCGCCAGAGCAGCCGCATACCTGGCTTCAGCATCCATATCCTCGGTGTACAGAGCATTGCCTGCTGCATCAACGGAGAATGCAAGCTGATAACCCTCGTCGGTTGCCTGAGGAGCAGCCCAAGAGGTGTTGGAGATGGGGTACTGGATAACAGCAGCCGCATCGCCGTAGTAGGTGTTGTATGCTACGTCACGATAGATAGCCAGCACGGTCGCAAGGCCCTTACGCAGCGCCTTGGAAGCATCGGAAGCGGGTTCGCCATTTACGTTGACGGTGTCAGCGTTCATGCCGATGTAGCCATAGCCGAGGTTGTCGACCTTGGAGGTCGTGATGACGTCACCGGAGATTTCGCCGTTGGAGTTGTAGCTTCTGACTTCCTCGAAACGGGTACGTGAACCGGTCATTTCGCCCGCGTCGCAGTCGCCGGTGGTGATGCCGGTTGCAACTTCAGCGGAGCTCATCTCTTTGAACTGAATCTCAGCGATCTTCGGGCAGCCGCGGTAGTACAGCTCATTGGCAGCGAAGGTAACAACCTTGTTGTCATAGCTGACGAACTTGTAAGCGCCTGCGCCCATGGGGGTCTCGATCATGTCCTTCTGCTTGGTGAGGTCATTGAAGTCGAAACCGAACATGTTGTTCTCATAGTCATACTTGGACTCGTCGCCATAGTAGTGCATAGGAGTGACGGAAATTCCGAGAATGCTGTAAACAGCGGGAGCGGAATAGCCTTCAACTACGACCTGTACAGTGTACTTGTCAAGCTTGGTGATACCGGAGATGTTGGGAACGCCTGCGCCGCCCATGCCTTCGTCCTTTGAGCCGTACTCAAGGATGAACGCGGAGTCAACGGTGCCGTGAACGTCGGTGCCGTCAGCTGCTTCTGTTGCCCAGTAAGCATCGGGATCGCCGCCGTAGGCGTTGTAGGTTGCTTCATAGTAGTCTTCAATCGTCGGGAAGGTGGTGACCATGTCCCAGCTCTTCTCGCCGGCGTACCAGAGGCCATCCTCGGCAAAGCCGTCGCCAAAGCCCCAGCACCACATACCGAATGCTACCTGGTAGTTCGGATCGGCCAACAAGGTTGCTTCGTCTACGCCAACAGCTGCTTCAGCATAGGAAGAGGCATACTTGCCCAAGCAATAGTCAACGATAGCCTGGACGTCAGCGATCCACTCATTCTTCATCATTTCCCAATACGCATTGTAAAGGTCTTCGGAATAGAGATCGTTGGCAACGTAGCCTGCATCGCCCGCCGCAAAGATAGCGGAGACGATCTCCTGATACTTTGCATAGACTTCGCTGGTGGTCTGAGTCCTGTAATCCTGCAAACCTACGATGTCGTAGGAGCTGAGGGTGGTGGAACCGATATAAGCGGGATCCAACAGGGTGTAGTAAGTGAAGATGATATCATCGGCAGTTACTTCAACGCCATCGGAGAACAGCATGCCAACTCTCAGCCTTGCGGTGTAGGTGGTCAGGTCGCTCGCTTCGTCATAATTGACGGTGAGGTTTGAAGCTCCCTTATACAGGTAGTCAGTGCCGTTGTAGGAAACGGTCTCGCCCTCGATCGAGTTGAAGATGATGCCGCCCAGACGGTCGGTGGTCATCAGACCGATCTGAGTCATTCCGACGACATCCTGGTCATAACCGGTGTCGGCATAGAACGGACTGAACTTTGCGGAGAAGGGGCTGTAAGCAACAACCAACGGAGTAT
>DAOPJM010000031.1:0-23047 GCA_035399665.1 Clostridia bacterium
TTAGTGCGTTCAAACTTCTGCTTTGCCATTGTGCTTTCTTTCTCCTTTGAAAATTAAAAGTTATAGTTATATCTTCCGAGTATCTTTTCCGCGATACTGTCGGGAACGACGTCGTAACGCAGGAATTGCATTGTGAAGGTGCCTCGGCCTTGCGTGCGCGACCTAAGGTCGGTGGCGTAGCCGAACATCTCCGAAAGCGGACACACAGCGTGAAGCGCCGTGACGTTCTGCCTTGTCTCGCTGTCGCCAAGCTTGCAGCGTCTGCCCGATAGGTTGCTCATGACCGAGCCCAAATACTCGTCGGGGGTCAGAATCTCAACCCTCATCATCGGCTCCATGAGTATGCTGTTCTCCTTGGTAATACCATCCTTGACGGCGAGCGAGCCCGCTATCTTGAACGCCATATCGCTGGAGTCAACCTCATGGTAGGAGCCGTCCACCACTGTGGCGGAGATATCGACTATCTCATAGCCGCCGAGCGCGCCCGACATGAGCGCTTCGCGTATGCCCTTGTCGATAGCCGGCATGTACTCCTTGGGAATCGCGCCGCCAACGGTCTTGTCGGTAAAGACGTAGCCCAAGCCCGGCTCCAATGGAGCGAACTCGATGACGCAGTGTGCGAACTGACCGTGGCCGCCGGTCTGACGGACATAGCGGCTGACGAAGCGAACGGGCCTTCTGATGGTCTCTTTGTAGGCGACCTGCGGCTTTCCGACGTTGGCTTCCACCCGAAACTCGCGGATAAGCCTATCCACGATTATCTCAAGGTGCAGCTCGCCCATGCCCGCGATGATGGTCTGCCCCGTTTCTTGGTTGACATAAGTGCGGAAGGTCGGATCCTCCTCCGCAAGCTTGTCCAAAGCCTTCTCCATCCGTTCCTGACCTGCTTTGGTCTTTGGCTCGATCGCGACTTGGATTACGGGATCGGGAAACTCCATGCTCTCCAGAAGCAATTGTGATTCGTCCGTGCACAGGGTCTCGCCCGTGGTGGTGTCCCTAAGACCCACCAACGCCACGATGTCGCCCGAATGGGCTTCAGTAAGCTCCGTTCTCGCATCGGCGTGCATCAGAAGGATCTTGCTGACCCGCTCACGCTTTTGCTTGTTGACATTATAGACATAGCTGCCGCTCTTCAGCGTACCGCGATACATCCTCACGAAGGCCAACTTGCCGACGAAGGGATCGGTGAGTATCTTGAACGCCAACGCCGCAAGCGGGCCGTTGTCGTCAGGCTCTACCTCGACCTCCTCCTTGCTGTCCCTCATCATCCCCTTTGCGGGGGGAATGTCCAAGGGGGACGGGAGGTAATCGACTATCGCGTTCAAAAGCGGCTGTACGCCCTTGTTGCGATAGGATGAACCGCAGGTTACGGGAACAAACGCGCCGCTGATGGTACCCTTCCTTATGCAGGCCTTGATCTGCTCCTCGGAGGGCATTTCGCCTTCAAAGTAGCTCTCAAGCAGGCTGTCGTCCTGCTCGATTACGGCTTCGACAAGCGCGTCATGGGCGGCTGTCGCGGCCTCAAGCATGTCTTGGGGAATGGCTTCCTCGCGTATGTCGGTGCCGTCCTCGTTGTAGTAAAGCTCGGCGCACATACGCACAAGGTCGATTATCCCACGAAATCCCGACTCGCTGCCTATTGGCATTTGTATCGGCACAGGGTTGGCTCCGAGGCGATCGCGCATCATCTCGACGACATGATCGAAGTTGGCTCCGGTGATGTCCATCTTGTTGACGTATGCTATGCGCGGGACGCCGTAATGCACGGCCTGACGCCACACGGTCTCGGACTGCGGCTCGACGCCACCCTTGGCGCAGAATACGGCAACCGCACCATCGAGTACCCTCAGGCTGCGTTCCACCTCAACGGTGAAATCGACGTGACCGGGGGTGTCGATGATGTTGATGCGATGCTTCCGCCAATACGCGGTAGTCGCGGCGGAGGTGATCGTGATACCACGCTCACGCTCCTGCTCCATGTAGTCCATGGCCGCCGCGCCCTCGTGTACCTCTCCGACCTTGTGAATTATGCCCGTGTAGAGCAAAATCCTCTCGGTGGTGGTGGTCTTGCCGGCATCGATGTGAGCCATGATGCCGATATTTCTTGTTAGTTCAAGTGCGGTATCGCGCATTACCAGCGATAGTGCGCAAAGGCCCTGTTGGCTTCCGCCATCTTGTGGGTGTCTTCCTTCTTCTTGACTGAGTTGCCCGCGTTGTTGCAGGCGTCAAGGATCTCACCCGCGAGGCGTTCGCTCATCGTGCGTTCGCCGCGCTTGCGTGCATAGCTCACAAGCCATCTCAATCCCAACGTCTGGCGACGCTCTGCGCGGATCTCGATGGGGACCTGGTAGGTAGAACCGCCGACCCTGCGTGCCTTGACCTCGAGTACGGGCATGATATTGTTCATGGCCTGCTCGAAAACCTCCAGCGCGGGGCGGTTCAGTTTCTTCTCAATGCTCTCAAAAGCATCGTAAACAGCGCTCTGAGCGACGCCGCGCTTACCATCCTGCATAACTTGGTTGATGAGCTTGGTGACTACCTGGCTGTTGTAAATGGGGTCGTTCAAGACCTCTCTCTTGGCTATAAAACCACGTCTCGGCATATTCCGTTACCTCCTTACTTCTGCTTGGGCTTCTTCGCGCCGTAGAGCGAACGAGCCTGCTTGCGGTTGGCGACGCCCGCCGTATCGAGCGTTCCCCTGATGATGTGGTAACGAACACCGGGCAGATCCCTGACCCTGCCGCCGCGGATAAGCACCACGGAGTGCTCCTGCAGGTTATGGCCGATTCCGGGAATATAGGCGTTACCCTCAAGACCGTCGGTCAGACGGACACGGGCAATTTTACGCAGAGCCGAGTTCGGCTTTTTCGGGGTCTGGGTACGCACGGTGGTGCATACGCCCCTGCGCTGCGGATTCTGTTTGAGTATGGGCGCGGTAGACTTGTACTCTACCTTCTCGCGACCCTTGCGAACCAACTGGTTAATGGTCGGCATTGTACGATGTTTCCTCCTGTAATAAACTCTTTCTTCGTTCTCTATTCTATAATTCAATCCCTCTGCAACCCTTGTAGAGGATATTGTCCTGTCTTTGCGGCATAAAAATCGACTTCTTTTCGGTCAACCAAGTACGCCGCCAAACAAAGAGTATAAACTCAAACTCTCAGTTTGTCAATATTTTTCCGATATTTTCTTGAAAAATTCGTCTTACTCGGAATCTTTCAGGTTCTGAGCCGCTTCCGCCTCGCCCATAGCGCCCTCATCTTCCTCGCTGTCGAACGCAGTCGATGAATCCGCTTCCGCTTTCTCTGCGCAGTCCTCGTCCTCATACAGGCCGGTCTCCTCAAGGATACGCCTGTAAGCCTTTGAATCGCCGCGCCCGAGACCGCGCTTCATGCGCTCTTTGGTGAAGATGGGCATGACCTTCTTCTCGTCCTGAAGGAAGAACCAGCCCTTCTCCTTCATCGCGTCTATCATGGGATGCTCGGCTATCCTGACGTACATCTCAAGGTTCCAACGCTTCATAAGCGCGTGAGTTATGAGCTTGCCCGCCGTAAAGCCGACAACAATCGCGATAAGCACAAGGTACAGCGGCAAGCCCGTCGTTACGGCGCGCAGCGCCTCGGCGGTCTTTTCGGATATGAGCAAAGCCACCATCACGAGAGTCAATCCCACAGTGCAAAGAAGCGTCAGATAGTTCAAAAGCAGCAGACGCGACCTGCACTTTTTGCAGATTGCGAATTGCAGCGGCACGGTGAATCCCACCCTGCGCTGCATACGGCGTTTCCTTACCGTGTTGGGCTGCTCATGAGCCATGTCGATTATGGCATAGCCCGCTTTTTTGCCCGCATGTTCGTGATCCCTGCAAAGGGTGCAGGTCTCGGACTCGAACAGGGGAGCTACGCCGCCCCGCGGAAGCAGGGCGACGAACTGACCTATATCCCCCGCCGCCGAATCGGGAACCTTGCCGCTCCTGAAGGGGCAGCGTTCACAATCCAACATGCTCAGAACATCGCACTCGGCGGTGTTGTACAAGGGGCACTCGTAATTGTCGATAGGCATAGGCTTATTCCTGTATCTCGACTATCGTCGGGTTGGTCGGAACTGTTTCAGACTCTGTCAGCTGTACGTCACGATACCTTCTAAGACCCACGCCCGCGGGAATGAGCTTGCCGATAATGACGTTCTCCTTTAGACCCACGAGCGGATCGACCTTGCCCTTTATGGCGGCTTCGGTCAACACCCTTGTGGTCTCCTGGAATGACGCGGCGGACAGGAAGGATTCCGTGGCAAGCGACGCCTTTGTGATACCCATGAGCTTACGCTTTGAAGTGGCAAGCTTGGGTTCGGGAGGCTCGGGGCTGCCGTTCTCCTGCGCTGCCGCAAGCTGCTCCTCATAGCGGCGAATAAGCTCATCGTTTGCGGCCTCAAAGGTGAAGATGTCGCAAAGCTCTCCGGGCAGCATTTCGGTATCGCCCGCGTCCTCGACCTGCACCTTGCGCAGCATCTGACGGATGATGACCTCGATATGCTTATCGGCTATATCAACGCCCTGTGAGTTGTAAACCTTCTGCACCTCGCGGAGCAGGAAGGTCTGTACGCCCTTGACGCCCTTTATCTTGAGAATCTCGTTCGGGTTGACGTTGCCCTCGGTCAGCTCCTCGCCCGCCTCAACCTCGTCGCCTTCGACAACCTTCAGCCTTGAGCCGAAGGGGATAAGGTAGCTCTCGGATTCGCCGTCGCCCGCCGTGACTATGCAGCGGCGCTTGGCTTCGTCAATCCTGATCTTGCCCGCGATCTCGGTTATGACCGCGACGCCCTTAGGCGTTCTGGCCTCGAACAGCTCCTCGACCCTCGGAAGGCCCTGTGTGATGTCCTCGCTGGTGGCGACGCCGCCCGTATGGAAGGTTCTCATGGTAAGCTGTGTGCCCGGCTCGCCTATGGCCTGCGCCGCGATGATGCCCACCGCCTCGCCTATTTCAACGGGGCCGCCGGTCGCCATGTTCGCGCCGTAGCACTTGGCGCACACGCCATGCTCGCTCCTGCAGGTGAACACCGAGCGGCAAAGCACAGCGGTGACGCCCGCCGCGATAATCGCCTCGGATTGCTCGAAGCTTATCAGACTGTCGGCGGGAACTATGACCTCTCCTGTCTTGGGATTCACAACCGCATCGATGGTGTATCTGCCGCGCAGACGCTCGGCAAGCTTCTGCTCCTTGTGATCGTCGGCATAGCCGTTGTCAAGGGAGACAACCATGCCCTTTGGCGCCTCATGCCTCGCGGCGAAGCAGTCCTTCTCACGGACGATGATGTCCTGTGAAACATCGACAAGCCTGCGGGTGAGGTAGCCGGAGTCGGCGGTTCTAAGAGCGGTATCGGCCAAGCCCTTACGGGTACCATGGGAGGATACGAAGAACTCCAGAACTGACAGACCCTCGCGGAAGTTGGAACGAATAGGAACCTCGATGGTTTGGCCTGAGGGGTCGGACATCAGTCCGCGCATACCCGCCAACTGGCGGATCTGGCTCGTAGAACCACGCGCTCCCGACTTAGCCATCATATCGATGGGGTTGAACTTATCGAAGGAAGCCATCAACGCGTCGGAAACCTGCTGCGTGACGCGCTCCCACACGCCTATGACCCTCGCCCTGCGCTCGTTGTTGGACAGCAAGCCCATGCGGAACTCGTCGGTGATGCCCTCGACCTCCTCCTCGGCCGCCGCAATCAGCTGCTTCTTGGCCTCAGGGATGATGATATCCTGGAAGCCTACGGAGATGCCGCCAACGGTGGAGTAGTGGAAGCCCAAGGACTTAATCCTGTCCAGAACCTCGGATGTGACCGTGGGGCCGTGCTTGCGATAGCAGCGATCCACTATCTTGCCGAGGTCGGACTTGGTGACGAGCTTGTCTATCTCAAAACGGAACATATCGTCCGCGTTGTTTCTCTCGACAAAGCCCAAATCCTGAGGAATGGCGTTGTTGAATATTATCTTGCCGACGGTGGCGTCCACTATCTTGCGATAGGTCACGCCCGCATACTCGCGGCTCAAGCGTACCTTGACCTTGGACTGCAGGGTGACTTCGCCCATCTGATACGCCATCAGAGCCTCGTCCTCGGACGAGAACGCCTTGCCCTCGCCCTTGGCTCCCTCGCGAACGAGGGTGAGGTAGTAGCAACCCAAAACCATGTCATGGGTAGGCCCCACGACGGGCTTGCCGTCCTGCGGCTTTAGTATGTTGTTCGCGGCCAGCATGAGGAAACGAGCCTCGGACTGCGCCTCGACGGACAGCGGTACATGAACCGCCATTTGGTCGCCGTCGAAGTCGGCGTTGAACGCGGTGCATACCAAGGGGTGAAGCTTGATAGCCCTGCCCTCGACCAATACCGGCTCAAAAGCCTGAATACCCAAGCGGTGCAGGGTAGGCGCACGGTTCAGCATGACGGGATGCTCCTTGATTATCCCCTCAAGCACTCCCCAAACCTCGGTGACGCCGCGCTCTATCATGCGCTTCGCGCCCTTGACGTTCTGCGCCATATTGCTCTTGACAAGCTTCTTCATCACAAAGGGCTTGAACAGCTCCAGCGCCATCTCCTTGGGAAGACCGCACTGATACATCTTCAGCTCAGGGCCTACGACGATAACGGAACGGCCCGAATAGTCAACTCGCTTGCCCAGAAGGTTCTGACGGAACCTGCCCTGCTTGCCCCTCAGCATATCGGACAGGGACTTTAAGGGTCGGTTGCCGGGGCCTGTCACGGGGCGCTTGCGCCTGCTGTTGTCGATAAGCGCGTCTACCGCTTCCTGAAGCATACGCTTCTCATTGCGCACGATTATCTCCGGGGTGCGCAGCTCAAGCAGTCTCTTTAGACGGTTGTTGCGGTTGATAACCCTGCGGTAGAGGTCGTTGAGGTCGGAGGTGGCAAACCTGCCGCCGTCCAACTGCACCATGGGCCTCAGCTCGGGAGGAATGACCGGCAAAACGGTCAGTATTATCCATTCGGGGCGGTTGCCGCTCTTTAAGAAGGCCTCGATGACCTCAAGACGCTTGATGGCGTTAAGGCGCTTCTGCCCACTGCACGACGCGACTTCCTTCTTGAGCGATTCCTCAAGCTTAACCAAGTCAAGGTCGCACAGCAGCTCGCGGATAGCCTCCGCGCCCATGCCCGCCTTGAAGGACTTGGGGCCGAACTTTTCACGATAGTCGTGGTACTCCCTGTCGGAGATAACCTGCTTATACGCAAGCGGGGTCTCGCCGGGGTCGGTTACGACATAGGAAGCGAAGTACAACACCTGCTCCAACTCCTTGGGGCTCATGTCCAGCAGAAGCTTCAAGCGGCAGGGGATGCCCTTGAAATACCAAATGTGGGATACAGGCACCGCAAGCTCGATATGACCCATGCGCTCCCTGCGAACCTTGGCGCGGGTGACCTCCACTCCGCACTTCTCGCAGACTATGCCCTTGTATCTGCCGCGCTTATATCTGCCGCAGTGACACTCCCAGTCCTTGGTAGGCCCGAATATGCGCTCGCAGAACAAGCCGTCGCGCTCGGGCTTTAGTGTACGATAGTTTATGGTTTCAGGCTTTTTGACCTCGCCGTGCGACCACTCGAGTATCTTCTCGGGGGATGCAAGTCCGATCTGAAGCGCGCTAAAATCTGTAAGATTAAACATACGTTTTACTCCCTTCCTGCGTTACTCGTCAAGGTCGATATCGGAGCTGATGTGATCCAGGTCGTCGCCATCGACTTCAACCTGCTCGTCCTCCTGCTTTAGAAGCTCCTCAACGGGATCGGCGGCGTCGTCCAAATCCTCGAACTCGTCGTTGTCGTCAATCTCGTCCTCCTCCTCGTCAAGCTCGTCCGTGCTGTCGGTCTCGTCCTCGTCAAGCTCGTCCTCATCGTCGAAGTCGTCCTCGTCGCTGAAGTCCTCATCCTCGTCGAAGTCATGCGGCTCGTCCTCGAACTCGCCGCGAATATCGCGCCCGCTGATGAAGTTGATGCTGTTCGGGTTGACGTCGTCCTCGTCGTCCTCGCCAAGTATGATCTCCTCGCGGTTCTCGGACAGTATGCGAACGTCCAGAGCCAAGGATTGCAGCTCCTTGAGCAGCACCTTGAACGATTCAGGCACGCCCGCGGGCTTGATGTTATCGCCGCGAACTATGCTCTCATAGGTCTTGACACGGCCTACGACGTCGTCCGACTTGATGGTAAGTATCTCTTGGAGGGTGTTCGCCGCGCCATAGGCTTCGAGCGCCCAAACCTCCATCTCGCCGAAGCGCTGTCCGCCGAACTGCGCCTTGCCGCCCAGAGGCTGCTGAGTAACAAGAGAGTACGGTCCCGTGGACCTTGCGTGAATCTTATCGTCCACCAGATGATGCAGCTTCAGGTAGTACATATATCCGACGGATACGCGGCTCTCGAAAGGTTCGCCCGTGCGCCCGTCGTACAGTGTAGTCTTGCCGTCCTCGTCGCAATTAGCGTCGGACAGCAAATCCTTGATATCCTGCTCGGTCGCGCCGTCGAATACGGGGGTCGCAATCTTGATGCCAAGCTGATGACAGGCCATGCCCAAATGCAGCTCAAGTATCTGACCGATGTTCATACGCGAAGGCACGCCCAAGGGGTTCAGAACTATCTGAAGCGGTGTGCCGTCGGGCAGGAAGGGCATATCCTCTTCGGGCAGTATGCGCGAAACGACGCCCTTGTTGCCGTGACGTCCCGCCATCTTGTCGCCTACCGAGATCTTGCGCTTCTGAGCTATGTACACCCTGACCATCTGATTGACGCCGGGTGACAGCTCGTCGTGATTCTCCCTTGAGAACACCTTCACATCCACGACCACGCCGCCCTCGCCGTGAGGAACGCGCAGCGAAGTGTCACGTACATCCCTCGCCTTTTCGCCGAATATGGCGCGGAGCAAGCGCTCCTCGGGAGTAAGCTCTGTCTCGCCCTTGGGGGTAACCTTGCCGACAAGGATATCTCCGGCACGAATCTCCGCGCCGGGTCTGATGATGCCGCGCTCGTCCAGCTGGGCAAGAGCGTCCTCGCCGATGTTGGGGATGTCACGGGTGATTTCCTCCGGCCCCAGCTTGGTGTCACGAGCCTCAAGCTCATGCTCCTCGATGTGGATGGAGGTGTAGATATCGTCCTTTACGAGCTTCTCGGATATGAGTACCGCGTCCTCGTAGTTGTAGCCCTCCCACGGCATGAAGCCAATGAGAATGTTCCTGCCGAGTGCGATTTCTCCGCCCTCGGTGGAAGCGCCGTCGGCTATGACGTCGCCCTTGACAACACGCTGACCCTTGGATACGAGCGGCCTTTGATGCAGGCAGGTACCCTGGTTGCTGCGCTGGAACTTCAGAAGCTTATACTCGTCCTGTATGCCCGAGTCGCGGGTCACGACAACCCTTGCGGCGGACACATAGGTGACCGTGCCTTCCTCCTTGACCAGTACGACTATGCCCGAGTCGAAAGCCGCCTTAAACTCCATACCCGTCGCCACAATGGGCGCTTCCGGGCGAAGCAGAGGCACGGCCTGACGCTGCATGTTCGAGCCCATCAGAGCGCGGTTCGCGTCGTCGTTCTCAAGGAAGGGAATCATCGCGGTCGCGACGGAGACAAGCTGCTTGGGGGATACGTCGATGTAGTCGATCTGCTCGGCGGGAACCTCGATGATCTGGTCCTGAAGCCTTGCCACGAAGTGCGGCCTTGCGAACCAATGGGTCTCGGGGTCGATAGGCTCGTTCGCCTGAGCTACAATCTTGCCGTCCTCCTCGTCCGCCGTAAGGTAGACGATTTCGTCGGTGACTATGTGGTTCTCCTTGTCGATTACGCGGTACGGAGCTTCGATGAAGCCGTATTCGTTGATGCGCGCATAGGTCGAAAGGGAGTTGATAAGGCCTATGTTGGGGCCTTCAGGGGTCTCAACGGGACACATTCTGCCATAGTGGGAGTAGTGAACGTCACGCACCTCGAAGGTGGCGCGGTCACGATTCAAGCCGCCGGGGCCGAGTGCGGAAAGCCTGCGCTTGTGTGTAAGCTCGGACAGGGGGTTGGTCTGATCCATGAACTGTGAGAGCTGGCTGGAGCCGAAGAACTCCTTTATCGCGGCGGTCACGGGGCGGATATTGATGAGGTTGGAGGGCATTACAACGTCCATGTCCTGCGAACCCATGCGCTCCTTGACTACGCGCTCCAAGCGGGTCAGACCCACACGGATCTGATTCTGGAGCAGCTCGCCCACCGAGCGGATGCGGCGGTTGCCCAAGTGGTCTATGTCGTCGGTCTTGCCGATATCATGCGGTAAACCGATTATGTAGGAAATAGAAGCCACGATATCATCGGGGATGATATGCTTGGAGATTAGGTCGCTGTAATGGCCGCGGAGGAAATCCTTCTGTGCCTCAACGTCCTCCAGCGCCTCCATCTCGGGCAGCAGAGCGCGGAGCGTCGGGATGTGGACGTCCTCGTTCAAGCCCGCTTCGATGGGCGCGAAGGGCAAAAACAGCGCGGGGTTGGCGCAGTTGTTGCCGACGACCTTGGTTCTGCCGCCGTCCGAAGTGCGCACCCAAACGGAGTTAACTCCGTTATTCTGAATCTCCTGAGCCTGCTTGTGGGAGAACACCTCGCCCGCCTCGGCCAAAACCTCGCCCGTGAGCGGAGAAATGATATTCTCGTCGGAAACCTGCCCCTCTATACGGTTCTTGAGGGACAGCTTCTTATTATACTTATAGCGGCCGACTCTGGCCAAGTCGTAACGCTTGTCGAAGAACAGCGAATCAAACAAGGCCCTTGCGCTCTCCTCTGTCGGAGGCTCGCCGGGACGCTGACGCTTGTATATCTCGATGAGACCGTCCGCGCAGCTGCGGGTGGGGTCCTTGGCAAGGGTCGCGGAAAGGCGGTCATCATCGCCCAGGCAATCCAGTATTTCCGCGTTGGAGCCGTAGCCTATTGCGCGCATAAGCACGGAGATGTGTACCTTGCGCTGACGGTCAACCTTGACATAGAGTATGTCGTTGGAATCGGTTTCGTATTCAAGCCATGCGCCGCGGTTGGGGATTACCTGCGCGGCATAGAGCTTTTTGCCCATCTTGTCGGTGGTGAAGGTGAAGTAAGCACCGGGTGAGCGCACCAACTGCGATACTATGACACGCTCGGCTCCGTTAATGATGAAGGTTCCCTGCGGCGTCATAAGCGGGAAATCGCCCATGAACACCTCTTGCTGCTTGACCTCGCCTGTCTCGCGGTTGATCAGACGAACGGTGACCCTAAGGGGCGCCGCGTAGTTGACGTCACGATTCTTGCTCTCCTCTTGGGAGTACTTGGGTTTCGTCAGATCGATCTTGAAGTCAACGAACTCCAATACCAATCTTCCGGAGAAATCCTCTATCGGGGAAATGTCGCGGAAAACCTCCATCAGATCCTCTCTGAGGAATCTGTAATAGGAGTTCTTCTGCACCTCGATGAGGTCGGGTACGCTTAGGGCTTCGGGAACGCGTGAGAAGCTCTGTCTCACCCTTCTGCCCATGTGTACTTCATGCATCATTCCGTTCTCTCCTTTTCCAAGGTCAATAGACCGATGTCCGTATACAGCTGCCGCTCTGTTGGAAAAAGCCGTTTCCTTTGCGCCGAATTAGCCCTTAAAAATCAGGCGTGGGCAACAAAAAGGGCATACTTCCACAGTATGGGCAGTTTAATGCAATATTGTATTGTAACAGCAAGTCTCACCCCTGTCAAGGTAAAATTGTGACGGAAATGTGAAAATCTGTCATGACGCGCTCACGCATAGCCCCCGCCGTCATTCTTCGTTCCGCGTGCCCCCCCGTGTCATACTTTGTCATAAAAAAGCTCAGGATGACAATTTGCTTTGTCGCCAATAAACAGCTTTGGAAGCATGATTCCTTATCTTCACAAGGTCGGCGCGTCCTTGCCCGTCATCGCCTTTTTAGCTTTTTTGCAAAATTTGTTGTCAACATACGAATGTTGGAGTATAATAAAGCATTATGATGCGAGCCGCAGCGAAAAAGCGGCGCTACAAGGAGCAAGCATGGTAACTCTTGACGGAGCAAGGCGTATACATCTTATCGGCGCGGGCGGCTGCAGCATGAGCGGCCTCGCGCAGATACTTCACTCACAGGGGCATGTCGTAACCGGCAGCGACAGAAGCGAAAGCGTTTTCACCGATAATCTGAAAAAGCAGGGCATTCCCTGCGCCATAGGTCACAGCGGTGCGAACGTCGCCGGAGCCGACCTCGTTGTTTACTCGGCCGCAATCAAGCCCGACAACCCCGAGCGCGTCTATGCCGCCGAGCATGGCATTATGCAGATAGAACGCAGCGTCGCCTTGGGAATGCTCTCAGAGCGTTTTCACAATGTCGTCGCGGTTGCCGGCTGCCACGGCAAAACCACAATAACCTCCATGCTGGCTTACGTCAACGACGAAGCCAAGCTTGACGCCACTATTCATGTCGGCGGCTTTGTGGAGCTTCTTTCCGGCGGCGTTCGTTTAGGCTCAAAGGATTTGTTCATCACCGAGGCCTGCGAGTATGTCGAAAGCTTTCTGACCCTATCTCCGACCGTGGCCATAATCAACAATATTGACAACGACCACCTGGATTATTACAGGGACATCGACCATATCGTCAACGCCTTCTTCCGCTTCTGCTCCCTTCTGCCGCCCGAAGGACTTATCCTGGGCTGCATAGACGATGAGAGGGTTGAGAAGCTTTTGGAGGTCGTGGACCGCAGGCACGTCAGCTACGGGCTGCATAAGGGCGACTGCCACGCGGACAACATCACCTATGATGAGAACGGCTGCCCCTCCTTCGACCTCGTCTATATGGGCGAAAGCCTTGGCAGGGTTATACTTCACGTTCCCGGAACTCACAACGTCGTCAACGCGATTGCGGTTTACCTTGCCTCACGTCAGTTCGGCGTGAGCTTCGGCGACTATGCAAAAGCAATGTCACGCTTTATCAATACGCAGCGCAGGTTTCAGCTTTTGGGCGAACGCGGCGGCGTGAAGATCTATCACGACTATGCCCACCATCCGGGCGAGATTGCCGCGACCCTTGAGGCCGCGAGCCGGGTTCCGCACAAGAAGCTCTACTGTGTCTTTCAGTGCAACAGCTATACGCGGGCCAAGACGCTGTTTTGCGATAACGTTCATTGCTTTGAACACGCCGACGTTGTGCTTGTACCCGATATCTATCCCGGCAGAGAGGTCGATACCGGCATGGTTCACGCGAGGGACATGGTCGCCGCCATCAACGAGCAGGGCGAGAAGGCCATTTATCTTGAGAACTTTGAGCGTATCCGCAAGTACCTTGACTCTCATCTTGAAAGCGGCGATATCGTTATAACCTTGGGCAGCGGCGACGTGTTCACCCAGTCGCAAAAGCTGCTGTAAACCAATGACAGAACCAAAGATGAAGCTTGTCAGCTTTGTTCTCGCGGTATTATCACTTGCCCTCGCCTTGACAGGCTGCGCCTCTGCGCCCGCGTCAACCGAGGGCGTGCTTGTCGATACTCCCGCGGCAAGCTCTCAAAGCTTCATCGTGCAAATTGATCCCACCGCGGCGCCCACAGCCGAGCCTACACCCGTTCCCACGCCCACGCCAACGCATACGCCCACGCCCGCGCCCACAAGCGTCCCCGAATTTATCGCCTGCGAGCTTCCGCAGGGCTTTCGCCTGCGCAATGGCTGCGTTGAAACCGAGATTTTCGGCGTATATCGTTTCACCTATGGGGATGTTGACGTGCTTGTAAGCTATGGCGGCATAGGCGGCGCAGCAGCGGCGTTCTATCCCTGCGATGCGGACGGGTTCGTGGCCTATGACGCCACGGCCGAAGCGCGAAGCTATATCCTTCCCGACTACACGCCAACCAAGGCGGCCAAGGAGGACGGGCTTTTACAGCTCATCGTGTACATCGGAACTCAGTCGGTCGTGGCCTTCCGCTCAAGCGAGGGCGACTGGCTTGTGGAGCGCATAATGATATGCTCCACGGGACGCGGCAATGGTTGGACGCCCTCGGGAACCTACTCCATATATCAGGTATACCGCCTAAAGCGTCTTGGAACCTCGCCGTCACATTATTGCTATGGTCAGTATGCCTGCCGTTTTTACAGGGCTTATCTCTTTCATTCCGTCCCGATTGACTACGCTGCCGGCGGCGAAAGCGAGATTGCCAACGCGCAGTGCATGATGTTCATGGAGGAGTATGAGAAGCTGGGTTCACCCGCCTCCTCGGGCTGTGTACGTCTTGCCGTGATCGACGCAAAGTGGATATATGACAACTGCACACTGAGATCGACAAGGGTGAAAATACTGGAAGGCGACGGCCCTATCGCCACCGATCCGCCCAAGGTCATATGGGCAGCGCCCTTCACGGACGAAAACGGGCTTGGTTGGGACCCAACCGACCCCGATCCTCAAAATCCCTATAACGGCCTGAGGTTTCACGATAACGCCCCCACCCCCTCCCCGTGTTGAAGCTGTAAATCGGCAGCTGTGGCGGGGATGGGTCAAGGGTTAAGGGTGAAAGGCTATTTCACCCCTCGGTTTGTCGTCTTGGCTTTCATTCGTGGGCCTTCGCCCTTCACCTTTAGTCCTTGGTTATTCCGCGTTCACAGCCCTTCACCACAAAAAACCACCTTTGCCTTGGCAGACAAAGGTGGTTATCTTCATGGCGTACCTGAAGGGATTCGAACCCTTGACCTTTGGAGTCGGAGTCCAACGCTCTATCCAGCTGGGCTACAAGTACATCATACGCTCTTTTGCGTTCGTGTTATTATACCACAGCGAATCGAAAAGACAAGGACTAATATTTTCATTTTGTTGCAAAGAGCGCTTGCGCTTACGTTAGTGTATGTGCTATATTACAAGGTAAGTGTGCAAAAGCGCGCTTTTGAGGTGTAATTATGAAGAAATGCAATATCGGCGGGCAGGCTGTTATGGAGGGCGTGATGATGCGCTCCGCCACCGGCACGGCACTTGCCGTTCGTCAAACCGACGGCAGCATTGCCGCCGAATACCACAATAATTCCAATCAGCGCAAGAAGGGCAGCTTCCCCACCTGGCCCGTAGTTCGCGGCGTCTACGCTTTCTGCGATTCGCTCGTTTCCGGCATGAAGATTATCTCGCGCTCCGCTGAGATTGTCGGAGGTGAGTTCGAGGAGGAGCCGTCCAAATTCGAGATTTGGCTCTCCAAAAAGCTCGGCAAGTCCGTCATGGACGTTGCGATATACATCGCCATAGTCCTTGCGGTTGTCCTGTCGGTCGGGCTGTTCATCGCGCTGCCCGCCTTGCTCGTCGGGCTTATACCCTTCAACAACCACCCCGTTTGGGAAAGCCTTTGCCAAGGTCTTATACGCCTTTGCATATTCTTGGGCTACCTTGGCTTAATCTCACGCATGAAGGATGTTCGCCGCCTGTTCATGTACCACGGCGCGGAACACAAAACCATTGCCTGCTATGAGGCGGAGCTTGAGCTTACCCCTGAGAACGCCGAAAAGTGCAGCCGCTTTCATCCGCGCTGCGGCACGAACTTCATGTTCCTTGTCATGGCGGTCTCCATCGTGTTCTTCGCCTGCATCACCGCTCTCACAAACCTGTGGCTGCCCGAAGGACTTGAAGGCAGCTTCATCATACGTTTTGCCACTCGACTGTTGTTTCTGCCGCTTGTAGCCGGTCTTTCCTACGAGGTGCTGAAGTTTGCCGCCAAGTCCGACAACCTCTTTTGCCGCGTTGTACGCGCTCCCGGCCTTGCCTTGCAGCGTCTGACCACCAAGGAGCCTGACAGATCCATGCTCGAAGTCGCGATTACAGCCTTCAAGCTTGTCTTGGATCCCCCCGATCACGACATAAGCTTTAAGCGGGTTACACCCAAAAAGGTCGAAGATAAGTCCGACGCCACGGCAGAGGACGCCCCCGCCAACACCGAGGGCGGCGCCGAGGAACGGGACGACGCTGCTGATTCCGCAAGCGAGTGCCCGGAGCGTGTCGAGGCCGCGCCTGTAACCATTGACGACATAATCGAACCGGAGGAAGCTTCGGAGCAAACCGATGGCGAGACACAAGACGAGGACGATTCAAGTCCTTTGGACTGGAGCGAACCCGAGGAATCATGAAAGCCTTCGACGCCGTGAAGTACGCCGCAGGATTGCTTAAACGCGCCGCCATAGAGGACGCGCATTTTGAAGCGCGTTTGCTCGTTGAGAAAGCCGTCGGCTTTTCGCCGCAGGCTCACCCCGACTGTGAGCTTGACTCCGAAGCGGAACTAACGCTTGACGCGCTTGTTAAAAGGCGTGTGTCGCATGAGCCTTTACAGTACGTACTGGGCGAGTGGGAGTTCATGGCCCTGCCGTTTTATGTCTCCCCCGCCGCGCTTATTCCGCGTCCCGAAACCGAGCTTTTGTGCATGTATGCCGTGGATCGTATTCGTCTTCGCGGTATGAAGCGAGTGCTTGACCTCTGCTGCGGCACGGGCTGCATAGGCGTCAGCCTTGCCGTTCATACGGGCGCAAGCTGCGACTTCTCGGACATTTCATCCGAGGCCTTGGAGCTTGCCCGCCTTAACGCCGCACGGCACGGGGTGCAGGGGCGTTTCCTCTTGGGGGATTTGTTCGAGCCTGTTTCGGACAGCTACGACCTTATCATCGCCAACCCGCCCTACCTTGATTATGTGGACATGGCCAAGCTTCAACCTGAGCTGCGCTTTGAGCCGTCCCTCGCGCTCTACGGCGGCGGCGACGGACTGGATGTTTTTCGCGGGATAGCGGCACACTACAAGGAGCATCTTGCCCCTAACGGAGCTCTCCTCATGGAGATAGGATACAAACAAGCAAGAGCGATCACGGGTCTTTTTGAAGGCTGTGTCATCGACACGGATTATTCGGGACAGCCGCGCATCGCAATAGTGGAGGATATATGTTAGAAAGACTTAAAAAGATAAAGACACGATATGAGCAGCTCACCGCCGAGCTTGCCGCGCCCGACGCCATGGATGACAAGGCGCTTTGGCGAGCCAAGGTCAAGGAGCATTCAAACCTTGAGGAGATAGTCACGGTGTATGACGCTTACGTCTCCGACACGGAGCAGCTTGAGGAATGCCGCGCCATGCTGCGCGAACACCTTGACGCCGACATGAAGGAGCTTGTCGCGCAGGAGATGTCAGAGCTTGAGGATTCCATAGCCAAGCGCGACGAGGAGCTTCATGTACTGCTTCTGCCCAAGGACCCCAACGACGACAGAAACGTCATTTTGGAGATACGCGCAGGCACGGGCGGCGATGAGGCTTCGCTGTTCGGAGCGGACCTTCTGCGTATGTACCTTAGATATGCCGAACGCCACGGCTACAAGGTGGAGTATATCACCGAGAACATGACCGAGCTGGGCGGCGTCAAGGAGGTTGTGCTTTCGCTTTCAGGGCGTCACGGCTGTTACAGCCGCATGAAGTTCGAGAGCGGCGTACATCGCGTTCAGCGCGTACCCGAAACCGAATCACAGGGCAGGGTACACACGAGCGCGGCAACCGTCGCGGTCATGCCCGAGGCGGACGACGTCGAGATTGACGTCAAGGAAGGCGATCTGCGCATAGACACCTACCGTTCAAGCGGCGCGGGCGGTCAGCACGTCAACAAGACCTCATCGGCAATACGCATCACGCATATTCCGACAGGCGTCGTTGTTGCGTGCCAAAACGAGCGCAGTCAGCTTCAGAACAAGGAGCAGGCCATGCGTCTATTGAAAAGCCGTCTCTTGGAGCTTCAGACGAACGCGCAGCACGAGCAGCTTGCCAGCATCAAAAAGAGCCTTGTCGGAAGCGGCGACAGGTCGGAGCGTATCCGAACCTACAACTTCCCGCAAAGCAGGGTCACTGACCACCGTATCGGCATGACGCTGTACAAGCTTGAACAGTTCCTTGACGGCGATATGGACGAGATGATCGACGCGCTGATAGTCGCCGAAAGAGCCGCTCAGCTCTCGGGAGAGCAGGAATAATGCAAACCATGCTGATATCGGCCTCGGCGCAGGCGGAAGCGGGAACCTCCATGGGTGCGGATCTCATCCGCAGCGGTGAGCTTGTCGCGTTCCCCACCGAAACGGTATACGGACTGGGCGCAAACGGCTTCGACGGCGACGCCGTTGCAAGGATATTTGAGGCGAAGGGAAGACCGCAGGATAATCCGCTCATCATGCATGTGAGCAAGAAAAGCGACGTCAAGCTGCTTTGGGCGCACGTTCCCAAGGTCGCCGTAACCTTAATGGACACCTTTTGGCCCGGGCCGCTTACGCTGATATTCAACCGTTCCGAGCGTGTTCCGGATGAGGTCACGGCGGGACTTGACACGGTCGCGGTGCGTATGCCGCAGGATCGTACCGCAAGGCTGCTCATTCAGAAGGCGGGAGTGCCGATAGCGGCGCCGAGCGCGAACCTTTCGGGCAGACCCAGCCCCACTCGTGCAGAGGACGTGCTTGCCGACATGGACGGCAGAATTCCTCTCATCATTGACGGCGGCCCATGCAGGTACGGCGTGGAAAGTACGGTGCTTTCGCTCGTTGGGAAACCTACAATTCTGCGGCCCGGAGCTGTCACCCGTGAAATGCTTGCGGCGGTGATAGGCGAGGTGCAGCTGGCTTCAAGCATACTATCGCCCATGCGCGATAACGAGGTTGCGGCCTCACCCGGCATGAAGTACAAGCACTATTCCCCGAACGCGGAGGTTTATGTTGTTACCGGCTCCGCCCAAGCTGCCGCCAAGCGTATTGCAATGATGTACCGCGAGTTTGAGGCGCAGGGCAAGACCTGCATGATAGCCGCGACAGAGCAGACTAAAAACTTCTATCGCGGCAAGAGCTGCGAGGTTTTGGGCGACAGGTCGCGCCCCGAGACGCTGTGTGCGAACCTCTTTTCCGCGCTCAGGGACATGGATAAGTACGCCGACGTCATAATCGCCGAGGGCATAGACGCCGAGGACGAAGGCCTTGCATACATGAACAGGCTGCTTAGGGCGGCGGGCTTCAAGGTCGAAAGGGCATAACTAAAACGCCGCTGTCAGATGACGGCGGCGTGTTCATATGTACTCGTCTGAGTTTTTAGTGTATCTGTCACATCTTCATATTTTGCGTATTAAGGGTTCACCTTGCATTCTTCATAAAGCCTGCTTCAAGAGCCTTAGGAGCTTCGCTCCTCAGGATGACAACGGGGTATTCGCGGGAGCGCCCCTTTTACCGCAAGCCTGTTTCAAGATCCACGGATTTAGCGGTCTGTCTTACACCGCTTTTCTACACATCAAAAAAAGCTCCGCCATGGAGACGGAGCTTTGTTTGGTCAATCGATTAGAACTTGAGCGGGTTCAGGCGGATGCCGGGGCCCATGGTGCTGGAGATGACTACGCTCTTGAGGTAGACACCCTTTGCGGCGGCAGGCTTTGCCTTGTTGATGGCTTCCATCAAGGTCCTAAGGTTCTCCTCAAGCTTCTCTGCGCCAAAGCTGGCCTTGCCAACGGGGCAGTGAGCGATGTTGGTCTTGTCCACACGGTACTCAACCTTACCGGCTTTGATATCGTGGATCGCCTTGGCGACGTCCATGGTAACGGTACCGCTCTTGGGGTTAGGCATCAAGCCCTTAGGTCCGAGCAAACGACCGATGCGGCCTACAACGCCCATCATGTCGGGGGTGGCGACTGCCACGTCGAAATCGAACCAGTTCTCGGTCTGGATCTTCTTTACGATATCCTCATCGCCAATGAAATCCGCGCCGGCTTCCTGAGCTTCCCTTGCCTTGTCAGCCTTTGCAAAGACCAACACGCGGACAACCTTACCGGTGCCGTGAGGGAGAACGACCGCGCCTCTGACCTGCTGATCAGCGTGACGGGAGTCAACGCCCAGACGAACGGAGACTTCAACGGTCTCATCGAACTTCGCCTTAGCGGTTTGGAGCAAAAGGTCTATGCCTTCGCGGGGATCGTACTGCTTTTGCGGCTCAACGAGCTGCTTGGATGCAATGTAATTCTTACCATGCTTCATTTTCTGTATCCTCCCTTACTCGCTGACGATGACGCCCATGCTTCTTGCTGTGCCTGCAACCATGCTGATTGCGGCTTCAACGCTGGCGGCGTTCAGATCCGGATACTTCAATTCTGCGATCTCGCGAACCTGTGCGGTGGTGATAGTTGCGACCTTCGTCTTGTTGGGGACTGCGGAACCGCTGTCCAGACCGCAAGCCTTCTTGATGAGGACGGCCGCGGGCGGGGTCTTGGTGATGAAGGTGAAGGAACGATCCTGGTAGACGGTGATGACTACGGGGATTACAAGACCTACCTGCGTCTTGGTGCGCTCATTGAACTCCTTGCAGAATCCAACGATGTTGATGCCGTGAGGTCCGAGTGCGGGGCCTACGGGGGGTGCCGGTGTTGCTTTGCCCGCAGAAATCTGGAGCTTTACCATTCCGGTGATTTTCTTTGCCATAGCTGTTTCTCCTATTCTCTTTAATAGTCAGTGGTGCGGGGTGCCTCCCCTCCCACCATATATCAAGCCTTTTTGGGGGCGTGATTACAACTTTTGCACCTGTATGAAGTCCAGCTCAACGGGGGTATCCCTGCCGAACATGGACACGACGAGGCGAACCTTCTGACGCTCGGCGTCAATCTTGGTGACCTTGCCCATGAAGTTCTCAAGCGGCCCATCGACTACGCGCACCGTCTCGCCTACCTCGATATTGAGGATTATCGGGATGCGCTCGACGCCCATCGCGGTAACCTCCTCATCGGACAGGGGAACGGGTTTGCTGCCCGGACCTACGAAGCCCGTGACGCCGTGGGTGTTGCGAATGAGATACCACGCACGCGGGTTGATGACGTATTCCTTGGAATCGCCTCCGCCCAGCTCTGCGCTGCGCTCACGCATCTGCACATCCGCCATGACCTTAACCATGACATAGCCCGGGAAGACCTTGCGCGTTGTGACCTTGCGCTTTCCGTTGGGGAGAACTTCTACCGTTTCCTCGGTGGGATACTTGACTTCGACTATAATGTCGCCCAAGCCCGCGTTTTGCACGGACTGTTCAAGGTCTTCTTTGACCTTGTTTTCGTATCCCGAATAGGTATGCACAACATACCACTTGGCTTCCTGTTCCATCGTGATCAGTCCTGAGTATCGCTTGTAGCGGTGATGGCTTCGCCTGCGGCGGTAAGCCCGCGCACGCCCGCGCTGAACGCGGTGTCAAGACCGTACATCAAGATTGCGCAGACGATAACGAATACCAAAACTGCGCCTGTGTGCTTGGCCAGATCCTTCCAGGAAAGCCAGCTGAGTTTCTTGACCTCGCCCCACATCTCTTTGAAGTAGGTGCCTATACGCTTAAAGAAAGCGACAAACTTCGAGGTCTTCTTGGTCTTTGTCTTAGCGACAGCGTTGTCCTTCTTTGCCATAACAGCCTCTCTTACTTGGACTCTCTGTGCAAGGTGTGCTTGCGACAGAAGCGGCAGTACTTGTTGAACTCAAGACGATCGGGATCGTTCTTCTTGTTCTTAAAGGTATTGTAATTCCTTTGCTTGCACTCTGTGCAGCACAGTGTGACTTTGACGCGCATTCTTTCACCCTCCTAGGTTAACATCAAAAACAAGCCCCTTTCGGGGGCACCTTGAGTAGAATAGCACAAAGCAACAGCCTTGTCAATGTTTTTTTCTCCGTTCCCAAGACTTTTTTCACCCACTTTTTTTCACTCTTGTTCTTTGGGCGGAATGTACTGCGGCTGCCATTTAGTGTGTAGCCGCGCTTGCTATATGCTCTTGACAATCAAAGCGATTCCCGAAATTATCAGAGTAGCGGCTACAAATCTTCGCGCAAGCTTCTCGCTTATGAACTTGCCGCAGTACATTCCCAGGAACAACCCGCCAAGCGCGAAGGGCAGCAGCATCGCGGCAAGCTTCAGGCTCTCCAAGCCAATGATGCCCCACACCGAATATAGTATTATGCGGAAGCTGTTCTCAAAGAGGAACACCATACAAAGATTGCCCTTGAACGCATGGCTGTCGTCGGTAACGCGATACAGGTACGCGCCGAGCAGCGCGCCTATCCCATACATACCGCAGAGCGTGCCCGCAACCACCCCGATTACCGCCAACAAGAGTTTCGACTTACCGAACTTCTTCTTATAAAACTCACGAATTACCATCTCCAGCCCCGTGAGTATCACCACAGCTCCGAGTACTATCTTGATCGCTGAGGCGTCCGCAAGCTTGAGGAAGATTACGCCCGGGATATTGCCGAGCAGCACCAGACCGGCCAAAGGCAGACAAATCTTCCAGCTTATCGACTTGCGCTCACGCCACGCGATAAGCGCGTTCGTGGGATAGCCGATAATCAGTTCCACCGGCGATATGTTGATGTTGTTGTTGGTGAAGCTCAATATGCTCGTGAACACAAGGGTGTTTGCGAAACCCGTCACTCCCTTCACGAAAAACGCGCATATCGCCGCAGCTATCCACCAACCCATCCAAAGCCCCCTCCGGTTTTGTTGCCTTTAGTATAGCATAGGTTTTGAGTTAGGTAAACCTCGGATACGAAAGATTGTTTGTTTTACAGCGGGAAAGGCGGCACGGGGGGATCCGGAAGGGAGGGGGCTTCGGAGGGGGGAATGGTGATTCGCGCCGAAGCGCCCCTTGACTTATAAGTTTTTAGCAAGATCCTTCAACTTCGCTCAGGATGACACGGGGGGGTTGTGGAAGCAGCTCCCCTGTGGGACACGGAAGGTTGTGGAAGCAGCTCCCCCGTGGGACACGGGGTGCGGGTGAGCCGGAGAACACAATTTAAAACAGACCTCACGGATTCTTGGGGAGTAGTCCGTAAGGTCTGTATGCAGTTGCGCTAAGTCAGGGTCTCAGCGCCGGTTAGGGTTCATTGTTAATTGCCTGTTTACACCCACATTACGGTCTGTAGAATACAGAGAACACCATGGTGTCGGTGTATGCGCCCGCCTGGGTGATGGTATCAACACACGCTGCGGTGCCTTCGTCAATGCCATTACCGGTGAAGGTAACGTAGAT
>DAOPJM010000032.1:0-8786 GCA_035399665.1 Clostridia bacterium
CTCCGCTTTCCCCGTCATTCCCCCCTCCGGCACTTCTTCCGTCTCTCCCAACCCGTTCAAGAGTTTACCCAGTATTATTTTACACTAACCGATATTCATGCTAAACTGCCGCTGTCACCGAATAACGCCGACAGAGTGAGCTTGAAAGGCTTATTGCGCTGCTCCATACTTTAGCGCGGCCGCCACAAGCCCCGAAAAGAGCGGGTGAGGGGCGTTGGGGCGGGACTTGAATTCGGGATGGAACTGCACGCCGATAAAGAAGGGATGCGTATCAAGCTCGACGATTTCGGCAAGGCCGCGCTCAGGGTTGCGCCCCGAGACTGCCAGCCCCGCCTCGCGCAGGGGCGAAAGGTACTCGTTGTTGACCTCGTATCTGTGGCGGTGACGCTCGTATATCATGGGCGTATGTCCGTACAGCTCAAAGGCGCGGCTGCCCTCCTTCAGCTTGCAGGCGTACGCGCCAAGTCTCAGCGTGCCGCCCAAATGCTCAAGATTCTGCCGCTGGTCAGGCATAAGCGCGATGACAGGGTAGGGCGTTTCGGAATCGGCCTCGGTGGAGTTGGCGTTCACCATACCGCAGACGTTGCGGGCGTACTCTATCACGGCAAGCTGCATTCCAAGGCAAAGCCCTAAGAAGGGTATATTGCGCGTCCTTGCGTATCGAATGGCCGCCGTCTTGCCCATAAGCCCGCGCTCACCGAAACCGCCCGGGACGACTATGCCATCAACGCCCGAAAGCAGGTTCTCACAGCCCTGACGCTCAACGTCCTCGGCGGCAATCCAGCGTATTTTCACCTTAGCGCAATTGGCTATGCCGCCGTGGTGCAGGGCCTCCGCCACGGACAGGTATGCGTCATGCAGCTCAACGTATTTGCCGACTATGGCTATTTCGCATTCGTGCTTGGGGGACAGCTCGGTTTCAACCATGCTCTGCCATGCGGACAGGTCGGGACTTAGCTCCTCACAGGCCAAATGCTCAAGCACGCTGCGGCACAGACCCTCGCGTTCGAGCATGAGCGGCACCTCGTACAGCGTTCTTCCGTTGAGGTTCTCTATGACGTCCTGCGGTCTCACGTTGCAGAAAAGCGCTATCTTGCGTCGAATATCGGAATTTAGGGGCAGCTGACTGCGGCAGACAATGACGTCGGGCTGTATTCCAAGGCTCAAAAGCTCCTTCACGGAATGCTGCGTAGGCTTGGACTTCAGCTCGCCCGCCGCCTGAATGTAGGGGACGAGGGTCACATGGACAAAGCAGCTCCCCATAATGGGCAGCTCGGTCTTGAGCTGGCGTATGGACTCCAAGAAGGGCTGCGATTCTATGTCGCCCACCGTGCCGCCAATCTCGACTATCATGAAGTCGGGATGGCTCTCGTCACAGGCAAGGCGTATGCGCCGCTTGATTTCGTCGGTGATGTGCGGAATAATCTGCACCGTGCCCCCATTGTAGCCGCCGCGCCGCTCGCGCTCTATGACCGTGCTGAATATGCGTCCGCTTGTGACATTGCTTGATTTGCTCAGCTCCTCATCGATGAAGCGTTCATAATGCCCTAAGTCGAGGTCGGTTTCAGCGCCGTCATGGGTCACAAAGACCTCGCCGTGCTGGTAAGGGTTCATCGTACCCGGGTCAACATTGAGATAAGGGTCAAGTTTCATCATCGATACCGTGTAACCCCGCGCCTTTAAAAGCCGTCCAAGGCTTGCCGCCGTGATGCCCTTGCCAAGAGATGATACTACGCCGCCCGTGACGAAGATAAGCTTGCTGATACTGTCCATATAGCCTCCAAAATAAAAAATGCCTCCGTCTTCGAACCGAAGAGGAGGCTTTGCGTTTATGGTGCGCCCTTGTGAATATAGCAGTTTATATATCATTTGGCAAGCGAACGAGCCATATTTTACCGGCATTTTACAACAGGGCGTTTATAAGAGGGTCAAATCCCGTGTTCACAGGTCAAAGCTCAGACGCAAAAAAAGCGCCGCACCGCTTTATAGGCGCGTCATAATCTTGGCGTAAATCTCGTCCAGTATGGGATCGACCTCCGCTATTATCTCACAGCCGCGCTTCTTGGCGGCGTCCACAAAGTCGGCGTCGGACAAGGAGCCAAGGTTGATAAGCACATTCAGCCAAGCCCCATGCAGAGCGGCCTTGAGCGAAAGCGCCGCCACGCCGAGGTCGGACAGGCAGTTGGTGTTGATTTTACCCGTGAGCGTCTCAAGCACGAGCGCGCCGACCCTGCAACGCTCCATCAGATGCAGAGGTTCAAGCGCCGCGCCCTCCGTGGCCTTTTCAATCGCGGCACGGCGGCAAGCCTTCTCCTCGTCAGTGGACTTGGGCAGGGCGAGAGCCGCCATTACATGGTTGAAAGCCTCGGTGTCCTCATCGATGCCCGCGGTCATGGCGGAGGCTATCTTCAGCGCCGAGTCCCTCGCGGTCTTCATCTCCTCCTCAACGGAGGCGTATTTCTTCTTGCCTATGGTAAGCTCGGTGGTCATTGCGCCAAGCCCCATACCCATCGCGCCCATGAGCGCCGACGCCGAACCGCCGCCGGGGGCGGGTGCGTTGCTCGCAAGCACTTCGATAAATTCGGCTACCTTCATTTCGGTAAGCTTTTTAGACATTGATTCTCTCCTTATTGTATATAATCTTACCCGCCTTGACGACGGTCTGAACTCGGTTGGTACCGTAGCGGTACATAAGGTGATCGAGGTTGGGCGCGTCCCAAACCACGAGGTCGGCGTTCTTGCCCGCCTCGATTGAGCCTAAGGTTTCACCCTTTCCCATACAGCAGGCGGCGTTCAATGTGACGGCCGTCAGGGTCTCCTTGGGGGTGAGCCTCATGCGATAGCAGCCCGCGTGCATGGCGAATTGCAGCGATGAATTGGGCGTGGAACCGGGGTTGAAGTCGGAAGCTATGGCGACGGGAACGCCCCCTCCTATCATCGCCCGACCATTTGCATAGCCCTTGCCGAGATAGAACGAGGTCGCGGGCAGCAGACAGGCGATAACGCCTCCCGCCTTCAAAGCCGAGACGCCCTCCGCGCCCGTCACGGCAAGATGCTCGGCGGAGGCGGCGTGAAGCTTGCCCGCAAGGGCGGTTCCGCCTATCTCGTCAATCTCGTCGCTGTGTATCTTCAGGCCCATCCCAAGCCTTTGTGCGGCAAGCAGTATTCTTTCGCTGTCTTTGGCGGTGAACACGCCGGTTTCGCAGAACACGTCGCAGTACTCGGCAAGCGCAGCCTTGGCGACTTCGGGCAGCACGACGTTCACCATGTAGTCCACATAGGCTTCGCGCCTTCCCTTGAATTCAGGCGGGACGGCGTGCGCTCCAAGGTAGGTTGCGGCGATGTCGGGGTTCAAGCCTTTGAGCCTTTTTATCACGCGAAGCTGGCTTAGCTCGGTCTCAAGGTCAAGCCCGTAGCCGCTCTTCATCTCAAAGGCGGTGCTTCCGTAGCTCATCATCTCAAGCATAAGCTCCTCGGACTTACCGTAAAGCTCGTCCTCCGTCATGGCGCGGGTCGCGTTAACGGTGGAGAGTATGCCCCCGCCCGAGGCGAGGATCTCAAGGTAGGAAGCTCCCGCAAGCTTTTGAGCAAGCTCATGCTCACGCCAGCCCCCGAACACAAGGTGGGTGTGCGAATCGACAAGCCCCGCCGTGACAAGCCTTCCGCCCGCGTCCGTGGCGCTGTCCGCCTTGGGTATTGCGCCTTGACCCATCTCGGCTATAAGCTTGCCGTCCGTCAAGACCCATGCGTCATGCAAAATGCTGACGTCGCCCTGAGCCTTGCCCGACAGCGGAGCCTTGCCCTTGGCAGTGGCAAGCTCGCCTATGTTGAAGATTACGTTCGTCATAGTATCCCTTTCGTCAGCGAAAGCTCAACGCACCATGGGGCCGTTTGAAACCGCCGCCCTTGCCGCCGTGTAATCCTTCCTGCGGCAGTAGAGGTAATAAATATAGTCGTAGTGCTGAGGATTGTCGGTTGCGGCAATCTGGAACTTGCTGTATGCGGTGGAGTCCAACCTCATGCCGAACGCTCCGCGGGAACGCTTGGTGTTGACCTCATATTCAAGCTTTGCGGTCTTCATAGCCTGCTTCGCGGCGGCAAGCGCCTCGGCGGAGCTGTCCATAAAGACGAGTGCGCGGTTGAATATGGTAATCATGAAACCTCCCACAGCCAGACGGGTTATTCTCAGAAGAACGGCTTACAGCAGATGGCTTTCAAGCACCTGATGCTTGTCGAACTTCTCTATCTTGAGGTAATAATCGGCGGTATCGACCAAGGCTTCCATGGGCGTCAAGCCTATGATCTCCGACCCAATAACCCTCACGCCATAGCGCGCCGCCTCGATCTTGACCAGCTCGAACACGCGGTACAGGGGGGTCTGCTTGTAGTTGCACATATTGATGGAGACCTGAGCGATGTTCCTGTCCTCCAACATGATGCCTATGGACTTGACCGCCCTAAGCCCGCCGCTCGACTCGCGGATTATCTTGGCTATGTTGTTGGCGATGTTAACGTCGGGGGTATCAAGGTTGATGTTGAACGCTATGAGCGGAGGCCTTGCGCCTACCGCGACCACGCCCGCCGTGGGGTGGATGCGCTCACCGCCGAAGTCGGGGTGCCACTTAGGGTCGTGTACCTTCTCCGCCATGCCCTCAAACTGTCCTTTGCGAATGGCGGCAAGGTTCTTGCGGTGCGGAGCTGTCGCCGAGTCCTCATAGAGGAATACGGGGATGTCCAACTCATTTGCAATGCGCTCGGCAAGCTTTACGGAAAGCTCAACGCATTCCTTGGAGTCCATCTCCTTTATAGGAACGAAGGGGATGACGTCCACCGCGCCCATACGCGGGTGTTCGCCGTGGTGTACGTTGAGGTCGATAAGCTCCTCAGCCTTCTTGGCAAGCTTGAACGCCGCCTCGGACACCTGTACGGGATCCCCCAAAAGCGTAAAGACGCTGCGGTTGTGGCTCTCATCGGAAGAATAGTCCAAGAGCGTCACGCCCGGGGTGGAACGAATCTCATCCGCCACCGCCTCGATGACCTCTTTGCGCCGCCCCTCGCTGATGTTGGGGATGCACTCCATTATCTTTGACATGCTGTTAACCTCCTATTTTTGGTATGCCGCAATGGTGCTTTGGACAAGCTCGTCCGAAGCCACATTGGGCAGGGTTATGTAATCCGTTTCGGGATTCATCTCATTGTATTCCTTGACCGTGGATATGGCGTTCGGGTTCCTTGCCCAAGCACGCCTTGCGACGCCGCCCATGGTATCCCAGGGCATGGCCATTGAGAGTACTGTGTCGACCCTTTCACTGCCGTCTAAGACCATGCCGAAGCCGCCGTTTATCGCCTTGCCTACGCCAACGCCGCCGCCGTTGTGCAGGGCGATGAGCGACATACCGCGAGCCGCGTTGCCCGCGTAGCATTGCACGGCCATGTCAGCCATGATGTTGGAGCCGTCCTTGATGTTGGAGGTCTCCCTAAAGGGCGAGTCGGTGCCGCCCGTGTCGTGGTGATCCCTGCCGAGCATGACGGGGCCGATTTCACCGTTTCTCACCATCTCATTGAACCTGAGAGCTATTTTGAGCCTGCCCATCGCGTCCTGATAGAGTATGCGGGCTTGCGTTCCCACGACCATGTTGTGTTTGTCCGCGTCACGCACCCAGATGTAGTTGTCCCTGTCCTGATAGCGGCGGTTCGGGTCGATGCAGCTCATCGCGGCGGCGTCGGTCTTTAGCAGATCCTCATGCTTGCCGGAGAGACAGACCCAGCGGAAGGGGCCGTAGCCGAAGTCGAAAAGCTGAGGTCCAAGTATATCCTCCACATATGAGGGGAACACGAAACCGTCCTTCTCGTCGTGGCCGTTCCTGCATATTTCGGGTACGCCGGCGTCAAACACCGCCTTTAGGAAGCTGTTGCCGTAGTCGAAGAAATAGGTTCCGCGCTCAGAGAGACGGCATATCATGCGATAGTGCTGCTTCAGACTGCGGTTGACCGCCTCGATGAAGGCGGGCTTGTCGTTTGCGAGCATTTCGGTACGCTGCTCAAAGCTCAAACCCTGCGGACAGTAGCCCCCGTCATATACGGCGTGGCAGGAGGTCTGATCCGACAGAAGATCTACATGAACATCGTTCTTTACAAGGTATTCCAACAGATCGACGACGTTGCCGTGATAGGCTATCGCAAGGGGCTTTTTCTCGGCCATGGCGTCCTTGGCCAAGGCAAGACACTCGTCCAAGCTGTCGGAAACCCTGCTAACCCAGCCTTGATCATAGCGGGTCATGATACGCGAGAGATCGACCTCCGCGATAATCGCAGCCGCGCCCGCGATCTCGGCCGCCTTACCCTGCGCGCCGCTCATGCCGCCAAGACCCGCCGACACAAAGAGCCTGCCCGCAAGGTCTTTATCCTTGGGGATGCCAAGCTTTAGCCTGCCCGCGTTTAGGAGCGTGTTGAAGGTGCCGTGAACTATGCCCTGAGGCCCTATGTACATCCATCCGCCCGCGGTCATCTGACCGTAGTTGGCGACGCCCATCGCGGCGGCACGGTTGAAATCATGCTGATTGTCAAACTGACCCACCATAAGCCCGTTGGTGAGTATGACCCTGGGCGCAAGCTTGTGCGAGCGGAACAGCCCCACGGGGTGTCCTGATTCTATGACAAGCGTCTGCTCGTCGGTGAGAAGGCGCAGATAGTGCTGTATAAGGCGGTACTGCATCCAGTTCTGGCAGACCTGTCCGGTTTCGCCGTAGGTGACAAGCTCATAGGGGTAGAGAGCGACGGCAAAGTCAAGGTTGTTGTCCATCATGAGCTGGAAGGCTTTGCCCTCGATGCAGCGTCCCTCGTATTCATCCAAGGGCTTGCCCCATATACGTCCCTTGGGACGGAAGCGATAGCCGTAGACGCGCCCCCGCGTCATAAGCTCGTCTAAAAATTCGGGAGCCAGCTGTTCATGAAAGCGTTCGGGGATGTAGCGCAGAGCGTTCAAGAGAGCAGTCTGCACATCGCTTTCGGAAAGCGCCGCCTCGCGCTTGGGTGCGCGGCGTATGCCCTCTTGAAATTCGGGCATGGGCGGCAGTTCGGTGATATTCAGGCGATAGTCCATAAATAACCTCCTTTATGACTGCGAGATGGTAAGGTATTCAAGCTCGGGGAGTATTTCCTTTGCCTTATTGGTGATTCTTTCATCGCGAACGAGCAATCCCATTTGCTCGACGTCCAAGCGCAGCTCGACGTCATGCTCGTGGAAGGCGACGCGCTCGCGCACAATGTTGTAAATGGCGCGGTGTACGGGCGATATTTCGCTTCCCCTAAGGTCGATACCCTGACAGGCCGCCATCAGCTCAAAGGCGAGGACGGAGTAGAGGTTATCGACTATTGAGCGGAGCTGCCTTGCGGCGGTCGTGCCCATGCTGACATGGTCCTCCTGGTTGGCGGAGCTTGGAATGGAGTCCACTGAGGCGGGGTGTGCCAAGACCTTGTTCTCGGAGACTATTGAGGCTGAGGAGTATTGGCAAATCATGAAGCCCGAGTTCACGCCGCCGTTGGGGGTGAGGAAGGCGGGCAGCCCGCAGGAAAGTGCGGGATTGACCATGCGCTCTAACCTGCGCTCCGATATGGAAGCAAGCTCCGAGGCGGCTATCTTCAAAAAGTCGCAGACTATGGCTATGGGTTCGCCATGGAAGTTGCCGCCGGATATGACGTCGCCCCTTTCGGGCAGGATTATCGGATTGTCCGTTACCGAATTGAGTTCAGTGGTGATAACGCCCTTGGCGTAGTTGATGGCGTCCACGACCGCGCCGTGAACCTGAGGTACGCAGCGAATGGCGTAGGCGTCCTGAACGCGCAGATTGCGGGAGGCCTCGGTGGTGGGGCTGTTTGCCATGAGGCGAAGAAGATTTCTCGCTGTGGCGGCCTGTCCCTTGTGGGGGCGAAGCGTGTGAAGCTCGGGATCGCAGGCGGAGGTCAGAGACGTCAGAGCCTCCATAGTCAAGGAGCAGCAGATGTCCGCAAGAGCCGCGCCGCGGGCAAGGTCGTACCAAGCGAGGGCGGCAAGAGCCGTCATACACTGCGTCCCGTTGATGAGCGCAAGCCCTTCCTTGGCGACGAGATGATAGGTGGGGATATTCGCCTTTGACATGGCGGCGGCGCCGTCCATGCGCTCATTCTGATAGTACGCCTCGCCGCGTCCGATGAGGACGAGAGCGATATGCGAAAGGGGAGCAAGATCGCCCGAAGCGCCCAAGGAGCCTTGTTCGGGAACGACCGGAACGACGTTTTCATTCAGCATGGCGACAAGGGCTTCTATAAGCTCACGGCGTATACCGCTGTTGCCTATAAGCAGCGCGTTGGCGCGCAAAAGCATCATGGCGCGAACGACCTCGGCGGGGAGGGGCTGTCCCACGGCCACGCAGTGGCTCAGGATAAGGTTCTCCTGAAGGAGGGCGCTCTTGTCCACGCCTATGGAAACCTTGGAGAACTCACCGAAACCCGTGGACACGCCGTAAACGCTGCGCTCCTCGTCAAGTATGCGAAGGACGAGTCTGCGGGCGCGTTCAACGCCTTCAAAGGCGTTGGGGTCTATTTCCACAGGTGCAAAAAAACGGGCGACCGCAACGACGTCTTCAATCGTCAAGCTGTGCCCGTTTATCGTTATTTTGCGATGCATCACAAAACCTCCGAAGCAAAAGTCCACCGTCAAAGTGGGTTTACATTATACTAACATCAAGACGCCAATGTGTCAATCACGACGGCCGCGCTTGCGGATAATATAATAATGTAAGGTCAAA
>DAOPJM010000032.1:8886-22198 GCA_035399665.1 Clostridia bacterium
TTTTTTGCTGTACAAAGCTCCGTATTATATGCTATTATATGTGAAAAGTGGAGGTATAGCGATGAATAGAAAAGCAATTGCAGTGATTTTGATTTGTGCCATGTTGGTAGCAATTATAGGCTGTGACCGCGGCAAGGATACCGAGACTGTCGTTCCGACCTTGGCTCCCGTTCCCCAGCAGACGACGGCCCCCACCTCCGAAACGGTGGTACTGCCCACGATAGCGCCGACAACGCCCAGCCCCGAACCCGTCGTGGTAAGCGCGTCAGAGAAGTTTGAGGCGTTCGACAACGAGTGTTTCTGTGAGTATATGGGCTTTATGGATCACATGAGTCAGCATCAGCTGGTGGTGGATCTTGACGCCATGGGCATTGAGGCCGCACCAATCAGCTTGGGTTCGCCCATCGACCCTGAGGGTGACGCCGAGTGGAACGCCTGGGTGCTTGAGATGCAGGAGAAGCTGTACTCCTTCAACCGCAGCGAGCTAACAAGTGAACAGCAGATAGTCTACGACACCGTGGAAATCGAGCTGGCGCTTGAGATTGAGGGAGCGCAGTTCACCTACAACTACGAGCCGATCGCGCCCTATGTCGGGACACACGCGGATTTGCCCATCAGCTTTTGGCTCTATGAGATAAATGATTTAGAGGATCTTGAGAACTATCTCACCCTGCTTGAGGATGTGCCGCGTTATTTTGACGAGCTGATTGATTACGAGAAGATCAGGGCGGAGCAGAAGCTGTTCATGACCGAGAGCGCGTTGGAATCCGTGCTAGAGGACATCGATGACGTCACGGCGGACGGCGATGAGTTCTTCCTTTACGACACCTTCCAAGAGACATTAGCGGGCTTTACCGACATGAGCGAGGCGGACAAGGCGGCGTACACGGAGCGCAACAACGCGGCCGTTGCCGCTATGCTCGAGGCCTATGGCGATTTGGCGGATGGGCTTTCGGCGCTTGAAAGCTATTGCAGCGAGGTTGTCCCCATCTCTGAGCGCGACAACAACGAAAAGGATTACTTCAATTATATGTTAAAGGTGCGCAGCGGCAATTCCGAGATGGACGCCGAGGCCGCGATAGCCCTGCTTGCCGACGCCGTTGACGACGCTTTCTGGTCTTACTACCGCAATATGCTCAGTTGGTACAGCTCATCGGCCAGCTCCACAGACCCCAATATCACCTTCGGTTCATCCGAAGCCGACCTTGAGTACCTTGAGGAGTTCTACAAGGATTATCTGCCCACCCTGGGCGAGCATGAGGTGACGCTGCATCAGGTTCCGTCAGCGCTTGCGGATGTGTTCAGCCCCGCAGCCTATCTGACGCCCGCTTTCGATGATTGGACCAACAACGTGGTGTTGATGAATGTGAGCGATGATGATACCGACGTGCTGTTCACCATGGCGCACGAGGCGTACCCCGGACATATGTATCAGAGTCAGTACCATAGGCAGCTCGGAGTCAGCCTGACGCAGCAGCTTCTTGAGAACTCGGCTTATGCCGAGGCTTGGAGCCAGTTTGCCGAGTACCTTGTGGCGAGCGAGTGCGACGCGTTCCCTAACGACTACATGCTGTACAATCAATCATGGGATCAGTTCTTCACGCTTATCGAGACTTACCTTTCCGTGCTCGTGCATGTGGAGGGCATCGACTATCAGGAGTTCTGCAGCGAGATAAGCAACTGGATAAATTGGGTCAGCGGCGACGATTGGAACGAGTTCACCGAGAGCTTCTACAACCGCATCTATGATATGCCCTACTACACCATGTACTATGCCTTCGGCTACGCTCAATTCTTTGAGATGTATAACGCCGCGGAGCACAGCTTGGGTGAGAAATTCGATCAGAAGGCATACCTGACGGCCTACCTTGACATCGGCCCCACCTACTTCAACCTGATGGAGGACATTTTGGATGATTGGGTCAAGGAGCAGAACAGCAGCACGGGAGTATAGACCATAGCTTGACTTTACTTTAATGGGGGGCCGCGTCTTATGCGGCCTCCTTTTTATGTAAACAAAACGGGCAAAGACGGATAGCGTCCTTGCCCGTTCGATATTCGAAGAATTGATTATCTCTTTGGTATCAGCTTGTCCTTGCCGCCCATATACATGCGGAGCGGTTCGGGGATGGCGATTGTGCCGTCCTCCTTGAGGTTGTTCTCAAGGAAGGCTATGAGCATCCTCGGCGGAGCGACGACGGTGTTGTTCAGGGTGTGGGCGAAGTAGTTGCCCGTTTCCTTGTTGCGCACGCGAATTTCAAGACGCCTTGCCTGCGCGTCGCCCAGGTTCGAACAGCTTCCTACCTCGAAATAGCGCTTCTGCCTCGGCGACCAAGCCTCGACGTCGTAGCTCTTGACCTTCAAATCGGCAAGATCTCCGGAGCAGCACTCTATCGTGCGGACGGGTATGTCCATGCTGCGGAAAAGCTCAACGGTGTTGTGCCACAGCTCGTGGAAGATGGTCATGCTTTCCTCGGGTCTGCATACGACGACCATTTCCTGCTTCTCAAACTGATGTATGCGATACACGCCGCGTTCCTCTATGCCATGCGCGCCTACCTCTTTTCTAAAGCAGGGGGAATAGCTCGTGAGCTTCTGCGGCAGACTATCCTCGTCCAAGAACGTACCTATGAATTTGCCTATCATGGAATGCTCCGAAGTGCCGATGAGGTAGAGATCCTCACCCTCAATCTTGTACATCATGTCGGACATCTCGGCAAAGCTCATGACGCCCGTTACCACGGAGGAGCGTATCATAAACGGGGGGATGTAGTAGGTAAAGCCCTTGTCTATCATGAAGTCGCGGGCATAGGACAGTATAGCCGAATGCAGCCTCGCTATGTCACCGCAAAGGTAGTAGAAGCCGTTGCCGCTGGTCTTGCGGGCGGAGTCCAAATCTATGCCGTTGAAGCGCTCCATGATATCAACATGGTAGGGAACCTCAAATTCAGGCACAATAGGCTCGCCAAAGCGTTCAAGCTCCACATTCTCGCTGTCGTCATGACCTATCGGAACGGTATCGTCGATGAAGTTGGGGATGACAAGCATACGCTCGCGTATGTACTCGCGAAGCTCTGTTTCACGCTGCTCCAAGGCTGTCATCTCAGCCGCCATATCGGCGACCTGCTTTTTGACGTTTTCGGCCTCGTCCCGCTGACCCTTGGCCATAAGTCCGCCTATCTGTTTGGACAGCACATTTCTGCGGTTTCTCAGCACGTCACAGCGCGTCGAGGCGGCCCTTTGCTCCTCGTCAGCATTGATTACCTCGTCCACCAAGGGTAACTTTGCCTCTTGGAACTTCTTGCGAATGTTCTCGCGAACCCGTTCGGGGTCCTTGCGTATTTGGCGAATATCTATCATGTTACATCCTTTCGGGGGCCTTAAGCCCTAAGAGATACAGACCATTCTTGACGGTTTGCCTTACCGCGTCGGTGAGGCACAGCCTTGCGTTCCTGACCTTGGGGTCGTCGTCCATGATGCGCTGTTCATAGTAGAACTTGTTGAACGCGGCGCAGATGGCAACTATGCTGCGACTCACAAGGTAAGGCTCGTTCTTTTCGGCCGAGGCTTTTACGGCGTCGGGGAACTGTGTGAGCAGCAAGGTGAGCGCGGAGGCATATTGGTCGGAAAGCGCAGAAGCGTCTAAGTTGCCAAAGTCGCAGCCGCCCGCCTTGCGCAGCACCGAGCAGCAGCGCGCATGGGTGTATTGCAGATAGGGCGCGCTCTCACCCTCGAAGTTCAAAATCTTTTCCCAAGAGAAGGAGACGTCCTTGATTCTGTTGTTGTACAGCACGGAGAACATCACCGCGCCAACGCCTATCGCCTCCGCGACCTCGTCCTTGTCCTCCAGGTCGGGGCTTTTGGCCTCGATAATCTCACGGGTCTTTTCGACGGCGGCGGAAAGAACGTCGTCCAAGTATATCACGTTGCCGTGGCGCGTGGAGAACGTGCCGCCCTCCATGGACACCATGCCGAAGTTAACGTGTACGCAGTCCTTCGCCCAAGTCCTGCCCATAAGCTCCAGCACCTTGAAGAACTGCTTAAAATGCAAATCCTGCTGGTAGGCGACGACATAGATGTTCTTTACGAAGTCGTAGGTCTCCTTGCGGTAGCAGGCCGCGGCCAAGTCGCGAGTGGCGTAGATGGTGCTGCCGTCGCTTTTGACAATTATGCAGGGGGGCATGTTCCATTCCGACAGCTCGACTATCTCCATACCCTTGTCAAGCTTGGATATGCCTTTGTCGCTCAGCTCCTGAATGATGGGAGCCATCTTATCCTCGTAGAACGCCTCGCCGTTTAAGCTGTCGAAGTGGACGCCCAAGCGGTCGTAGACTACCATGTCCTCGCGCAGGGTGACGTCCTTCATCTTTTGCCAAAGCTCATGCGCTTCCTTGTCGCCCATCTCAAGGCGATGGAACCAGGCACGCGCCTCATCATCCATGCTCTTGTCGTTCTCGGATTCCTCGTGGTAGCGCACATAAAGCGTGACAAGCTCGCGAACGCTGTACTCGTCAATGGGCTTGTCGCCCCAACGCTTGTAAGCGTAAATCATCTTGCCGAACTGCGTTCCCCAGTCGCCCAAGTGGTTGATGGAGATGGCGTTATAGCCCAAAAACTTGTAGATACGGTAGAGGGCGTTGCCTATTATCGTGGTGGGAAGATGGTTAAAGCTGAAGGGCTTGGCTATATTGATGGATGAAAATTCTACGCAGACATTGCGGCCGCCGCCAAGGTCGCTGCCGCCGAAGCTGTCGCCCTCCTTGTGAATGCGGGCGAGAATGGATACGCCAATGTCGGAGCCGTTCGCGAAGAAGTTGAGATACCCCCCGACAACCTCTGTTTTGGCAATGCCGTCGATGGCGCCAAGGGATTCGGACAGCTCCGCCGCAATCTGCTGCGGGGCCTTGCGCATGGCCTTGGACAGACGGAAGCAGGGGAAAGCCACGTCGCCCATTTCGGAGTTCTTGGGTTTTTCAAGCCAAGACAATACCGCTTGTTCATCGATATTGAGCGCGGCGGAAAGAGCCTTTGCAATATTTCCTTTATAATCCATATACTACCTCCCAAAAAACGCTTTAATTATATCAAAGCCCAAGGAAAAAAGAAACCCCCGCATGAAGGTTTTTTGCAAATTCATATCGCTATCACTTCATTAAGCGAACACATAAGGCAATCCCCCCACCTTCATCCTAACATCTTCCGCCAACATACCCCCGCTGTCATCCTGAGGAGCAACGCGACGAAGGATCTTGAAAAAGGCTTGTGGCGATAGGAGCCGCTCCCCCGCGCAACAATAGGTGCGAAGCGGATATGGAACCCAACCCAACGCCTTCCTTTCCGGTATTGGTTCGGCGCTTCGCCGAATCCATTGCCCTTACCGCCCTTCTTTTTCGCAATCCCGTGACAGCTTGGCGTGGTCAAAACGCCCCGCGGCTTGCAGAGCCGTCCGCGTTGGGGTATAATATAACAATGAAGAAGATATTTATCAACAGGATATTAAAGCTTCTCTGCATTATCGCAGCGGCCATTTTCGTTTTCGTCGCGGTCGAATTTCCCTTGTCGAATTATTGTATCAAGACAGTACGTTACGAGTTCGAAAGTGAGCTTATCAACGAACCGGTGACCATAGTGCAGCTTTCGGATTTGCACGGCGAACAGTTCGGCCAAAGCAACGACAGGCTTGTGAGGCTTGTGTCGGAGCAGGAACCCGATCTAATCCTGATGACGGGGGATATGGTCAGCTCTTCCGACGCGAACGGCATGATCGCGGCCGAGCTTATCGAAAGGCTTGTATCCATTGCTCCTGTGTATTACGCCATGGGAAACCATGAATGCGCCAATCCTGTGCTCGGCGGTTCGGGCTTCTATGAGCGCATAACGGCGGCGGGTGCGGTGCTGCTTGATTGCTCATGTATTGATATAACGGTGAACGGCAACAGTCTGCGCATTGGCGGACTGCTCGACTGCTATGTTTATATGTCGGAGCTGTTCTTGGATTACTTTTCGGATACGGACGCGTATAAGATACTCATCTCACATCAGCCCGAGGAAGCCATACCCTGGGCGCGTCCGTTGGCAAACGCGAATCTTATGCTGTGCGGACACACGCACGGCGGGCAAATCTGCCTGCCGTTTGAGACCGCCATCTATGCGCCGGGGCAGGGGTTGTTCTTCCCGAAGTATGCGGGCGGCAGTTTTCGATTTGACGGCACGGACGTCGTGATATCAAGAGGGCTTGGCTGCTCCGGCATACCCTTTCGCTTTTGCTGTCCGCCCGAGCTTGTCGTGATAACGCTTTCATAGCAAAATGACACGAAAAGTACGAACAAATAGTTAAATTGGTATTGACAGCGTGTTAATGCTGTGGTATTCTAAACAATTTGCACAAAAAAGGCTTGACAAAATCGTATACTATAATGTAGAATGTATTTGAAGAAAAATGGACAAGGAGAGGCATAGTGTTTCAAGTTGGTGATATGGTCTGCTATCCCCTGCATGGAGTGGGGACAATAGAGGCTATTGAAGAACAGGTGGTTCTGGGCGAAAAGGCTGAATATTATTTTTTGAGATTCCTTGCGGGCAGAATGACGGCGATGGTGCCGGTCAGGACGGCGCAGATGGTAGGCTTGAGGTCGCTTGCGGACGAGGACACCTGCCGTGACGTGCTTGAGTTTTTGGAGAGTGATGAATGCTCCACCGAGAGCGAAAACTGGAATCAACGCTATCGCGATAACATGGATAAGCTGCGCACGGGCAACATCTTCACAGTGGCGGACGTTGTCAAATGCCTTTCGCGCAGGGAGAAGCGCAGGGGGCTTTCGGCGGGCGAACGCAAGATGTATCTTGCGGCGCGTCAGGTACTGCTTGCGGAAATTGCCGCAGCCACAGGCGAGAGCGAGGAATCGCTTGAACGCTATGTAAGCTGAACGCCAAAAACGATAACCCATGCTCCGCGTTGTTTGATGCGGAGCTTTTTTAATGCACATAGTCCCACGGGGGAGCGGGGCTATCGATAGCAAGCCTGTTTCAAGATCCTTCGGAGTATTGCTCCTCAGGATGACAGCGGGGGCTTATTGCCTTGAACATTCGCAAAATGACGTGACGGCATCGCCGACCCGCCCCCTTTGTCATCCTGAGCTTGCCGAAGGATCTTGCCCAAAACTCAAAAGTCAAGAGCCGCTCCCCGTAACACCCTTTCCAATACGCCCTTATCCCACGGGGGAGCGCTCCCCTTTACCACAAGCTTATTTCAAGATCCTTCGGAGTATTGCTCCTCAGGATGACAGCGGGGGGGAGATTCGGGGGAGCGCCTCCTTTTCCCGCAAGCTTATTTCAAAATCCTTCGTCGCGCCGCTCCTCAGGATGACAAAGGGGGGGGTGAGCGGTTCGCAAGGGGTGCAGGTGTTAACTGTTATTGTTCAGGCAAGATCCTTCGACAAGCTCAGGATGACAAAGGGGTTTTTGCCGCTTTCAAGCCTATTTGGTATTACAGTTTTGAGTGAACACCGCATTTACTCTGGAACAGCTACACATATAACCGTTCTCAGGTATTTTGTTCCACTCAGTTCATGAAACTGAACCGGAAAGAATCTACAGAATCGCGAGCAACACAATGCATCTTTTCATCCTGATCATACTTTCTCTACGAACTTTCGCCCCCATTTTGCAGTTCTCATTACGATTACAAAAGGCACTATGGTGAGAACCAGTTCGACAATATGCGTCAACACCATAGACAGTAACGGCATCATATACGTCTTTATTATGTTATAGACAATAGGGGTTGTAAATGCTCCATGCGCTGCGATAAGAAATATCACCCTCCGCGGATGGGCGGGAATAATCAGAGCTCCGCAGTATTTGCATAGGAATTGCAGATCCTTTGCCTTCCATGCCTCAGCAACTGTTGAAAAACTAATTTTTGGTTTGTGTTGACAGAAGTTCAAGTAGCATCCCTCTTTTCGTTGTTGTTTAGTTGTGATATAAACACTAATTGATAATACAACTCTCCCCACTGCCATAGTAATCGTCAGCAGTACGGATTCGCTATCGCCCTCCGTGTCTGTATGGTACGTTCCCTTGGTATCTGGACGGTGAAGTGTTTGCTTTTGCAATGCACAAACTCATTATGCCCCAACACCCCTTGCCCTGTGGACAAAAGAACGTCCGCAGAGATGAAGCGACAGGCTTCCGGGTTATAGTAGCGGCTTTGCAGATAGTATCAGCCAATTTCGCTGTTGTAGACGTAGCCCCTATAACGGAGGGGGTTGTTCAGCCCAACCGTGCTCAGAAAGGTGCCGGTGCATGAGGTTTGCTTACCCCATGAATCATATGCATATTCTACCACGGTATTGCCGCTGCCATCAATGATTTTTACTATATCATTTTGACCGTTGTGGAGGTAGGCCGCCGCCAATGATTTACTGCTCAAATTCAACGATATTTCCTAAGACGGTGGCAGCTTATGGCGGCGCCTTGGGGAGGCAATCACTTGAAAAGGACATGTCCAAAAATATTTCTTTTTGCTGCAACATAATTGCCTGCCCATCTGTATACAGGGTAGAACAACAGAAACAGCGTTCAATGAAAAGACAAAAGGAAGGAAACAAATCATGAAAAAGATTATCGTATTCGTACTCAGCGCCATTATAACGCTCTCCCTTGCCGCCTGTGGCAGCAATGAAAAGACCGCTGAAATACCGAATCCATTTACGGAATATTCCTCAATTGACGAGGCAGTCAAGGCCGTTGGCTTTGAAATCTCTGTTCCCGACTCCATTGACGGTTACGCCGACCGAATCATCCGTGTGGACCCCGACCACAAGATGATCGAAGTAATCTACAAGAACTCCGATGACGCCGAGATTCGTATTCGCAAGGCTGTTGGCTCCGAGGACGTCAGCGGTGACTACACCAAATACGCGCAGAGCAGCGCCACGACTATTGGTGACCTCAACGTGACCATGAAGGGCGCAAACGACAAGGTCAGTGTCGCTGTGTGGACGAATGGCGACTATGCATATTCTATCACCTGCAGCACTGCGCAGAACAAGGCCAAGATGACGGATTTGGTTAACGCTGTTGACGCGGTTGATATGATCGGCGGAGACCCTGCCACATGGGGACCCGCTCTTGACGCCGACGACAATCCCGACGCGGAGATCCCCAATCCTTATGTCGAGTATTCTTCCTTCAGCGAAGCGGCAAAGGCTGTTGGCTTTGACATCATTTTCCCTGAAATGATCGACGGCTATTCTGCTCCGGTGATTCGAGTGGATGCCGAGGGTCAAATGGTGGAAGCGATTTACACGAAGGGCGATGGTTCTGAGCTTTGTATACGCAAGGCTGTCGGCTCTGAAGACGTCAGCGGTGACTACAACGAATACTCGCGTAACGACACCATGTCTGTCGGAGACCTGACCGTGACGATGAAAGGAGAAAATGAGTTGGTTTCCCTTGCAACTTGGACAAACAATGGATATACTTACTCCATCGGCGTGTATATGCAGGCGGGCGTCTCTGTTGGCGCCATGACCGCCCTCATTTGTGCGGTTCAGTAGGATTTCTTGACCTGCGGCGTGCTGTGTGATATGGTACGCCGCTTCTCTATAAGGGAGGGTTGTCAATCGTGGTAAAATGTCTCGGGTTCCGCGCAGCGTTTCAGCTATGCCTTGAATTCCTTATTTATCGTCTGACCGCGCTTATTAGCCGTGCCTTTTCATACCCGTCGGTCAACGGCTCTGTATCGGAGCGTACGGCGCGGCAGGACGCTGTCAATGAGGAAGCGGCTCAGGCTCTCGAAGAATACGGAAACAGAATACTTCGGCTTGCTTATTCCTATCTTCATAATATGAGCGACGCGGAAGACGTACTTCAGGACACGCTGATCAAGCTGCTGAAAACCGCTCCCGCATTCGAGAGCGAGTCGCATAAGCTGGCATGGCTGCTGCGTGTCGCGGCCAATCTGAGCAAGAACAGGATAAAGTATAATTCAATCCGCCAAACTGATGATGTTGATGAGCTGGCTGAAACCCTGTCCTGTGAGCAGCGAGAGGACTTGTCCTTCGTTTGGGAAGCGGTAAAGACCCTGCCGGAAAAGTACCGTGAGGTCATTCATCTGTTCTACCATGAAGGCTGCTCTACCGCACAAATCGCAGGCATTCTGAGTCGGAATGAGGCGACCGTCCGTTCCGACCTGCGCCGCGGGCGCATGGCGCTCAAACAAACGCTAAAGGAGGAGTACGACTTTGAATAATCGTTACGATGAGATTATGGATAACATAAAAGTAACAGATGAAATGCGCGGCCGCATTCTACAAAATGTTCAGTGTGCCGTGGCTGAGCCGAACAAGCAGGCAAAGGTCATCAGTTTTTCCTCCGTCAAAAGATACGTCGCGATAGCCGCGTGCTTTGCCGTGCTGTTGGTTGGCGCATTAACGGTGCGTAATCTTCACAAGCAGGGGCAACCGTCCGACCCGGGCGGGTTAACGCAGGATGCCGATATCGTAACCGCAGCTTCAGCCGAGCAATTGACCGAGGTCATCGGCTTTGAAGTCAATGATGTTTCCGATGTTCCATTTGCCGTGGAGGAAACTAACTACACCGCTTATTGGCAGGAGCTGGCGGAGATAAAATACTCGGGAGACGGTCAGACCATAACCTATCGAAAATCCTTAGGCTCCGATGACAATTCCGGCGACTATAACAGCTATGACACAGTTGTTGACAAGGAGCTGAAGGGCGTCGCCTTTGAACTTAAGGGGGATGGCGAGCTGTTTTATCTGGCGGTTTGGAGTACAAACGGTTATTCCTACTCGCTTTCCTTCGGAAGCGGAGTTGATGAAGCGTCTCTGACTAATCTTCTTGAAAGCAACATTGCGCCATAGAAGGTATAGCTGCATCATTGGTTTGAGCAGCTCCCCGGCGTCCCTCCAACCTTGGAGGCAAGGTGAAGAAGGGTCAATCACGCTTGCTCATTAACGTGAAGGCTCTTCCGTTCCGGCAGAAAAACCGAGTCATGAAAGGAGATTGAAGTGATTAAAACGAAGCGTCTGCGGCTTGTGCCGTTTGATATTGGGTATGCGGAGGATTTATATGAGCTTTGGAGCGATTTTGAGGTCGTCAGGTATACATATACTCCGCTGATGAAGTCCATAGATGAATGCGCTGCCATGATAAGAACACAGATTGACAGGACTGATAAAACGTTTACGGATCGTTTCGTCATCCTGCTGAACGACAAAGCCATAGGGATGGTCGGCTGTGTCGTCATGAATACCGAGAAATCCCTTTTCGGCTTATACTATCAGCTAAAGCGGCGATATTGGGGAAACGGTTACGCAAGCGAATGCGCAAGAGCAGTCATTGAATACGTATTTGAAGGCTATCCCGAAGCTACGATCATAGCCGACGCGGTTTCCGCCAACAACGCAAGCTTGTCTGTCCTTAAAAAGGTCGGCTTTACCGAGATACACACAACAAAAAACGGCTTTTTGCGCAACGGTCTCGCCCTTGACTTAGTGGATTTCACAATGTCCAATCCCAACAAGCAGCCGCGCGCAAATTACTGAACATCCTGTCGCCGCTTTCGGTATTGATATTCAACCGCAGTCTAATGCCGCTATCTACCGGAAGGCTTCGGTATGCATCCAACCAAAGCTCCCCGAGCGGTTGACAAAGAACCATTCACCCTCCTGCGCGATGACCGCTACGACCATATCCCTATCGTAATGCGATACTACCGAATAGTCGGTGGACGGACCTTCGCGAAGATTCGCGCCGCCTCTGTTGATGATGGTCTTTAGCATAGGCTCGGATAAATACTGATACGGAACGGTAACCCTGTTCAGATACTTATTCAGTCCGCTCGAGAACATCCATGTCGCGAACGTCAGCTTTCCCGAAACCCAGCCGTACGATCCGCTGCTGTATTCCACAAGGAACCAACTGTCGCTTGACGCCACCGCCGTGCGCACTGAACCAAAGTCCAATGTACTCAGCTTCGAATAGCTCGTGTCAGGCCCCGTACGAACACTCATGGTGCCTTGGACAACCACCGTCAGTTCACGAAACACATCAAAGTACTCGCTGTCAGTTGGTACATAATTCAGATGAGATGTGTTGATGACAGATCGTAAATCAGGAGCAGGCGTGTCGGTCGGCGCTGGTGAAGCGGTTGCCAAAGACGCGGCGGTTGTCGGTTCGAATGTCTGCTTATCCGTGTAATACGCATACTCGGCAACGGCATCGGTTGCCGATGTATCAGAGTAGTATAGTGGTATTCCGCTGAACGCTGTTGGAGTTGCCTCTGTCGCGTCCGAACCGCTGTACGCTTTGCGAGCCGCTGTTGAACCTGCGATAAACGCGCTGACCATCAGTAAGGCAACAACGACAGACGCTGAAGCGATAATGAAGGCTTTGTTCGGTTTGCTCACTCTCGAATTCGGCGGAGTAGTCGCTCCGCTGCGTTCGGCTGTTGCCGATGTGGACGGTATATTCGGCGCTCTGCCTTCGCCATCCTCCCGTTTGGTCGAAGTATCGGTAATCTCGGACAACGACATTTTACGGCTGGAATCCGTGGGTTCAATGATAGCTTGCCTTTGGGGAGCGCTTGTTGCCGTTGACATGGACGTCTGTCGCCTCGGCTGCGCGGGCTCGGCCGCCGACTGCTGCGTGCCGGCGCTCGGCTTAGGGGACGGTGCTTTTGCTTTTGATGAACCTGACTTCGGTTTATCTTTGAGCCAGCCCACCAAACTGACGATGATACGCACTATCCATGATGCCGCAACCGCAGCCATTACGAACCCAACGATGAGCAACCTAAGGCACAGCATAAAGCATCCCCCGGTTATTCTGTTTATTGCATAGCTTTTCTCATCGGTTGCGAATCGACGTGCTATTTCATCATCCGTTCCATATTCGGCGTCTGTTTCCGCTTGGCCTTCTCGGTAGGCAGTTATCCATCCGATAATCCAACTGTCGCTGCGCCCGCAAATCAAGTCTCCCAAGACCGTGCCTATACCATAGCAGACAAGAAGCACCTCAAGGACATGACCTTCCACAACAAGAAGTATAATACCGGCCAACGCCATTGCGCTCACTACCGGGATGGTCAGCTTCAAAAACTTACTCTTCGCTTCCATTATACACCCCACCCTGTATGTGATAACTACTTATACACTAAATATACACCCTCTGTCAACCCACTTCTTTGCGTAATCGCGGTATCGCGCATAGCCTGTTTCCGAAAGAGCTTTTCGATCTTCGGCTCGTTGGGAACGGCTTCGCGAGATGCGAACATCGTTTGAAGTTA
>DAOPJM010000033.1:0-16588 GCA_035399665.1 Clostridia bacterium
TAACATGAAGGAACGGCGAGACCGCCGTTCCTTCCGATATCCAAAGACTATCTGTTTTGCTTACATAGCCTCGACTATGCAGGTTACGCCCATGCCGCCGCCAACGCAGAGCGTGGCGCAGCCAAGCTTCTTGCCTGAGTGCTTCAGCTCGTACAGCAGCGAAACCAGTATACGGCAGCCGGAAGCGCCGATGGGGTGACCGATGGCGATTGCACCGCCGTTGACGTTTACCTTATCGGGGTCGAGCCCAAGCTCGTTCGCAACGGCTACGCTCTGAGCCGCGAAAGCTTCATTTGCTTCAAAGAGGTCGATATCATCGACGGTGAGTCCGCACTTCTTCAGAGCCTTGCGGGTGGAAGCGATCGGCCCTATACCCATGATGGACGGCTCGACGCCCGCGCTGGCGGTCGCGACAATCTTTGCCATAGGCGTAATGCCAAGCTCCTGAGCCTTCTCAAGGGTGGTGACGATGACAGCGGCAGCACCGTCATTGATGCCCGACGCGTTCGCGGCGGTAACGGTACCGTCGGGAATGAACGCGGGACGCAGCTTTGCGATACCGTCTACGGTCACGCCCTGACGCGGGAACTCATCAACCTTGAATTCGACCGTCTCCTTCTTGACCTTCATGGGTACGGGAACGATCTCCTCATCGAACTTGCCCGCTTTCTGAGCGGCCTCGCAGCGCTGCTGGCTCCTTGCGGAGAACTCATCCTGCATCTGACGGGTCACGCCGTACTTGGCGGCGACATTCTCCGCGGTCACGCCCATGTGATAATCGTTGAACGCTTCCCAAAGTCCGTCCTTTATCATTGTGTCAACGAGCTTACCGTCATTCATGCGATAGCCGAATCTGGCCTTTTCAAGAACGAAGGGAGCCGCGGACATATTCTCGGTGCCGCCCGCTACGACCACTTCGGCGTCACCCGCAAGGATCATATCAGCCGCAAGGGATATGGCCTTTAAGCCCGAACCGCAAACGTTGTTGATGGTAAACGCGGGGACTTCCACGGGCAGACCCGCCTTGATGGAGGCCTGACGCGCCACGCTCTGGCCGAGACCCGCCTGGAGGACGCAGCCCATGATAACCTCATCAATATCGGTGGGCTTGACGCCCGCCCTCTTGACGGCTTCCTTGATGACGATTGCGCCGAGATCGGCGGACGGGATGTTAGTGAGAGAACCTCCAAACTTGCCTACGGCAGTTCTGCACGCGCCGCACAATACGATAGTTTTATCCATGATATCCTCCTATAATTTAGTAGATGCCTACATTCATGACTTTGAGGTTAGGGCTTACGATGAAGTCGCACTCTGTTGCCTCCTTGACCTGCTCGACGGTATAGTCGGGGGCAAGCTCAGTGAGGGTGAGGCCCTCGGGCTTAAAGGTCAACACGCACATTTCGGTGACGATCTCGTCAACGCTCTTGAGCGCGGTAAGCGGGAAGGTGCATTTCTTGAGGATCTTATGGCGACCCTTTTGAGTATGCTCCATTGCGACGATAACCTTCTTCGCTCCGACAACCAAATCCATGGCTCCGCCGATGCCCGAAACCTTTTTGCCGGGGATCATCCAGTTGGCCAGATTGCCCTCCTCATCGACCTGCATTGCGCCCAAAATGGTCATATCGACATGACCGCCTCTGATGATTGCGAATGAGCGGGAGCTGTCAAAGAAGCTCGCTCCGGGCAGGACGGACAGCGGTGCGCCGCCGGGATTGACTAAGTTGGGATCGGGGACCTCAGGGGTGGGGCCTACTCCGATAATGCCGTTCTCGGCCTGGAAGGTAACCTCAACTCCCTTGGGAACGTGGTTAGCGATAAGAGTGGGAATGCCGATACCGAGATTTATGAGTTCGCCGGTCTCAAGCTCCTGTGCAATTCTGTATGCAATCCTGTTCTTTATATCCATTTTATACCTCCACGGGCACTATTGCGTTGATGTACACGCCGGGGATGGTGACAAGCTCGGGATCGATCTCGCCAACCTCGACAATCTGCTCCGCCTCGACTATGACGTAGTCGGCCGCGGTGGCCATGACGACATTGAAGTTCTTTGTCGAGCCGCGCAGGAAGCAGTTGCCCGACTTATCCACTACGGAAGCATGAACGAAAGCAACGTTGGCATGGAGAGGCAGCTCCAAGAGGCACATTCTGTCGAACATACGGTGTTCCTTGTCAACCTCAACGGGAGTGCCGACGCCGACGGGGGTGTAGAAGCCGCGAATGCCCGCGCCGCCTGCTCTTATCCTCTCGGCCAAAGTACCCTGCGGTACCAAGGTAACGTTCTGCGGCTCGTCAAGCTGCTTCTGTACGGCGCAGGGGTTCATTCCCAAGAAGGAGGAAATGGTCTTATCGACCTGACCGGCGGCGAAAACCTTCACCATATTGGTTGTAGCAATCCCAAAGTCGTTATTGACGGCGGTCAAGTGTTTTGTCCCTACCCTAATCAGCTCGGCGAGCAAGGTCTCCGGAGAGCCGCACTGCAAAAAGCCGCCCACAAAGAGGGTGTCGCCATCCTTGAGATGGGATACGGCTTCTGCAACAGTGGTTACTTTGTTCATTTGTTATCTCCTTTTTACAGTTTTAGTGTTAAGCTCTAAAAGCATCCAAAGCATTATAACATGCTTACATAGACTTTACAAGATAATTTGTCGGACTATTTTTACCAAAGTGAACTCACAGTGGAGGTTGGAAGTGAAATTTAGTCCCGGAAAGGTGGGTCGTGGATTGGAGCGAGTCTTGGCCGTTCGGTGCTGTCAATCCTGCGGGCAAGAGCAGGGGGTGACTTTGGAGTTTGTGGCAAGATCCTTCGTCGCACCGCTCCTCAGGATGACAGCGGGGAGATTCGGGGGAGCGTAACATTTACCGCAAGCTTGCTCCAAGATCCTTCGTCGCTGCCGCTCCTCAGGATGACAATGGGGGTTTATCGCTTGCACATTCGCTCTGTGACATGATGGCATCGCCCACCCACCCGTCGCACCGCTCCTCAGGATGACAGCGGGGTTTATCGCCAGCGCATTCGCTCTATCATGTGATGGCATCGCCCACCCACCCTCACTGTCATCCTGAGCTTGTCGAAGGATCTTGCTAAGAACAATAGCAGTCAAGGGGCGCTCACGGCGCGAACCACCATTTCGCCCCTCCGTGTCTCACGGGGGACACAAGACCGCTCCCACAGGGTGCAAAGGGGCGCTCCCACGATGGACAAAGATGCGCTTCCACGGTGGGCAAGGAGGTGTTGTAGTGCAGGTCAAGGGGGATGAACCGCAGACCCTTGTTGAAGCAAACCGACCATGTTTACCCTGCTTTCCCGCCATCTCTACACTGCGGAAAGTGCCTTGAAACCAGTATCCATAATATATTATTCCGTTCGTGTTTACAACTTCTCAAAATTGGGATATACTCAACAGAAAGTGTTGATTGGGACAGGCTTTGAGCATGATTTCGATATAGCGAACCGCGTATGGTGCAAGGCGGAATCGAGACGGCAACAGAGTATCCCCCATGAGCGCCTCCGTGAAGCTGAAGTAACGGCGGACGTTTCCCGCGTTAAGGGTCAGAGAGGGCGATGAAAATCGTCAACTTGGGTGGTACCGCGGTCACCAATCCGTCCCATTTTATTGTGGGACGTTTTTTTATACAAGGAGGACATAAAGATGTACGACAAGGTTCCCACTGATATGAAGTACGCCGAGCGCGAGCTTGAGATTCTTCGTTTCTGGCATGAAAACCATATCTTCGAAAAGAGCGTGAAGCTTAGGCAGGGCGCGCCCGCCTACACCTTCTACGACGGTCCGCCGACAGCGAACGGCAAGCCGCATATCGGTCACGTTCTGACCCGCGCCATAAAGGACTGCATTCCCCGCTACCGCACCATGAAGGGCTACGACGTTCTTCGCAAGGCGGGTTGGGACACGCACGGCTTGCCCGTTGAGCTTGAGGTCGAGAAGTCCTTGGGCCTGAACGGCAAGGAACAGATCGAGCAATACGGTGTAGAGCCCTTCGTCAAGGCCTGCAAGACCTCGGTTTGGAAGTACAAATCCGAGTGGGAGCAGATGTCTGACCGCGTGGGTTACTGGGCCGATATGGAAAACCCATATATCACCTATGACGACAACTATATAGAGTCGGTTTGGTGGGCGCTCAAGACCATACATGAAAAGGGTCTGCTGTACAAGGGCTACAAGATAGTCCCGTACTGCCCGCGCTGCGGCACCGCCTTGGCGTCGCACGAGGTCGCCCAAGGCTACAAGGATGTCAAGGAGCTTTCCACCATAGCCAAGTTCTTCCTCAAGGACGGCAGCGGTGACGCAATGCTCGTTTGGACCACCACGCCTTGGACGCTTCCGTCCAACGTCGCGGTGTGCTGCAACGCCGATGAACGCTATGTCAGAGCCGAGAAGGACGGCAAGGTCTATATCCTGGCGGAAGCGCTTGTCTCCTCCGTTCTTGGCGAGGACGCCAAGATACTTTCGAGCTTCAACGGTTCCGAGCTTGTAGGGCTTGAATACGAGCCTCTGTTCAACCTGCCCGTGAATTTTAAGGGAAAGAAGGGCTATCGCGTAGTATCCGACAGCTATGTCACCCTGACCGACGGCACGGGACTTGTCCACCTTGCGCCCGCGTTCGGCGAGGATGACGCAAGGGTCGGACGCGATTGGGATCTGCCCTTTTTACAGCTTGTAGACCCCTCCGGGCATATGTGCGGCGGAACGCCCTGGGACGGCGTGTTCGTCAAGGACGCCGACAAGCTGGTCAACGCCGCTCTTACCGAGTCCGGCAAGATGTTCACAACCCTGCCCTACGAACACAGCTACCCCTTCTGCTGGCGCTGCGACACTCCGCTGATATACTACGCCAGAGAGAGCTGGTTCATACGCATGACCGCCGTCAAGGATAAGCTCACCGCCTTCAACAGAAGCGTCAACTGGCTGCCCGAGACCATCAAGGAGGGGCGTATGGGCAACTTCCTTGAGAACGTCATAGACTGGGGCGTAAGCCGTGAACGTTACTGGGGTACTCCCCTGCCTGTTTGGACCTGTTCCTGCGGTCATGTCCATGTTATAGGCAGCAAGGCCGAGCTGAAGGCCATGAGCCGCAATTGTCCGGATGACATAGAGCTGCATAAGCCGTACATCGATCGCGTTGAGGTCGTTTGCCCCGTTTGCGGCGCCGTCATGAAGCGCGAGCCTGTGGTTATCGACTGTTGGTTCGACAGCGGTTCCATGCCCTTCGCGCAATGGCACTATCCGTTCGAGCATAAGGACGAGTTCGAGCGCCGCTATCCCGCCGATTTCATCTCCGAGGCGATAGATCAGACCCGAGGCTGGTTCTACACCCTTCTCGCCATATCCACCTGCCTGTTCGACAAGCCCGCCTTTGAAAGCTGCGTTGTTCTTGGGCATGTGTGCGACATGGAGGGCAAGAAGATGTCCAAGCACTTGGGCAACGTTGTCAACCCCTGGGATGTACTGGACAAGCAGGGCGCCGACGCGGTACGCTGGTATTTCTACACGGGTTCTATGCCTTGGCTGCCCGCCCGCTTCTCGTCAGAGAGCGTGTCCGAGTATCAGCGCAAGTTCATCGACACCCTTTGGAACACCTACGCCTTCTATACCCTGTACGCCGAGATTGACGGCTTCGACCCAACCCGTTACAGGCTTGAGGACGCCGAGCTGTCCACTATGGATAGGTGGATACTCTCACGCTTGAATTCGCTTGTGGAGTTCGTGGATCACAGCCTTGCCGACCTGCATATCACCGAGGCGGGGCGCGAAATGCAGTCCTTTGTGGATGTGCTGTCGAACTGGTATGTTCGCCGCTGCCGCAGCCGCTATTGGGGCAGTGACATGACCGCCGACAAGGTCGCGGCATACATGACGCTCTACACCGTCTTAAAGACGCTTGCGCTTCTTGCGGCGCCCCTGCTGCCGTTCATCAGCGAGGAGATATATCAGAACATCGTCCGCAAGGTCGATAAGGACGCGCCCGAAAGCATACACCTTTGCGACTATCCCGTTTGTGAGGCAGGCCGCGTCGACAAACAGCTTGAGACCGACATGGATGAGGTCGTGCGCATAGTCGTCTTGGGCAGAGCCGCCCGCAACGAGGCCAACCGCAAGATACGTCAGCCGCTTGCCAAGATGTACGTTCAGGGCCTGACCCTTGCTCCGCAGTACTGCGACATAATCAGGGATGAGCTGAACATCAAGGAGCTATGCTTTGTGTCGGACGCATCCGAGTTCATCTCCTACAAGGCAAAGCCTCAGCTTCGCACCTTGGGGCCGCGCTACGGTAAGCTGCTGCGCCTCATATCCGCAAAGCTGGATGAGGAAGGCGTAGGCGACATGATAGCCAAAGCGCACGCCGAGGGTAAGCCCTTCCGCTTCAATTTGGAGGAGGTCGAGGTCGTGCTTGCACCCGAGGACGTTCTGATGTCGTCACAGCAGAAGGCGGGACTTGTCAGCCAAAGCGACAGACAGCTCACAGTCGTGCTTGACGCCAACCTTACTCCTGAGCTGGTAGACGAGGGTATGGTCAGGGAGATAACCTCCAAGCTGCAAACCATGCGCAAGGAGGCGGGCTTTGAGGTCGCCGATCACATAAGGGTGGGCTTTACAGGCTCCCAAAGGGTGAAGGGCATATTCGACGGCTTCGGCTTTGCGATTTCCCGCGACACCTTGGCCGATGAGGTTCGCAATGAGACCTCAGGCTATGTGAGGGAGTGGAACATCAACGGCGAGAACGTCACCCTTTCGGTGGAAAGACTGTAAGCAAGAACAATCTATGAGGAGCCGCGGCAGCTTTATGGCCGCGGCTCTTTTCATTGAGGATGAGTGTAAATCGCTTTACATATTCATGAAATATATTCCCATTCCGACACGAACTGTGCTATAATCCTCTTATAGACCAAAGGAGGTTACCATATGTTCAGAAACAAAGACGGAAAGCTGTCCGTAGGCAAGGTCGTTTTGACCGCTGTTATCGCTATTTTTCTGCTTATCATCATACTCAGCTCCTACACCGTGATCCCCGCGGGGCATACGGGCGTCGTCGTTACCTTCGGCAAGGTCAGCGAAAATGTGCTGCAGGAGGGCCTGCACTTCAAGCTGCCCTTCGTTCAGAATATCATCAAGATAGACAATCGTGTCGTGAAGCTTGAGGTTACCACCGAGTCGTTTTCAAGCGACTTACAGACCATATCGACGGTGATTGCCGTCAACTACCGTATCACCAAGTCCATGAGCAACTCCATCTACAAGGAGGTCGGCTTGGATTTTGAGGAGCGTATAGTTATTCCCGCTGTAAATGAGTCGCTTAAAGCCGTAGTCGCTCAGTACACCGCCTCAGACCTTGTGGCGCAGCGCGAGAAGGTGTCGGTAGAGCTTAACGAGAACCTCTCGGCGAAGTTTGAGCCTTGGGGCTTGTTTGTCGAGGATTTGAACATCATCAACTGGGACTTCTCCGAGGAGTATATCGCGGCTATCGAGGCTAAGCAGGTGGCCGAGCAGGATCTTATCAAGACACGCACAGAGCAGGAGGAGCAGATCGTCATAGCCGAAGCTGAGGCGCGCAAGAAGGTCATCGCAGCAGAAGCGGAAGCAGAGAGCGTCAGAATCGCGGCGGAAGCCGAAGCGGAGCGCATCAAGCTTGAATCCGAGGCTCAGGCGAAGGCCAACAAGCTGTTGGCACAGTCCGTCACCCCCGAATTGATTGAGTACATGAAGGCTCAGGCGTGGGACGGCAAGCTGCCGATAGTCATGAGCGACGCGGGGGCGTTCTTCTCACTTGACAGCGTTATACAGGACGCCGAGCAATAATTAGGAGGCAGTTTATGGACAAGGAGCTTATCGCGGAGTGTAGAGAGATACTTGAGTACGAGCTTATTATGGCGACAGGCTGCACCGAGCCCATAGCCGTCGCGTATGCGAGCGCGCTTGCGAGGGAAGCCCTCGGCGTTATGCCCGAAAAGCTGCGCATTGGCTGCAGCGGCAATATCATCAAGAACGTAAAGAGCGTCGTTGTTCCCGGCACCAACGGCATGAAAGGTATAGGCGCCGCCGCCGTCATAGGCGCGGTGGGAGGCGATCCCAAGCTGAAGCTGGATGTGTTGAGCGGGATAACCGAGGAACACTGTATCGAGACCAAAAAGCTCTTGGATAAGAAGATATGCACCGTATACCTCCTGGAAAGCGACGACCCGCTGTGCATACGCGTTGACGCGACCGCCGGAGATGATTGCTCTGTGGTCGAGATAAAGGGCGATCACACCAACGTCGTCCTGCTTGAGAAGAACGGCAGGGAGCTTAGGACGCCCGACCGAAAGACGAAGGAGACGCACGAGCCGGATTACAGCGTCCTCAGCATCGCCCGAATCTTGGATTATGCCGAGGTCACCGATTTGAGCTTTGAAGCTCCCATACTCGAACGTCAGATTGAGTGCAACTCAAACATGGCGCAGGAGGGCTTGCAAAATGATTGGGGTATGTGCATAGGCAAGCTGCTTATGGACGCGAGCGCGGAGACCTCTGTGCAAGCCAAGGCGATGGCGGCGGCGGGCAGCGACGCAAGGATGAGCGGATGTCTGAAGCCCGTCGTTATTAACTCCGGAAGCGGCAATCAGGGGCTTACCGTGTCCCTGCCGGTGATTCAGTACGCCAAATGCCTTAACGCCGATCATGAAAAACTGCTTCGCGCACTGCTTATCAGCAATCTTTGTTCCATACATATAAAGCACAGAATAGGCAGGCTGTCCGCCTTCTGCGGAGCGGTAAGCGCGGCCTGCGGAGCCGGCGCGGCGATAACTTGGTTGGAGGGGGGATCGAGGGAGCAAATCAACGCGTCTATCGCGAATACCTTAGCCAATGTGTCGGGCATAGTCTGTGACGGCGCGAAGCCCTCCTGTGCCGCCAAGATTGCTTCGGCGCTTGACGCCGCGCTTATGGCGCACAGGCTTGCGATGCGCGGCAGGCAGTTCGCGGCCGGCGATGGGCTTATAGCCGAGGACATAGAGGACACCATAACCAAGGTCGGTGAGCTGGGCAGAGAAGGCATGAAGGAGACCGACCGCGAGATTCTGCGCCTGATGCTGGACGAATAGCTGCTGTGCGTACAAAACTCTGAGCGGTAAAAAAGCCGCGGCAAAGGCGGCAATAGGATAGTATATCTGTTGAGAGGTGATTTTTGAGCTGTCAGCCCAAGTCGCCTCTCAACGCGTATATGCAGATGCCGACGCTTTCACGCATGAAGTTGTTCAGCGCGAGATACCAGACGTCGGGCGCGGCTATGCCCGAAACGGACAGCCCCGCGTTTTCGGCAACCTTGGTGGAACGGTAGACGTGAAAGCCCGTGGTGACAAAGGCAAGCTTCGCGTCCTTGCCGCAGGCGGAATCGATAACAGCCTTGGAGTATCTGAAGTTCTCAAGGGTGCTTTCGGAGGCGTCCTCGGTAAGAATCCGTGACTCGTCTATGCCGTGCGCAATGAGATACAGCTTCATCGCGTTGGCCTCGGTCGTGGTTTCGCCAGAACCCTGCCCGCCGGATACCACACAGACGGTTTCGGGGTTGTCGCAAAGATACTCAATCGCGGTGTCAAGCCGCTTTTGCAGTACCAAGCTTACCTTGTCCTTGCGCAGACCCGCGCCAAGCACAATCAGCGCGTCCGCCTCAACCTTGTCGGCGTCCTTGCAGGCCGATATCATCAGCGAGCCGCAGACGATGAATATCACGGCGGCTGCACAAAAGCAGCCGACGGTGAACCACTTTAGAAAACACATGAAACCGCTCTGCATATGGGGAAGCAGTATTCCAAGCAGTATCAGCGGAATCCCGAAGAAGGCGGGTAGAATTACCCCAAGGTTGAAATTGGATCTGCATGCTATGACGCAGGTATCAAGTACTAAAATTGCACCAAGCACTACAAGGACGATTCGTATCGCCATAGGGTATACTCCTTTACTGCGACATTTATGACTCATGACAGCACCGTCTTTAAGAATTGTCCCGTGAAGCTGTCGGGGTTCTCGGCAACCTGTTCGGGTGTGCCGACAGCGACTACCGTTCCGCCCGCGTCGCCGCCCTCGGGGCCAAGGTCGATGATGTAATCGGCGGTCTTGATGACGTCAAGGTTGTGTTCGATGACGATTATCGAGCTGCCGTTCTCGCAGAGCTGCTCCAATATTGTGAGCAAACGCTTGATGTCGTCGGTGTGCAGACCCGTGGTAGGCTCGTCCAAGATATAGAGCGTTCGGCCTGTGTCGCGGCGTGACAACTCGGTCGCAAGCTTGATGCGCTGCGCCTCGCCGCCCGAAAGGGTGGTGGAGGGCTGTCCGAGCTTGATGTACCCAAGTCCTACGTCGTGCAGGGTCTTGACCTTGCGATAGAGCTTGGGCAGGTTCTTGAAGAACTCCAAAGCCTCATCTACGGTCATTTCCAAGACTTCATGGATGTTTTTACCCTTGTAGTGAACCTCAAGGGTCTCGCGGTTGTAGCGCTTACCCTTGCAGACCTCACAGGGGACATAGACGTCGGAGAGGAAGTTCATCTCAATCTTGATGATGCCGTCGCCGCTGCAAGCCTCGCAGCGCCCGCCCTTGATGTTGAAGCTGAATCTGCCGCTCTTGTAGCCGCGCAGCTTGGCGTCAGGGGTCATGGCGTACAGCTCCCGAATGAGGTCGAACAACCCCGTATAGGTGGCGGGATTGCTCCTTGGGGTGCGCCCTATGGGGCTTTGATCGATGTCGATAACCTTGTTCAGGGCTTCGATTCCGTCAATCCCGTCATGGTCGGCGGCCCTGATGCGCGCTCGATTGAGGTCATGCAGCAGGCGCTTTTTGATAATCTCGTTGACCAGACTGGACTTGCCGCTGCCGCTCACGCCCGTGACGCAAACGAAAGCGCCTAAAGGAAGGCTTACCGTGATGTTTTTGAGGTTGTTCGCCCTTGCGCCCCTGACCGTGAGCCACTTGCCGTTGCCCGCCCTGCGCTGCGGAGGTACGGGTATGGACAGCTCGCCCTTGAGGTATTTGCCTGTGAGGGAAGCGGGGTTCGCCATAATCTCGGAGGGAGTGCCTTCCGCGACGATCTCGCCGCCATGAACGCCCGCGGCGGGGCCGATATCGACGATGTAGTCGGCGCTTAGCATGGTCTCTGTGTCATGCTCGACTACTATAAGGGTATTGCCAAGGTCTCGCAGCGCTTTCAAGGCATTCAGGAGCTTACAGTTGTCACGCTGATGAAGTCCTATCGAAGGCTCGTCCAAAATATACAGGACGCCGACCAAGCCGCTTCCTATCTGCGTAGCCAGCCTTATGCGCTGAGCCTCTCCGCCCGAGAGTGTTACAGCGGAGCGCGAAAGGGTTAGATAGCCCAAGCCTACGTTTTCAAGGAAGTTCAGACGCGCATCCAACTCCTTCATTATCTGTTTGGCAATCGCCTGCTGAGTAGGCGTAAGCTCTACTTGGTGCAAAAATGTCCTGGCCTTTGAGAGCGGCAGAGCGCTTAAATCGGCTATGCTCAAATCCCCGACGGTTACGGCAAGCGATTCCTTTTTAAGACGCTTACCGCCGCAGGTGGGACAAAGCGTATGAGACATATATGACTCATACTCCTGCTTCTGCCAATCGCTGCTCGTCTCATGATAGCGGCGCTCCATGCTGGGAATGACGCCCTCGAAGGAGGTCATGAAGCTGCCGCCGCCGTACTCTCGCTGATAGCTGACCTCTAACTTTTCGGAGCCTGTGCCGTATAGAATATCATGCTTCATGGCTTCGGGGATATCGCGCCAGGGCGTTGAGGTACTGACCCGGTACTTCCTGCATATAGCCGAAAAGTACATCTCGGCAAAGCTGCCGCCCGCGCTGCTTTTCCAGCCGTTAACGCTTATCGCGCCGTCGTCAAGCGAAAGGTCCTCATTTGGGACTATAAGCTCAGGGTCCATGCGCATAAGCTCGCCCAAGCCGCCGCAGTCAGGGCAGCTTCCAAAGGGACTGTTGAACGAGAAGACCCTCGGCTCTAACTCCTCTATGCTGATACCGCAGTCGGGGCAGGCGTACTTTTGCGAATACAGCGTCTCGCCGCCGTCAACGACCGCGACTATCGCAAGGTCGTCGGCCAGCCTAAAGGCGGTCTCCAACGCCTCCGACAGCCGCCCCTCAATGCCCTTTCGCACGACAAGACGGTCAATTACCGCCTCAATACTGTGATTTTTTCGTTTGTCAAGCTTCGGCGCCTCGGAAATCTCCGAGATAACGCCGTCAACGCGTACCCGCACATAGCCCCCGCGCTTTAGCTCGTCCAAGACTGAGCCATGCTCGCCCTTCCTGTGGCGGACGCAGGGGGCTATGACGAGTATCTTCGAGCCTTCTGGCAGGGACATAACGCGAGAAACGACTATGTCAACGCTCTGCTTCTCAATCACCTTGCCGCATTGGGGGCAATGCGGAACCCCGCATCTTGCGTACAGCAGACGCAAAAAGTCGTGAATCTCCGTGACCGTACCCACGGTTGAGCGGGGATTGCGGCTTGAGCTTTTCTGATCTATCGATATAGCGGGAGAAAGTCCCTCTATGCTGTCAACCTCCGGTTTGTCCATCTGACCGATGAACATTCTGGCGTATGAGGAAAGGCTCTCGACATACCTGCGCTGACCCTCGGCGTATATGGTGTCGAAGGCAAGGCTGGACTTGCCCGAACCGGAAAGCCCCGTGAATACTATGAGTTTGTTGCGCGGCAGGCATAGGTTTATGTTCTTTAGGTTGTGCTGCCTCGCGCCCGTTATCGTGATGTTGTCCATGTCATTCCTTTGTCTATAAGTATTTCAGGGCGGCCACAGCCTGTGCTGATATGCACAAGCCCTTGCCCTCGTCGTTCATGCCCTCGGTCGTGGTCGCCTTGACGGACACATTTTCCATCGGAATCCCGCAGTCTTGGGCTATGTTCATGCGCATCATCGCTTCATAGGGAAGAAGCTTAGGACGCTGCGCTATTATCGTTGAGTCGATGTTGGTTATTACCATGCCCCTTTTTTGCACCATGTCTGCCACCCGCCGCAGCAGGATGCGGCTGTCTATGCCCTTATAGGCAGGATCGTTGTCGGGGAACGCCTGTCCTATATCACCCAAGGCGCAGGCGCCAAGCAGGGCGTCGCATATGGCATGAAGCAGTACGTCCGCGTCGGAATGCCCAAAAAGACCCTTGTCAAACGGTATCTCAACTCCGCCTAAAATGAGCTTGCGTCCATCTACAAGCCTGTGGGTGTCATATCCTGTCCCATATTTGGTACAGGAAAGCTCGCGTTCAAGTCTGCGCCAGTCGTCCGCGTCGGTGAGCTTGATGTTCTCAACACTGCCCCTGACAAGATGAAGGGGAAGCCCCGTGTATCTTGCATAAAGGCTTGCGTCATCGGTCATCAATTCGCCCGCAAGCTCATGCGCCCGCTTTATGGCGGAGTATCTGAAGCTTTGTGGGGTCTGCATACGGTAGAGACTGTCCCTGTCCACCGCGCCGAGACAGCTCCACAAGTCGCCGTTTTGCTCCAATTTTAGCATGGTGTCGGAGACCCTAAGCGCGACAACGCCGCTGCCGTGGGCTTTTGCGCCCTCTATGGAGGCGCGGACAAGCTCGGAGCTGACCATGCAGCGCGCCGCGTCATGTATAACAGCTATGTCGTCATTTTGCCAAAGGTCGGCGTGAAGAGCGTTGCCGACAGACTGCATACGAACCTCGCCGCCCATGACTACAATGCTTGGAACGGGGCAGCTTAATTGGTGCAAATATGTCTCATGCTCTGCGTTGGTTACAAAAACGACAGCCTCGACGCCGCCCTTGAGAAGCGCGTCCAAACTGCGTTCAATGGCTGTTTTACCCGCAATGGGAGCGGTCAGCTTGTCGAAGCCCATGCGCTCAGACCTGCCCGCGCAGAGCAGTACGGCAACGGCTCTCATGCTATTCCTCGGCAATGACGGTGTACATCTTGTCGGCGTCCTCCTTGCGGGTAAACTCGGGCGTGGCGTCAACGCGCACATAGATGTGCTTGCCGCCCATGAGTATATCCAGCTGATCCCCAACGTTGACGTCGGTCGCGGGTTTGGCCTGCCTGCCGTTAATGCTGATGCGTCCCGCGCTCGCCGCCTCGTTCGCGACGGTGCGGCGCTTTATTATCCTTGATACCTTCAAAAACTTATCCAATCTCATGATATTTCTCCTATATTTTGCCTAATAGCTGCAATATTATCGTGATTATTCCCAAAACGCCCGTGTAGACGGCAAAGCCCCACAGCTTGTGACCCGTGATGAGCTTGAGCATGAGGCGCACGGCGAAGTAGCCCGTGACCCCCGCCGCTATCATTCCGACGAGCAGAGTGCCTATATCAACGCCTATACTGCCGACCTCGATTACGTCCTTGACCTCAAGCACCATGCCTCCGAGTATGGCGGGAATGGACATGAGGAAGGAGAAGTCTGCGGCGGCCTTGCGGTCGAGACCCGCGAACATCGCACCGCTGATGGTGGAGCCGGAGCGGGAGACGCCGGGCAGAACGCCAAGGCACTGCATACCGCCGATGATGAGTGAATCCCGCCAGGTCATCTTTCCCAGCTTGCGCTTGTTCTCAACGTAGGTGGCCGCCCAGTCGCACAGGAGTAAAAGTATGGTGGTGACAAGGAAGCACACCCCAAGGTAGGAGCCGCCCTCCGCGTTGTTGTAGAACGTCTCAAACGGGTCGACCTTGAACAGCAGGGCGATAAGGACGGTGGGGACGGTGGCGACAATGAGGTAACCCATCAGCTTTTGAACGGGGTGGCGAACGAGCGCCCATACGCGTTTGCGGTAGACGATGATGACGGCGACAAGCGTCGCGACATGAAGCATGACCGAAAAGAACGGCCCGCCGCTCGATTCGGATATGCCCATAAGCTTCTGCAAGAGAAGCAGATGTCCGCTGCTCGAAATAGGCAGAAACTCGCATACGCCCTGTACTATACCCAAAATCAGCGCTTCCCAGACTGACATATTACCTCCATGGAGATGAGCCTTGATAAGCTCAGAATCTCGTATTTTCTATCATACTACGATAATTTGAAAGATACAATAGTTGAGAGGTGATTTTTATGTTGACTTACATGCCCATAAGGGATGACAGCGGGCGTATCGTAGGACGTTTGTCCGCGAGGGACGGCCGTGTCAAGCTGAATTGTCCATTGGGGGACGAGGCGTATTTGGTGATAGGCGAAAGGTTCGTGACCGTTGAAGCCGGGACGGAGATTGTGCTTGCCGAAGCGTCCGCGGGGCTGTCGGTGCTCGTGCTTTTGGGGGGCAGACTGCTGTGCTGGGGTTCGGCGGACGGCCGAGACGCGGCTGAATTGCTGTATGCGCTGTCGCTGAGAAACGCCGCGTACATCAAGAGAGCAAACGACAAGGCAAGAGAGGAGGGTAAGCTTCAGGAGAATGCCGACGACAGAGAGGCAAAAATGGACGGGTTGACAGTCACGGCCTGCGTTAACGCGGGCGAAGATGGGACTGAAACGGAAACGGCTGATGAAGCAGCAGGCGTCTTTGAATGTACTGCGGAGGAGCCTGCGGATGCTGACGGGTGCGAATACGAAGCGGTGAAGGGCGCTGAAGCCCACGGCAATTATGAGAGAGCCGTAAGCGAAACCGCAGAATCGCTCGCGGCGGATTCCGCCAATATGCGGATGAACGCGCCCAACGAAGCGGAGATAAGCAGCCACGGGGTTAAGCCGATTGAGACGACAATGTGCGATCTCAATGAGGATATGTCCGAGCGTACCGAAGGCGCGTTTGACGAAGCGGAAGAAGGCGCGGGCGGGACTCTATATGAACCGCAGCCTCCCGTAATCCTGCGTTCCGAACCCAATCTTGTCTTTACGCAGAACGGCAACGGCTGTCCCGCCGACCGCATAACGGAGAGAACGCACTGGTTGGAGGCTGTTGACGCGCTTATCAAGGCGGGTGGGGCCGCCCGCGACGACGAATCCGCCGAGGACTACCCGCCACCGCTGAACAAGCTGTACGGTCAGATCCCGAACCCCTTTCCGGCCATCTTTCCGGGGGTACGTTGGCGCAGAATCGACATGGGCGGACGCCGTGCCTATGAGGGCGTCGGGGTGGTTTCGGGTGAGAACGTGCGTGTCACCGCTGTAAGGGCGGCGGGCGGCGTACCGTTTGATTTCAGCCGAAGGATAAAAACCCGCAGCGGAGTCTATGCGCTAAAGATTGAGCCGCTGAGAGGCTAAGGAAAAGCAACACCTCGTCATTCCGAAGCAGGGGCGCGCCATTCCCCGCTTCACTTTATTGAAGCCGTCTGAACTGACGGCTTCAATTGTCTTATCGTGTCGGTCTGCCGTGGGGAAAGTGAAGCCGCGTTTTTTGTGGGGACATTGACGAAGGCTTTTGACACGCACATGGTCTTGACCTTAACGCGGGATTCTGACAAGCTATTTTTCCATGCATACCAATTGTTTTTTGCATGAATACATACGGTAAAATCGAAGTTTGCATGAACGGCAGAATCTCTTTTTTCAACAATCAGGAAACGATGGTCAAATCGCATATCGCAACCGAATT
>DAOPJM010000033.1:16688-22020 GCA_035399665.1 Clostridia bacterium
TCTCTTTTTTCAACAATCAGGAAACGATGGTCAAATCGCATATCGCAACCGAATTGTCAAGATAAATTTACCTAAATGTTAATAACCGTCACGTTGACATATGCAGATTATAGTGATAGAATGCGAATAAAATATAGAATTATGTCTATTTTCAAAGGAGGATCAATGAACACCAAGCGTTTTATCGCGATGTTGATTGTTATAGCTTTTGTCATTGGAACGGTACCTACCTTCTCATTGGGCGAGACCTATGAATCGACGGATTACAGTATTCCCGCTTTGACGAGCTTTACCGCCGCGGGTTCGGGCAAGTTCAGCCTTACTGAAGGCAGCAGGATATATGTCGTCAATGAGGACGGTCTGTTTATGAGCGATTCCGGCTATTCTGATTATGTGGAGACTGTTCGCCTTATAACTTCGGACTTCGCCGAGAAGGGCAAGCCCACCGTGAACGGGATGAATGTCATGTTCGGCAGCGCGACCGACATAGCTCAGGATGATTTGGTGCTGAATCTTGACGCCGCTACGACCCTTTTTGATTCCTATGACAGTACACTGCGTTCTCAGGCGTTTCAGATTGTCGTAAGCTCGACAAGCATTATCGTTACGGCCAAGGGGCTTTCCGGACTGCTTTCGGGTGCGCGCACGGTGCTGCAATACGAAATCACGCACAGCGGCATGGATTACGGCACTTATTTGGCCGTTCCCGATTCCGCCGAGCGTTCGCTGTTCCTGGACTGTGGCAGAAAGTACTACTCCGTATCGACGCTAAAGACACTTATTCGTGAGATGTACTGGTGCGGCCTAAACGCGCTTGAGCTGCATTTTTCAGAGGACATGGGGCTTAGGCTCGAAAGCACTCTCTATCCTTGGCTTGCCAAGGGCGGCGACATCAACGTATTCGGCTATGACGCCGTTACAGCGAATTACACGCAGGACGAGAACCAAACGAGTGTCTTAACTCAGGCTGAGATGGCCGACGTCATCAGCTACGCCAAGGTTTACGGTATTGAGATAATACCATCCTTTGATATGCCCGGGCATATGAATTACATTGTGGCGCAGTATGATGAATATGTCGCCGCCAACGGAAGTCTCAGCTTCACATATGACGGCGTAAGCTATACCGCGACAAGCGCGAACTCAGGCGCGAAGATAGGCAACTACTTCAAGCTCAACGGCAGTTTTGTGCAGTACAGCAGTCATGACGGCACATACAGCAGGGGCATAGATATATCCAATGATTACGCGAGGGCGTTCGCCTTCTCGCTGCTTGAGGAATACGCGGCCTTCTTCAGGGGCAACGGCTGCACCAAGTTCAACCTGTGCGCCGACGAGTGCCTTGGGTACTCGGTGACGATGAACGGAACCACCTATACAACTGCAAGCACGGGCAGCAACAACCTTTGGAACTGTCTGGGGCATTGGCAGAGCTATGCCGTGAACACCCTTGGCATAACGAACGGCACGGCCTACGACGCCTTTATCAGCTTTGTGAACTCGGCGGTTTCAATTCTTAAGGCCAAGGGATACGCGGATATCCGCGTGTTCAATGACGAGGCATACAGAAGTCCCACGGTGACGAAGCACGTCAGCCTTGACAGCGATGTTGATATATGCTATTGGGATTACTCGTCCTCCTACCTGGATTCGCCCATTGCGGTTGCGAACGACGGCCGAGTCCTGTATAACTTCGACAATACCCATGCCTATTATGTTCTAAGCTCAAGCTACGCTTCAAGCTACCCCAACATGAATGTGGCGGACATAATCGCATCCGGAGGTGTGTACAGCTTCGACGGAGTGGATATGAGCGCGTACGTTTCCTCCGTGGGCGGCGGAAGCTTCGCCATTTGGTGCGACAATCCGGGCTATCAAACTCAGTCTGAGGTGCTTAGCTCCATTACCGGCATAATGCGCGCAAGGGCGGCAAAGCTCTGGAAGGATTCATACAGCGTGACGTCCGCCGCGTTTTCGGGTCTGAGTTCAATGCTTAGCTCCGCGCCCGCCTCATCGCAGACCGCGAGAGCCGCCGTTCTGCCGACAAGCGAGGATCACAGCGAGCTTCGCTCTTACATCGAGAATGTGCTGCCTATCGGTACCAATTCACAAAGCGCGTACGCTGCATACATAGCCGCCGTCGGCAACGGAGCCACGGTGGACGACAACGCCTACGCCACGGCGGAGGAGCTTGCCTCAGCGGTAGCCGCCATCGAAACCGCCATTGCGGGTTTGACCGATACAAGCCCCACAGCGTCTCCCGAGCCTACGGCCGTGGAGTACAGCTATACCGACCCTGCGGGCAACACCAGCACGATAGAGTATTACGGCGCGGACACCATAGAGCTGCCCATTGTCATACGCGACTACAACAATGACGGTATGCTGTTTGAGTATGCAAGCTCGGAGGATACGACTGCGCACACGACCGAGGGGTCAGGCAATATTCCGACGCCCAATCTGCTGCTGACAGGCACAGGCAACACCAACGCCACTTATACCTCAAGCACTCCCGAAACGGGCGTGACGCGCTTTACCGTTACCGGCACGGGATCGTACATAACGTATATCGCCGGAGGAGTGACAAGCTCAACCGTTCGTTATGCCGCGATATCATACCGCACGAATGCGGCGTATTCATCCACCCCAAGTTTCCGATTCAGAACCTCGAGTTCAACCGCATCAACCGATACGCTCAGCGCCGCATTGACCTATAATACCCCAAGCACTTGGCAGACCTGTGTTGTTGACTTTGGCACAGTTACGGCATACAGCGGCACATCGGCATTAGCTTATTTGACGTTCTATCCGCGTTTGGCCGCGGGAAAATATGTCGAACTTTCCTATATCGCTCTGTTTGACAACAGTACGGACGCCAACAGCTATGCCGCGCAGATGGTGGGGCCGGTCGTCACGCCGGAGACCATCATTACCTCCGAGACCGTTATGGGCAACAACCTCGCTTTCGGCCTGCTGTTTGACTCCATGGACGCCTCGTATACCTCCGACAGCTCGCATCTGCATCAGGGCTACGGCGATGTGAGTCTGTCCCCAAGCAATATCTCCGACACTCTGGGCAGCGGTCTTAACAAGTCGCAGACAAGCAATCAATACAAGCTCATCCAAGCCGGTAAAAACAGCGGAGGCGGCAATACCATTTCGACCTTCAGCACCAATAACGACGGCAGCGGCAACTTAGTTGTCGCGAACACGCGAATAACCGGATACGCAAGGACGGGCCTTGTTTCCGCCACGCTCGGCGCAGATAAGCGGGTGCGGTATACTCAGGGCGCGATAGAATACTTAGCAAGTCTTTTGGAGGCGGCGCTTGCCATACCCGAATACACGATTAAGTACAACAGCAATTCAGGCAACACACCCTACAACAGCTACAACTACGCCTATGTTTCGGGCGAGGAAAACTCCGCCCTGTTCGGGGTTGACTCAAACGGAGACGCCCGCGACTTCGCGCAGTACCTGCGGGATAAGAATCTCTCCGGCAGTGAGACCTATTCCTCCACCGCCTCAAGCTTTGACGGGACGCTGAGCGGAATTAATTCCTACATGGACGCGGCCTACTTCATGCTCAACAGTCTGCATACCGACAAGTACAGCCAAACCGTTGAGGAGTACAACGAACTGGTATTGCATAAGGAAGTGATAACCCAGACAAACGGCACGACACGAACTGCGTATGTGTTTGACTCGGCGTATGAATCAACGGATTACAACTCCGGAACGGGCAGAATTGCCAATACCGGCGCGAACAGAGTGGACTGGACTTACCCCAACAACATGGACAAGATGAATCTGAACGGCGTATATGTACCGGCTTACCCCTTCCTGCCCATCAACAATATGGGCTATGGGTCTACCTATTCGCCCTACATTTATGATGACGGAGTTGTCGAGGGCAACACGTCGTTCGGAGATGAATACACGGGCAACAACTATAATTTCGCGCTTGAAGGACACGCAAAGTTCGTCTACCATCAGACGGACAACCTTTACTTCATGTTCGCGGGCGATGATGACGTGTACCTGTATATCAACGATGTGCTGGTGCTGGATATCGGAGCGGCGCACGGCATAACCGAAGAGAAGCTGCTGTTGAACAATCTGGGACTTGTTGACGGGGAGACGTACGACTTCGACTTCTATTACCTTGAACGCCACGGCTACGGCGCTAACCTCCATATTGAAACCAATATCGTGCTTGCAAGCGATATAGTGTCGGTGGAAAAGACCGCAGAGCAGGGCGGAACCGCGATTGAGTACGGCGGGCAAATTTCGCCGATGGAGAGTTACAGCTATGCGTTCTCCATGACCAACGACGGCAATTCGCATCTGTCGAATCTGAGCTTTGTCGATCCCACTCTTGGGGTGACGTTGAGCTACGCGGGACTGTTCTTGGGCGACTACGGCGACAGCAACACAGCGCGAACGGCCGAGGAGCTTGTGGTCAGTTTATATGACGCGAGTGCGGGTACCACGACAGAGTACGCAAATCAATCGGAGGAGCAAATCAAGACTTTGCTTGCCGCAGGGCTTGACGCGGACGACATAATGACGGTATCCAACATCAAGTATAGGCTAAGCGGCACAGAGCTGTCGCTAGGAAGCAAGACGAACACGGTTACGGGTACGGCATATACCACGAGTGGAGAGACTATTTCAGGCAGAGCGACAATGCTTGTGACCTACGAGGGTATAGTCGATATGGTTACGCTTGGCGCACAGGCGCATATCATCCACAAGACCGCGGATATACTTCAGCCCATGTACACCAATGGCATACGCTTTGCCGTCACTGTCAACTATAAGTCATTGCAGCAGGTAATGGATGTGGGCGAGTACTTCAATTTCGGAATGATTATGCTTCCCACCAACAGACTGTTCAGCGCGTCCTATGCCAACGCTTCGACTTGGAGTATCTCACCGAACGGACAGAGCGGCAATGACGCGCAGCTTCAGTACGTTCAGTCCATGATGCTGAACGCGGACAGCTCGGGCAACATCACCACCGCGCCATCGCAAACCTCCTCGGAAACGAATGTCGCCGCGCAGCCCTCGGCGGTGTTCTTCAACAGCGCGGCGCATACGGGCAACGGTACGGGACGGCTTACTCTGAACAACACTAATATGGTGTACTGGAGCAGCGCTTTGGAGAACGCGGCAAGCCTTTCGGACTTCGTTGCCGAGCTTCAGTTAGATACCGGTGTGCAGATATTGAGCGTTGACGAGGACGCGGGCGACTTCATCTACTGTATATATCTGATGTTCAGCAACGGCGACGCGTATAAGGACACAAACGCGGATGAATCGGCGGCCA
>DAOPJM010000034.1:0-19647 GCA_035399665.1 Clostridia bacterium
TCCCCCGTTGTCATCCTGAGCATCAGCGAAGGATCTTGAAACAAGCTTGTAGTGATAGAATCGCTTCCGCCGTACTTCCCCCTTGTCATCCTGAGCATCAGCGAAGGATCTTGAAAAAGGCTTGCGGCGATAATGCCGCTCCCCCCGTGGAAAAGGGGGCGCAAGACAGTGCGGACGAACGCAGTTAGCCCCTACATTAGATATCGAGCTTGACAAGCCAAAGTAACCGCGATAAAATCAACATGCGAAACAATACAAATATGTACGCACGGAGGTAATTTGCATGATATGCCCGAACTGTGGAGCTGAAGCGGCAGAGGGAATGAAGTTCTGCACCAACTGCGGTGCGATACTGCCCGGAACCATCGCAAGCGTTGACGAAAGCGAGATGCAGGAGTCATTAGCCGAGGACAGTGATGAACCCAAAATACCCGACCCGGTCTACGACAGGAAGGGCAGGGAGATCCCCAACCCCTTGAGAGCGCCTGCGGGAATCACCAAGGCGGAGTTCATGAAGCGCTATTGCTCCAAGTACGGCCTTATCAAATCAGCCGCTATCTGGGGCTTTGCGTGCGCGGCAATCACCTTTATCGTTATCTGCCTGGTGCAAGGCAACTGGTATGGTCTTATCGACGTCGCGGCGGTCGCCGTCTGCTCGGTCTTTGTCCTGCTTATGTACAGCCGAGTGTCCGCTATAATTATGCTCGCCTATGCCGCCTACAACACCGTGAGTTCGATTGTCTTGTATGGACAGCTCGGTGGCTGGCTGTTGTTGCTCGCGGGTATCTTCGCGGTCATCGCGACCTTCGGCGCGGCAAAGCAGTGGAAGGAATACAAAAAAAGGACGGAAAACGCGTAAAGCCTTATAAACCTCAACAAACCATAAAGTCCCCCGTATGGCGAAGAAGCTTCGTTTCGAGGGACTTTTGTTATGCTTTATAGATTAGCGGAAGCGCTAACCTTGGCGTTTCTCCATATACTTAGTCGATTCTCTGACAAGCCATTCAAACGGCGGCGCGAACATCATGCGCTCCGGGTGACACTGAATCCCAAGGCAGGGTTTGTCGGGATGCTCTATACCTTCAATTACGCCCTCAGGCGAAAGCGCACTCACAATAAAGTCATCGGGAGCGGTTCTGACCGCCTGATGATGGGTACTCCATACCTTGTCGCAGCCTGTGAAAAGCCGCTGCATCAGGCTGTTAGGCTCGGTGACTATCCTGTGATAGTCCTCAGGCGTCCTTCTTGCGGTATGCACCTCAAAAAAGCCTTCGCTCGGAATGTCGCCTATCATGCTGCCCCCCAAAGCCGCGGCCAAGACCTGATGCCCACGGCATATGCCCAATATGGGTATTCCAAGCTCATAGCAGCGACGGCAAAGCATGAATTCAAAGCTGTCGCGTTCGGGTCCGGAGAGGGTGATGTTTGGGGTGTTGGGGTCGTAGCCGCCAATGTCGGGTGCGACGTCCGCGCCGCCCGTGAGGATAAGCCCGTCCAGTATTTCGGGGCTGTTGAAGCAGTAAGGCAGTATGACCGCGGTTCCGCCCGCGTTCGTTATAAGCTCGGCGTAGGCAGAGTACACGTCATAGGTATGGTCGTGACATGATGGGGTAATCCCTATCAGCGGCTTGTTCATGGGTTCGAATGTCCTTTCAGTTATTCTGCGGGGAGCGAAGGCAGCAGCCCCACCAAGTATCTCAGTATGCATGACGCGTCGGCGGCGGAAACTCCGCTTTGCCCGTCAACATTGGCGTTTTTGTAGCCTTGCGCGGAAAGAGAGTCCAAGCCAACGAGTGAGCGGAGTATGTACGAGGCGTCCGAGGCGTTGACTTTTCCGTCGCAGTTGGCGTCGCCATAGCGTATGCTTTGCTCCTGTGCGTCGGTGACGATGGTCAGTGCTTCGCTTACCGCGCCCGCCTCCGTGATTTCCGTTTCGGCGCAGCGTTGATAGAAGCTGTACTCCGTATTCGGGGTCAACCCATTGAATACGGGCGAGCTTTGCCAGTTCTGCTTGTCAAGGCTGTATTCCATGCCCTCAATCGCTGTAAGCGTGACGGAGGTCGAGGTCTTGCTTTCAAGCGTGGGCGCGCTCGGCGCGTCCGGCCCTACCTCCTTGCCGGGGGTAACGTAATTGGGGGGGCTTGCGGGACTTGCGTAAAGCTGGGTAGATTCGGCGGTGCGCTGATAGAACGCATATTCCACACCTTCCATCAGTCCCGTAAAGCTTGGGGAGCTTTGCCACTCTCCGTCGCCTATGCGGTACTCATAGCCTATGTTGGAGCGCAGGGTAACGCTGCTGTCGGTGATGGCGGAGATTTCGGGGGCGTCGGGTGACGAGGGAGCGAACTTGTCGGTACTGATAACGGAGGCTTCGGAGGCCTCTCCCGCCTCGCGCTTGCCATCGGCCGCATAACGCGCCCTAAAGCTGTACTTCGTGCCCGGGGCTAACTTCGAGAAGCTGGGGGAGCTTTGCCACTCGCCGTCGTCGATACTGTATTCAAGTCCGTCAATGGCGATAAGTGTGATGTTGCGCGCTGACCTTGACTTTTGCTGCGGAGCTTCGGCCTGACCGAAAGCGGCAATCCCCGTCAGGACGCTGAGAGCCTCGGAGGACTCGCTTGCCATGTACTCGTCGGTTTCGGCATAGCGCACAAAGAAGCTGTACTCCGTCTCGGGGGCAAGTCCCCCGAACACGGCTTCGCCCTGCCATACACCATCGCCTATTCGGTATTCATAGCCGTCCGCCGCGACAAGGGTTATACTGTCACCATGCGCGGAATCGAGCGTGGGAGCCTGCGGAGCTTCCCTTTCGTATTTTTCTGTGGTAAAGGCGGCGGAAGCGGGAGCACCGGCGGTAGACTTGGGGCTTTGCTTCATGCGCTGCTCAAGGGTGTATGAGGTATTCGCCTCAAGCCCTGCGAATTCGGGAGCGCCTTGCCACTCTCCGCCGCTTATGCGGTACTCGCAGCCGTAGACCGCGACAAGGCGAATAAAGTCAGGCCCTATCTCGGCGGCAATGGGCGCGGATACGGAGCTGCCCACGGTAATTGAGGTGGTTACAATGAGCGCGTCACTGACACTGCCCGCATAGAAGCTGTCGGTCTCGGCTCTGCGTTGGGTAAAGCTGTAGCTTGTACCCGCTTCAAGCCCCGTGAATTCGGGACTATCCTGCCATGCTCCGTCGCCCAAGCGGTATTCATAGCCGCTCACAGTGACAAGGGTCACGCTGCTAAAGCTTACGCTGTCGGTCTGAACACTTCGCGCAGACCCGCCCCTGCTGTTCTTGTCGGTGGTGCAGGAGGCGGACGCGCTCACAACATCGGGTGCGGAGGCGTCGCGCTGGAAGAAGCTGTACTCCGTTGCGGCGGACAGACCCGAGAACTGAGTCAAGCTCTGCCAGCTCGCGCCGTCCTTGCTGTATTCATAGCCGTCAACCGCGACAAGAGTCACAGAGTTGTTTGTTATCGCTGCAAAGGCGGGTGGCATTGGCGTATCGCTCTGCCCGTCCAAGGTGACCACGGTCAAAGCCTCGGAGCTTTCGCCCGCATAGCTTGTGTCTGTCTCCGTATAGCGGGCATAAAAGCTGTATGAGGTTGCAGGGCTTAGCATATTAAAGACGTTGGAGCTTTGCCATACGCCCTCGCCAACGCGGTATTCGCAGCCGTCAACGGCCTTGAGCGTGACGCTGAAGGCGTCTGTGGACGCGGCTTCAGGAGCGTTCACCGTAGAACCGCTTGTCTTGACCGTGGAGTATCTCGCCTCTGTGGAGCTTACGCCCCATTCGGCGTCACGCTGCATGAAGCTGTACTCCGTGGCGGGGGACAAGCCCGTAAAGCTGGGGGAACTTTGCCACACGCCGTTACAGGCGTATTCATAGCCATCCACCATGACCAAGCTGATTCTGTCGCTGCCAATTTCAGCCGCTATGGGCGCGTTGGGCGCGTCGGGAAGCTGCGCGGAGGTGGTAAGCGTCGTGGGCTCGGAAGCCGCGCCCGCTTCCTTTGCGGCGGTCTCCTTGTATCTTTGAGTGAAGCTGTACTCGGTATTGGCGCAAAGCCCCGTGAACACATTGGAGCTTTGCCACGCGCTAACCCCCACGCGGTATTCCATGCCGCTGTACGACTTTAGCACAACCCTGGAGCTGTCCATGCTGAGTACCACGGGCGCGGAAGCGACAGCTCCCGCCGCCTTGTCAAGGGTTACGCTGATTTCGTCCGAAGTCTCGCTGTAAAGCCCGTCCTTTACGGCTCGCTGACGATAGCTGTGGACGGAACCCGCTTCAAGGCCTGTGAATACATTGGAGCTTTGCCATGCTCCGTCATCCTGCGAATACTCATAGCCCGAAACGGCGAACAGCGTCACACTTGTGTCAGTCACGGCGGACGCCACGGGAGCCGTGGGCTTGTCGGGCGCGTCACCGTTTGTGGTAACGCAAAGAGCCTCGGAAGCCGCGCTTGCATAATAGGTTTCGTCCTGCATATATCTTGCATAAAACAGATACTCGGCACCGCCCAAAAGTCCTGTAAATACGCCGCTTTCCTGCCACGCCCCGTCATTGACCCTGTACTCTGTGCCTTCCTTGACGACAAGCTCAACCCTGTCGCAGTCCATGTACAGCAGCTCGGGCGCGGCGGGCGCCTCGCGTTCGCTCCTCAGTGTGAAGATATGACTGCATTCGGAAGCGGCGCTTGCATAGCTCGTTTCGGTCTCGGCTCTGCGCATATAGAAGCCGTACTCGGTATTCGGCTCAAGCCCAATGAACACGGGTGAGCCAAAGTAATTCACGCCGTCCATGCTGTATTCCATGCCGACAATCTCCATCAGAGTGACAGAGACGTCGGTTCTGTTTTGGGCTATGGGCGCGACGGGAGCGTCTGCACCGAGCTTGTCGGTGAGTACGGCGGTGTATAGGCTCACGGCGTCCTCATAGTTGGGGTCACCGCCGACCTTAGCGTAGAAGCGGTAGATGTGCGCGGGGTCAAGCCCGTCAAAGATGACATCGCTTTGCCAGCTTATCTCGGCGTTCGCCGCCTTTTCGCTGATACCGTAAAGTATGGTATCGCGGTCGGTGACGATAAGGGGAGCGGCGGCCGACAACGTAACGGAGCTGTCGTCATAGTCCGCGACCTTGGGCGCGGCGACATGCCGTTTCGCCTTATTTATGACAAGCTCAAAGCTTACGGAAGCTTCGCCCCGCAAGGTCATCGCCTGCCGCGTGACGGTTATAACATAGCTGCCCGCGTCGGTGGGAAGCCCCTCTGTCACAGCGCCGCCCTTGGTATAGGTATAGGTGTATTCGCTGTTTGCGACGCCGATGACATAGAAGTCCAAGCCGCGCTCGACGGGCTTGCCGTCATAGACTACCGTGCCGATTTGCCCCGCCGTCAGGGTATCCTCATCGGGTACGGCAAGCTCCAGCGTCACGGTGCGTGAAAAGCCCTCGAAGTTTATCACAAGCTCGTGCAGCCCTTCACCCAAAGCGGAGGTCTTGCCGCCCAAGATGGTGATAACCCCGTTTGCAGCGCTGTAATCACTGCCCCGCGTTAGGCCGTCTATTGAGCTGAAAGCACAGCCGTTCTCGGTGTAAGCAAGGCTTACAGAGCTTCCGACCTGCCCGTGCAGCCATGAGCTTTCAAGCGTCGGAGCGGTTACGGAAGGGTAAACCGCACTCTTGTCGGAGCGACATATCACGGTGTAGATACGGTTGTTGGAGGGCGTCGCGTCCTTACCTATTACCGCGATGGATAATTCATTCAGGTTTACCGAGCTTACCGCTCCGCTGTGAAGCCTGAAGGAGAGCAGCTTGGACGAGCCGGCCTGAACCGTACCCGCGTTGAACTGATAGACGAAGCTGCCGCTTTGGGTCAGTACGCGAATGAGCGCGATGCCGTCCGCTTCGCCGCTGTTGGTGAGCAGTATCCAGAGCCTGTCGTCACCGTCGTCGTACTGCAGGGTGCGAACGGAGAAGTCGGGAAGAGCCTCGGCAACGCTCGTCTCGGTGGCGTACACGTCTTGGGCGGCCTGAAGCGCCGCGCCCAAACTGAGCTTTGACGAAACTGTCATGCTCTGCGAGTCAAGGCTTGTCAATATTACGGCAAGGCCGCCTTGAGCAAGGTAGGCGCAATCATCGATGTACACGCCGTTCTCTGTGCGGTACAGTAATTCAAACTCGTTGTCGGCATTGAGAATGCGAACGCCCGAATCATCGCAGACAAGCAGCGAACCATCGTGTGTGAAGCAAAGCTGCCTTAGAACGGACACCTCACAAAGCTCAAAAGCGCTTGCATCGGGGCTTGCAAGGTAATACAGCACTTGGCCATCCGTCCATGCGGAAGCGCTGCCGTTTGACACGACGCTGCCGAGAGCGCCCGACGCCTTGACCATAAGGGCGGAGCCGTCCGCAAGATAGACCCTGCTGTCAAACGAGGTAGATAGGTCTCCGTCCGAGTCGCAGCTAAACAGGGCGGAGGGCTTGTCGTTTTGGACGCAGGCCGCAAGCGAGGTGACGAGGGGAAGCCCATAGTACAGCAGTACTGATTCGCCAAAGGCTCCATCAATAAGCTTGCTGTAATAGATTGCGCCGCCGCTTCCCGCCGAAAACAGGCTGTCGGAGCCATGCTCATACCAAAGCGCGTACAGTGCGCCGCCCGCCGCGACAAGACGGGGGAAGAGGTATACACCTGCCTCGGCGGTGACGCTCAACGCGTCGGTAAAGTTCACGCCGTCAAAGCCTGCGACCTTGACAAGGGCGGAGCTGAGGGCTTCGCTCACGTTGGAGCCAAGCTCAACGGAGGCTTCAAGATAGGCGATGTAAACCCTGTCGTTATAACTTATAAGCTCAAAATCCCCGCAGGCCACACCTGCGGGCAGGGCGGCGGAGGAAGCGGAAAACGTGTCGGAGCCGCCTCTTCTTATGGCGCATCGGAGGCTTGTTCCCGCAAGCCAAACCGCGAGCGTGTCGCTCCCGTATGAGATGAGCTGCACGTTTGCGGGAGAATCGCCCCCAACCACCGACAGTTCGGCGGAGGCGTCGGCGGAGTTCGCGGCTTTGTATGCGACAAAGCCCACGCGACCGCGAAACAGCAGGTCGATTGAGACGGAAGCGGAGGTTTCAAGCTCAGGAAGGTTCTTTAGGCTTAGGGTATAGCCGACCTCGCCGTAGCGGTGAAGGTCGAAAAGAGAGCTTATTTCGGGGGCGGGACAGGTCTTGTCAACGCCCGTGACGGAGAGGGAGCCGCTGCCCGAGAGGGGCTTTAGGCTGTCGCTGACCGACAGACCGAAGGAGGTCACGGAGGATGCGGCGTTTCTCGAAAGCTTGACATTTAGCGAACAGGGGTCAAGCTCTATGACGCGGCGGCCTGTGCTGTCAAAGGAGGCGGCAAGGTAAATCCCGCTTGCGACAAGGCGTATGTCGTCGCCGAGGACGTATTCAAGCCAGCCGCACAGTGAGGCGGAAACGGAATCGCCCGCGCTTATTGCGGACAGCTTCCCGGAGCAGTAGGGGGAAAGGCTTAAGGCGTTCGCCTTCAGCTCGGCTTCATCAAGCCCTATGCCTATGTACAGCCTGTCGTCTCGAATATAGTATGAGAGGGGAGTATCACGGCTCTCAAGGTACAGCTCGCCCACCGCGTTGCCGTTAGTGTCGGTGAGCTGAAAGACTTGGGTCGTGCCGGTGTTCCAGAAGAGCCGCGCAAAGTCGGCGTTGACGATGCGGATATTGAGCTTGAGCGAGTACTCATTACCCAAAACGCTTTGCTTCATGACGGCGTAAACAGGCACGTCGGGTATGAAAAGCGAGTTGGACAGGGTGAAGCTTGGAGTTGTGGACTCCGCGACAACAGCGCCGTTCTGCACAAGCGCGTAGGTTACGCCCATGCTTTCGCTTGAGGAAAGGGTTATTGTGGTACTGCCGCCGTCGGAACAGTTGACGGTTGCGTAGGCTGTGGAGATGTTGGAGCCGTTGCAGCTCAGAGCCGAGATATGCGGGGTGTCGGAGCTGAGGATTATCACATCCGCGCCCATGTCGTTGACGCTGTAACCACTGTCCTTGTAGCTGCTGTAACCGCTGAGCTTGACGGTGAGCGCACCGCTTGGCATTGTGCTAAAGGCCGCGACGCCTTGGCTGTCGGTCGTAACGGTGGTGCTTCCGATGGTGACGCCGCAGCCGGAGAGCGTCTGCCCGTTGGTATTCTTTACAATAATGGCGTAGGCGCAATCCGAAACGCCAAGGTCGGATATAAGCCCATAGAGGCGCAAGGGGTTGCCCTGCCAGGCGGTTTCCCCGTTTGGAGCCCAGGAGGAGGCGTTGCTTTCAAGGTAGTAGGTAGCAAGGTAAGCGCTGCAATCAACATAAACGCCGTCGTCGCCCACCGTGGGGACGCTGCCCATGAATACCACCGAGTAGAGGTTTACGCATTGATAAAAGACCGAGCTGCCAAGCTGCGTTACCGTGCTTGGGATGGTGACCTCGGTGAGCGAGCGGCAGCCGTCGAAGGCTCGGTTGCCTATGCTGTCAAGGCTTGAAGGCAGTCGGACAGAGGCAAGGCGAGTACAGCTTGAAAAGGTTCTCGCACCTATCTGCGTCACTCCGTCGGGAATATCGATAGAGCTGAGTGAGCTGCAATTCGAGAAGGCCGCGCCCGCAATCGAGGTTAGAGCCGAGCTTGTGGTAAAGCTCACATTGGCAAGTGAGCTGCAATTAATGAAGGTGTTGGCGGATATGGAGGCGGCGGAGGAGGGAAACGCGAAGTCGGTCAGAGCCTTGCAGCCCGAAAAGGCCGAGATACCGATGGTCTTGGTATTGTCGGGAACGACGGCGGACACAAGGGCGGTACAGTCCTCAAAGGCGTAGTCCTTTATGGATACGCTGCCTGCGCTGCTTTGGGGAAAGTTAACCGAGCTGAGATTGGTACAGCCCGAGAAGGCGGAAGCCTCAATGGTACTTACGCTGTCGGGGATGGCGATGGAGCTAAGCCCCTTACAGTCCTCCGCGGCCGCGCCCGCTATGGTTACTGTACCGTTCGGGACGACATAGTCGCCAAAGCTGCCCGCAGCGGGGAAGTAAAGGAGCGTGGAGTTCTTGGCGTCGAACAGAACTCCGTCGGAGCTTGAATAAAAGGTGTTGGCCGAATCGACGCTGAAGCTCTTCAGGGAGCTGCATCCCACGAACTGTTCGCTGCCTATGGAGGTCACGGAAGCGGGAATGTTGAGCCTTACTATGTTGGCACAGTTGTAGAACGCCGCCTGCGAGACGGTCTTTACGGTGGAGGGTATGGTGTATTCCTCAATGGTCGAGGCGGGCGGATAATAGTAAAGCGTTGTGACGTTCTTGTCAAACAGGACTCCGCCGGCCGCGCTGAACTTGGTGTTGGAAGCGTCCACGGTGAAGGCGGTGAGCTGCTGACAGTTTCTGAAGGCTTGGGTGCCAATACTTGCAAGGGCGGCAGGGAAGTTGAATACGGTAATGGCGGTAAGCGCGAAAGCAAGCTGTCCAATGCCGGTAAGGGATGCGGGAAGCTTCACGGTGCTAAGCTGGGTGCTGAGGTAGAAGGAGTGGTGGTCAATGGTCTTTAGGGTCAGGCAGCTTGAAAGGTCGGCGGATACAAGGTTTTTACAGCCGTAAAACGCAAATCCGCCAACATTGACAGCCCCGTTCTCAAAGTAAACGGAGGTGATGCTGTCGCGGTAGGAATACCAAGGCACGTCGGAGGTGCTCGCGCAGTCGTTCATGGAGCCGGTGCCGCTTATGGTGAGCTTGCCGTCACTGTCCAAGGCCCAGTAGAGCGAACTGCCGCAGCTTCCGCCAACGCCCATGACAGTTTCGCTGGGCGGCTCCGGCAGACGCGCATAGGCGGTCGAAACCCCCGCAAGCTGCATAAGCAGGCACACGCCGAGAAGTATCGCAAGAACCCTCAAAACACGCTTCATACACACGCCTCCAAAAATCACAAAATACCAATATAAATTATATACGAACACCCCCAGCTTGTCAAATACTACTCTTTGCCAATTCACCGTCTGCATACTCTCCTAAATTGCAATATCAAATGAGACGCTGCTAAAGACATCTGCGGAGGAATGGTAATTGAGAATTTTTCGCGGGAGGTGGTTTATCCACTTTTCCATGAAAGCAATCTTTTTATCGTTGACTGTGCCAAAGTCCGTACTCTTGGGGGAAAAGCGGCGCACATGGGAATTTGCTTTTCGTTCGTCCCCCCTTCAAAGGACTAATAGGGAATAGGCTTGAGAGTGGTTGTAGCTTTCATGTCATCCTGAGCGAAGTCGAAGGATCTTGCCGAAAGCACAAAAGTCAAGAACCGCTCTCACCATAACCCTCTTCCTGACGCCCCCCCTTATCCCACGGGGAAGCGGCGCTATCGCCGCAAGCTTGTTTCAAGATCCTTCGCTGATGCTCAGGATGACAAGGGGGGATGAGGGGCGAATAGGGAATAGGCTTGAGAGTGGTTGTAGCTTTCATGTCATCCTGAGCGAAGTCGAAGGATCTTGCCGAAAGCACAAAAGTCAAGAACCGCTCTCACCATAACCCTCTTCCTGACGCCCCCTTTGCGACGAGGGGGGTCTTTTGAATCTGTTGGTTGCTCCGGAGACGTGGTTGAGTTGACTTTTGCCGAATTCAGGCATTTCTTCATGCGAAACGCCGCGCCCCGAGTCTGGATGACGGGAACGCGGCGATGGGGCAGCTTTGGCTATACGCTAAGCTTTCTTGTGTTTTGCGCGGGCAACCGCACGTTGTACCAGCTTGACGAATTCGACTAACGGTATCACGGACACGGCAAGACCCATGGCGGTGAAGTACTCCGCAAGGTCGACATGCTCAAAGCCGAACGCAGTATTGAGACCGGGGATGTATAGTACAACAGTTGACAGGATAAGACTGCCGAGCATGGCGCCCCAAAGCATCTTGTTCTGATTCGGAATGAGGAACACGCTGCTGCGCTGACTGCGCATATTGAAGCTGTGGAAGATCTCCGCCATGCTCATGGTCAAGAACGCCATAGTCATGCCGTCGGGACTCTCCGCAATTTCCCAAACGCCGCTCTCCATGTAGTGACCGATGAAGTAGGCCGCAAGCGTCAGTATTGAGACCAGCAGTCCCTGATACGCGATGTCAAAGCCCATGCCGCCCGCGAAGATGCCGTCCTTGGGGTTTCTTGGGTTTCTCTGCATGATGTCGCTCTCACTCTTTTCAAGACCGAGTGCAAGCGCGGGGAAGCAGTCGGTGATAAGGTTTATCCAAAGCAGGTGTACGGGCTTTAGAAGCGTAAAGCCAAGCAGCGTCGCCGCGAAAACACCTATGACCTCGCTCATGTTGGAGCCCAAAAGGAACTGTATAGACTTGCGGATATTGTCGTATATCCTTCGGCCTTCCTCGACCGCATTGACTATGGTGGCGAAGTTGTCGTCGGCAAGCACCATGTCCGCCACATTCTTGGTGACGTCGGTGCCGGTAATGCCCATACCTACGCCAATGTCGGCGGTCTTGATGCTGGGAGCGTCGTTCACGCCGTCGCCCGTCATGGCGGTAACATAGCCTCTTGCCCGCCAAGCCTCGACTATCCTGACCTTGTGTTCAGGCTGAACTCTGGCGTATACGCTGTACTTATCCACATCGCGCAGGAAATCCTCGTTGGATATGGTGTTGAGCTGCGCGCCGGTGATGGCCTCGGAGGGATCGTGAATGATACCAAGCTCCATGGCGATGGCGGCTGCGGTATCCCTGTGATCGCCCGTAATCATGATGGGGCGTATTCCCGCCTCGCGGCAGGTGGCAATAGCGGCCTTGACCTCGGGACGGACAGGGTCTATCATGCCCGTAAGTCCGATATAGATTAGATTGTTTTCAAGGTCCTCAGGCTCAAAGCTCTCGGGCAACTCATCGTAGCGCCTGTAAGCGGCGCAGAGTACGCGCAGCGCCTTATCCGCGAAGGCCTTGTTTTGGTCAAGTATCCTTGCCAAAACCGCGTCGGTCATGGGGCGAACAACGCCGTTTTCGATATAACCCGTACACAGCTTCAAGACCTCGTCGGGTGCGCCCTTGGTATACTGCACATAGCCGGCTTGGGTCTTGTGAATGGTTGACATCATCTTGCGGACGCTGTCGAAGGGAGCCTCGCCCACCCTGGGAGTTTCCGCTTCAAGGTCCTGCTTTTTCATGCCCTGCGCATAGGCGAAGTTGACAAGCGCGCATTCGGTGGGTTCACCGTCGGCGTCGTTGTCGTCGTTTAGTACAGCGTCTGAGCAGAGCGCCATGGCGGAGGCAAGCAGCTTTGTGTCACCGACATGCTCAACCACGGTCATTTTGTTCTGGGTAAGCGTACCCGTCTTATCACTGCAAATTATCTGTGCGCAGCCGAGGGTTTCGACTGCTGTGAGCTTGCGAATGACGGCGTTGCGCTTGGACATATTGGTCACGCCTATGGACAGAACCACGGTGACGACGGTCGCAAGTCCCTCGGGTATGGCGGCGACGGCCACAGCCACGGCTATCATGAAGGTGTCGAGCACGATTTTCAGCGTGAAGCTGCCTGCCCTGATAAGAGCCACTCCGAAGATAACGCCGCAGATTATCAGCACAAGCCAGCTTAGGGTCTTGCCGAGCTGAGTAAGCTTCTTCTGGAGCGGGGTCTCTCCCTCTTGGGTGTTGGCAAGCGCGTCCGCAATCTTGCCCATCTCGGTGTCCATGCCCGTGGCGGTTATGACCGCCTTGCCTCTGCCGTATACGCATGAGCTGCCCATGTACACCATGTTCCTGCGGTCGCCCAAGGGTACCTCGGAGCTTTCGCCCATGCCCAAGGTCTTGATGAGCTTGTGTACCGGAACGCTTTCGCCTGTGAGGGCGGCTTCCTCTATCTGAAGGGAAGCGCACTCTATCACACGCCCGTCTGCGGGAATGGCGCCTCCCGCCTCCAACAGGACGACGTCACCTGCTACAAGCTCCTCGTTCTTGACGGATATGGGCTTGCCGTCGCGCAGTACTCTGCAGGTCGCCGCAGTCATTGCTTGCAAGGCTTCGATGGCTTTCTCGGCCTTGCTCTCCTGATAGACGCCAAGCACGGCGTTGATAATGACTACGACAAGGATGATTATGACGTCTGCGAAGCTCTCGCCGCTGTAAATGGACGTTCCGGCGGAGATTACGGCCGCGCAGAGCAGGATGATGATCATCGGGTCCTTGAGCTGCTCCAAGAAGCGGTGCAGCAGAGTGACCTTTTCGGCCTCCTTGAGTTTGTTGGGGCCGTCCTTCTCAAGACGCCTTGCGGCTTCGGCGCTGCTAAGACCATTCTCGTCGCTTCCTAAGCTTGCCAAGACCTGTGATACTTCCTCACAATAATGCTTCATGCCAATTCCTTTCCCGCTGTGCAGTATTTAAAAAAGACTCAAGCACAGCGTAAGCTGTACATGAGTCTGGTTCTTGCTTTTAAGCCAGACCATTAAAAATGGTCATGCGTGTTGACTTAAATCCACCCATAAGCGTGGGAACTACTCCCTCACGGACAGCTTAGTATACCCACATTTTGGGGATATTGTCAACATCTTTTTTACTATATTATGAGCGACCCCTGACGGATAAGCTGTACGCACCGGGGGGCGACGCTATCGCTTCCAACGATTGACAAGCTCGCGCACCTGACGAGTGAACTTGACAAGCTCGGAGTTGGCAAGCCCGTCGCTGCTTTGCGCTATGCCCAGCAGCTCCTTCACGGCGGCGATAAGCTCGCCCAAGGCCGCCTTGGCCTTTCTTGCGCTCGCGCTCTCAGAGGAAGGCTTCGCGGCGGGAATTCCCTCGGTAATTCTGACTGCTCTGTTTTCGGCAAGATCCCATACCGTCCCCGAATACGGCGCGAACGCCGTATAGCCATGCTCGTTTTGCAGCTCGGAAGCGAATGCCGTGCAGCAGCTGTCCTCGCCGTGGTTGACGAACACGAGTTCGGGCTTCTTCTCGCTGAACGCGGAGAGCCAGTTTATCAGCCCATTCTTGTCCGCGTGTCCTGATACGCCGTTTAGGAAGCAGATTTCGGCCTGCACAGCTATGACCTCGCCCATGATTTTGACCTTCTCCGCGCCGTCCAAGAGCTGCCTGCCCAAAGTTCCTTCAGCCTGATAGCCCACGAACAGGACGGTGCTTTCCTTGCGCCAAAGGTTGTGCTTCAGGTGGTGGCGTATCCTGCCCGCATCACACATGCCGCTTGCCGATACTATCACCTTGGGTTCGGCAATCTCGTTGATGGAGCGGGAATTGTCCACGCTCACCGAAAGCTCCAGGCCGTCGAACCAAAGCGGGTTCACGCCCCTTTGCACCAGCTCACGGGTCTGTTTGTCAAAGACCTCCGTCTCGCACTGCAGGAAGATGCTTGTAGCTTCGTTGGCAAGCGGGCTGTCAACGTAGAGCTTGAATCCGTCGTGACCGTGTATAAGCCCTCGTTCCTTGATTTCGCGCATGAAGTAAAGAATCTCCTGCGTCCTGCCCACCGCGAAGGAGGGTATGACCACGTTGCCGCCACGGTCGAAGGTGCGTTGTATTATCTCGGAGAATTCCTTTACATAGTCGGGACGTTCGGGGTGCAGGCGGTCGCCGTAGGTGGATTCTATCAACAGATAATCGGCGGAAAGCACGGGCTGGGGATCCTTTATGAGCGGCTGATTGATATTGCCGACGTCGCCTGAGAACACCATCTTCCTTTCAAGCTCGCCCTCACGCATCCAAACCTCTATGGCGGCGGAGCCTAAGAGATGCCCTATGTCGGTAAAGCGCAGCTCCACCCCTTCAAGCACACTTATGACGCTGTCGTAGGGGCAGCGGCGGAACAGCTTCAACACGCCCTCGGCGTGTTCGCAGGTGTAGACGGGTTCTATCTGTTGGTCGGCGGCGCGCTTGGCCTTGCGGTTCGCCCACTCCGCCTCGCTCTCTTGAATGTGTGCGGCGTCCATAAGCATCACATTGCACAGAGCGCAGGTCTCCTGCGTGGCGTATACGGTGCCGCGAAAGCCGTTCTTGTACAGCAGGGGCAGGTTGCCCGAGTGGTCAATGTGCGCGTGGGTGAGGAACACGCAGCGTATCTCGGACGGCGGAACGGACAGAGCGACATTTTCAAAGACGTTCCTGCCCTGCTCCATACCGCAGTCAACGAGCATGTACCTGCCGTTGACCTCAAGCAGCGTCATGCTGCCCGTTACCTCGTGGGTCGCGCCGAAAAAGCTGATTCTCATGCTGTTCCTCCCATCGTCATATTGTGATTAGTATTTGTGTTCGGGACGCCGCCTTAGGGCACAGTCCTTATATCCCTATGTAGCTCAAAAGCTCCTTAGGACTGCCCAAAACCGGTACGCCAGCGGACTGAAGCCTGTCGGGGTTCTGATGCCCTCCCGTGAGCAGCACACAGTCACAGCCTATCGCGGACGAGACCTCGAAGTCGTGGACGGTATCGCCTATGAACAAAGTCTTATTTGGGGCTATGGACTCACGCTCCAGAAAATCGCGGGCAAGCTGAGCCTTGCTGTGCGCGTAGTGGTCGGATAAGCCGAGCCTGCACTCAAAGCAGTCCTCCAAGCCATATAGGGCGGTCTGCCATTGCAGCATCTCATCCTGCGTCGCTGAGAGTATCACCTGACGTATGCCGGCGGAGCCTATCGCGTCAACGGCGTCTCTGATTCCCTCGCGGAGACTGCAAGTGTGCATTTCGGCGTTGTATAGCTCTATGAAGCGGTCGGAGACCTCCTCGTAGCTTACATCACTGAAGTCATAGCCCATGCGCAGGTAATAGTCACGCACGGGAAAGCCGAACAGCTCGCGGTAATGCTCCTCGCTCTTGAGAGGCGGAAGGCCGTTCTCGGCCAACATGCGCTGCGCTATGTCATAGGTTAAAAAGTCGTCGTCTAAAAGAGTTCCGTTCCAGTCCCAAATTATCATGTCGTACTTCAATTTGCAGTCTCCTTCAGTCTTTGTGCCAAGGAGGTGTAACGCCTCCTTGAGAAGGTGGTGTTCACCATGCGGCGTATGATGTCCGCGCTCCCCAGACAGTACACTAACTTTTTGGCCCTTGTTACCGCTGTGTACAAGAGGTTGCGGGTCAAGAGCTGCGGCGGCCCGCCCGAGAGCGGGAGCAGTACGGTGTTGTACTCCGAGCCTTGGCTCTTGTGTATCGAGATGCAGTAGGCAAGGTCAAGCTCCTCCGCCTGAACGAAGTCGTAGACACAGGCCCTGTCGTCGTCAAATAGAATCGACAGCTTGCGCGCTTCAAAGTCAACGCCCATGAGCGTACCTAAGTCGCCGTTGAACGCGCCGCTTCCTTCGATGACTGCGCCGTTTGGCAGGCGCTTTTCCCACTCAACCTTGTAGTTGTTCTTCACCTGCATAATCTTATCACCCTCGCGAAAGACGGTATCGCCATAGACGCACTCACGCTTTGCGGGGGAGGGCGGATTGAGGGCGGCCTGCAAGCGCTTGTTGAGGTTGCCCACACCGAGTATGCCCTTTTTCATGGGTACCAACACCTGAACGTCCATCAGCGGGTCGGAGGTTCCCAAAAGCTCCATGCGCGTCCTGCAAAGCTCCACAACCCTGTCCAAGACGCTGTCCTGATGCAGCATAGATTCAAATACAAAGTCGGAGTCGCTGCGGTCAAGCACGGGCTGCAGCCCGTCGTTTATCCTGTGCGCGTTGGTCACGATAAGACTGCTCTGCGCCTGCCTGAATATCTCATTCAGGCGCATTACGGGGATAACGCCGCTGTCTATGATGTCGCACAACACGTCGCCGCAGCCCACGGGAGGGAGCTGGTCCCTGTCGCCCACAAGTATCAGCCGCGTACCCTTGGGAATAGCCCTGAGCAGCGCGGCCATGAGCGGCACATCCACCATGGACATCTCATCTATTATTATTATGTCGCCGTCCAAGGGATATTGATCATTTCTGACAAAGCCCTCGCTCGGATTGTACTCTAAGAGGCGGTGTATGGTCGAGGCCTCAAAGCCCGTCGCCTCGGTCATGCGCTTTGCCGCTCTGCCCGTGGGCGCGGCAAGCTGAACCGAAAGCCCCTGCTCGTCCATGGCGTAAGCGATGAAACGAATGATAGTCGTTTTGCCCGTGCCGGGGCCGCCAGTAATCACCATGACGCCGGAGTTTAGAGCTTCCGTTACGGCGCGCTTCTGCTCATCCGATAGGGTGAGTGAAAGTTCCTTTTCATAACGCGGCAGATCCCATATGCGCGACTGCACGTCGTCCGCGAGGAAGCTGAGCCTAAAGGCTATGCCGTCCTCAAGGCGGTCAAGGTAGGGGAGGAACACGGCCTCAAGCTCGCCCACCTGTCGGATGGTCAGCTCCTGCGAATCCGCCATCCAGTCAATGGTCTCGTCAAGCCGTTCGCCGTCCGCGCCCAAAAGAGCCGAAGCCTTGAGTATGAGTTTTTCACGAGGAAGAAAGGTATGCCCGTACTCCTCGCTTGACTCGGAGAGGGCGTACTGCAGGCCGGCGCGGAGCCGTGCCAAGGAGTCGGTCTCAAAGCCCGCCATGCTCTGAGCTATGCGGTCGGCGGTCACAAAGCCTATGCCGTCTATGTCCCGTATCATGCGGTAGGGGTCCTCGAGTATCTTCGCAAGGCATAGATCGCCGTAGCAGCGGTAGAGCTTGTAGGCCTGCCCAACGGTGACGCCGTATGGCTCAAGAGCCAGCAGCACCTCGCGCATGACGCGGTTTTCAGCAAAGGAGGCTGTGATTGCCGCGCATTTGCGCACGCCTATGCCGCGCACCTGAAGAAGCTTTTGCGGCTCGTTCTCCATTATCTTGAGGGTCTCGTCACCGAATTTATCGACTATCGTTTTAGCAAGGCTCTCGCCTATGCCCTTGACGACGCCGCTCGAGAGAAATGCAACGATAGCCCCCGTTGTGGAGGGGGCTATGCGGGAATACTCGGTTACTGCGAATTGCCGACCAAAGCGCGGATGCTGCTTTTCACTGCCGGAAAGCTCCAACAGGTCGCCCACGCCCACGAGCGGTATGACGCCGGTTGCGTTAAAGACCTGACCTGACTGCTCGTCAACCATTGAAAGCACGGTGTAGCCGTTCTCGGCATTGCGATATACTACGCTTTGTACGGTGCCTCTGCGCGCTTCCATGTATTAAAAGTCGAGACGAGAGGAGATGTAGCCCTCAAGCTCCGCTATGGGAAGGCGTATCTGCTCCATGCTGTCGCGGTCGCGAACGGTCACGCAGCCGTCGTTTTCGGAGTCGAAGTCGTAGGTGACACAGAAGGGTGTGCCTATCTCGTCCTCCCTGCGGTAACGCTTGCCGATGGAGCCTATCTCGTCGTAGTCCGCGGCAAAGCGCTTGGCAAGCTCGTTGTGCAGCTTCATCGCAGGCTCGGCAAGCTTCTTGGAGAGCGGCAGCACGGCGACCTTGTAGGGGGCAAGGGCGGGGTGCAGACGCAGCACGGTGCGGGTCTCCTTATCCAGGACCTCCTCATCGTAGGCGTTGCTCATGAAGGCAAGGAGCAGACGCTCGACGCCCACGGAAGGCTCTATGCAGTAGGGGATATAGCGCTCGTTGGTGAAGGGGTCGAGGTACTCAAAGCTCTCGCCTGAGCACTTGGAGTGCGCGGTAAGGTCAAAATCGGTACGGTCGGCAATGCCCCATAGCTCACCCCAGCCGAAGGGGAAGCGGAACTCAACGTCGGTCGTGCCGTTGCTGTAATGCGACAGCTCCTCCTTGTCGTGTTCCCTAAAGCGCATGGCTTCCTCATTGAGACCTAAATCTAATAGGAAAGCCTTCACCTGAGACTTCCAGTAGTCGTACCATTCAAGATCGGTGCCGGGAGCGCAGAAGAACTCCATCTCCATCTGCTCGAACTCGCGGGTGCGGAAGATGAAGTTGCCCGGGGTAATCTCATTGCGGAAGCTCTTGCCGATTTGACAAATGCCGAAGGGGACCTTTCTGCGGGTGGTGCGCTGAACGTTGCGGAAGTTGACGAAGATGCCTTGGCAGGTTTCAGGTCTTAGGTACAGCTCGGATGCGCTGTCCTCGGTGACGCCCTGGAAGGTCTTGAACATCAAATTGAACTTGCGGATAGGGGTAAAGTCGGACTTGCCGCATTCGGGGCAGACAATGCCGTGCTCCGCGATGTAGCTTTGCATCTGCTCGTTCGTCCAACCCTCGGGGTGAACCTCTAAGCTGTTCGCTTCGGCGTAGTCCTCGATGAGCTTGTCCGCCCTAAAGCGCGACTTGCAGGCCTTGCAGTCCATAAGGGGATCGGTAAAGCCGCCGACGTGACCCGACGCCACCCAGGTCATGGGGTTCATGAGGATAGCCGCGTCCATGCCGACGCAGTAGGGGCTTTCCTGCACGAAACGCTTCCACCAAGCCTTCTTTATATTATTCTTTAGCTCAACGCCCAAAGGACCGTAGTCCCAGGTGTTGGAAAGACCGCCGTAGATTTCGCTGCCGGCGAAGATAAACCCTCTTGTTTTGCAGAGGGAAACGAGTTTGTCCATAGTGAGTTGAACAGCCATATACGCCTCCATTTTTAGCATGTGTACATTATCGCCCTCAAAGACTTGTTTGTCAAGTGCGTCGGGCAAAAGTGACCGTGTCAAGTTGTTCCATGTTAATTAAGAACAGATGACGTTGGAAGCGTT
>DAOPJM010000035.1:0-6970 GCA_035399665.1 Clostridia bacterium
GGGCGCTCCCGCGTGGGACAAGGAGGACGAAAGAAAGGAGTTCCCGCTGTGAGCGCCACTTGACTTTCAAGTTTTCACCAAGATCCTTCGCCTATTGCTCAGGATGACAGCGGAGTTTTTGCCGCTGTCACACAATTATGTAAAGTCGGATATTCCCATAAAACAAAGGAGCTGCGGCAAGACCTGCCGCAGCTTCTCTATCTCGATTAAGTGTTGTTTTATGCCGCTTTTTTGTTCTTCGTGATCGCCTTGATGATGAAGCAAAGACCTACCATCGCCGCGATGCCGATAAGCGTTACAAAGGGTGAGGGCCACAGACCTGCTATGATGAAGAACAGGACTGACATACCGCCGCAGATCAAGGCGTACGGAGCCTGCGTCGAAACGTGGTTGATATGGTTGGACTGAGCGCCTGCCGAAGACATGATGGTCGTATCGGAAATGGGCGAGCAGTGATCGCCAAAGACCGCGCCTGACAAGCAAGCCGCGATACCGACGAACGCAAGGTTGTCGTTGCCTGTACCAAACGGGAACACGGCGATGACGATGGGCAGCAGGATACCGAAAGTACCCCACGACGTGCCGCTTGCAAAGGACAGACCCATTGCAACGAGGCAGACGATGGCGGGCAGGAATCTCTGCAATACAGCGGCGCTGCCTTCAAAGATACCCGCGACCCAGTCGGCAAGACCCAACGCACCGGTCATTGCGGACAGAGTCCAAGCGAATGTGAGGATAAGTACGGGAGGAACCATGTTCTTGAAACCGGTGACAAGGCACTCGGCGTACTGCTTCATGGTAAGAACCCTGCGGAGCAGGAAGTAGATGAACATGAATACCAAGGCTACGAACACGCCGTAGACCAGACCCATGGAGGCGTCGCAGTCCGCGAAGGAGTCCATAATGCGCAGGAAGTTGTCACTGCCGGCATCGAAGAATCCGCCGGTGTAGACCAAGCCCATAATGCAGCAGAGAATCAGGACGACGATCGGGAGAATAAGGTCGATGACCTTGCCCTTTTCGTTGAACTTCTCCTCGGTGGCATCCTTGTACTCGTTGCCCGTGGTGAACAGGTCGCCCTTGGCGGCATTTTGCTCATGCTTCTTCATGGGACCGAAATCGAACTTCATGAATATCATGCAGGTGATGAAGGTCAGAGTCAACAGAGCATAGAAGTTATAAGGAATGGAGTTCGTGAACAGCTGGAAACGGTTGTAACCGCCGGTCTCCTCAAGAGAGCCTGCAACGGCCGCCGCCCAGGATGAAATGGGGGCGATGATGCAAACGGGAGCCGCCGTGGAGTCAACCAAATAGGCCAGCTTCGCACGGGAGATCTGATGCTTGTCGGTTACGGGGCGCATGACGTTGCCGACGGTGAGGCAGTTAAAGTAATCGTCAACGAAGATAAGAACGCCAAGCAGGAAGGTGATGAACTGTGCGCCCGTGCGCGTCTTGATGGTTCTCTCGGCCCACTTGCCGTAAGCGGAAGAACCGCCCGCCCTGTAAACCAAGGCGCTGACAATGCCCAAAGCTACCGTGAAGATCAGGATACCAACATCCCAGCTGTCCGCCAGGACGCTCACCATGCCATCGTTGAAGATGACAAGGATGGTCTCAATCGGATTGAAGTTGGCAAGGAACAACGCGCCTACCAGAATTCCTGTGAACAGGGACAGGTAGACTTCCTTGGTCAGCAATGCGAGAACGATAGCAATGATCGGCGGAAGCATGGCCCACCATGTCCCCACAAAGGTGAAGCCGCCTTCTGTTGCGGTAGCGTCCTCGGCCGAAACGACACCGGCTACTACCAGTGCAATCACCAGTACCAACGCGATAAGAAGTCCGGTCTTTTTAGTTACTTTCGGAAACCGCATATTTTCTCCTCCAAGTTATTTTTTGTACAGCCTATGAGCCTGTACATGCATATATAATAACAGAACGTGTCGAAGATGTCAAAGTTTTGTCAAGAGATTTTGCTCATTTCGTCACAATATATGATATATAATATTTTCTCTGCTGAAAAGCGCATTTTGTGGCGGCTCCCGCTTGAAAAAAACGATATGGCATAGTATACTTACTTGTTAATGTATATTCAAAAGGGAGACGTATACTTTATGGACGAGCTTACAAGACCGAAGAACTTTATCGAGGAGTTCATTGAAGAGGATATGGAGCGCGACCCGCGCATCAAGACGCGCTTTCCGCCCGAGCCGAACGGCTACCTGCACATAGGCCACGCCAAGGCGTTGTGCATTGATTTCGGCATGGCGGAGCAGTACGGCGGAAGCTGCAACCTGAGGTTCGACGACACCAACCCCACCAAGGAGGATACCGAGTATGTCGAGGCAATCAAGCAGGACATACGCTGGCTGGGGTTCGAGTGGGACAAGCTGCTCTTTGGCTCCTCCTATTTTGATCAGTGCTTCGACCTTGCCATAAAGCTCATCAAGGACGGCGCGGCCTATGTTGACGACCTCTCCAAGGACGAAATGCGCGAGTACCGCGGCACGCTTACCGAGCCGGGGCGCAACAGCCCCTACCGCGAGCGCAGCGCCAGCGAGAACCTCAGCCTCTTTTACCGCATGAGAAGCGGTGAGTTCCCCGACGGAAGCCGCACCCTTCGCGCCAAGATAGACATGGCTTCCCCGAACATCAATATGCGCGATCCCGCGCTGTACCGCATACTGCACATACGTCACCATCAGACGGGCGACAAGTGGTGCATCTACCCCATGTACGACTTCGCACATCCCATACAGGACGCCATCGAGGGCGTGACCCATTCGCTGTGCAGTCTTGAGTATGAAGCGCACCGCCCCCTTTACAACTGGGTCGTCGAGAAGTGCGGCTTTGAGAAGAAGCCCCGTCAGATCGAGTTCGCAAGGCTCAACATGACCAACACCGTCATGTCCAAGCGTTACCTTAGGCGGCTTGTCGAGGAAGGCTTGGTCTCCGGCTGGGATGATCCGCGTATGCCCACGCTTTGTGGTATGCGAAGGCGCGGCTATACCGCGTCCGCTATACGCGACTTTCTCACAAGGATAGGCGTTGCCAAGGCAGATTCGGTGGTGGACGCCGCGATATTGGAGCATTGCGTCCGCGAGGAGCTTAATCTGAACGCGCACAGGCTCATGGCGGTGATAGAGCCGCTGCGCCTTGTCATTGAGAACTGGCGGGACGAATTTGGCTTTGACGTGGAGCTTTTGAACCTGCCCTCCGAACCCGAGGCGGGAACGCGCAGTCTGCCCTTTGAAAAGGAGCTTTACATCGAGCGGAGCGACTTCATGGCCGAGCCGGTCAAGAAGTATTTCCGCTTAAAGCCCGACGGCGAGGTTCGCTTAAAGGGCGCGTACATAGTCAAGTGTACGCGTTGGGACGTTGACGAGAGCGGCAGGGTGACCTGTGTCTACTGCACGGTTGACCCCGACTCCAAGAGCGGAGATGATTCCCGCAAGGTCAAGGGTACCCTGCATTGGCTGCCCGTGTCGAAGGCCGTTCCCGCGACCTTCCGCCACTATGAGCCGCTGTTTGACGACAGCAAGGACGCGGAGCTTGACTTCACGGAGCGCCTGAACCCGAACTCACTTTGCGAGCTGTCGGGCTATGTCGAGCCTTACGCCGACAACGCCGAGGTTGGCGAGCGCTTCCAGTTCATACGCATGGGCTATTACTGCAAGGACAGGGACAGCGAAGCCGAACGCCCCGTGTACAACCGCGTAGTCGGACTGCGCGACAGCTTCAAGATAGACTAAGACCACGGCGCAATAAATCAAGCGACATAAGAGGTATATTATTATATGAAGGAAGTCAGAACGAGATTCGCGCCTTCGCCCACGGGCTTTATGCACTTGGGCGGCATGAGAACGGCGCTTTACACCTATCTTTTTACCCGCAAGAGCAACGGCAAGTTCATCCTGCGCATAGAGGACACCGACCGTGAACGCTACGTCGAGGGCGCGACCGAGGTTATCTACCGCACCTTAAAGGACATCGGTCTTGTTTGGGACGAAGGCCCCGACGTGGGCGGCGATTACGGCCCCTACATCCAGAGCGAGCGCAAGGATATGTATCTGCCCTACGCGTTGCAGCTTGTGCGCGAGGGCAAGGCCTATTACTGCTTCTGCACCAACGAGGAGTTGGACGAGCGCAGGGCGGCGGCCGCGGCAAAGGGCGAGACTTTCAAGTATGACAAGCGCTGTCTTGCGCTGACGCCTGAGGAAATTGACGCCAAGCTCAAGGCGGGCGTACCCTACGTTATACGTCAGAATGTCCCCGAGAGCGGCGAAGCGTCCTTCGACGACGTGATTTTCGGGCATATCGCGGTGGACTGCTCCACCTTGGACGACATGGTTCTGATAAAGGCGGACAAAATGCCTACCTACAACTTCGCCAACGTGATAGACGATCACACCATGGGCATAACCCATGTCATGCGCGGGAGCGAGTACCTTTCAAGCACCCCCAAGTACAACCTTCTGTATGAGGCGTTCGGTTGGGAAAAGCCCGTGTACATACATCTTACCAACATCATGCGCGACGCCCATCACAAGCTCTCCAAGCGCACGGGCGACGCCTACTATGAGGATTACATTCAGAAGGGCTATTTGGGCGAGGCGATAGTCAACTATGTCGCGCTCCTGGGCTGGAGCCCCGGCGACGACAGGGAGTTCTTCACCCTGCCCGAGATGGTCGAGGCGTTCTCGTTGGAGGGGCTGTCCAAGTCGCCCGCCATCTTCGAGCTTGACAAGCTTAACTGGATGAACGCCGAGTATATCCGAAGGCTCGACCCTGAGGAGTACATGAAGCACGCCGAGCCGTGGCTTGAAAGGTCCGGCCTGAAGGGAATGGACGCGGGAATACTCACCCGCATATTACAGCCGAGGACGGAGTATTTTTCACAGCTTCCCGAAATGGTGGACTTCCTTGCGGCGCTTCCCGAATACGACAGGGAGCTGTTCACAAACAAGAAATCCAAGACCAACCCCGAGGTTGCGGCCAAGGTGCTGGACATGGCGATAAACGCGTTGGAAGCGCTTCCCGCATGGGAGGAAGACGCCGTACATGACACGCTCTTGGGGCTTGCGGAAAAAAACGGCATGAAGAACGGGACTATGCTTTGGCCCGTGCGCATAGCGCTTGCGGGCAAGCAGGTCACCCCCGGCGGAGCGATCGAGATTGCGATACTCTTGGGCAGGGATGAGAGCCTGCGCCGTTTGAGATTAGGCAGAGCAAAGCTGGAGGTATAGCATGAAATTGGGAGTGATAGGCTTGCCGAACGTAGGCAAGAGCACGCTGTTCAACGCCATCACACAGGCGGGAGCGCAGGCGGCGAACTACCCCTTCTGCACCATCGAGCCGAATGTGGGCGTAGTTGCCGTACCGGACAAGCGTCTGGACGTCCTTGCCGAAATGCACCATCCCGAAAAGTACACCCCAACCACCATTGAGTTCGTGGACATCGCGGGCTTGGTGCGCGGCGCGTCACGCGGCGAGGGACTGGGCAACAAGTTCCTTTCGCATATACGCGAGGTTGACGCCGTGGTGCATGTCGTGCGCTGCTTCGACGATGAGAACGTCATACATGTGGACGGGAGCATAGACCCCGTGCGCGACGCCGAGACCATCAATTTGGAGCTTATCTTCGCAGACATGGAGACCATGGAGAAGCGCATCGACCGTGCTGCCAAGGCCGCCAAGAGCGGGGAGAAGAAGCTGCTTGGGGAGGTAGATTTTCTAAAGAGCATCTATGCCTATTTGGAGAGCGGCAAGCCCGTGCGCAGCTTTCAATGCAGCGACGATGAGAGGGAGTACATAAAGAGCCTCTATCTGTTGACCGCCAAGCCGGTTATCTACGTTGCGAACGTGTCCGAGGACGAGCTGGGCGGCGAACCCAACGACTATGTGAAGCGCTTAACCGAGGTCGCGAAGGCGGAAAACGCCGAGATTCTGACCATATGCGCCAAGCTTGAGGAGGAGGTAACGGAGCTTTCGCCCGAGGAAAAGGCGGAGTTCCTGACCGAATTGGGCGTGGAGCAGTCGGGCTTGGATCAGCTTGTCGGGGCTTGCTATCGCCTGCTGGGGCTGATAAGCTTTCTTACGGCGGGCCCCAAGGAGGTCAGAGCCTGGACAATTTTGAAGGGGACAAAGGCGCCGCAGGCCGCCGGCAAGATACACAGTGACTTTGAGCGCGGGTTTATACGCGCCGAGATAGTCGCATATGACACCCTTGTCAGGCTTGGGAGCATGGCGGCCTGTAAGGAAAAGGGGCTTGTGCGCTCCGAAGGCAAGGATTACGTCATGCAGGACGGCGACATCACTCTGTTTAGGTTCAACGTATAGCGGACGAAGGGGAACGGCGATGGAGAAGAAGGAGTTCGAGATAAAGAACGCGTCGATGGGACTGCTTGTTATGGGGCTTATGGCGCTTGCGCTGCCGCTCATCACGGCGATAATGGCGAAAACCTCCGTCTTTTTGTGGCTGCTCTCGGGCGTGATTTTGGTCGTGCTGTGTATGCCGCTTGTGTGGAACGCGATATTCTCGGTTGTCGTAGTGGATGAGCGCGGCTTTGAGCAGCGCGGATTCTTGGCGCGGCATTACAGGCTTGACTGGGAGCAGTGCAGGTATCTGTCGCTAATGCCGATACGCGGCGGCGAAATCAACTGCTATATGCTGATAACGGCGGACGACCCAAAGCTGCCCCTGCCCGCGAGGACGGTGGGCGCGATGGAATCGGAGCGGATAATGTTCAAGCACCGCGGCTTTCAGATAAAGCTCAGCGACGCGCAGACCATGAACGCGCTGAAAGGCTTTATGCCAAAGGAGCTGTACGCCAAGGTCGAAGCCGTAAAGGAGGCTTCCCGCCGATTCTAAAAGGCGGGCGCTGATAACAAAGCTTCCCGCTTAAAGGGGTGCGCTAAACATCTGTAAATTATTGAAGGAACGGCAGCACAGCCGTTCCTCTTTTAATCC
>DAOPJM010000035.1:7070-19012 GCA_035399665.1 Clostridia bacterium
CTGTCATCCTGAGGAGCGACAGCTCCGAAGGATCTTGAAAAAGGCTCGTGGTGAAAAGGGGCGCTCCCCCGTGGGACAAGCGCGTCCCCCCGTGAGCGCCCCTTGACTGTCAAGTTTTCCCCAAGATCCTTCGCCTATTGCTCAGGATGACAAGAAAGTTATGCCACTCTCAAACCTATTCAGTAGTCACAACAAACCCCCGCGTTCCCCCCGCAGCAAGGCGTCGCTGCGGCCTGCCCCTATTGGGCGCTCAATCGCTATAAACCAAATGCATAATGAACTGGCTGCCGTACTCGCTTGTTTTGACCAATTTAAGCCCGTTGCCCAAATCCACCGTGAGTTCGCGGCCGCTGTTGACGTCGCTCCAAGAGATGTTCTGTTCCTCGCCATAGCCCAAGGCGGTGAGAAGCGCGAAAATCCCACACTGATAGGTGACTTCGTTTATGTTCTCAAAGAGTGCGCAGGAAAGGTACATCGGGTCGCCGGTTCTGCTGTCCAAGAGGACGGACATACAATAGGTTTGTCCGGATTCGCTGTCGCAGTAGGCCTGAATACACCAAAGCGAATAGTGCGCGCCGGTCTCCGCATTGCTGTAATCCCTCAGAACGGCTGTGGTTTTTGTGTTTTCCCAAAGTCTGCTCACGGAATCGCCCGACGCAAGGGTGGACTGACCTGCCGAGTAGGAATATAGTATCGCGTACCACAGGTCAAGTGCGGAGCTTACCGCGTCTGCTTCCGAAAGCTCGTCGGGAAGCTTTTTACGCGGCTCGCCTTCTATTTCGCAGCCGTTGAAAAGCTGAACCCTGACGGCAAGGGAGAGGGGCTTGCCCACGTTTTGGGCGGAGACAATGTTGACGGCGCGATAGACCTCCGTGTCCATCATCTTGTCCTCGCGGGCGTCGAATATAAGGACGGAAATCCAAACCATAAGAAAGGACAGGCCGACGACGGCAAGCACCATTATCACATAGACCAGGCGCGATACGGCTTTTCTTGTGAGCTTTTTCATGCTGTCGCCTCCTTGGAGCGCTTGTCGGCAAGGGGCAGGTCAAACCAGACGGAAGTGCCTACGCCAAGCTCGCTTTCAAAATGCAGCTCGCTGCCGTGCAGGGCGGCTATCTTGTTGCAAATGGCAAGTCCAAGACCCGCGCCGTGCTGCGCCCTTGCCCTTGACTTGTCCACCATGAAGAATGCTTCGGTGAGGCGTGACAGCTCCTCCTTTGGAATGCCTATGCCGTGATCCTTGACGGTGACGCGGTAACGTCCGCCGCGTCGTTCGCCCGTAAGCTCGATGGTTTTGCCGCTTTCGGACGACTTTCTCGCGTTGTCGATGAGGTTGGTAACAAGGGTTAAGAGCAGGTCGCGCTCGTACATAATCTGCTGTTGCTCAACCGAGGTTACAAGGGTAAGTCCGTTCTTGTCAAGCATAGGTGTAACGACGGCGACGACGTGGCCTAAGACCCTTCGGGAGTACCCGCGCTGCAAAACATAATCGGTCTTGTCCAAGACAACCAAGTCCATGAGCTTTAGGGAGAGAGCTTCAAGGCGTTTTCCCTCCGAGAAGATGAAGTTGGCGGCCATGAAGGAGTCTTCGGGGTCGAGGGACGCGCTTCGGAGCATATCCGCATAGCCGATAATGGAGGTCATGGGGGTTTTAAGCTCGTGTGAGAAGTTCGCGACGAAGTCCTTTTGCTGCTTGGCATAGCCCTCAAGGGCGGTGACCTTCTGCTCTATCGCGCCCGCCATGTTGTTGAAGCTGATGGTGAGGTCGGCAATTTCGTCCATGCCCGTGACCTTGGCTCTGCGGTTGTAGCGGCCGTTGCCTATGCTCCTTGCGAAGGCGTTGAGGCGGCGTATCGAGCCGCTTGTGAAGTATGCCGTGGCAAGCATGGCGATAGTGCAGACCGCGACGGTCACGGCGTGTATGACTATCGTCGAGTTAATCTGTTCGGTTCTGAGGTGAAAAAGGTCGGTGACGTCATATCGTATGGCGAGGTAGAAATATCCGCCGTTGATGGAGACGCAGCCCGCGGTGTCAAGGTAGGGAACATCGTCGGCCTTGGTCAGGGTGTAGGCAAAGCGGCGCGCACCAAGGTCAGCGAAGGCAAGGCTTTCGGGGAAGTCCCCGCCCGTAAAGGCAAGGAGAACATGGTCAGAATCGTAGAGAGCGCAGGGAACGGTACTCAAGCGGGCGGCGGCGGCTCTTGTCAAGACCTCCTCATACATGGCGGGAGTGACCGTATTGTAGTAGTATTCAAGGGCGTAAATCTCGGCTTCCATGGCTGACGCCAGCGCGGAGTAGTCCGCAATCGCCGCGTCAACGCGAAAAGACAGCGCAGTATTGAAGCTCTGCGCTGTTAAAAGCTGTCCCGCGAAGGCAAACATCACGGAGACTATCAGTATGGAACAAAGGCTTATTTTTAGGGCGAATTTCATCGGAGGGAGCGGGCTTTATTGAGGAACGTCAAGGCGGTACCCAATCTTGTGTACGGTCTTTATCTTGTCCGCCCAGCCAAGCTTGCGCCTTAGTCGCTGCACATGCGAATCAAGAGTGCGGGTTTCGCCGATGTAGTCGGTTTCCCATATGCGCTCAAAAAGGGTTTCGCGGAACAGCGCGGTATTCGGATTTTGGCAGAATAAAACAAGAAGGTCGAACTCCTTGCGGGTAAGCTCTATGTGCTTGCCGTCCTGCATGACGTCGCGTGCGTCAAGGTCGATGACAACGTCATAGACCGAAAGTATCGATTGGCTCTTGTTGTAGCGGCGCAAAACGACCTCTATCCTCGCGAGCAGCTCGACTATCTCAAACGGCTTGACTATGTAGTCCTCCGCGCCCAGCTTCAAGCCCTTCACCCTGTCCAAGACGTCGCTCTTGGCGGTGAGAAAGATTACGGGTATCCCCATGGGGCGTATGTAGGCCAAGAGGTCGTAGCCGTCGAACTTAGGCAGCATGATGTCCAACAGGACGAGGTCAAAGCTGTTCTTCTCCAGCAGATCCGCCGCCTGCTGCCCATCGTATGCGCAGGTGCAGACGTATCCTTGACGGCTCAGGTTCATGCGAATGAGATTCGCAATGGGCAGTTCGTCATCAACAACAAGTATTTTAATCATTAGTCAAACCTCCCCTCCAATGCATGGGTCAATCTTACAATAAGGATTCGGACAAATTGTGACATAACGCATTAAATATGGCACAATTTTACTCTTTCTTCCAGTTTTCACCCAAAAAGCCGTGGCGCTGTTTCGGCATTTGCCTTTCGCCCTATTTCGTGTCACGGTTCGGAGCTTCGCCGCTCTCGTCTTGGGGTGCGGCGCCTGCTTTCCCCTTGGGGTCAGCCGCCTTGCCCTTGAACCATTTCCGCTTAGCCGCCTTTGCTTCGGGCGGCATCTCGTGCTTATTGGGAAAGAGCTTGATGACGCCCTCGCTGTCCATGGAAACCAGCAGGGCGCAGATGAGCGGGAACCCGATAAGGCCTATGCCCCCGAACAGGCGGAAGCCGACGGTCATGGCGACAAGCGTTATCAAGGGGTGCAGACCCACGCGCTGACCTACAATGCGCGGTTCGATGAACTGGCGGGACACGACCACAAAGAGCCACACGGCAAGCAGTCCAAGGCCCGTTCCTATGGTGCCCCTTGCGAGGGTGATAAGCGCCCATGGCAGCATGACCATGCCGCTGCCGACTATGGGCAGCACATCGAACACCGCGACTACAAGGGCGATAAGCCACCAATCCTCTATGCCGACGAGCAGCAGACCCACCGCAAGCAGCGCGAAGGTGATAAGGAAGATGAGAGCGTAAGAGCCTACAAAGCGCATCAGGGTCTTTTTGAAGTGCGAGACGCTCTGCACAAGCCTTGTCGCCCGTTCCTCCGACATACGGCACAAAAGGCCGTTCCCCAAAAGAGAGAAGTCCATGGCGATGAAGTAGGTCGAAATAACCGTGATGATTACACGCAAAAGTGTCTGGGGCGCGGCGGTCAGCACCTTGCCTAAGAGAGCGGCGGAGGCCGTAGCAAGGCGGGAACCAATCCCGTTTATGACGGAGCCTGCGAAGTTGCTCACGGTCTCGGCCGCTTCGGGCGCAAGGCTGTTGAACAGCCGCTCTATGCTTTCGAATATGCCGCTGATGAACGGAACAACCTTGGTATTGTAGTTTAATACAAGATCGCGCACCTCGGCTACCACCGTGGCGCCTGTGAGTACTATCAGGAACGCGAGCAGGATGTAGACGAGCGTCACCAATACCGCCGCAGTCAGCTTTTGCGGGAGCTTAAGCTTACCGGAAAGCCAGCCCGCCAAGGGGTGAAGCAGCGACGCCACTATTAAAGCGAAGATGAAGGGGAAGAGATACGGTATGCCGAATTCAAAGACGATATAGACCACGACAGCCAAAATCGCCCAATATAAAGCCTTGACTATAAACGCTCTGCACTTTTCCGTATTCATAAAAATAGTATATCACACGCAAGGGAATATCTGTGAAAATTTTTTGTGACATTATGACGGGCGTTTATAAAATCGCCCTCCGTTGTGCTATAATGATTTCAACTGACGTTAAGGAGTTTACTATGGGATTGATAGACACGTTACTCGGCAACACCAGCGAAGCGAAGCTGAAAAAGCTCAAGCCGCTTGTGAAGGCCATTAACGCAATTGAGCCGAAATACAGCGCGATGAGCGACGAGGAGCTGAAAAAGCAGACTGAGCTTTTCCGTGAGCGGCTTGACAAGGGCGAAACACTTGACGATATTCTGCCCGAGGCGTTCGCGGCAGTACGCGAGGCGGGCGGGCGCACAGTGGGAATGCGCCATTTTGACGTACAGCTTTTGGGCGGCATAGTGCTGCACAAGGGCGACATCGCGGAGATGAAGACGGGCGAGGGCAAGACCCTTGTCGCGACTCTCCCCGCCTACCTCAACGCGCTCACGGGCAAGGGCGTTCATATCGTCACCGTTAACGACTACCTTGCCAACCGCGACGCGCAGTGGATGGGCAAGATTTACCGCTTTTTGGGGCTGTCAGTGGGCTGCATAGTCAACGGGCTTGACTCGGATCAGCGCAGAACCGCCTATAACTGCGACATCACCTACGGCACGAACAACGAGTTTGGCTTCGATTACCTTAGGGACAATATGTGCGTGTACAAGCACAGCATGGTGCAGCGCCCGCTGAACTACGGCATAGTGGACGAGGTTGACTCCATCCTGATAGACGAGGCAAGAACTCCGCTTATCATCTCCGGACAGGGCGAGGAGTCCTCCGACATGTACAAGGAGGCCAACCGCTTCGTGCGCGGGCTTACAAGGGGCGAGAACATCATCGAGATTTCCAAGTCCGACAGCATATTGGGCGAGAGTCAGCCTGAGAGCGGCGACTATATGTGCGATATCAAGAAGCGCACGGTCATGCTGACCGCGATAGGCATAGCCAAGGCGGAGCGCTTCTTTAGCGTGGAGTCGCTGTCCGACCCTGAGAACAACGAGCTTAACCATTACATACTTCAGGCGCTGCGCGCAAACGCACTGTACACGAGGGACAAGGACTACGTCGTTCAGGAGGGGCAGGTGCTCATCGTGGACGAGTTCACGGGCAGGCTTATGATTGGCCGCAGGTACAGCGAGGGCCTGCATCAGGCGTTGGAGGCCAAGGAGGGCGTCAAGGTCGCAAGGGAGAACAAGACCCTTGCCACGATAACCTTCCAGAACTACTTTAGGATGTACAAGAAGCTTGCGGGCATGACGGGTACCGCCAAGACCGAGGAGGACGAGTTCTCCGAGATTTACGGGCTTGAGGTAATAGAGATTCCCACGAACCGCCCGAACATCCGCGAGGACTGCCGAGACGTCGTGTACACCACCGAGCCGGGCAAGTTCCGCGCAGTTGTGGAGGAGATACTTGAGGTTCACGCCACGGGTCAGCCCATATTGGTGGGTACGATTTCCGTGGAGCGCAGTGAATACCTTTCCGAGCTTTTGCGGCGCAGGGGCGTAAAGCATGAGGTTTTGAACGCCAAGTACCACGCCAAGGAAGCGGAGATTGTCGCGCAGGCGGGCAAATTGGGTCAGGTCACGATAGCCACGAACATGGCGGGTCGTGGTACGGATATCATACTGGGCGGCAACCCGGACTTCCTTTCGAGGCAGCAGCTAAAGCGGGACGGACTGGAGGATGAGCTTATCGAGGAGGCCACGGGTCACGCCGAAACCGGTGACGAAGTAATACTTGACGCAAGGCGCAGGTACAACGACTGTCTGAAGGGCTTCAAGGCGGAGACCGACAGGGAGCATGACGAGGTTGTCCAAAGGGGCGGACTTCACATAATCGGCACGGAGCGGCACGAAAGCCGCCGTATTGACAATCAGCTTCGCGGACGCTGCGGCAGACAGGGCGACCCGGGCAGCACAAGGTTCTATGTATCGCTTCAGGATGAGCTTATGCGCAGGTTCGGCGCGGGGCGGGTCGAGGGAATTATGTCCAAGCTCACCCCTGACGATTCCGTACCCATCGAGAGCGTGCTTGTGACCAAGCAGATTGAGGCCGCTCAGCGCAGGGTTGAGATGGCGCACTTTGAGATGCGCAAGAACGTCCTGCGCTATGACGACGTCATGAACAAGCAGCGCGAAATCATATACTCACAAAGGCGCAGGGTGCTGATGGGCGAGGATATGCACGAGTTCTTCTTGGACATGCTTGACACCAGCGTGGACGACATTGTAAACTCCTATTGCAGCGATCACGCCAAGCAGAGCGAATGGAACCTGAATCAGGCCTCGGTGGATTTGTGTTCGCTGTGCAATATGCCAGCGGAGGACATATACAGCAGGGTGAGGGCCGACAGGCTCAGCACCGCCAAGGTGAGGGAATTGAGTCAGGGCTTTGTTCGCGGCTGTTTGGAGGTCAAGGAAAAGGAGCTTGCGGAACAGAAGGTGGACATCCGCGAGGTGGAGCGCATATTGCTGCTGCGCTCGGTGGATGAGCATTGGATGGATCATATTGACGCGATGGATCAGCTTCGTCAGGGCATAGGGCTTAGGGCTTACGGGCAGAAGGACCCCGTGAACGCCTACACGCAGGAGGGCTTTGACATGTTTGACGCCATGGTGGACGAGATACGCGAACAGGCGGTCAAGAGCCTGCTGCGCGTGACGGTGCGCAAGGCGCCCATGGAGCGGCGGCAGGTGGCAAGGATTAACGAGCCGCAAACCGAAGTCAAGAAGCCCATGAAGCGGAGCAGAAGCACCAAGATAGGGCCGAACGACCCCTGTCCTTGCGGCAGCGGGAAGAAATACAAGCACTGCTGCGGCGCGAAATAGGGGGACTAATGCAGATTTTGGACGAATACAGGATTAAACTCACGGAGCTTTCACAGATACTCGCTCAAACCTACAAGCAGATGGAGCCTGAGCGCCTGCAAAAGGAGTGCGACGAGCTGGAGCATTCCATGGCGGCGGAGGGGTTCTGGAACGATGTGGAGAACGCCAACAAGGTCAGCGCGAAGGTGAAGCAGCTAAAGAGCAAGGTTGTGCATATCGAGGGGCTTGTCAGCAAGTCACAGGACTTGGATACGCTCATAGACATAAGCGAGGAGAGCGAGGACGAGGAGCTGTTAGACGAGCTTAAGAGCGAGATGCGGGTTTTCGAGCGCGAGCTTGAGCAGTTAAGGCTTGAGTTGCTTTTGAAGGGGCCGTATGACAGCGCGAACGCGGTGCTTTCGCTGCACGCGGGCGCGGGCGGCACAGAGGCGCAGGACTGGGTTGAGATGCTTTACCGAATGTATCAACGGTATTGCGAGCAGCACAGGTACACGGTAAAGGAGCTTGACCTGCTGGACGGCGACGACGCGGGGATAAAATCCGTGACCTTTGAGGTGGACGGCGATAACGCTTACGGCTATCTGAAGGCGGAAAAGGGCGTGCATCGCTTGGTCAGAATATCGCCGTTTGATTCGTCGGGCAGAAGGCACACTTCGTTCGCAAGCTTGGACGTGACGCCCATATTGGACGATGACGAGACTGTAAAGATTGACCCCGATGACTTGCGGGTGGACACCTATCGTTCGAGCGGTGCGGGCGGTCAGCACGTCAACAAGACCTCGTCCGCGATACGCATAACACATCTTCCTACGGGAGTAGTGGTGCAGTGCCAGAACGAGCGCAGTCAGATTCAGAATCGTGAGACCGCGATGCGAATGCTCAGGGGCAAGCTTGCCGAGCTTGCGGAGCGCGAGCGCGAGGCGCATATGCAGCAGATAAAGGGCGAGATGAAGAAGATAGAGTGGGGCAGCCAGATCCGCTCATATGTATTTCAGCCCTACACGCTTGTCAAGGACCACCGCACGGGCGTCGAGAACGGCAACATCCGCGCCGTCATGGACGGTGAGCTGGACGATTTCATCTCCGCCTACCTCGCCCAGAGCTAAGGAGACCATACCCGCGGGAGTCTGAACCCCGTTGGGGCCAACATAACTTATAAAGGACAGGCGGGAGCTTGCACCCCAAGCCCCCGCTTTTTTGTCGCCGCCCGTCAAGAAAATATACAGACTATTGAAATGTGTGGTTTCTGTGGTATAATGGGAAAACACGAAATTATGCAGGGACGGCAAAGGCAGGGGATACGATGACGGTTAAGAAAAGAATCAAAAGTGTAATGCAGTCGAGCGCGCCGGGAAGATTACTGTTTTTGAAGCTGCGCGTTCCAAGAGAACATGCCAGTATGCGACGCTATAAAGACGATTACGACTGTATTTCGGCCATTTACCGCGAACGCTTCGGCAGAGAGATTGACCTTGTAAACCCCAAGAGCTATACAGAGAAGCTTCAGTGGTTCAAGCTGTTCTATCATGACCCTGACATGGTGGTTTGCGCGGACAAGTACGCCGTAAGGGAGTACCTTACAGAGCGCGGCTATGCATATTTGCTCAACGGGTTAATCGGAGTGTATGACAATGCGAACGATATAGATTTTGACGCCTTGCCGAACAGGTTCGCAGCCAAGGCAAACCATGGCAGCGGGTGGAACTTGATATGTACTGACAAGTCTAAGCTTAACATCTTCTTCGAACGCCGCATAATGAACCAGTGGCTCAAGCTTGACCTTGCGGCTTTCGGTCGTGAATGGTATTATTCCGACATCAAACGCAAGATTGTTATAGAGGAATTCATCGATGCAAAGCCATTGAATGACTACAAGTTCATGTGTTTCAACGGAGAGCCTAAATTCATGCAGATTAACCATGATTATGAGGGGAAGCATTACGTTGACTTTCTGGATATGGATTGGAAGCGAACCGGTTTTACTTACAGAGGCTACACACCTTCAAGCGCGCCGATTGACGTTCCCTCTTGCTTTAGTGAGATGGTGACATTAGCTAAGGAGCTTTCAAAGCCTTTTCCTTTTGTAAGGGTGGACTTCTATGATGTTGACGGTAAGGTTGTATTTGGAGAATTGACCTTCTTCCCCGGAGGAGGGCTGTTGCCGATAGTACCAAACGGACGCACATATGACGAGAGCTTAGGCGACTTGCTCACCCTGCCCGAACCCAACTACAATTTGGAGCTGTACGAAAAGCTAAAATCGGGGGGCAAGCATGAGTGAGCGGACGGAAATAACCATACTTGGGGATGTTTGCCCCGCTTGGGCGTGGCGTGAACGTTTCATTGAGAGCGACATACAGGGTTTGCTTGGAGATGTTCTTCCCGCCCTTCAAGAGAGCGACCTTGTCCTATGCAACCTTGAATGCCCCGTTACCGAGTACATAAAGCCCGCTGTCAAGACAGGCCCCAACCTCTCATGCAAGCGAAGTGATTTGGAGCTGCTCATGAAAGCGGGCGTTAACGCTGTGTCGCTTGCCAACAACCATATAAGGGACTTTGGAGACGAAGGCTGCCTTGATACCATAACCCTTTGTGACGAGCTAAAGCTGCCGCATTTCGGTGCGGGCGCAAACGAGCATGACGCCGCAAGACCGTTTTTCTTTGAGAAGAACGGAGTTCGCATCGGCTTTTTGAGCTTTGCGGAGAAGGAATTCAACTGCGTTGGGGAAAGCTGCGCGGGTGCAAGGCTGTTTTCACCGTATGACAGCTTTGACGCGATTCGCAATGCGAAGGAAAATTGCCGTTTTCTTGTGGTACTGTATCACGGCGGCATTGAGAACTATGAATACCCTTCCGAGGAACTTAGGCGGCGCTGCCGTAAGATGGCGGAGAGCGGCGCGGATTTGGTGCTGTGCCAGCACAGCCATTGCGTGGGCAGCATGGAGCGCTGTAAAAACGGTAAAATCCTTTACGGGCAGGGCAATTTCCTGTTCGGACACAGCGACACAAGCACGATGTGGAACTACGGGCTTATGGTAAAGCTTTCAATAGGCAAGGACGTTGAGTTAAAGCTAATCGGCGTTGAAGCTAAAAAGGAGGGGTTGCAGCTTTCAAACGAGGACGTTGTTCGAGGGCTTGAGCAGAGGAGCGAGCGGCTTGAGGATGAAGCCTTTTTGAAGTCAGAGTGGCTGAAGTTTTGCAGGCATAAAAGGGATGAATATCTTCCATCCATATATGGCATGGGGCGCGTATTGAACAAGCTGAACCGCATGACGCACGGAGCTGTGGTCAAGCTGTTGATAGGGCGGCGGCAGGAGATGCTTGCGATGAACCTTGTCCGCTGTGACGCACATCGCGAGGTTCTGACAACGATATTTGAGGATTCGCAGGAGAGATGAAGTACAATTACGTCATATACAGCGCTGAAGGCGATTACATACGCGCAATGCTGCAAGACCTTGACGGCAAGAACTTCGTCGAAGTATGCGATGACGCCTTTTTGAGCGGCGGAAGGCTATGCCACCTGCTGTTCAAACTGCATTTTTCAGCTAAAATCAACAGTCGAATAAGACTGCCGTTGAAAAGGCTGTGGTTCAAGAGAATGACAAAGCACGGCTTTGACAATGATAAGCCGATTTGCAGGGTGTCCTTGGGCGGTAAATATCTCAGCGAGTACAAGGAATTTACCGACTGGCTTAAAAGGACATACCCGAATGACAAGAGCGCAATAGTGTATCTTGATCAGATAACAAAGAAAAGGATTTCGGATTTCGACGCCGTAAAACGGAGCTGTGACCTTGTCTTTAGCTACGACCCTATTGAAGCAAAGGAATACGACGTGGAGTTTTTACCCTACTTCTTTGGTAAAAGCGGACTGTTGGAGTTTAGGGGCGAGCCTGAGAACGATGTGTATTTTGTGGGCTATGCCAAGAACCGCCTGCCTGAGATTCTGGCCGCGTATAGAGCGCTGACGGAACGTCAGCTTCGCTGCGACTTTCGAATTGTGGGCGTGAACGAGTGTGACAGGGTGTATGTGGAGGGTATAAAGTACTCGGGGCAGATACCCTATGAGCAGGCCACGCGGGAGATGCTGAACGCAAAGTGTATATTGGACGTCACACAAAAGGGCGCGGCGGGGCCGTCGCTTCGGGTTGCGGAGTCAATACTGTACCACAGGAAGCTTTTGAGCGACAACGCGGCGCTTTTGGATTCATATATGTATAACCCTGAGCATATGCTCGTTTTCTCATCGGTGGGCGACGCGGAGGCCGAGTTCGTCAAAGCGCCCCTCTCAAACGAGGTCTACCGTGACAGCGATATAATGAGCAGCGTTGAGCTTTTGGAGTTTATAGACAACAAGCTGTAAGACAGCTGTACCAATTACTCAATCGCATCTTCGGCAGGGCAAGACGCTTGCACCTGCCCTTTTGCTTTGGCAAGACAAGACCGCTACATCCCTATCCCACGGGGGAGCGCCCCCTCGACCGCAAGCTTGTTTCAAGATCCTTCGTCGCGCCGCTCCTCAGGATGACAGAGAAGGTTTGATGGCTGAACATTCGACTTATGACGTGATAGCTTCGCCAACACCGCCCCGTGTCATCCTGCCACCCCGTGTCATCCTGAGC
>DAOPJM010000036.1:0-7545 GCA_035399665.1 Clostridia bacterium
GCGTGGGAAATAGAACTTGCGGTATGCGCATAGGATATGTTATAATTTATTGTTAGTGCGATTTCGCGCCGACTATCCCAAGCGATATTGTGAGGCATAGATGAACATAGTAGTACTGGCGGGAGGCCTTTCCCCCGAACGCGACGTTTCGCTTTCAGGCGCGGCGCTGGCCTGCAACACCCTCCTAAGCTCCGGTCACAAGGCCGTACTAGTGGATCTCTTTTTCGGGCTGCCGACGCTGCCCCCTGATATATACTCCGTTTTCGACGCGGCAAAGCCCGTGCCGCCCTACCGCGTTTCGCGCACCGAACCCGACCTTGCCGCCATCGCCGCCACCCGAAAAACCGGCTATGACGAGAAGATCGGCTTAAACGTCCTTGAGCTATGCCGCGCCTGCGACATCGTATACATGGCCTTACACGGAGACGTTGGCGAGAACGGTATGCTTCAAAGGCTTTTCGACGCCGAGGGCATACGCTACACCGGAAGCGGTGCGGAGGGCTGCCGCCTTGCCATGGATAAATGGGCGAGCAAGCGTATTTTCAACGAAACGGGGCTTTCGACCCCCTTCGGCATACGCCTAAAGCGCGGCGAGCCTTGCCCCGAGCTTGAACTGCCCTGCGTGGTGAAGCCCAACAGCGGCGGCTCGTCCATCGGTATCTCCATTGTCCGCGAGCCTGATGAGCTTGAAGCGGCTCTCGACCTTGCCTTTGAGAAGGAGGACGAGATTATCATAGAGCAGTACATCAAGGGGCGCGAGTTCTCCTGCGGCGTGCTTGACGGCGCTGCCCTGCCGCTTATCGAACTCATTCCGCATCAGGGCTTCTATGACTACGCGAACAAGTATCAGCCCAACGCCGTCACCGAGCAGACCCCCGCCCATGTGGACGCCGCCGCCACCCTAAGGGCGCAGGAGCTGTCGGTCAAGGCGTTTCACGCTTTACAGCTTGCGGTCTATGCGCGCATGGACCTTATCATGACCGAGGCGGGCGAATGGTTCCTGTTGGAAGCGAACACCCTGCCCGGCATGACCCCGACCTCGCTTCTGCCCCAAGAGGCCGCCGCGGTCGGAATAGACTTTTCTGCCCTGTGCTGCAAAATCATTGCCCTGTCGGAGGAAAAATACAGATGATACCTTACACTTTTGCCGACGCCACCCGAATATGCGGCGGAACGCTGCAAGGCGCGGACGGAAACGGGAGCTTTGACTCGGTATCCATTGACACGCGCACCCTAAGGCGCGGAGCTTTGTATGTGCCGATACACGGGCTGTCCTTGGACGGGCATCGCTTCATCGACGCGGCGTTTGAGCGCGGCGCGGTGCTTACGCTGTCGGAGCAGGAGACGGCCCGCCCGCACATTCGGGTAAAGAGCTGCCTTGACGCTATTCAGGCTTTGGCGCGGGACTATCGTGAGAGATTCGACATACCCGTGGTCGGGATTACGGGAAGCGTGGGAAAGACCACCACCAAGGACATGGTAAACGCCGTGGTGTCGCAGCGCTATAACACGCTTGCCACCAAGGGCAATCTCAATAACCAGACGGGCGTACCCCAGGTTGTGTTCATGCTCAAGCCCGAGCATGAGCTTGCCGTAATGGAGCTTGGCACGAACCACTTCGGCGAGATCGATCGCCTGTCCTACATGAGCGAACCCACCATATGCCTGTTCACCTGCATAGGCGACGCGCATGTGGAGTTCTTCGGCTCACGGGAGGGCATACTGAAGGGCAAGCTTGAGATGCTGAACTACGCGAGAGAGGGGCGCAAGGTGATTGTGAATGGGGATGATCCCCTGCTTTGCACCGTGCCGCACGACCTCTGCTACGGCTTCGATCCCAAATACGACGTGTACGCGGACGAAATAATCCCGAACGGACTTAACGGCACAAGCTTTACCGTGCATTACGGGGGAAAGAGCTTTAGGACAACCGTCCACGCGGCGGGCAGGCACATGGTCGCGAACGCGCTTGCGGCAGTAGCTGTGGGCAGTCTGCTGGGAGTGCCGAGCGAGGAAATGGCACGGGGGATAGAGAACTTTACCCCGCCCTCCGGAAGGATGAGCGTTATAGAGCATAACGGCATTACCGTGCTGAATGGGGCGTATAACTCCAATCCGACTTCCATGCAGGCCGCGATCGAGGTGCTGTGCGAGGCAAAGGGGCGCAAGGTGTGCATATTCGGCGATATGCGAGAGCTTGGAATAAACGGCCCTGAGTACCACCGCGAGACGGGGCGCTTTGCCGCGGACAAGGGCGTTGACCTGTTGATTTGTGTGGGCGAGCTGTCCCAAAATGCCGTGGGCTGCGGCAATACGGTGTGGTTTAGGACACAGGAGGAAATGTTGAAGGCGCTGCCAAAGCTCATCCAAAAGGGCGATACCGTGCTTGTGAAGGCGTCGCTGTCCATGGACATGGCCAAAACCGTGAAGTTCCTGACAGAGCAATAACGACACATAAGCGGGGGCAGCCCCCGCTTTTTTGTACGGCAGGAGGGCCTTTGCCGTCACCCCGCGCCTATCAAAGGATGACAAAGGGGGTATACCGCCTGCACATTCGCTCAATGACGTGATTGCATCGTCCTCCCACCCCCCTTGTCATCCTGAGCGTTAGTCGAAGGATCTTGCTGAAAACTTAGAAGTCAAAAGGCACTCCCTCCACAACCCCACTCCTCAACCCTTCGTGTCATCCAATTCTGTTCCGTCAACCAACCCCCTTGTCATCCTGAGCTATCGCGCAGGATCTTGCCGAAAGCATAAAAGTCAATCCCCGCTCCCACCGTACCCTCGTTCCTCAACCCTTCGTGTCATCCTGAGCTATCACAACTCGCTGCTATCCATACCGAGCGCACGCGGACAACAACGCCTCCCAACACGGCTTCAGGGCGGACGGCTCATCCATGTCTTTCTCAAACGGACAAAAAATCGGACAGGCTTTAGACCTGTCCGAGATTATATCATTTGATTTTTTCTGTTAGTTGAAGTTGACCTTGACGGCGTTGAAGGACTTATCGTTCCAGTAGTTGAGGCCCCACAGCGAGCCGGAAACATAGGTCGAGCTGTAAGAGCAGGCGATATCGAAGCCCTTCTTGCTGTAACCGAAGGTTTTCGCGAGGGCAATCGCCTTTGTTTGAACCTCGTTGAGCTTCTCCAGGTACTTGGCTGCGGCGGACGACAGCGATGAGCTTTTGCCGCTTGCGTGGCGCGAGGCTTGCGTGTCGGCGGTCTTCTTCAGCTCGTCAAGCTCCTCAAGCGCTGTGAGGTAGTCCGCGTACTGCTGTCTGTCCTCCTCGCTGTATTTGCGCGTTTCGGTACCGTTTGACGAGGACAGCCTGACCGCTCCGCCCGCGTCGCCGATAATCCAAGGGGTCTCGGTCGGGGTGCTTGTGGGGGCGGGTGTGAAGGTTGGAATCGTGATTATCGAGGTGGGCGTGGGCGTCGCGGATGGCGTTGCGGAAGGCTCCGGCGTAGCCGTAAACTCAGGCAGCAGGTCGTCGGCCTCAATTAGCTTCTGCACATACTCGGTCAGCGGTTTGCAGTTGTCCGCGTAAACCTCGTAAAGCATATCCGCCCAGCGATACTGAGCGTAGGATTTCGTGTACTTGGCATAGCCGGAGACGTCCACGTTGTAGACGGTCTTTATAATCTCCTTGCGGTTGGATTGATCCGTGAAGCAGAAATTCCAATGGAAGAGCGTGGCCGTACTGCCGCTCATGGAGTACAGGCCGATGTTGTCCGAATTCATCTTTGTGCCGAAAGCGGCAAGCGCGGCGGTCTGCTCAATGGTGCAGTTCGTAAAGAGCGCCCCGTCAAAGGCGGAGAGAACTTCGGGAATCTTGACCATTAGGTTATTGGCCTTCATGCTGTTGTATATCGCGACCATCATGTTCTTCTGACGGTTGACACGCGCCGAGTCCGAGAGGGGCATGGTGGTGTGCCCCGCCTTGCGAACGCGCATATAGTCCAAAACCGCCTGTCCGTCCATGAACTGATAACCCGCCTTATAGTAGCGGCCGCCGTTGTCAAAGTCGCCCTCGACATCGTACCATACGCCGCCGAAAGCGTCCACAAGCTGCTTTACGGCCTCCATCGTGACCGCGTAATAGTAGTTGACTTCAATTCCGCCGAGCATCCACTCCGCGGCCTCGCAGACCTTTTCAAAGCCCTCGCCGTTCTTGCAAAACAGGCCGTAATTGGTGCCGTCAGTGCCGCAGTTGAGCGAAGCGTTAAGCTTGTATATGCCCTTAACGCCGGGGATGTTGGCGTAGGTGTCGCGGGGCAGCGAGATAAGATCCACTCGGCCCTCGTCGAAGTTGACGGCAAGCACCATCATGACGTCTGAATGGAAGGAGTTGCCGTCCTTGCCGTTCCAATTTTCAACACGCGCCTCCTCATAGTCAACGCCTATCAAGAGGAAGTTGACTATATGCTGCTCCAAGAGGGTCGCGTCCGCCTGTGACATAAGCTCGTCATAGGGGTCAATCGTGGGCGAAGGCGAGGGCGTTGCGGACGGCGCTTCGGTCGGCATAGCCTCGCCGGTGCCGGAGACGGCGCCGGAAGCTTCGGGCGTAGGCTCGTCCACTACGACCGTAATCGGGTCGGGCGTCGCGGTTGCGCGATCAAACAGCCCACCCTGATAGTCGGGGTTGTAGAGTATGTTGGCAAGCTTGCCGCCGACTATCACGGCCGCCGCCACGACCACCACGGCCGCTATTGCGATAATGCTCCATTTGAGCTTTTTGTTCATAAGAAAAACCTCCATACGGACGAAAAACGCCTGTGCCACTATATTAATGCTTTTCAAATAACTTTGCCACAAACGGGGATTAATATTACAAACATTTAACAAATTTGATGCAAAGCGCGATGGGCGGCGACAGGATAGGCGTCAATTACGATGTGATTTCGCAAATTACAAACTTTTAACAATTTGGATGCAAAAGGAAGTAGCGCCGCACTTGACCAAAGTGACAATGTGGGATATGATAATCAGTGCGTATTGAGTTATCGATACCACGGAGGTTTTGATGATAATTGTTATTCCCGCTTATCAGCCGGACGAGAAGTTAACAAAGCTCGTAGCGGAGCTGTGCGAGGCCTGCGGCTATCCAATAGTGATTGTAGACGACGGCAGCGCGGAGCGGTGCAAGCCAATCTTTGAGGCGCTGGAGCCTTACGGGACAGTCCTGCATCATGAGGTGAATCGCGGCAAGGGACGCGCCATGAAGACGGCTTTTGAGTACTGCGCGAAGAACTTCCCCAAGGATGAGGGAATAATCACGGTTGACGCGGACGGACAGCACCTGCCCTCCGACATACTCAATGTCGCCAAGACTTGGGAGCAGAACAAGGAAGCCTTGGTTTTGGGTTCGCGCCGCTTTCTGGGCGACGTGCCGTTCAAGAGCAGGGCGGGCAACGCGATAACAAGGTTCGTATTCGCCGCCTCAACGGGGGTGAAGGTGTTCGACACCCAGACGGGGCTTAGGGCGTTCGCGGTATCCCGCGTGCCGGAGATGCTTGAGCTTAAGGGCGAACGCTATGAGTATGAGATAACTCAGCTCCTGCACTGCACGAAGGAGCGCATTCCCATACTTGAAACGCCCATAGAAACCGTGTACATTATGGATAACGAGTCCTCACACTTTCATCCGTGGCGCGACTCTTGGCGCATATACCGCATAATCTTGGGATATATCTCGTCGTCGGTGCTGTGCTTCCTGGTGGACTTGCTGCTTGTCACCCTCCTAAAGCTCGTTACAGGCTCATGGGATCCTGTGATTGCCGTGGCGTTTGTGACCGCGACCGCAAGGCTTGGGAGCGGTACGCTGAACTACTTTTTGAATCTCAAGCTGGTGTTCGGCGGCGGAAATCACAGCAGCTATCTTAAATATATTGCGCTGTTCGTGGTAAACTATTTGGTACAGCTTGGTCTGCAGGAACTGATTGTCGCGCATTGGGGCTTGCCGTGGATTCCGTTCTACATAATCATACAGGCTGTGACTTACCCGCTGTGCTTCTGGATACAGCGGAAATACATATTCGTTAAAGGAAAGAAATCATGAAAACATCTCCGAAACTGATTGCGGTAATCCTGGCCGAGGTCTTGGGATTCCTTGTTATAGCCCTTGCCATTGTTGCCGTTGCGTTCAACTGGTTCAACATAAACGGATCGCGCTTTTCCGACGCGGTCGTGCTTAGTACGCCGCCCGCGACGACAGAGCCTACGGCCGAACCCGTCCCTGTCGTTATCGACACTAAGGAGCCTACCGCCACCCCGACCTTGGAACCGAACGCGACCCCGACGCCCGAACCCACGGCGACGCCTGAGCCCACCCCAACCCCCTACGGCTACTTTGGCGATTACTTCGCGGGGCGGTTTACCGACGGGCAGATAATTCAGACCGAGACCACCTACAAGAGCAAGGACGTCAGCGTTACCGTCACCAAGGTCACGGAAAGCAGGCTCGTCTACTATGTGACCGACGTCTATTTTCAAAGAATAGAGTGCTTCCGCACCGCCTACGTTACCAACGACAATGCGGCCGAGTGGACGCGCACCTTTGCCAAGGAAGCGAATGCTGTTGTCGCGGTCAACGGCGACTACATGACCAAGTCCTCCGACGGCTGGATAGTGCGGAACGGGATTGAGCTTAGAAGTCCCACCAAGGGCTTCACCTCCGACCTTTGCGTCATCTACTATGACGGCACGATGGAGACCTACGACTATCGTGAGGAGATAGACGCCGCCGCCATCACGGCGCGGTATCCCTATCAGATATTCTACTTCGGGCCGGCCCTCCTGAACGCCGACGGCACCGCCCGCACCGACTTTCCGCCTACTCGGTTCCGCACCGAAAACCCGCGTACCGCGATAGGCTACTTCGAGCCGGGGCATTATTGCTTTATCACCGTGCTGGGTACAAGGGACAACTCGGATGAGAAGTCCGACGGTATCACGCTGGATGGACTTGCGCAGCTGTTCGCGGACCTCGGATGCACCACGGCGTACAATCTTGACGGCGGCGGCTCCTGCGGTCTGTATTACATGGGAACGCTTGAGGGGCATAATACCCGCAAAACAAGCGATATACTTTATATCGGCGAAGTGCAGGATTAGGAGGCCGACATGAAAACGAAAAACGTCAACAGATTTCTTCAGACCTTGGCGATAACACTGGCAGTTCTTTGCGTGGTGCTCGGAGCCGTCTATGTCACCTTTGATATACTTGACGAGTTCAACCCGATGCTGCACTTTTTGAACAGCAACAACTTTTTCCTGCGCCACTTGGACAAGATAGTGGGCATTTTGGCCTTCCTCCTGGGCATAGTTACCACCATCAGGGTGGGCAAGGCGTGGAACAGCCAGTACAAGCGCGATAAGGAGCAGTAACGAGCGTCGGCAGCCTGACCCTTGATCTTCACGCAAGAGGTTTATGACAGCGAGGGAGGGTTTGCAATACAAACACATCATAGGATAAATGCTCCGGCGGCAAAAACTCACTGTCACGTCATAGGATAAATGCTCCGGCGGCAAACCCTCACTGTCAT
>DAOPJM010000036.1:7645-17998 GCA_035399665.1 Clostridia bacterium
CTCACTGTCACGTCATAGGATAAATGCTCCGGCGGCAAACCCTCACTGTCATCCTGAGGAGCAAAAGCGACGAAGGATCTTGAAACAAGCATAATGAGAAAGATGCGCTCCCCCTGTGTGACAAGCAGTTCACGAGGTGGGAGCGCCTTTTGACCCCTAAGCTTTCGGCAAGATCCTTCGACTTCGCTCAGGATGACAAGGGAGCGGGTTGGCGGAGCATAATTGGATGCCAGCAGGGGGAGGGTTGGCAGAGAATAATTACATGAAAGCCGGATAATTTGATGCATACAGGATGGGCATGCGAGCGGCTAAACCATCACAAACACAGGACTCGCACGATTCGGATACTATCATCCGAATAGCACGAGTCCATGTATTGCGTTTGTGACTGAACCGCCGTATACCAAACGGCTTATGGCGGTGTGTGAGGTCGGCTAATCAACTAATGGTTAGCTCCCACTCGAGTTTTGTCTTTGTCGGATTACTTGCCGGCCTTGGAGCCTTTGATGACCGCCTGAGCCGCCGCGAGTCTCGCTATGGGAACTCTGTACGGGCTGCAAGAGACGTAGTCGAGGCCAATCCTGTGGCAGAACTCCACGGAGGAGGGGTCGCCGCCATGCTCGCCGCAGATACCAAGGTGCAGGTCGGGGCGGGTCTCACGGCCAAGCTTGACAGCCATCTGCATGAGCTTGCCTACGCCGATCTGGTCAACCCTTGCGAAGGGATCGCTCTCAAAGATCTTCTTGGCATAGTAGTCGGAAAGGAACTTGCCCGCGTCGTCACGGCTAAAGCCGAAGGTCATCTGGGTAAGGTCGTTCGTGCCGAAGGAGAAGAACTCGGCCTCGGTCGCTATCTCATCGGCGGTAAGAGCCGCACGCGGGATCTCAATCATGGTGCCGACCAAGAACTTGAACTTCAGACCCTTCTCGACAAACACCTTCTTGGCTGTGGCCAGAACTATATCCTTGACGTACTTAAGCTCCTTGACCTCGCCTACGAGCGGGATCATGATTTCGGGAATGATATCAAGGCCGGTCTCGGCGCGAACCTCGGCAGCCGCCTCTATGACGGCGCGGGTCTGCATCTCCGCGATCTCCGGATAGGTGACGGAAAGACGGCAGCCCCTGTGACCCATCATCGGGTTGGACTCCTTCAGCCCGTCCACGGTGGCCTTCAGCTCCTCAAAGCTCAGACCCATGGTCTTGGCAAGATCCGCGATCTCCTCATCCTTGTGGGGGAGGAACTCATGCAGCGGGGGATCCAGGAAGCGGATGGTGACAGGGCGTGCGCCCATGGCCTTGTAAATTCCCTTGAAGTCCTCTTTCTGCATGGGCAGAATCTTGGCAAGAGCCTTTGCGCGCTCTTCGGCGTTCTTGGCTACTATCATCTCACGCACGGCGGGAATACGATCCTCATCGAAGAACATATGCTCGGTACGGCAGAGGCCTATGCCCTCGGCGCCGAAGCGAACCGCTGTGGCGGCCTGCGCGGGCGAGTCGGCATTGGTGCGAACCTTGAGCCTGCGGATAGCGTCCGCCCAGCCCATGATGGTTGCGAAGTTGCCGGACAGCTCGGCGGGAACGGTCTTGATTGCGCCCTCGTAAACCTTGCCCGTGGAACCGTCAAGGCTCAGCCAGTCGCCCTCCGTGAGGGTTTCGCCGCTCTTTAATATGGTAATAAGCTTTGACGCCTCATCGATGTTGATGTCCTTGCAGCCCGAAATGCAGCAGGTGCCGAGCTGACGCGCAACGACGGCGGCGTGGGAGGTCATACCGCCGAACGAGGTGAGTATGCCCTTGGCTATGTTCATGCCCTCGATGTCCTCAGGGCTGGTCTCTTTGCGAGCAAGAATGACGGCTTCGCCGCGCTCGCCGGCTTCCATAGCCTCTGTCGCGTCGAAGTAGATGCGGCCCGCGGCGGCTCCGGGGGAGGCGGGCAGACCGGTTGCGATAACCTTGCCCTCCTTGAGCGCCTTCGCGTCAAAGGTGGGATGCAGCAGCGCGTCAAGGCTCTTGGGATCTATCATGGCGACGGCTTCCTGACGGGTGATCATGCCCTCGGAAACGAGGTCAACGGCCACCTGCAAAGCGGCCGCGGCGGTGCGCTTGCCGTTACGGGTCTGGAGCATATAGAGCTTGCCCTTCTCGATGGTGAACTCCATATCCTGCATATCGCGGTAGTGCTTCTCAAGGATGTCCGCAATCCTCACGAACTGCGCATAGACCTCGGGGTTGGTATCGGCCAGGACGCTTATGGGGGACGGCGTGCGGATGCCCGCGACAACGTCCTCGCCCTGCGCGTTCATCAGGAACTCGCCGAACAGGGATTTCTCACCGGTGGAGGGGCTTCTTGTGAAAGCAACGCCCGTGCCGGAGTCGTCGCCCATGTTGCCGAATACCATAGACTGCACGTTGACGGCGGTACCCCAGCTGTAAGGGATGTCGTTCATGCGGCGGTATACGATAGCGCGGGGGTTGTCCCAGCTGCGGAACACGGCCTTGACAGCCTCGATGAGCTGCATATGGGGGTTCTGCGGGAATGCCTCGCCCTTTTGTGCAAGGTACAGAGCCTTGTAAGCGGAGACGATCTCCTTGAGGTCGTCGGCGGTCAAATCGGTGTCCTTCTCGCAGCCGTGAGCCTTCTTCGCGGCGTCAAGAATCTTGTCAAACTTCGCCTTCTCTACGCCCATAACGACGTCGGAGAACATCTGTATGAAACGCCTGTAACTGTCAAAGGCAAAGCGCTCGTTGTTGGTGAGACGAGCCATGGCCAAAACGGTGTCATCGTTCAAGCCGAGGTTCAAGATGGTGTCCATCATGCCCGGCATGGAAGCGCGTGCGCCCGAACGAACTGATACGAGATAGGGATTCTCGACGCTCCCGAATTTTTTGCCTACGGCGCTCTCGACGGTCGCAAGAGCCGAGTAGATTTGGTGTACAATCTCGTCCGAAATCATCTTGCCGTCGTCATAGTAACGAGTGCAGGCCTCGGTCGTGATGGTAAAGCCGTATGGGACCGGCAGCCCCAGTCCGGTCATCTCAGCAAGGTTGGCTCCCTTGCCGCCCAGAAGGTTGCGCATTCCCGCGTTTCCTTCGTCAAACAGATAAACATACTTGTGTGCCAAAATAATACCCTCCTTGTTTAATAGAAACTCTCCTAACCGATAAATTATAGCAGATGTGCATAACGCTTTCAAGATATTTACAATTATATATTATACAAACCATAAAGCTTTTGCACAAAAAAGCTTGCAATTAACGCAAAATTTTCGTAAACGGCGCGAACCCTCGAATCAGACGGGGATAAAAAATGCATATTGAGGACAAAAAAAGCCCCGCATATACCACGGAGCTTTCACGCCATCAGCTTTTGCTTACCCCACGATCGCTATGGCCTCGATTTCGACCTTGGCGTCCTTTGGCAGACGCGCCACTTGAAACGCCGCTCTTGCGGGCAGGGACTTGGAGAAGAACTCGGCGTAGACCTTGTTCATGGCGGCAAAATCGTTCATGTCCGCGAGGAACACGGTGGTCTTGACGACGGCGTCAAGGTTGGTTCCCGCCTCCGTCAGAATGGCCTCGATGTTGCGAATGGACTGGGCGGTCTGCTCGGTGATGCTTTCACCGGCGAACGCGCCGGTCTTGGGGTCTATGGGAAGCTGCCCCGAGACGAACACGAGAGCGCCCTTGGCCACAACGCCCTGCGAATAGGGGCCTATCGCGGCGGGGGCTTGGGGTGTTGCTATGAATAATTTATCCATGATGAACTCTCCTTTCAATATTGAAGCGGCGGACGCTTTAGAACGCCCGCCGCAGTTGCTTTTGCGATTACATATCGCCAAGCTTCTTGTAGTACTCTATGGTCTCCTTGGCCTCATGCTCCGCTCTTTCGAACAGCTTGTCAGCGACCTCGGGGAACTGATGCTTCAGTGCGGCGTACCTTGCTTCACCCATGATGAAGGCCTGATAGCTGCCGGTAGGATCCTTGCTGTCCAGCACGAACGGGTTGATCCCATCCTTGGTCAGATCAGGATTGTACCTGTACAGGGGCCAGTAACCGGCCTCAACCGCTTTCTTGGCTTCCTCCTGCGAATGGTTCATGTTGATACCATGGTTGATGCAGGGAGCGTAGCAGATGATGAGGGACGGGCCATGGTAGGCCTCGGCCTCGTTGACCGCCTTTATGAGCTGGTTGGGGTTGGCGCCCATGCAGACCTTTGCGACGTAGACGTAGCCGTAGCTCATTGCCATAAGTCCAAGGTCCTTCTTCTTGGTGCGCTTGCCGGCAGCCGCGAACTTCGCGATAGGTCCGGTAGGCGTAGCCTTGGAGGACTGACCGCCGGTGTTGGAGTAGACCTCGGTGTCCAGAACGAGAACGTTGACGTCCTCACCCATGGCCAGAACGTGATCGAGTCCGCCGTAGCCGATGTCGTAAGCCCAGCCGTCGCCGCCGAAAATCCAAACGGACTTCTTGGTCAGCAGGTCGGCGTTCGCGATGACCTCATAGGCCAACGTGCAGGCGTCGCAGGGGCATTTCTTGCCGTTGGCAAGCCAGTCTGCTTCCCACTCGGTGCCGGTCAGATCCACGTCCACGCCGTCCTTGCATGCTGCAAGCAGCTTTTCGCCCGCAATGCGGGAGCCCTCGGCGTCGTCCATCTTGGCGAGCCATTCGGCGCCGGCGGCCTTGATATCTTCGCAGCACCAGTCAACGGCGATCAGCTTCTCAACGACCTGAGCAAGGTTCTTCCTGCGGTAGGAAACGGCGAGGTTGATGCCGAAGCCGAACTCAGCGTTGTCCTCAAACAGCGAGTTTGCCCAAGCGGGGCCAAAACCCTTGTCGTTGGTGCTGTACGGGCAGGTCGGGGCGGAGCCGCCGTAGATGGAGGTACAGCCCGTGGCGTTCGCAACGATCATCCTGTCGCCGAAGAGCTGAGTAACGAGCTTGATGTAAGGCGTTTCGCCGCAGCCCGCGCAAGCGCCGGAGAACTCGAACAGGGGCTTCTTGAACTGACTGCCCTTGACGGTCTTGGTGTTGAAGGCAAGATCCTTTTCGGGGATAGTGACTGACCAATCCCAGAAGGACTCGTCCTGCTTGGCGTCCTCAAGCGGGATGTAGCGCAGAGCCTTGACCTTGGCGGGGCAGCAGTCTATGCAGTTGCCGCAGCCGGAGCAGTCCAAGGGCGAGACCTGCATACGGAAGGTAAGTCCTGCGACTTCCTTGCCGACAGCCTTCTTGGTGACAAAGCCCTCGGGCTTTGCGGCTTCTTCCTCGGCGTTAAGCAGCACGGGGCGGATGGCGGCGTGCGGGCAGACGAGTGCGCACTGGTTGCACTGTATGCAGTTTTCGGGAACCCATTCGGGAACCTTGACGGCGATACCGCGCTTTTCGTACTTGGTGGTGCCGGTCGGAACGGTACCGTCGGGGCTCATCTTTGAGACGGGCAGGCTGTCGCCATCCTGTGCCAAGATGGGCTTGATGAAGTCCTTGAAGTAAGGATCGTCGGTGACGTCCTTGACGATTGCACCCTCTGTGGTGGTTGCCCAGGATTCGGGGTAGTGAACCTCGGTGACGGCGGAAGCGCCGATGTCGATAGCGTCATAGTTGCGCTTTACGACTTCCTCGCCCTTGCGGGTGTAGGACTTCTTGGCGGCGGCCTTCATGTAGGTTATGGCGTCCTCCGCGGGGATGACGTTCGCAAGCTTGAAGAAAGCGGCCTGCATGATGGTGTTGATTCTGCCGCCCATGCCGACCTTGACGGCCAGATCGACCGCGTCGATGTTGTAGAATCTGAGGTGCTTCCTTGCGATGGCGTTCTTGAGGGAAGCGGGCAGCTCACGCTCCATATCCTCAAGGGACCAGTGGGAGTTGAGCAGGAACACGCCGCCGTCGCGGATGCCGTCGGCCACCGCGTAACGGGTGACGTAGGAGGGATTATGGCAAGCCACGAAGTCCGCATGGTCGATGAGGTACGGGCTTTGGATGGGGGTCGTGCCGAAGCGCAGGTGCGAAACGGTCAGACCGCCGGACTTCTTGCTGTCGTAGGCGAAATAGCCCTGAGCGTACATCGGGGTATGGTCGCCGATAATCTTGATGCTGTTCTTGTTGGCGCCGACGGTACCGTCGGAACCGAGACCGAAGAACTTGCAGGCGATGGTGCCGGCGGGAGCCGCCGCGACGTGCGCGGGCATAGGCAGGGAAGTAAAGCTCACATCGTCGATGATGCCAACGGTGAAGTGATTCTTCGGCTTGTCAAGCTCCAGGTTGTCATAGATAGCCTTGACCATGGTCGGAGTGAACTCCTTGCTGCCGAGGCCGTATCTGCCGCCGTATACTTCGACGCCATCTCTGCCCTGCTCAACCAACGCCGCGATGACGTCGGTATAGAGGGGCTCGCCAACGGAGCCGGGCTCCTTCGTCCTGTCGAGGACGGCGAGGCGCTTGCAGCTTGCGGGGATAGCGTCCACGAAAGCCTTGGTGGAGAACGGACGATACAGACGAATCTTGATAAGACCGAGCTTGGCGCCCTTGGAATTCAGGTAGTTGATAGCTTCCTCAACGACGTCCGCGCCGCTGCCCATGATGACGATGACGTTCTCCGCATCGGGTGCGCCGACGTAATCAAACAGATGGTAGTGCCTGCCGGTGATGTCGCCGACCTTGTCCATGTAATCCTGGACGATGGCGGGGATGGCGGCGTACTCGTTGTTGGTGGCTTCACGATTCTGGAAGTAGATATCGGGGTTCTGAGCGGTACCGCCGAGATGGGGATGCTCAGGATTCATGGAGCGTGCGCGGAAGGCCGCGACCGCGTCGCGATCAAGCAGCTTGTCCATGTCCTCGTAGTCGATAGCTTCGATCTTCTGAACCTCGTGGGAGGTGCGGAAGCCGTCGAAGAAATGCACGAAGGGCAGGGACGCCTTAATGGCGGAGAGGTGAGTAACGAGAGCCATGTCCATGACTTCCTGTACGGAAGCGGAGGCGAGCATGGCAAAGCCGGTCTGACGGCAGGCCATGACGTCGCTGTGATCACCGAAAATGGAGAGGGCATGAGCGGCCAAAGCACGCGCTGAAACGTGGAATACGCCGGGCAGCATCTCGCCGCTGATCTTATACATGTTGGGGATCATCAGAAGAAGACCCTGGGACGCTGTGAAGGTGGTGGTCAGAGCGCCGCCCTTGAGGGAGCCGTGGACCGCGCCGGAAGCGCCGCCCTCACTCTGCATCTCCGCGATGCGAACCTTCTGTCCAAAGAGGTTGAGCCTGCCGTTGGCGGCCCATTCATCGGCGACCTCGGCCATAGGGGACGAGGGCGTGATGGGGTAAATGGCGGCGACGTCGGAAAACGCATATGCTACATGCGCAGCCGCGGTATTGCCGTCGATGGTCATGGTCTTTGCCATATTATTCCTCCTGTATTGATTTGGCGAGGCAAGCCCCGCCTATATAACCGTGTTCATTATAGCGAGAACTTCCCTCAAAGTCAAACAAAACCGCCAAGATTTGGAGCGGTTTTGTCAATATATTTAAATGTAAATGTGAATTTATAGGGAAATGCCGAGGCTTGCTGCATTTTGCGGCTCCCCGCAATGGGGACATACCCGTATCCCTTGTGTGACGGTGCGAAGGTCTACTCAACGGTGACGCGAAAGCGGCATTCATCAGCGCCGCCCAAGACCGTATGCATAGGCTCCACCGTGATTGTCGAGTTCGGAAGCAATGTTTCAAGCACATATAGTATGCTCTGCCTGGAGCATTCGCAGTGCGTGGGCGGGCAGGCAAAGCCCGTCTGCTTCACGGGGCAAAGGCAGCGCGGATAGCCTACCTCATAGACATGACCCCGTTCGATGATGTCCGCGAAGAAGTACTCCGACCTGCCGTATTTTTCGTATTGCAGGTCGAGGCTGTTGCCGCATTCCGCGAACTGCCGCCGCTGCTCACCCAACACATAGGCTTGCACGCAGGCGACGGCGCAGGGCCTGTACAGCTCCCCCAAAAGCTCCTTGGGCAGCTTTTCAAGGCTCCCCTCCAAAGTTCCAAAGAAGGACTTGTTGAACCCATCCATCCATTCTTCCATAATACCCTCTTATATAATAATAGTAGAAACACGCTTCGCATAACCGAAGCTGTTGACTGTACGCTACCCAAAATCGCGATGAACGCCGCTTTACAGCTCCACTCTGCCCACAAAGCTTATCGCGGCGGGGCCGGTCATGTATACCCTGCCGTTTTCCTTCCATTCTATTGTAAGTACGCCCAAAGCGAGGTGGATGTTCACCCTGCGCTTAGTAAGGCCGCACAGCACGCCCGCTATCGCCGTAGCGCAGGAGCCGGTGCCGCAGGCAAGAGTTCTTCCGCAGCCGCGCTCCCAAGTCGCAAGCTCTATGTTTTCGGGGTCTGTAACGTGAGCAAAATTGACATTGGTTCCACGCGGGAACAGGGGAAGATGCTCGACAACGGGGCCTACGCTCTCCACCCTCGCGACGTCAACGGCGTTTTCGAATATGACACAGTGCGGAACGCCCATGAACATAGCGGTGGCATTCAGCTTTTCGCCGCAGACATCAAGCTCACGCAGAACGAATCGCCCTTCGCCCAAGGCGGGTATGTCGGAGCAGTCTAAAAGCGGTGCGCCAACATCGACGGTTACGCTTTGCACCTTGCCCGCTTCGGCGTTCACCTTGCATACGATAATACCGGCGGGGGTTTCGACCCCGAACTCATCTCCCTTGATAATGCCGCGCTCATAAACGTATTTGGCAAAGCAGCGAGAGGCGTTCCCGCACATCTCCGCTTCACTGCCGTCGGCGTTGAAAATGCGCATACGCACGTCGGCTATGTCCGATTTACAGATGACGACAAGCCCATCCGCGCCTATGCCCGTATGCCTGTCGCAAAGCCGCAGGGCAAGCGCGTGCAGGTTCAGCCCCTCGACCGCGCTTTCGTCAACCATGATAAAGTCGTTTCCGAGTCCATGCATTTTTATGAAATCCATATCATTCTCCTTTGAATATGTCGGTGAAGGCGGAATCGGCGCATTGCCGCAGCCTGCCTTCGAATTCCCGATAGGCTTTGAGGAATTCACGCCCCTTGTCGGTAAGCTCGGCGCCGCCGCCGCCCCTGCCGCCGGAGGAGCCGTGAACAAGCTCGAAGCCGAGCCCCTCCTCGGCGTGCTTGATGATACTCCACGCCTTGGAGTAGGCCATGCCCATAGCCATGGTGGCTTTGCGTATGGATTTGTGTTCGTCAACCTTCTCCAAAAGCTCCGCGACGCCGGGGCCGAAAACCTTGTCGTCCCCCCATAGGCGAACGCTCAGGGTGTAGCGCAATGCAGCCATAGCACACCTCCGTTATGTTGTTAAAGTATACCGCAACTTCCCCCCGTTTGGCAAGCCGTCCCTGCGTTTTTTATTCGCCGCAGCAAGTTGTAATAAATAAGTGGAAGCGATTGTATTTGGTCGCAACTCGTGCTAAAATCATCAAAACGAAACGGTTCGAGGTAAATGAAATGACAGAGCTTAGGAAGATAGACACTAAGAACATCTGGAAGGTAGTAAGACTGTCCGTGAACGCCGAGCAGGAGAGCTTTGTGGCGAGCAATACGGAGAGTATATTGCAAGCGTACGCCACGATTTCGGAAGGCAAGATTGCCTTGCCCTTTGCTATTTATAGTGAAGATACTCTTGTTGGCTTCGTTATGTTTGGCTTCGGCTCCATCGGCGACGAGGACGAGCCTAAGGTCGCGCAAAGCAGCTATTGCATATGGAGACTGATGATAGACAGCCGTTTTCAGGGGCGGGGTCTCGGCAAAGCGGCGCTGTCGGCGTCCCTTGACTACCTTCGCACCAAGCCGTGCGGCGAGGCGGAGTTCTGTTGGCTTTCCTATGAGCCGGAAAACGAAGTCGCCAAGTCGCTGTACGCCTCGGCAGGCTTTATGGAGACGGGCGAAAAGGACGGCGAGGAGCTTGTCGCCGTGCTGAGGCTCTAACCCCGCACCGCTCCAATACTTCCTTCGAACCCCCAGAGGGGAAGTTTTGCCGAAAAATAATATATCAAAAAAATCTCAAAAAAGGTGTTGACAAGGGGGTGGGTGGGTGCTAAAATACAAAAGCTGTCGCGAGGAGCGGAGGCTCCGAAGGGGTCAGCGACGTACATTGAAAACTATATAGTGCAAAGAGACAAACAAGAAGCATCAAGCAAGTAGCCCTTTAGGGGGTGAAAGCAAAAAGAGCAAACGCAATTAATTTTGAGACGACTAGCGAGAAAAAAAGAGCATAACAACGGAAGTTGTTTATGGATTAAACTCAAGAGTTTGATCCTGGCTCAGGACGAACGCTGGCGGCGTGCCTAACACAT
>DAOPJM010000037.1:0-17501 GCA_035399665.1 Clostridia bacterium
ATGGAGGGGATGGGCTGCGGAACATAGTTGGATGACGGCGGGGGTGGCGGGCGAATACGGGATGAGTTTTATGGGGCGGCAACAGAGGATGAAAAGGAGAGCGGAGGGCGCAACACGCCCATCACAGGGAAAGGTCAATTTCTAACCCTAATCAATATCGGGCAGGCTTGTCCTGCCCAAAGCTCGGATTCGTGAGCGGGCTGTGTCCTTGGGTTCGATTTATTGCGCAAGATATATAGTGCGTTTATATCTGTGTTTATATATGTGTTTATATCTGGTATTGGTTCGGCGTTTCGCCGAATGCATTTGCCCTTTTGGCATATTCCATTTGCCCTTTTGGCATAATGCATTTGCCCTTTCGCCAAATGGCATACACGCTTACAATCCTTTCTTATTCACACAAAAAGGCGCGGCCAAGTCGCCGCGCCTTACCGCAAATAAGCCTAAAGCTTAGTACACGGGATACCAACCATCGGCGGGGATGCCCTCGTTGATGGCGTCAATGATGAGCTGCAGCGGTTCGGGATCGCCGTCGTCATAGGAGACCTCGGTCAGGTCGGGGTCAACCGCGTCCTTCATGGAAATCTCATTGCTCAGGAAACCGTCGCCGTTGGGCGTGTTCAGGTCGATGTCGGTGATAGTCAGGGTCGAGCCGTCCTCATATACGAGGTAGATTTCATAGAACTCAGCCTCGGGGCGAATGAAGAAGTCGAATACATACAGACCGCCCTTGCCGGGTTGCCATGCGGTTATGGCGTTGCCGCCCTCATCGATAAGGTAGGAAACCATGTTGTTGTACATGGTATGGTCGCCGCCCTGCTCATAGAAGTAGAACTCGGTAATCGCAAGACCGGTCTTGTTCTTGATCTCAAGACCAAGTATCGCGTAGCCGGGGTAATAGTTGTCGCTGGTCTTGCCGGCCGCGACGACTTCCGCCATCTTTGCCAAGTCTTCCGCGTCATCAACGGCTTCCTGCTCCCAGCCTGCGGGATCTACGCCGTCCTTGAGGGACAGCTTGTCGTTATTGGCTATGGTCAGACCTTCCCAGGTCGCGTTGGTTCCGTCTTCGAACTCGACATACATGTCCATGACAACGCCTTCGGGACGTACGATATAGGCGAAGAACTCATAGTTGTCACCATCGGCGTCCTTGTCGGGCCAGTTTGCGGGGCAGAAGCTGTTGCCCTTGTCCTCGGCGCCGGACTCGTAGAGATACAGGCCGGTGATGGTAACGCCGGTCTTGTTCTTGAGATCAAGAGCAAGAGCCGCGTAGTTGCCGGTGGCCGGCTCGGTTACAGGGTCTTCCGTTACAGGTTCTTCAACCACGGGGTCTTCCGTTACGGGTTCTTCGACAACGGGTTCTTCAACAACAGGCTCATTGGTTGTGGGATCTTCCGTCGCCGGTTCTTCGGTCTTTGTGCAGGCGACGATCGCTGTCAGCATCAACACGGCCAACAGGATTGCAAGCAGTTTTTTCATTGTTTTCCTCCTAAGTGTTATTTTATTTATGTCCCGCAGTCCATGCGGGGCGGGTTCCGAGGTTCATGGGTCTATACGTCTTACAGACCCGTTCTCAATCACAAGCGATATCGCCGTATTGCAGCTTGCCTCCAGGCTCAAAAGCTGCCTGTTCTCCGTGCAGAGTATGTTCGGTACATAGGGCTTGATCATGCGGATTGTACGCTCCGCAGGGCGTTCCTTCTTCTGCACGGCGTCGTTCTGACACGAGGTTATCGCGTAGCTTGGATGCAGCTTTGCTATAAGGCTCTCGGTCATGGACTTCTCGTCGCCGTGGTGGGGCATCTTGAGTATGTCGCAGGGCGGCATTTCCGCGTCCTGCCAGTACGCGCCATAGGCGTCGCCCGTGATAAGGACGCTCTTGCCCTCATACTCAATTCTAAGCATCAGGCTTGAGATATTGCGCTCCTTGGACGCCGCGTATGACAGCTCGCCTTGGAGCTTCTCGCCCCTGTACAGACTGTCGAACACCGCCTTCTGTCGGGCTTTAAGCTCATCGTCAGGCAGGTACAGCGTCAGCCTAAGGCCGTTCGGAGCTTCAAGCTCGCCCCTTTTCGCCAACTCGCAGGAAACACCCAGCTCACGCGCCCGTGTCACGGTGTCCGCAAAGTAGTTCAGAGCGTGAAAGAGGTTCGCTACGGTGCGCTCACAGTCGCCCTCTGGCAGGAATATCCAACCCGCGTCCTTGGGCGGAAGGTACAGCGCTGTCATCCTGTCCACCTTGATGTGGCGCATCACCCCAAGCGCGCCGCCCATATGGTCGAAGTGCAGGTGGGTGAGAATCATCAGGTCGATGTGCTTCACGCCCTCGCGCATGAGAAAATCAATAGCGTGCGCGCGTTTCGAGCCTGTTGCGGCGCTGACCAAGGGTCTGCCCGTGTCCACAAGTATGGTGAACTCATCATCGTTAAGGCGGATTAGCGCGGCGTCGCCGTCGCCGACGTTGATGAAGTCTATCCTAAGCATCGACGCCTAACTTTTCGTTATCGCGCAGGTGCGCCGCGTACATAAGGAAGGTGAATACCGCGCCCGTGACAAGCCCCGTCGGCACTATCATGGCGTAGAAGTACATGAAAATGCCGAAGCTCTGCGCGTCTCCCGTAAGCAGCGCCATGAGCGGTATCGCTATCAGGGCAAAGGCTATGAGCCATATGAACGCCGCGGGCATTAAGCGCTTATTCTTGAACACGAACCAAAGCGGGCATATGACCATACTTCCGACAAGACCTGGGATAACCGCCTCGAACACGTTTCGAACAGTTACCGAAGCTTCGGCAAACAGCTGTTCAAGGACGTCGATAAGGAAGAAGTAGGAAAGCCCGTACAGCAGCATGAAGAGTATACTGAGGCAAAAACCATAGAGCAGTACGGAGCTTTTCGGTCTGCCCTCGGGGGTGAGAAACAGAACACGCCAGAAGCTGTCCAGCTTTGTTCTAAGCTTCGATTCCTCATTCTTTGCCAAAGTCAGTACCTCCGTTGTCAAGATTGGTATTGCGGCATAATCCGCCGCGTCGGGTTTGGGAAAGCTATTTTAGGGAGCGTCTCCCGTAAAGGAGCGGGGACGCTCCCCGATAAGTCTTAGGTACGCTGTCGGCTCTGACAAGCCGCCGCTCGTCCGCTTAAGTGGTGGGCGAGAGACTGCGCCAGTAAATCCAGTAGGCCTTGACGTCGGGATAGAAGTTGTAGATGTCCTCAAAGTCGGGGCTCTTGAGGTTGACCTCCTCGATGGAGTACGGGGTCTTGTCAAACTCGAAGTCGTTGCGAACCGACCACTTTCCAAGGGTGTTGAACGCCTCAAAGCAGCCGCTGACGCCGTCTTCGCCGCCCAGCTCATACAGGATGAACAGCCTTGCGCCTGCGGGGTTATCGCAGCCGTTGATGACATAGACGTAGTCGCAGGCAAGGAAAGCGGTGTAAGGCTCAAGGCCCGTGACCCAGTTGATGTTGCTGCCGTAGTCAAGCTTGGAGCCTGAGCAGAGTCCCAGGGTGGGGCCGTTCAGCGACTCGTCAACCGCGGAAACCACCTGGTCGCCGTCGTCAAGCTCGGTAATCAGCATCTGTGTGAAACGCCAGAAAAGCTCGACGCCACCGTTGTTTTCCGGAAACTCCATCATGCCCTCGGTATTGGTGAGCTTGGACATATAGGTGAACTCCAGCGGCTCGCCGTACTGACTTTCATACTGGGCGGTCATGGCGTCGCCGTCCACGATGAGCTGCGCCCAGAGCGCGGCATAGGAAGCGGAGGTGATGTCCTTGGTGTATATCGTCCAGAACTGGGTGTTGTTGCCCTTGCCGTCCGTATAGTCCATGGTCTGGGTGTTATAGCCCTTGACTATATCCCACCAGCTGTCGATGGGGCAGCCGTCCGGATATGCCAGGGTGTTGTAGTACCAAGGGTTGTAAGTCGCGTAAAGCGGCATACCGTAGGCCAACAGACTCTCGTCGATATGCTCGCACACGGCGGCAGGCTTATATACCTTGAGGTAGTCGTACCTGACAAGCTCGTAGTAGACCTCACCGCTGTTGTCCTTGACCTGAAGGACGTCGGCGTTGATGTTGCCCGTGTCGCTTTCGGTCTCGATTCTATCCGCAACCGTCGCTGTGTCGGATTCGATGTACTCAATCTTGTTCGCAAGCTCGGGAAAGGACTTCTTGAATTTCTTGACGGCGGTGTGCGCTAAGGTAGTTGTGGAGTAGATAGTAATGGTTCCGGTCTCCAAAAGCGCCAGCTCGTACAGCTCGTCCATGGACATGTTGTTGTAGTCGAGTTCCTCCGAATCGCCTTGCTCTCCGTTGTCGGAGCTTCCGCAGCCCATGAGCGCGATACTCGAAAGCACGAGCAGCGCCGCTAAGATGCAGGCAAAGAGCTTCTTAAGTTTCATTAGTGCGTCCTCCTTCTTTATTGTAAACTGTTGGACTTCAGGCCTTGTGCGCCGCGTAAGCGTACTTTATAAGCCTTGTCGTCTTCTTATTATACACGTTCATGCGCTCAGGATGCAAGACCGTGTATACGGTTTGATTCATATCATATTCGACCAAGCCAATCTGAATGGCCAAGAACTCCGCCTTGCCCGCCGTAAGCGAGATCAGCGTTTCGCTGCCCGCGGGCTGGCTTGCGTAGACCACGGCTTCAAGGGTGTTCGGGTGATCGCCCCTCACGGTCTCAAGCTCTATCATCTCGGGACGCACGCCCAGGACTACGGGGAATTCCTCGTTGGTCGGGTACTCCTCGCTCGTCTTCATGTCGCAAAGCGGGAATTCGTAGCTCCCGACGTCGCTTTTGACGCGCAGGGTTTTTCCGTCGAATATGCCCATTCCGTCTATGAAGTTGATACGCGGATTGCCGATGAAGTCCGCCGCCTCAAGGTCGATGGGGTTGGTGTAGATGCCAAGCGGGGTGTCAACCTGCGAGATCTCGCCCTGCTTGAACAGCGCAATCTTGGTGGACATGGTCAGCGCCTCGACCTGATCGTGAGTGACATAGATTATTGTCGTGCCGGTCTCCTTGTGCAGACGCTTCAGCTCGGCGCGCATATCTATGCGCAGCCTTGCGTCAAGGTTCGACAGCGGCTCGTCCAACAGCAGGAGCTTCGGGCTTGTCGCTATGGCCCTTGCGATGGCTACACGCTGCTGCTGGCCGCCGGACAGCTCGTTGGGGTAACGGTCGCGGTACTCCTCGATACGCATGACCTTGAGCGCGGACATGACCTTTTCCTCAATCTCAGCCTTGGGCAGATGCTTAATCTTCAGCCCGAACGCCACGTTCTCGTAGGCGGTCATGTGCGGCCACAACGCGTAGCTCTGGAAAACGAGGTTTAGCCCGCGCTTGCTCGGCGCCGCGTAGAACGCCTCATCGCAGTTGATGATAGTGCGCTCATCCATGGTCATAGTGCCGTTTTGCGGCTTCTCAAGACCTGAGACTACGCGCAGCGTGGTGGTTTTGCCGCAGCCGGAAGGCCCCAACAGGGTCATGAAGTCCCCGTCCTCTATGACAAGGTTGATGTCCTTTAGGACGTGGTTATCGCCGTAGAATTTGTCTATATGCTCCAGTACTATCCTACTCATTTATTTAATCCTCCTTCTTATAACTTAACCCCAGCTCTTGCCGACGTCGGCGCCAAACAGATTGGCGATGCGGTAGCAGATCAGGATGAACAGCAGTATGACTATCGCTATGGCGTCCGCGCACTGCGGCATGAGGCTCTTGGAGTACTCAAAGGCCAGGAACGACAGGGTGTAGTTGGACGGGGTCATGAGGATGGCTATCAGGTCCAGCTCCTTGGCTATGCTGATGAATACCAGCATAAAGCCCGATATGAAGCCGTTCTTGGCAAGCGGAATGACTATGCTGCCTATCCTGCGCCAGAAGCCCGCGCCCGCTATGTCGGCGGCCTCCTCAAGCTCTACGGAAATCTGCATCATGTTCGCCGACCCTGAGCGGCTTGCGAACGGGAAGTGCTTGACCACCGAAACGAGCAGTATCAGCGCGAAGGTACCGTACAGCGAGGGGATTATTCCGCCTAAGCGCGGTTGACTGAACATCGCGAAGTATATCGCGGAGAACGCCACGCCGGGCATGAGGTAGGGGATGAACACCATCTGCTCGACCGCCTTGCCGTACCACTTGCCTCTGCCTCTTGTGCTGATGTACCCCAAGAACTGTCCGCAGAAGGCTGTTATGATGGAGGCAATGAGCGACAGCTTGACGGTATTGCCCAAAGCCCTTAAGAACTCGCTGTTTCGGAATATGCCGTTGTAGGCGAAGGAGTCAAGCGGGGCATTGTCCAAGGTGCCGATCCAAGCGTACAGCGTAAGGTTGTCAAGGCCGTAGCCGCCGCCCGTGCGAATCTGGAAGCTCTCCATGACCAGCACGAAGGTAGGCATGACCATTGCGGCAAAGAGGAATATCACGATGAACGCAAGCAGGGGATATTTCGCGTTGCCTATATGCATGAGGTTGCTGCGCGTACCCTTGCCGCCTATCGTGGCGTAGGACTTTCGAACGCCCACAAGCTTTTGATTGGCGAAGATGATTCCGCAGGCCATGATTATCATTATAATGCTCATGGCGTAGCCGACGCCCTTGGGACTGTCGTTGATGAATTCCTTCATTCTTGTCGCAAGGACGTAATAGCTGATACGATTGCCAAGGTTGGCGGCGACGCCGTATGAACCAATTGATTTTGAGATGGTCATTATCGCGGCGGAAAGCACCGAGGGCAGCACCAGCGGCAGGGTGATGCTCTTTAGTATTTGAAGCTTATTTGCGCCCTGAATCTCGCCCATCTCCTCAAGCTCGGAATTTATCGAGCGAAGGGAGCCGGAGACCATTATGTAGGCGAACGCATAGTAGTGCATGACCATAACGCATATGATTGCGACGGGACCATACGCGAGCCAGTCGGGTACGGCAAGTCCAAGTCCCGTGAGCAGTCCCAAGCTGCCCGACGTCGAGTTTCGAAAGACCGCGAGCCAGCTTAAGGCCTTGCACCATGACGGTATCATGTAAGGGATGATGATAAGCATGCTCAAAAGCTTCTTGCAGGGTATGTCCGAACGCACCATCAGCCAAGCCAATACCGACCCCAAGGGGATTGAGATGATGGTAACAAAGAAGCCTATCATCACGGAGTGCAGCATCGGCTCCCACAGTATCGCTGCGGTAAGCGGGCTGGCCAACAGATACTTCCAGTAGAACAGGGTAAAGTCGCCGATTTGGGCGTCGGGGATATTCCTAAGCTCAGCCTTTGCGACCTGGAAGGTGTTGCAGATCATGGTGAACAGAGGAATAATGATGAGGCAGAACAGAACAACCAGGCTGATGAACACTATCATGTTGAACGGGTTTGTGATGACGTTCAGCACTTGGTTCTTCAGTCGCGTCCATGTCATTGGTGGGCGCCTTCGCTTCTCTTTAGGCATATGATCACTCCAATCCTTTTAGTTATAATAAAGCCGAGTCAGTCACTCTCGGCCCACGGCGGAATTTAGGCCTTGCCCTCTTCCTTTTCACGCTTGAGTATGGTATATACGTCCATGATATCGGTAATTTCATAGTCGGGCGCGAAGCCGTCGTAGCTGCCGATATCCTTTAAGGGGGTCAAGAACGACCCAATCTTGAATACTCTGCCAAAGCCCACCTTGCGCGGACCTACGACGTCGCGTGAAAGCGTGTCGCCCACGAAGGCGCATTCCTCAGGCTCAAGCTGTGCCTGACACAGCGCAATCCTGAAGATATAGGGGTGCGGCTTGCGGTAGCCCACCACGCTTGAAAGCGTGATGTCGTCAAAGTACTGCCTTACGCCGTAGTCCTTGAGCGTGTGGAATACCTGAAAGACGCTCGCGGTGTTGCTCACAACGCCCACATACAGCCCAAGCTCCTTCAAGCCCTTGAGCATATCGGCGGCGTGATCCCTAAGCTTGCGGTTAAAGTAGGTGACCTCCCACATATGTGCGATTTCCTCGCTTGCCGCTATGAGCTTGTCCCTGTCCACGGGTATTCCGCGAAAGCCCCAGTCAGCCCAAATCTGATGCGGCTTCAGCTCCAGCAGGGTCTTTTCCGCATCCGCCTTGTATTCCAGCACCTGCGGATAAACCTTAGCCCAAAGCTCCTCCTCGTTGTATGGCACGGTAATCCCGTGCTCTGTCAGTATGCGGTACAGCTCGTGCGCGGTGCGCTTCTCGTTTCGCTCGTCGGAGTACAAATCCTCCAGCGTTCCGCCCATGTCGAACATTACTGCCTTGATCATTGGCGTCCTCCCTTTCTGCGGTGTTAACGTCGTTTTATTCCACAATTCTACGCAAGCGTTTGCGTAAATGAGTATTAATTATATTCTATATTCTCAAGCCAAGGATGTCAACATTTATTTACAGATTCTTTTGCTTTTTTACATTTTACTCCGTTCGACCCCCCGTTTTAAGCTTGGTTTGGCTTGACCTGCAAGACAGGAAACAGCGAAAAACGGCGCACACGTTTACGATATAGCCTTAAAGACCTTACTCGTCAATCTCCTCGACAAAGAGTATTCCGTCGAAGCCTTCGACTATCTTCAATACATCGTCGTGGGTCATGGCAGTCGGGAACTTCATCAGGCAAAACAGACCTATCCCCATCTTTCCGTCCGACTTGGCGGTCTCAAGATCGCCGAGGCGCATACCCTTTTCGCGCATGGAGGTGACAAAGGGCTTGAGATCCTCTATTCCGCTGAAGATGATAAAGAGGTGCAGGCGATGCAGCTTTTTCGTATAGAAGCTCTCGAAGCGATCCGCGAACACCATGATGAAAATGAGGATAAGGCAGGTGACGAGCGCGCCGAAATAGAAGCCTATGCCTATCGCAAGCCCCATACACGCGGCGACCCAAAGTCCCGCGGCGGTGGTAAGACCCTTGACGCGGTAGTAGCGCGTGACCATGATGGTGCCGGCGCCCAAGAAGCCTATTCCGCTTATGACCTGCGCGGGCATACGCCCCGGATCGCTCCCGGGGTAATAAACGGTCATAAACTGGGCTATCATCATTACAACGGTCGCCCCTATGCATACGAGCATATAGGTACGCAGTCCCGCCGGACGGCGCTTCCTTGTGCGCTCAAGTCCCAGTACGCCCGCACACGCCACGGCAAGCAGCAGGCGAATCACCACGGTCAGTTCATTCAGCTCCATCAGCCCGAGCCGTTCCACCATTGAAAACATATACTACTCCTCTCGGTCAATGTATATTAGAAAGCAAGGGGTAAGCAGCCCCTCGCCTTTGGTTGTGCGAAAAAGCCTGTTATCGGGCGCTTGATCCGACAAGGGCTATCTTGTGCAATAAAACTCCTCGATGTACTTCTCCACATCGGCGCAGGTTCCGATAAACGGCCCGGGAGTCTCCATCTTCAGGGAGACCGTGGCGGCGGCCCACAAGAGCGAGTACGCGGCGTCGTGGTCCTTGCGCATTCCAAGGTACGCGGCAAAGGTGGTGTCGCCTCGGCCGGTGCGCCCCACAAGGCTTCGCGGCTTGAGCGGCTGCCTGTAAATCCTTCCCTCAAAGCAGACCAAAACCTCGCTGTTGTGCGTTATCATGACCTCGCCCGCGCCCATGTCGCAGAGCATTTGGGCGGCCTTAACCCTGTCGGAGGTTCCTGTGAGTATCTCCGCTTCGGCGGCGTCGGTCTTTAGATACTGTATGCGTGGCATCATGCGTTCTTTCGCGTCCCAGTCGTGAAAGACCATGCTGTCGTCCGATTGGCGGCAGCGCAGCATACACTGTACGTCCAAGGCGACGTCGGCGCGTTTTGCGCAGGCTTCTATAAACTCCTCGTCTATGTCGCCCTTGATAAGCCCCGCAAGGTGGTAAAGCCTTGTGCTAAGCTCAGGAAGGTCGGAAGGCTTGTAGGGATCGATCGCGGCTGTGCAGCGGCAAAGCCTGCGCTCCCTGTCGGGCGTGAAGTATGTGTTCTCCATTCGCGTACTGCGCTCGCTGTCAAGGCCTATTACCTTTATGGGCGGACATTTCGCGTATGCCTCGGCAAGGTTAAGCTCGTCGGGGTTCGCCTTTGCAAGTACCGCGGCGCGGTTGAACGGAATCGCGGCGGCGGAATAGCCGGAGTACAGCGCGGCGCCGCCAAAGGCGTGGGTCACGCTCCCGTCACAGTCCGTGTTGACGTCAAGGCAAACCTGCCCGACCATGATTACGTCAAAATCCGTCATTTTCGCTCACCCGCCTTGATGATGTCGCTGAATTCTGGGCACTCAAGCTCAAAGCCTCCCGCCTCTATCGCGGCCTTGAACCCAAAGCTGTCATGCACCCTTTGGGGCAGCAGCACCGCCGCCCTGCCCTCGTCGCCCACCCTGTGCGCGTCCGAGCCGCAAAGCCTTATGAGCTTGGGGTTCTCCAACGCCAGTCTTAGGGCAAGCTCGTTGCGGCTTGCGTGGCGCGGATTGCAGTTGGCTATCTCCACGCCGTGAACGCAGTCGTAAAACACCTCGTCGCAGTTGCGGTAGGGGTGAGCGTGAATGATTAGCACCTCGCTGCCGCAGCGCTCAAAGAAGCTCCTGTGATCCATCGCGCAGACGTAGGGGTGCTTCAAAAGCCACGCCTCGTCCACGCCGTATATGAGGTAGTCGCTGTCATTTTCGGGGAAGCGCAGCTCCACGCCGAAGATAACGTCCAAGCCGCACTCGTCGCCCGCCCTCTTCGCGAGCCTGTACCCCTGCATATAGCGCTCGACGACCTTCTCCCAGTCCTCGCGGCAGTCCAGGGTCGCAAGGTAGCTGTTATGGAGGTGATCGGTTATGCAAATGCCGTCGTAGCCTAACCTCTTGTATGCCGAGACCTGCAAGGCGGCGGGAACCCATCCGCACTTGCTTGTCTCACTCGTATGTACATGAATATCATATCTGAACATTTACAACAAAGCTCTCCTGTTATTTAGTGCCGTGCGGCTTGACGGGGGCGCATGAACCGCGCTCCACAAGCTGCGGGGTTAGAATCTTGTGCGAATACCCGACGTCGCTGTCGCCTATCTTCTCAAGCAGCACGTCCACGGCAAGCGAAGCCATGGTCTTTTTGGGCTGATCTATCGTTGTGAGGTTGATGCGCGGAAGTCCCGCGTATACGATGTTGTCAAAGCCCAGGAGTGACACGTCCTCAGGAACCCTTATGCCCGCCTCCTCCGCCGCGCTCAGCACGCCGAGGGCGAGGGAGTCCGCCGCCGCGAATATCGCGGTGTGGCGCAGGGGCTTTGAAAAGAGGTGCTTGGCGAGCTGATAGCCCGACTGAATGGAGCTGAAGGCCGAGCCGCTGTTGCAGTACGAAGGCTCCATGCCGAGCCGCTTGCAGGCGTCCGCGTAGCCGTCGGCGCGAAGCTGATGCGTCGCGCTGCCCTTGCGCTTGCCAAGGTAGAGGATTTTGCGGTGTCCCAAGGAGTAAAGGTACTCCGTGCCTATCTGCGTCCCCTTGAAGTTGTCCACGGTGACATAGCTTGCGGGCAAATCCCTCAGGTTCTCGCTCATGAACACCGTCGGCACCTTCGAGATGAAGGGCTTGAGGTTCTCATAGGAGTCCGTGCAGGAGGGTACGAGTATGATGCCGTCCACCTGACGCCCAAGCAGCAGCTCAAAGACCTCCGCCTCAAGCTTGGTGTCGTGAGAGGAATTGCACAGCATGATGTTGTAACCCTTTTCGCGGGCGTGAATCTCGATATTATAGGCAAGCTCGCTCATGAAAGGGTTGTCGATGTTGGCGACTATCAGCCCGATAAGGTGGGTTTGCTTTAGAACCATGGAGCGGGCGACATAGTTGGTGGTGTAGCCTATGTCCTTGCAAATGGCGAGCACGCGTTTTCTTGTGGCTTCGCCGATTTCGGGACTGCCTGAAAGCGCGCGCGACACAGTGGCGTAGGAGACCCCCGCGACTTTTGCCACATCCTTGATAGTAACTCGCTTCAAAACACACATACCTCCCGATAATTTGCGAAAACGTTTCCGTTTGCAAATTCATATTACTACATTGTAACGCTTTTGTCAACGCGAATTTTTCATCAATATTTAACTGTGAAAAAGGGAAATGTCAATAAAAGTTTGCGAGGTGTATTGACAAATGTTGCGCTTTGTCATAAAATCACTTTGTGGGTATGTTACCGCAAACGTTTGCGGTAAAAAGCGAAGCGGAGGTAGATATGATCAAGGCTGTACTGTTTGACGTAGGGGGTACGCTGCACACCGTCACCAACAATGAGGGCTTGCGCACGGCCTTTGCGCGCAGACTTATCGACAGACTTGCGGTCTACGGAATAGTTATCCCTGAGGAGCCGGAAACCTTCGGTCAAAAGCTGCACGAGAACGCCGAGGCGTACAAGCACGAGACGGAGCTTTCGCTTGTGGAGCTGCCCGCGGTGCATATCTGGAACGAGTACTATCTGAGAGAATACGAGATAGGCGAGGAACGCCTTGCGCCCATAGCCGAGGAGCTTAGCTTCCTATATGATTATGAGCGCGTCACCAACAAGCGCAGGCCGCGCCTATATGAGACCATAGCCGAGCTTGCAAGGATGGGCATGAGGCAGGGCATTATCTCCAACATCATCTCAACTTCATTTGTTCCGCATATTTTGAACGAATACGATATTGCCAAGTTCATGGAGCTTATCGTAATGTCGAGCGAGGCGGGCTGCCGCAAGCCTTCAGCCGAGATATTCAACATAGCGCTGGAGCGGCTTCACATAGAGCCGTCCGAAATGGCGTATGTCGGCGACACGATTTCCCGCGATGTGCTGGGTGCGAGGAACGCCCAAATAGGCATGATAATAAAGATAGACAACCCCGCCATAGCGCACCGAGACGCAGCTTTTCGCGAGAACGCGCCGAGGGCGGATTGCTATATAAAGGAACTGTACGAAATCCCCGACATTATACGGGCATTCAACAACAACGAACGGAGGGAAAGCAAGTGATTAATACCATCTTCTTTGACGTGGGGAATACGCTCCGCGTGGTCGTAAAGGACAAGGAGTTTTCCGACGCCGCCGAAGCCGAGCTGATGAGGCTCACAGGGACAACCGAATCGCATGACGAGTTCTTCGCCAAGCTCCAACGCAACTGGGACGCCTACCGCAAGATGGTCAAAAAGACCCTGCTTGACGCTTCCGAGATGGAGCTGTGGAGCCAATATCTGCTGCCGGATTACCCCGTAGAGCATATCTGCGCCGTTGCGGGACGCTGCACAAGGCTTTGGCGCGACCATGACGGGCGGCGCGTGGCAAGACCCGATGTGAAATCGACCTTGGAGGAGCTGCGTCTGAGGGGATATACCATGGGCATAATTGCCAACACCATTACCGAGACCGAGATTCCCGACTGGATGATAGAGGACGGAGTAGCGCATTACTTCAAGGCCGTGCTGCTTTCGTCCAAGGTGCGCCTTAGAAAGCCCGACCCCGCCATCTACCACCTTGCGGCAAGGTCGATAGGCTCCAAGCCGGAGGAGTGCGCCTACATCGGCGACAATCCCATCCGCGACGTACAGGGTACAAGGGACGCGGGCTACGGTATGATGATACGCATAGACGAGCCTGACACCATCAAGAACGAGCCGCAGGAGATAATTCTAAAGCCCGATTACACCATCACGGAGATATCACAGATTCTTGATATCTTCCCCCAACTGTAACGGAGGCACGACATGGAAAAGGGTTTTGACGCGATTTTCTACGACTTGGGCGGAACGCTCCGCCTTGTGGAGCGCGACGCTGAGTTTGAGGCGGGCGCAAGACGCAGGATAGCCGAGCTTTGCGGCGAAAAGGGCGACCCCGACGCTTTCTGCAAGTTCCTTGACTACCGCTATGAGGGCTATCGCAAGTGGTGCTTTGAGACTATGCGCGAGGCGCCCGAGTGGGAGCTTTGGACGAAGTGGCTTACCCCGGAATACCCGAGGGAGCTTATCATGAAGAACGCCATCGAGCTTACGATAGAGTTTCGCAACAAAGACGGCCGCAGGGTCGTGGCGCCCAATGGCGCGGCTTCGATAAAGGAGCTGTACGAGCGCGGCTACAAGCTGGGCATCATCAGCAACCTTGTGACCTCAAGGGAGATACCCGACTGGCTTGAGCATGACGATTTGGGCAAGTACTTCGGCGCGGTGCTGCTGTCCTGCGTCGAGGGCATAAGAAAGCCCGACCCCGCCATAAGCGAGAAGGCCTGCCGCATACTGGGCGTTTCGCCCGAACGCTGCGTCTATATAGGCGACAACCTCAAGCGCGACGTCGAGGGAACGAGGGCGGCGGGCTTCGGTATGTTCATACTCTACACCACCCCCGAAAAGCTCAAGCGCGAGAAGATAACGGACGAGAACCGTCCGGACGCAATCATTTTCGACTTCTCCGAGCTGAAGGAAATCTTCCCCTGTGCGCCTACCGTGGCGTGGGACAAGCTGAGGCGAGTATAAGATGAACGACATTCAGGCAATATTCTTGGATTTGGGCGGAACCTTCCGCATAGTGCATGAGAACAAGCCCTACTCCGACGCCGCCAAGGCGCGCATAGCGGAGCTTGTCGGCACCGATATGTCTCCGGAGGACTTCCACGCCCTCATTGAGACGCGGTATGAGGAGTACCGCAAGTGGGCTTTGCGCTTCATGTGCGAATCGCCCATGCCCTATCTCTGGTCGCGTTGGCTTGCGTTCGACTGCGACAGGGAGCGCGTGGAGCGAAACGCGGCGGAGCTGACCTATCAGTACAGACGCTGCAAGGGCGAACGCCTTGTGGTGGACGGCGGCGTGGAGACCGTGCGCGAGCTGTACGCAAGGGGCTATAAGCTGGGTATAATCTCCGACCTCATCGGCTGCGACGAGGTGGACGAGTGGCTTGACAACGACAATCTTAGAAAGTACTTCTGCGCCGTGCGCCAATCGTCAATAACCATGCTGCGAAAGCCGCACCCCGCTATCTACTACCTTGCGGCCGAGGACGCGAAGGTGCGCCCTGAGAACTGCTGTTTTGTGGGCGACAACCTCAACCGCGACATAGTCGGCGCGAAGGCGGCGGGCTTTGGAGCAACCGTGGCGGTGGATTATCCGGAAGCCGCGCCCCTAAAGCTCACGGACGAGAACCGCCCGAACGCCATTGTTCACAGCTTCTCCGAGCTGTTGGAAGTCTTTCCCAAGGCGCCGAAAATGGTGATTGGGTAAGCGATTGTAAATTATAGTGGAAGCTGAGCCTGCGGCGCAAACACGGGCGAGGCTCCAAGTCAGGCATAAAAGGAGGCATTTCATGATTAAACTACCCAACGCGGGAGGCGAGGCCTTGGCCAAGGCGGTTGAGGCGGCGTATGAGCGCGGCGAGACCGACTACTCGCTAAAGCCCTTGAACCTTGTGGATGAGGACGGCAAAGCCTTGGGGCTTATCAAGGCGGGCGACTCCGTTATATTCTGTTGCAGGCGCGGCGAACGCGAGACGGAGCTGACCGACGCCTTCACCGAGCCGGACTTTTCGGGCTTTGAGCGTGAGGAGCTGAAGCCGCTTGACTTTGTTATTCTCACCATGTACAGCGAAAAGTACACCTACCTGCCCGTGGCGTTCGCGCCCAGCAAGGTGCATAACACCCTTGCTCAAACCATATCCAAGGCGGGCAAGACCCAGCTCCATTGCGCCGAGAGCGAGAAGTTCGCGCACGTCACGTTCTTCTTCAACGGCGGCGAGGCCAAGCCCATAGAGGGCGAGACCGACATAAAGATTCAGTCCCTAAAGGGCATACCCTTCGAGCGGAAGCCCGAAATGCGCCTTCCCGACGTGGCGGACGAGGTGATAAAGGGACTTGTGAGCGGCTATGACTTCATCATCACCAACTTTGCGAACGGCGACGTCATAGGGCATACCTCCAACTGCGAAGCCAAGGTTGCGGCGGCGGAAGCTGTGAGCCGCAGCTTGGGCGTGGTACTTGAGGCGGCAAAGCGCGAGGGCTACACCGTGCTTGTCACCGCCGACCACGGCAATCTTGAGGTCATGCGCACCAAGGAGGGCAAGCCCCATGTCGCGCACACCACCAACTTGGTCTACTGTGCGGCGCTGTCCCCGAACGCCAAGGTCGTCAAGGCCGAGGGCAAGTTAGCGGACGTCGCGCCCACCGTGCTTTCGTCCATGGGCTTGGACAAGCCCGACGACATGACGGGTTCGCCCCTGTTCGAGTTCGAGAAGCCCGCCAAGACCCTGCTTATAGTCCTTGACGGCTGGGGCAAGGGCGAGGAGAACGACGACAATCCCATCTTCTTGGCCGACACCCCCGTTTGGGATGCTCTTATCGCCGACAATCCCACGGTTCTGCTGCGCGCCTCGGGCGACGCGGTCGGACTGGAGCCTGTGAAGGCGGGCAATTCCGAGGCGGGGCATATCAACCTTGGCGCGGGCAGAGTGATACTTCAGGACGACGTAAGGCTTGACGCCGCCATGCGCGACGGCTCGTTCGGCAAGAATCCCGCGTTCGTCACCGCCCTTGAAAACGCGAGGGAGCGCGGCGGAGCTTTGCACCTTATCGGGCTTTTGACCAAGAAATCCTCTCACGGCTCCATGGACTATCCGCTTGCCCTTTTGGACATGGCAAAGGAGCGCGGCTTCGAAAACGTGTGCGTTCATATCATCTTCGACGGGCGTTCCACCGAGCCGGGGAGCGCGCCCGCCCTGCTTAGGGACTTCGGTTCCATCATGGAGGAAAAGGGCGTAGGATGCATGGTTTCCGGCGTGGGAAGGGGTGTCGCGCTCGACCGCGACCGCAACTGGGACAAGGTAAAATGTGCCTATAACTCTATGGTTTTGGGCATTGGTCAAGCTTATCGTAAATAATGCTTGACAGATTCAAAAACTGTGGCTATAATTAGCTTATCGGTAGGCGCAAACGTTTGCGTGACCGCAAGGATGCAACTCCCCCGACAAAGGGGGTTATGAACCTAAATTTATTGAAAATGAGGTAAAAACACGATGGCACAAAAGATGAGAGGCGTAACGCTTCACGCAACATGGGATCCCAAGCCCGGCTTCAAGCTTGGCACAAAGGACATCGACCATGTCCAGACCTACCTCGGCAGTCAGGTTTGGAGAGATCCGTACATCACCATTGACGAGTATGACGTTCCCGAGCCGGGTCCGGGTCAGGTTCTCATCAAGGTCAAGGCCTGCGGCATTTGCGGCAGCGATGTTCACATGGCGCAGAAGAAGGAGGATGGCTATATCTTCTATCCCGGTCTGACGGGCTTCCCCTGCATACTGGGTCATGAGCTTTCCGGCGTGGTCGTAAAGGCCGGCCCGGGCGCGAAGGACAAGGTCACCAACCGTGCTTTCGTGGGCGGCGAGATGGTCTGCGCGGAGGAAATGCTCTGGTGCGGTTCCTGCAAGCCCTGCGCCGATGGTTGGCCCAACCACTGCGAGCGTCTGGACGAGATAGGCTTCAACGTAAACGGCGCGTTCTGCGAGTACATCGTACTTCCCGACCGCTGCCTGTGGAGCCTTGAGCC
>DAOPJM010000038.1:0-17258 GCA_035399665.1 Clostridia bacterium
TATGGTAGCGGCGGTTGAATTCGAATCAACGACACTTCGGGTATGAACCGAATGCTCTGGCCAACTGAGCTACGCCGCCATGTGTCGCACAATCGCGACTTAGGGATTATAGTACGTTTTCTTCGGCGTGTCAAGGGCTTTTAGAGAAATTTGCACCAACTAAATGTAGCAGTGTCAAGCATAGGTGACATATTCCTTTTCAAGGCAGCCGTCAAGAGTATGGGTGGAGATTTTCGGAACGGAGTTCAGATAATACAACCCACTTTGACAGCGGTTCCCGTTGATATCGTTGTTCTTGGCTTTGCGACAGCTTTCTGTCGCAAAGCCTTGTTTCCTTTCCTACATCACTGCCAAGTAATCCCGAAGTACCGCATTCGGACTTCGTAGATTGAGGCAGGTCTTGATATGGTCATTGGACGCCTTCTGATACACCGACAACGGCTTTCTTGTACATCCGCAGCTTGCTGTAGAAGCGTTCACTGTCCGTTCGATGTTGCCGCTCTGCTTTTACGTTGTCCCGCGACTGTATTATCTGTGGTATCTGTACCGCTTTGGCTGCAGCCGCCTAAACAACTTAATAGCAACGCAGCGACCAGTACCACATACATAACATGTTTCACTAAATATACTCCTTCCTGATTACAAATCTGCCATTGCAGTATTCTGCGTTGGCACAATGCAAGAACAGGCAACGGGAGACTATTGGATTATTGAGGCGCAGGGATTAGGGCTTTTGCTCCGTTCGCCCGCCTTCGCCGTGAGCGCGTTTGGAATCGAAGTTTTCAGAATCAGTATCAGGTTGTTCACGATGGTTTCTCTGTCATAGGGCAGCTCCTTGCGGAACATACAGATTAGATTTCCCGCAAGCGCCTCCGTGTAGAATTCCGCGAGGAAATGCTTGAAGCCCTCGCCGGCTTCTACGCCGCATGCGCTCTCGGCGCGATCTATCACGGTTGAAACCACATTTATGAAATCGGAATAGAAGAAACGGCGCATCTCCTCCCTGCCAATGGAATCATAGGCGCAGGCGAGAATATGGCGGTTTGTGTCTACATAGTCAATCACAAAGGTTACCGCGTCCTCGGTGTTCATCAACAGATCGAAGCTTTTTACGACCTCGACCGCCTCCTGCTCCAACATCCACTTCAAAAGCGCGTATATGTCCTCAAAGTGATAATAAAAGGTCTTGCGGTTTACCCCGCAGTCACCTACGATGTCGTTGATGGTTATTTTGGAAAATGGCTTCTCCCACATGATTCTTTTAAGGGACTCCGCGAGCGCCCGCTTTCTCTTTTCCGTAGCCGCGTCATACTGCATATCTCACCTCACTTATTCCATTATAACGTAAATATGCAAAAGCACAAGGGTCAAAACTGGTCATGTGTCCGATTTTCGTTCTCGGTTGACAACACCCCAAATGCGACCATCTGTCCGCTTTTGCATACAATTCACCCAAATGGGCAGTTTTGGCCGTTATCAACAATGGCTGTTAATGTATAGAATGGGACAAATACGACAGGCGGTGGAGCAAGCGATATGATAAATGGAATCTACCAATACGCGATTGAAATGAAGGCGCCGATAGGGTCAAGGTATGGGCGGCTTATACTGGAGATATGCGACGAAATCACAAGCGGTACGCTCACTTTGTTTCGGCAGACGCTGCCAATATCCACGGGCAAGTGCATCGGCAATCAGGTGCGCTTTTCCGGCGATATGAAGACCCTGCTATATACGCTTCCGTATCGGGCAGAGGGAACAATCGAAAGCGCGTCAATTGAGCTGAAGTTTCAAACGGAAAAGGGTTGCTTTGATGCGATAGGCAAAGCGTCTTATTCATGGTGAGGGAGATAAAAAGCGGGCATGAGCAAGCGAAATGACAAGAAGGGAGGCGACAGCTTCTTGATAAAGCTTTCAAGCTTTATCGTAGATAAGAAGAGTCTTATATTTTTGGTATTCATTATCCTGCTGGTCTTTTCGGCTTTTTCCAGAAACTGGGTCGAGGTAGAAAACGCGCTGGACGTTTATTTGCCTGATGATTCCGAGACGCGTCAGGGAATCGACATCATGGACGAACAATTCACGACCTTTGGTACCGCCGAAATAATGTTCGCCAACATCACATTGGATGAAGCGCAGCAAATCAATGAGCGGCTTTCCGACATGGATGGCGTGCAGAGCGTTTCGTTTGACGACAGCACGGAGCATTACAACAATGTTTCAGCCCTATATGACATCACCTTTGATTATGACGAGGACGATGAAAGATGTCTTGATTCTCTTGATGCGATAACGGAAGCCTATTCAGCTTACGACACCTATATTTCTACGGATCTCGGAAACGCTGACGCGGAATCCTTGTCCGCAGAGATCAATGCCATCATGGTATTTGTGGCGCTGATCGTGGTTTCCGTGCTGATTCTCACCTCTGAGACATACGCGGAGATCCCCGTGCTTATCTTGACCTTTTTGTCTGCAATGGTAATCAATATTGGGACGAATTTCCTGCTTGGAAAAATATCCTTTGTCTCCAATTCCGTGACAGCTGTTTTGCAGCTTGCCCTGTCGCTGGACTATGCCGTCATATTCTGCAACCGCTTCAAGGAGGAGCATCGTTTGCTCCCGACACGCGAAGCGGTCATCGTCGCGCTCAGCAAGGCAATACCTGAAATTTCCGCCTCAAGCCTCACGACCATCGGCGGGCTTTGTGCCATGCTGTTTATGGAATTAAAGATCGGTCCCGACCTTGCAATCTGCCTTATCAAGTCGATTTTTATCGCACTGTTGTCCGTGTTTTTGCTTATGCCGGGGCTTCTTGTTGTGTTCGCACCGTTGATGGATAAATCACACCATCGCAGCTTCATACCAAAAGTACCCTTCATTGGGAAATTCGCTTACGCAACAAGGCGCGTAATCCCGCCGCTGTTCATCTTGGTTTTAGTTGCCGCGCTGTATCTCTCCGGGAAATGCCCTTATGCGTATGGTCAGGACAACATACCGACGCCTCAACAGAACGACACGCAGATTGCAAAGGAGATGATAGATGAGAATTTTTCATCCTCCAATATGGTTGCGTTGGTCGTTCCCGCGGGAGATTACGAAACGGAAGCCGAAGTTCTCAGCGCGCTTGAGAAATATACCGAGGTTGACTATACGATCGGTCTGTGTAATATCGAGGCAACAGACGGATATATGCTCACCGACAAGCTCAACCCGAGACAGTTCAGCGAGCTTGCGGATCTTGATTACGAGGCGACGCAGCTTATCTACACGGCGTATGCGACCGAAAACGAGGAGTACGGCAAGATTGTAGGCGGACTGTCCACATACAGCGTACCGCTGATGGATATGTTCATGTTTGTTCATGATCAGGTCGAGGACGGTTATGTTACGCTTTCAGCAGAACAAAAGCAGGAGATGGATGACGCCTATGAGCAGATGTACAACGCCAAACTTCAGCTTTGCGGCGAGGAGTACAGCCGAATGCTCGTATACCTCACTCTGCCGCTTGGGAGCGACACGACCTACGCTTTCCTTGACACGATAAGGGACGCCGCCCAAAGCTGTTACCCCGAAGGAAACGTATACATTGTTGGCAACGCAACAACGGAGTATGACTTTGAGAAGTCCTTCAGTCATGACAATACCATCGTATCCATAGTGTCCATTTTGATAGTGTTAGTGGTGCTGCTGTTTACCTTCAAGTCGGCGGCAATGCCAATACTGCTCATCCTTGTCATACAGGGCAGTATTTGGATTAATTTCTCCGTTCCCGCCATCACGGGAAACGAGATATTCTTTATGAGCTATCTGGTGGTAAGTTCCATTCAGATGGGCGCGAATATCGATTACGCCATAGTAATCGGCAGTCGATTCATGGAGCAAAAGGATAACATGTCCAAGCGTGACGCAATCATCGAAACCATGAATTTCGCCTTCCCCACAATCATTACTTCCGGCACCATCTTGGCGGCGGCGGGTATACTGATTAGCGCGATGACCTCTGACGCGGCGATAACAGGCATTGGCTGCATAGGTCGAGGTACTATAATATCTATGCTCCTCGTTATGTTCGTGCTTCCGCAGATTCTGCTGTTGGGAGAGAAATTAATCGACAAGACCTCTTTTGTCGTTAAGAATGCCGTTAAGCAAAAGCGGGCGAGCGGAAAAGTCAGGATAGACGGCGTTGTACACGGGGACATATCGGGCGTCGTGAGCGGCACGATGCACGCGATGGTGGACGGAGATGTTAATGTTAAGCTGATCTCGGGTTCCGCAGCGGAGGATCAAGACGAGGATGAAGGCGGGGACGATGCCGAGAGCAGAGGCGGGAGTGATACCGAGAGCGGTGGAGAAAGCACAGCCGAAGGCAGAGGTGAACAGGATGACGAATAACGGGAACAGCGTTTGCAAACGGCGGGCTATGGCAGCGACATTGACCTTGCTCATGGTTTTAGGCGCGGCGGCAGACGGACTTGCGGCTCAAGCTGAGGCAGGCAAAGCCAACACAGCGTCAAAGGACGCGGCGGTTGCCGAAACGACCTCCGAGCCTGACACAATTGGCTATGAAACGGTCTATATTGAGTGCGCCGAGGATTTCCTGGAGTTTGCGAAGAGCTGCTCCTTGGACACCTGGTCGCAAGGCAAAGAGGTGGTTCTTCTTTCGGATATCTCCGTTGGCGGCACGGATTTTGTCAACATCCCCATATTCAGCGGTGTGTTCGACGGCAGTGGGTATACCGTAAGCGGTCTTAATCTGTCCGACAGCTGTTACCCGTCAGGGCTTTTCGGAATCATACAGACAGGGGCTGTTGTCAAAAATCTGAACGTTGACGGAACTGTATCGCCGTCGGGCGACGCCGAGGCGGTCGGCGGAATCGTCGGTATAAACTACGGCACGATTTCAGCCTGTACCTTTACCGGCACTGTATGCGGAGAGAGCAGCACGGGCGGTATTGTCGGGATGAACGGCGTCACTGGAACAATCAACGGCTGTAAATCCTTCGGCGGAGTTTTCGGCCAACACGCGACGGGGGGAATCATCGGCACAAATCTTGGCGCCGTAAACGGCTGTACCAACTCTTGTTATGTCAATATCGTCAGTATCGACCCTACCTTTGCTCCGGAGGATTTGGAAGTGGATCTGACACAAAGCATAGCGCAGTTTGCCTCTGCCGACAGTCTGAGCGCTTCCACGGATACGGGAGGAGTTGCGGGCTATTCATCCGGCATAATTAAACACAGTCAAAACGGCGGCAGCATCGGCTATCGACATATCGGCTACAACGTGGGCGGCATAGTCGGCAGGAGCTGTGGTCACGTTTTAGCTTGCATAAACATGGGAGCCGTATACGGGCGCAAAGACGTAGGCGGCGTCATCGGACAGATGGAGCCGTACATTGACTCAAGCCTTTCCGTTGATTTGCTTTCACAGCTGCAAACGGAGATAGACGAAATGACCGCTCTTATCGATGAAGCTATCGACGATACGGACGGCAGTGTTCAGACGGCAGCTTCAAGGCTCAACAAAATGGCCGACTATATGGACGCCGCAGCAAACGCGGTGGGCAATATGACGGCATATGCAAGCGTGGTAAGCTCGATAACGGGTTCCGGCTCTGTAAGCGGCAGCGGAAGCGGCGAAGCCACGGCGCCGTCGGTTTCGGTCAGCGGTGATGGCGATTCGGGTATTGAAGTCAGCGGAGATCCTGTTTCGGTCGAGGGGGAAAGCTCCGCAAGCGCTCAGGGAACCGTAAGCGCGACGTCTCAGATTAAGGTTAATGCGTCACAGCACAAGCTGTCCGCCGCCCTTTCCGGCATGACAAATCAGCTTCGGCTTTTGAATGGCGAAATGTCGGGCGCGTCCGCCACCCTGTCCGACGATGTGAGGGCGATTAACGATCAGGCTGATAAAATCGCGGGTACCGTAATGGAGCTTTTTGCGGCGGTGGAAAACGGCGACACGGATTCCCTTATAACGGACGCGTCGGATGTGAATGTCGAAGCGGTTACCTACGGCAAGGTGACGGCCTGCGTCAACCGCGGAAATGTGTATGGTGATATTGACGTCGGCGGAATTGCCGGCTCTATAGCAATAGAATATGAGCTTGACCCCGAAGACGATGTTTCCTCCGAGCTGTCGGCGGGCGTCCAGAGCCGATATGAGCTGAAGGCTATTATCCAAGGCTGCAGGAACAGCGGCAGCGTCGCGGCCAAACGGGATTGCGTCGGCGGGATATGCGGCCGAATGGATCTTGGCCTGATCCTGTGTGCCGAAGCATACGGCAGCGTAGAAAGCGAAAACGGAGATTATGTCGGAGGAATCAGCGGTCTTTCCAAATCAGTCATACGAAGCTGCTACGCGAAGTGTACGCTTTCGGGGCGCAGGTATGTAGGCGGAGTAACAGGCTCCGGAAGCGACGCGGATGAAAATCGCTCGGGCAGTGTCACGCAAAAATGCTGTACCATTGTGCTGGTTAGGGACTATTCGCAGTACGCCGGAGCAATATCGGGCAGCGATGCGGGCGAGTTCTCCGATAATTATTTCGTTTCCGACAATCTGACGGGGCTTGGAATGTCGAGCTATACGGGGCGCGCCGAACCCATAGAGTACTCAAAGCTAATGAAGTCGGCAGTTATTCCGTCAGACCTGAGGAGCTTTTCATTGAGTTTTGTCGCGGACGGCGTTGTGGTTGATTCCATTGCCTTCAACTATGATGACAGCTTCGATGAGTCAGTTTTTCCGACAATACCCACAAAGGCCGGATACTATTCCGAGTGGGATACGGACGAGTTGAATAATATCCACTTTGACACGGTCGTCACCGCCGTATACACGCCTTATATCACGGCCCTGTCCGTCAAAGACTGTCGCGGCAACACACGTCCGATATTGTATGTCGAGGGGGCCTTCTGCGAAGATGACGAAGTTATGGCTTTGGCACAGGCAAAAACGCCGTCAGAGTTTGAGCAGCTTGCCGACAGCTTTGAGGATGGCGTTTTGGAGTACTTTTCCTACTTTAAACGCGGCGAGCTTCCCCAAATGTATGTCTGTCGGGAGATTGTGGAGCAGTGGCGCGTCATGCTGCCAAACGATGGACGAGCGACACACACGATACGCTATCTGTCACCCGATGGTGATGCAAAGAACCTGAAAGTATACTGCAAGCGAGACGGACAGTGGTCAAGTGTGGACTCTGAAGCGGTCGGAAGCTACTTGAGCTTTGACGTTGACGGAAACGACGTGGAGTTCGCCGTTCTTTCGGTTTATCCGGTGTGGTGGCTCTGGATTGTGGCGGCTGTTCTGCTGCTGATTATCATACTGCTGATTGTGAAAGCAATACGAAAGGTCAAAGGACACAGACGCGGAACGAAATCCGCAACGGAAGCAACGCCAAACGCGGCGAAAAAGCAGGACGAAACGATGGCTCGAGCGTTGGCGGCGGAGGAGAAGCTGAGACAGGCTGAGGAGGAGCTGCGCGTCCTTCGAGCGGGAAACATTTCATCGCCAGTCACCCCTGACAGCGCGGACACGACTGACAAGTCGGAAGACGTCCAACCCAAAGTATCAGAAGCGAGGCCGAAAAGAAAGCGCAGAGGAAGAGCGTTCATTGTAGTCCTGATTATTGTGGCGCTGCTTGCGGCGGCGGGTGCGATTCTTTATCTTAACTCCGACCTTCGAGCGGGCGCCGAAGCGCTGTATTTTCTCAAGGATTATGCCTGCCGCGATACAATCAATATGCAGCTGCTCGTTCAGGCGGATGTTGATGGTGAACATATCGAAGCCGAGGCGTTTGTCAGTCGCGTTACCGAATCGGGACTCCGCATTACCCGCATTGAACAGGACGGAATATGTCTTTACCATGCGGACGATACGATTTTCCTTGAGAACGGGAAAGCCTATGCCGCCTGCGGCCTGCTCCCGGATTACTCGAAGCTGCTCGACAAGGTACTTGATGTTTACAGCATAACAGAAGTTTCAGCTGTCAAGAGCAACAGCGGGAATGCTTACACTATCACGTCGACGGGTTCAAACGCAATGGAGCTGTTGCGCCTTCTGTTGCCCGCATACGCTGATAAGCTTTCATCGGCGCAGAGTGTGGACATAATCCTTACGGAGACGGGTGGGAAGCTGTCCGAGCTGCGCTTTTCCGGCAGCGGGACGCTAAATGACGAGCGGCGCACAGCGGTAACGGTAACGGCCGACCTAACCTTACTTTCATCGGACGCAGCCGCCGTGATACCACAGGAGGTAATGAACGCCGCGCTTGATAACGACAGCGCGGACACGGCCGAATCCTGCGACGATGCTTTCCGACTTATTCAAGCTTGGGCGGAGTTGGAGGCGCGTGATCCTCTTTATGCGGGAATTCACCTTACCGCCGATTGTGGGCCGCTGCTTTTGGATGATGAATCTGAGTATTTTAGAGTGGTGTCGGATGGAACGGAAATCAACTGCGTTCGCAGGAACGGGTTTGCCGTCTACTTTACGGAGGACAAGTATTGTCTTGCGGACGGTTCCTCCGCGTCGTCCTCTGATGCGTCTGTCGCACGCAGCGCACAGCTTTTGAGAATCGCATATGAGCTGTGCCTAAACGGAGATATGCGCTGCGAGGGAGACGAACAAAGCAGCACATACACACTCGCTCTTGACAAAGAGGGAATGTCGGCGGTGGCAAAGGCGATTGCAGCCGACACGGAAAGCATGGACATTGATTTTAGCAGCGGAAGCGTACAGGTCGTTGTGGAGAATGGGGTAATACGCTCGGTGCGCTTTGCCGTAGGGGGAAACACGCAAATCGTCATAGTTCAGACCGACATATCGCTGTCGGCTGACATAAGCTTTGATGACGATACGGAGAACAAGGACTGCACGGTTCCGGATGCCGCTGCGGTCGCGCTGAAGGATTAAGGAGGGGGATTATACATGGAGACGAAGATCATATGCATAAGCAGGGAATTTGGCAGCGGCGGGCATGAGACGGCTGTAAAAACGGCGGCGAAGCTGGGCATTAAGGTTTTTGAGAAGGAGCTTTTCCACATGGCCTGCCGCTACGGGGAGGTAGCGGAAAAAACGCTGCGGGATTCCGATGAAAGAGCAACGAACCCATTTTTGTTTCAAGGCGTGTTCGAGGGGAACTATCATGTGATACGCGGACTTCCCACCTCGGAGGTGCTGTTCTCCCTGCAAAGCCATGAGATCATGCGCATAGCCAAACGCGAGAGCTGCATCATCGTCGGACGCTGCGCCGACTTTGTGCTAAGGGATGAAGCGGAGATAAAGCTGCTCAGGGTCTTCGTGTCCGCGCCCTTTGGACAACGAGTTCAAAGAAAGATGGAGCAGGAGCAGCTCTCAAGAGACAAAGCGACACGCCTAATAAAAAAGATGGACAAGCAGCGCAGACAATACTGTGAACACTATACGAGTCACCCCTGGGGCGACCCGCGATACTATGATATGAACATCGATGTTTCGGCAACGGGCATAGACGCCGCGGTCGAAATGATATCACAACGATATTATTGCCTGTAATGAACAAAGCGGGGCCAAGCTATAAGTAACGCTCTACCGACCGGCCTTTCAGCGCAACATACTTTCCCATGTGCGCATCCCAAATAGCGGCACAAACAAGTACAGGTCCTTTGCGTCTGCTTGGGAGATTGTTTGCAGTATGCTGTCTTTCGCGGAGAACCGGACGATTGCACTTACATTATACCCCTGTCCTGTTTTTCGGCAATCGCATTGATTGGTCGTTGTAAGCACCGCCAATTCACCTTCTGACGCTCTTTCCGCTTCACAAGATCCGCTGCGGAGCCCACCAGATACCATTTTACACCAATGAATTGTTTCAAGAGAGATTTGGCACAAGTGATTCCTTAAATATAGTCAACCCGAAAATTTACTTTGGAAATTCACCGCGAAGTGGGGACACGGTCTTTTCCGAAAATGACGCTTGTTGTTTTAGGGAAGCTGTGTTATCATTTGGGGCGGAGGTGATGATTTCTTTGGATAACTATATCATTCGGCGGGAGCTGCCGTCCGATTATGCGGAAGCTGAAAATCTGACCCGTGAGGCATTCTGGAACGTATATCGCCCCGGCTGCCTTGAGCATTATGTGCTGCACTGCTTCAGGGACAAGCCCGAATTCGTCCCGGAGCTTGACCTTGTGATGGAGCAAGACGGGCGTTTGATAGGACATATCATGTATGTTCGCGCCGAAATAGAGCTGACGGAAGGCGGCGTCTTGCCCATAATGACCTTTGGGCCCATAAGTATAACTCCGGAACTCAAACGCAAGGGTTATGGCAAGAGGTTGCTCGACTACTCCATGAACCTCGCCGCCGACATGGGCGCGGGCGCGCTGTGTATGGAGGGCAACATCAACTTCTACGGCAAGTCGGGCTTCGTGCTTGCAGGCACAAAGGGCATACGCTATCACGCCGAGCCTGACAAGCTCATCGTGCCTTACTTCCTTTTGAAGGAGCTGACGCCGAACTACCTTGACGGGCGTACGGGCGTTTACCACACCCCCAAGGGTTACTACGTTGACGAGAGGGCAGCCGAGGAGTTCGACCGACACTTCCCCAATAAGGTCAAGCTGCGCCTTCCCGGACAGCTTGTATAGGGCGCATGACGGGGCTTTTTAAGGCCAGCTTTTTGGGGGGGAACAATTAGCTTGCGATACAATAACCAATCGTCCGCCGACCAAGCCGGTGGTTACTTATATGCGGGCATAGCTCTCTATTCTTCAAAGATGCGTCAAACGTAAGGCGGTCTGCCAATGGCGCCAACTGTTACTTGCTGCCTGTAAACGGGTCGTCATTTTGCAGCGTTGGTTGCTCTCCTAACTTGTCCTCGTGCAAGCGGTTCCTTATGCATTTCGCAATTCAGCTCGTTATCTTTTTTCTCCCCCCCCAAAAAAAACGGAGGGACGGCGCAAGACCGTCCCTTGAACTTTGCAATAACCTATTTAGACCTTGGGCTTCATGGTCGGGAAAAGCAGCACGTCTCGGATTGAGACGCTGTCCGTGAGCAGCATGACCATGCGGTCTATGCCTATGCCCACCCCGCCCGTTGGGGGCATACCGTACTCCAACGCCATGCAGAAGTCTTCGTTGATCATCATCGCCTCGTCGTCGCCCTTGCTGCGCTCCTTGGCCTGCTGCACAAAGCGGTTGCGCTGGTCTATCGGGTCGTTCAGCTCGGAGAAGGCGTTCGCGTACTCATGCCCGCAGATGAACAGCTCGAACCTGTCGGTGATGGTCTCGCTGCCGTCCTTGCGCTTGGCAAGAGGGCTTATCTCTATCGGGTAATCCACAATAAAGGTGGGGTTGACAAGCTTGTCCTCGACGAACTCGTCGAACGCGACCGCCAGCATCTGCCCCTTGGTCGCGGTTTTGTCCTTCAGCTCCAGTCCAAGCTTCACGCCCGCCTGCCGCGCCTGCTCATCGGTTTCAAAAGCCATAAAGTCCACGCCCGTTTCGCCCTTGACCGCGTCGTTCATGGGTATCCTCGCAAACGGAGGCGTCAAATCGACGTCCCTGCCGTTATACTTGATCTTGGTCGTGCCGTTGACAAGCTCGCAGCTATGCGCGAACAAATCCTCCGTCAGAGCCATCATGCCGCGAAGGTCGGTGTAAGCCTGATAAATCTCTATCGTGGTGAACTCGGGGTTATGGGTCAGGTCCATGCCCTCGTTCCTAAACAGCCTGCCTATCTCGTATACGCGCTCAAGCCCGCCCACTATGCACATCTTCAGATGCAGCTCGGTGGCGATGCGCAGGTACATATCAATATTCAGGGTGTTATGGTGCGTAATAAAGGGTCTTGCCGACGCGCCGCTTGCCGTGGTTGACAAAACAGGGGTCTCGACCTCCATAAAGCCCTGCGAATCCAGCCTTGACCTTATGCCCGCGATGATCCTGCTGCGCTTTACGAAGGTATCCCTTGACTCGGCGTTCATGAAAAGATCGACATAGCGCATACGATACCTAAGCTCAGGGTCCTTGAGACCGTGGAACTTCTCAGGCAGAGGACGCATGGACTTGCTAAGCAGCGTGCAGCGCTCGGTGTGTACGCTGACCTCGCCCGAACGGGTCTTGAAAACCTTGCCCGACACGCCAACTATGTCGCCGATATCGTATTGCTTGAAGTCCGCGTACTCGTCCTGCCCGACGTCGTCGCGCCGAACGTATATCTGAATCTCGCCCTTCGCATCCAGAATGTGCGCGAAGGAAGCCTTGCCCATTATGCGCTTGGACATCATGCGCCCGGCGACGGACACCTCCTTGCCCTCAAGCTCGTCATAGTGCTCGGCTATATCAACGCTGTGGTGCGTCTGATCGAAGGTGAGCCTTTGGAAGGGGTCGCGCCCCTGCTCCGTCAAGGCCGCAAGCTTATCACGTCTTATCTGAAGAAGCTCGGAAAGCTGCTGCTCCTCGCTCTGTCCTTCAATGGGAGGATGTTCCATTTTGTAAACTCCTTACTTTCCTATTGTCAGTATCTCAAACTGTCTCACGCCCGACGGAGTGTCCGCCGATACTATCTCGCCGACCTTATGCCCAAGGAGAGCCGCGCCAATGGGCGACTCGTTGGAGATCGAACCCTTCGCGGGGCTTGCCGCCGCCGTGCCGACAATGGTGTAGCTTAGGGTCTTGCCCCTTACCACGTCCCTGAAGCTCACCGTGGAGCCCATGCTGACCATGCTTGTGTCAACGGCGCGGTGATCGAAAATCTTAGCGTTCCTCAGCTCGTCCTCAAGGCGCAGAATCTCGTACTCGTTTCTGGCCTGCTCGTTCTTGGCGGCGTCATACTCCGCGTTCTCACTCAAATCGCCAAAGCCTCTTGCGACCTTCAGCATCTCCGCGATCTCCTGCCTGCGGGACGTCTTTAACCGCTCAAGGTGTGCCACGCGCTCCTGCCGTTCCTCTTCTGTCAACCAAATCTCTGCCATTTTGCTTATCGCTCCTTCATCTATTGAGTATTCTCTCGATAGGGTTTATTTATTATAATTTTGCTTTTCGGCGCTGTCAAGGAGTATGCGTTCAAAATCATCAAGATTGAGCGCTCCGTTCAGCTCCGTGCGTATCCTTGCCGCGTTTTTCACGCCCAAAAGGTAGAACCCAAGCTGCTTTCTAAGCTCGATTATCCCCGAATCGCCCTTCCTCTTACACACCGCGTGAGCATACTCAAGCGCGAGACGCATACGCTCCGCTTCACACGGAGCAGTGAAGCTTCGTCCGTCAAGCTCCGCCTTAATCTGCTCAAAGACCCAAGGCTTGCCCAACGCGCCCCTTCCCACCATCACGCCAAAGCAGTCGGTTTCGCGCATCATCAAAAGCGCGTCCGCCCCGTCCGCTATATCGCCGTTGCCTATGACGGGTATGTGAACCGCGGCCTGAGCTTCCGCTATGCGGCTTAAGTCCGCCCTGCCGGAGTACTGCTGCTTGGTCGTCCTTGCATGCAGTATGAGCGCGGCCGCTCCGCTCTCCTCGGCCATGACCGCGAACTCGCGGGAGTTCAGGTGCTCGTCATCCCAACCGCTGCGAAACTTGACCGTAACAGGCAGCTCACAGGCTTTCGCCATCGCGCTGATACAGCGTGAAGCCGTGGCAAGGTCGCGCATAAGGGCGGAGCCTTCGCCGTTGGAGGTTATCTTCCTTGCGGGACAGCCGCAGTTGAAGTCAACGCACATCAGCTCGGGCATATCACTATATACCCTTTTTACCGCCTCTGAAAGCACCTTTGGGTCGCTTCCGAAAAGCTGTACCCCCAGGGGTCTGTCGTCCTCGTCCGCGGTGAGCAGCTCGAAGGTTTTGGTATTCCCATAGGACAGTCCCTTCGCGGAAACCATCTCGGTAAACGCCCCGTCGCAGCCGTAACGCCTGCATTGCAGCCGAAAATCCGGCCCCGTAAAGCCCGCCATGGGCGCAAGCAGCACACAGCCGCGCTTGAAAAGCTTTGCCATCAGTCCGCGACTTGGGGCGTCGGAGCCTGCGTGTACACCGGCTCAAGGGAGAAATCGGGCGTCGCGGCGGGCGCTATGATGGGGTCTATCTCCTCCACCGCGATGGACGAGATGTACCACTTGCCGTTAATGCGCTCGAACTCCAGCTTGTAGCGTATGGGCGTCCACTTGGGTATCTGCGAATCCACGCTGTCAGAGTTGGCCGAACCGCTTATGCCGCTTATCCGCTCCACAACCTCCATGGAAGCCTTCCATATGCGAAAGCTGCTTATGGTCAGCGAATAGTCATAATTGTCGATGCTGTAATCGTAATAGGCATCGTCCTGAAGCATACTGTCGGAGGCTATGCAGTCCTCGGTGAAGTAGCTGCGAAGCTCAATAATACTGCCCTCGGTGAGTATGCACTCGGCTCGCAAGGCCATACCCTCGTTCGCCATAATATAGAGGTTCGCAAGCCTTGCGCAGGTAAAGAACGCAAGCACGCAAAGCGCGGCGATAAAGGCGGCGATCACCACGACATACATGATGTATGAGGCGGAGCGCCGCGCAGTGCGCAGACCCTTGACCTGCCGTTTGGCTCGTTCAAACTCGGCGTTCTTCTTTTCACCGTTCTTCGCCATGGCTCAAATCCTTTCCTCGATTATTGTCTTGCGTCGAATGCTTGTTAATGCGACTTTATGAACTCCGCGTTGAGCTCGGTGAGCATACCGCCGTGCCTTACCGCTACGCCTATGCCCCTGCCTGTGAACTCGTTGAGCTTTTTAAGCGTGAGCTGCGAAAAGCCGTTTGTCCGAACACAGCAGGGGTGCGAAGACTCGACCCTCTCAAAGCTGTCCATGACGGAAAGCCCCGCGTCGGGAACCTCGCGGATGAAGCCCTCCCTGCCGCTCCTTTCCAAGAAAGCAAAGGTGAGTATAACCCTGCGCACCAGCTCCGTGTCGCCGCCGCGCTTGACGACGCCTGCGATATAGGCGGCGTTCTCCACCGACTGAAGCTTTCTGTCATCGGGAAAGAGCAGGCAATAGTAATCCGAATAGAATGGATCGCCCGCAACGTCGCAGCGGGCTGAAATCTGTGTCTGTTCGCGGCAAAGCTTGCGAATGGCCGCGATTACCTCGTTGGAATCCGTGTAGCAGTAGTACTGCGCCAAAGCGGGCAGGCGAATTCCGCCCACCATGACGGCGTGCCCCGTCAAGCCCCCCTCCAAGTCCGCCTCAAGCGCGGCAAGCAGCCTAAGCTCCTTGTGCGAAAATCCGCTCTCGGTGAGATCCTTGGGAGTGCAGCTGACCCTTATTCGCTTCGTGTAGGCAAGGGATGAAAGCAGGCTCCAATACTGGAGATCCACGCGGAATTCCGCGCTCCTGCCGTCAAGGTCCCAAACATAACTCAGCCAATCAGTCATTGATCAAAACGGCCTTAATCCTGCGAACACCTGAGGACGAGGCCTCTTCCTTCTTAATCTTGAATCTGCCCAGCTCGCCCGAATTCTTGGCGTGGGGGCCTCCGCAGATTTCCTTGGAGAAATCGCCCACGGAATAAACCTTGACCTTGGAGCCGTAGCGCGACTCGAACAGCCCGATAGCGCCCTGTGCCTTGGCGTCGTCAACCGTCATCTCCTCGCAGGTCACGGGGAGCTTGCGGTCTATAACCTCGTTGACGAGAGCTTCCACCTGCTTTAACTCGTCGGGAGTGACCTTGCGCGGGAAGCTGAAGTCGAAGCGCAGACGCTCTGCGGTTATGTTGCTGCCCTTTTGGGAGATGGTATCGTCGTTTAAGACCCTGCGAAGCGCGGCCTGAAGCAGATGCGTCGCGGTGTGCAGACGGCTTGTAGCCTCGGAATCATCGGCAAGGCCGCCCTTGAAGCGCTGCTCCGCGCCCGAATGCGACGTCGCCTGATGCTGTGCAAAGGCCTCGTCAAAGCCCTGCTTGTCCACAGTCAAGCCCTTTTCACCGGCAAGCTCGCAGGTTAGCTCCACGGGGAAGCCGTAGGTCGCGTGCAGATAGAACGCCTCGGCGCCGGAAATCTGCCCGTCCTTGACGTTTGCGATGAGCTTGTCAAACTCGCGCATACCCTTCTTCAGAGTGCCTGCAAAGCGCTGCTCCTCGGCGGCAAGCTCGAAAAGAACCTTGTCCCGATTCGCTGTCAGCTCAGGATAGAACTCCCCGTACTGTTTAATGAAAAGATCGGCAAGCTTTACAAGACCGCCGTCCGCCATATCAAGCTGCATGGAGTAACGTATGCTCCTGCGAATGAGGCGGCGCAGTATGTAGCCCTTGTCAAGGTTTGAGGGGGTGACGCCGCGCTGATCGCCGAGCATGAACACGGCGGCGCGGATGTGGTCGGCTATGATTCGGAAAGCCTTAATGGTCTCAGGGCTTTCCTTATAGCGTTTGCCGGAAAGCTCCTCTATAAGCTCGATGGCAGGCGCGAACGCGTCGGTGTCAAACACACTCTCGGCGCCCTGAAGCGTCGCTACCGTGCGGTCAAGCCCCATGCCTGTATCAACATTGGGGTGCGGAAGTGCTATAAAGCTGCCGTCGGGCTGCTTGTTGTACTCCATGAATACGTTGTTCCATATCTCAAGGTACTTGCCGCAGTCGCAGCCGGGGGCGCAGTCAGGTCCGCAGGAGGGACGGCCCGTATCGTAGAATATCTCGGTGTCGGGACCGCAGGGGCCGGTCTGTCCCGCAGGGCCCCACCAGTTGTGCTTTTTGGGCAGGTAGACTATGTGCGAGGGCTCTACGCCCATTTCGACCCAACGGTCGTGGGAGACGGTATCGCGGGGAGCGTCGCTGTCGCCCTCAAAGCAGGTAAAGAAGAGCTTTTCGGGGGGAATGCCAAGCCACTGATCGGAGGTTAAAAGTTCCCATGACCATGCTATGGATTCCTTCTTGAAGTAGTCGCCCAACGACCAGTTGCCGAGCATCTCAAAGAAGGTGCAGTGTGAGGAATCGCCCACCTCGTCGATGTCGCCGGTGCGGACGCACTTTTGAACATCGCAAAGGCGCTTGCCTTCGGGGTGCTTTTCGCCGAGCAGATATGGCACCAAGGGGTGCATACCCGCCGTGGTGAATAGGACGGTGGGGTCGTTTTCGGGTATCAAGGACGAGCTGGCAATCACGGCGTGACCGCGCTCGCGGAAGAATTCGAGATAGAGTTGACGCAGCTCTTTGCTTGTCAGTGTACGCATATAAAGCTCCTTGTGTTATTGCATTTCAACGAATTATAGTAACCTAAATCCTCCGATTTGTCAACACATTTCCCCCGATGGACCGTGTCAAGTTGTTCC
>DAOPJM010000039.1:0-17093 GCA_035399665.1 Clostridia bacterium
GTAAAGCGCATTACTTGGCGCTGACTCTTTTAGCATACACAAGTGGAATAATTGGACTAATAATACACTTCAATATATGGAAGCTCAAACGCCAAGAAGTCCAATGCGCCAACTTCCGCCGTCAAATTCCAATGGCGCATTGGCCACACGAATGCTATATGTCCGCAGCTCATCTTGATAACGAGAGCGAAGCTTGTTTCGCTATTCCTCGTTTTCGTCCTCGGCAAGGGCGGTGGCTTCTTTACCGTGTGTCTCTCTGTAATGTGAGGGCGATATTCCTGTATTTTTCTTGAAGAAGTGTGAGAAATAGAACGGATCCTTTATTCCCACCGCGGCGGCTATTTCGGCCACAGACAGTTCGGTCGTCAAAAGCAGCTGCTTTGAGTGTGACATGCGCAGGTTCGTCAGATACTGCATCGGCGTCAACCCCATCTCTCCTCCAAATTTCGATGTTAGGTAAGGGCGGCTCACGTTGAGATCCTTTGCAACCTGTTCGACCGTTATCTCCTGCGAGAAGTTCCGATTCATGTACTGCACCGTTCTGCGCACCAATCCCGACACATAGCCCTGCCTCAGCGTCAAGTTGTCCTCCTGCGGAGCAAGATATTGAAAGCTCTCTATAACTACATCGCAGTTTACAGCCCTGTAATTGGATTCGCCGGTGCAAAAGACCTTTACTATATGCCTTCCCGCCGAAAGGTGCGTGTTGGAATACAGCAGTTGCTTCGGCAATCTGCTTGGGTTATATGTATCGACGGTAGTCTGATATACGCCATCGATTATGACGTCCGCCTTGCCGCAGTCAAAGTTTACTGTGCCGTACCACTTTACGCCCGTCCCGTAAAAATTCAATTCCGCGTATGACCTTGCCGACGCGGTATAGACCTCATTATGCTGCCCCTCCGAGGGCGAGGGCCACTTGCTCCATATGCCTGTATAAAGTATTTCCTTGGAGTCATACGGCACCACCGTCCAAGCGCTGTTCATGCATTCATCGACAAGTATGGCAAGGATTCGGTACAGGCTGCCAATAGCATTCAGAGCATCGCTTGCCGTCATATCAGAACAATACAGCACTTGGTTTTTCATCTCGCGCAGAAAGCCTTGATTGGAAACCCCCTGCATCATGCAGTTGCTCTCGCTTATACCTATGTAGTTGGTGAAATTCAACACTCCCCTGCCGTTAATATCCAACCACCAAAGCTCGGCTACGCTTCCCGCATCGGTATGAATGTTTACGGAGTAATCCCTAAACAGAAACATCAAGTCATTCTGCCGCATGACATATTCTCGCCCGTCTATATCCACAGTACAGTTACCATCAGCCAGGGTCAATAGGCGAACCTGGTTCTTTATCTTCCATGCTATATCAGCGCCAGTAGTCGTATTGTGGTGTCCGCTCTCACAAGGGACACTATCCATATACGGCTTAATAAGGTCATAATCGCTTATGTTTGTTGTGACTTTGGATGACATTGTGCCCTCCCCGCTTCGCGCTGGCTGCTTGTTTGGCTTTGTATCCATACGGTAAATTGAGCCGATACTCCACCAAATAGAGCATAACATTTAGAATGGACGAAAGCAATACTTTACGTCATTATTACATTTCTTTTTTCAATAACAAGAACTAAAAATCTATGTACATATGTGTAAAAACTGAGTAATATTTAGTCGAAGGGCAAGGCCTGCTCCTCGAGCAATCCAAAGCGGTTGCACGACGAAACCTGAAAAACTTAGAAAGGAACTGGAAAATGCTGGATACTATCATAAAGGACGCCAACATTATCGATGGTTCCGGCGCACCTGCATACAAAGGCAGCGTCGGCATTGATAATGGGAAGATTACCCTCGATACAAATGGACAAAAGGCACAGGTATACATCGATGGAAAAGACAAATACCTGACGCCAGGCCTCTTTGACGTACATTCGCACGGCGACTTGGTATTGGGTGAAGAATACGCGAGGTACTGTAAAACAGTCCAGGGCGTAACTACCGAAATCACCGGTCAATGCGGCATGAGCATGTTCCCTGTCAATCCTGAACGTATGGATATGCTCAAGGCGTCTCTGTCCGTGGGAGCGCTGACTTTTCCCGAAGCGATGACTAATTGGACGGACTTTAATAACTATCTCGAATACGCTGATCGAGTTCCCAAGACCGCCAACACGAAGATATTCATGGGACACGGAACCTTGCGTATCGCTGTGATGGGCTTTGACAATCGCAAACCAACCACCGAGGAGTTAGACAGGATGAAGGCTCTGCTTGAGCAAGCGATGCAGCTTGGGGCAATGGGTCTTTCATCCGCGCTTGCGCTTTCTCCCAGCGGCTATGCCGACACGGACGAACTCGTTGCGTTGTGCGAGGTCATTCGTCCCTACGGCGGCATATACACAACCCATATCAGGAACGAGTCGTTTGACGTGGTAAACGCCGTCGCCGAGGCTTTGGAGGTCGGCAAGAGGGCGCATGTGCCTGTCAACATCTCGCACCACAAGTGCATGGGGCGCAAAAACTGGGGTAAGCAAAAGCAGACTATGGCTCTCATAGAGCAAGCACAGGCGGAAGGCGTTCAGGTAACCTGCGATCAATACCCCTACACTTGCAGCATGGTCCATTTGAATCTCTGTATGCCCTCATGGTACTTTAAGAACGGAATCACGGCCATGGCGGAAATGCTGCGCGACCCCGCAGTCCGTGTTAAGGCGCATCAAGAAATTGAGGATCCTAACAGTCCATTCGAGAACCTATACCTCAATTCCGGTGGATGGGACGGCGTCTTTGTTTGCTCTGCGGCGAATACCCCGCTTGCCGTGGGAAAGACCATCAGTGAATACGCAAAGCTTGTTGACAAGGATCCCTTCGATGCCTTCTTTGATATCATGGTTGAGAACAAGGGAATAAGCAGCGCGGTTTACAGCACCATAGGCGAGGATGATATCTTCGACATTATCCGCGCCCCGTATACGATGGTTGGCTCGGATGGTCTTGTCAGAGCTGCGGGAGAAAAGGGACATCCTCGCGGCTATGCAAGCTGTACCCACGCCATCTGTTACTTCGTCAAGGACAATCACCTATTCACCTTGGAAGAGATGATACACAAGCTGACCGCATTACCCGCGAAGATATACGGCTGCGACAGCAAGGGACTCATCCGTGAGGGCTACGATGCTGATCTCATACTGTTTGACTATGACGAACTGAGGGATCTTGCCACATATACCGATCCCTGCGGAATAACTAAGGGCCTTGAGTATGTGATAGTGAATGGGCAAATCGTCTACAAGGATTATCAGCTTACAGGCGCAACACCCGGCAAGGTGATTCGCCATAAGGTAAACTGAGACACTCACCAATACATAGGAGGAGAATATGAACATCATCATCGTTTTCGCAATAGTCTTCATTTTGATGCTCGTTGCGATCATCAAATTCAAGGTAAACTGTGGAGTAGCCCTGTTTGGCGCCGCAATCCTTGCGGGCTTGCTGAGCGGCATGGCGGTAGGAGATCTGACGACAAACTTAGCATCCGGCTTCGGCAACACCATGACAAGCATAGGCTTGATCCTACTCTTCGGGGGCGGCATAGGTTCACTGCTCGCATACTCCGGCGCCATGGAAGAGATGGCGAAGGGGCTGCTGCGCAAGGTTGGCAAAAAGCATGACCTGCTCGCACTAAATATCGCAGGTATGCTTATCTCCATCCCCATACTGTTTGGACCCGGCTACATTATGCTGTCGCCCCTGCTCAACTCCATTCAGAAGATAACCAAGAAGCGTATGACGTCTTACGCTACCGCGACCTATGTAGGTCTTATCGTGACCCACAGCCTCGTGGCCCCAACTCCCGGTCCCGTCGCCGTAGCGGGCGCTACCGGTGCTAACCTCGGTTGGTTTATGCTCTACGCCCTTATTGTCGCCATACCCACAAGCTTGATCGCGGGCTGGCTCTTTGGTAATTTCCAAAACAGGAAATCCGCCCTTGCGAAAGAAGCGGCAAAGGCCGAGCAGAAAGCCGCCGCGCAGGAGCTTGTCAACGACAGCGAACTGCTCAAGCCCGATCCCACTAAGCCCTCCGCGGGTAAAGCGCTTGTGCTCCTGCTGCTCCCCGTTGTTATGCTGATACTCGGCTCCGTTATCCCCATGATCGCCGGCGACACTTGGTTCGGCAACGTATTCAAGTTCATCGGCAACAGCAACGTTGCCCTGTTCATCTCCATGCTTATAGTCGGTCTCGTCCTGCGCAAGTCTTTGGTCAGCGCGATGGGGCAGCCCGTCATGAAGCTCATCGACAAGAGTGCCGACAGTATCGGCAGTATACTTTTCCTGCTCGGCGCAGCCGGCTCCTTTGCGCTCGTTTTAAGTAAAGCAGGTCTCGGTGACGCGCTGCTGGCAGCTCTTCAAAGCTGGAATCTCCCGATTCTGCTCATGGGCTTCCTGCTCGCATTCGCCATCCGCTTGGGCGTTGGCTCAGCAATGGTCGCCATGATCACTACGGTTTCCATCGTGTGGCCACTCGCTTCCTCACTCGGCTATTCGCCTATCATTGTAAGCCTTGCCATCTGCTCCGGCGCCATGGCTCCGTTGATCCCCACGGACGTGACCTTCTGGTTCCCCGAAAAATACAATGGCTTAACCACCAAGGAAACCTTCAGCACAGTCGTTGTTGGCAACCTGTTGGCGGGCGTTGTAGCTTTTGGCTTGACCTTGGTTTTGAACGTGCTTGACGGCGTACTGCCCGGACTGCACTAAAGTTCCCCCTTCCCCTAAATACAGCAATGGGTTGGGCCGCATTCGGAATCCGCATATTTCGGAAGCGGCCCTGCTCATGGGCTGAACATGAACCGATTTCAACACTTATACTACATAAGGAGAACATATATATGACTGAACTGAATATTGCGGTCGTCGGCGCGCTTGGCGCGGTAGGCCGTGAGATGCTCAAGACACTCGCGCAGAGGCGCTTTCCTGCAAAAACCGTAAAAGCTCTGGATATAGCTGAAAACGTCGGAAAGACAATCCCTTTCAATGATGGCAACATATCGGTAGAGCTTTGCTGCAAGGATGCGTTTTCGGATGTTGATGTGGCCTTCTTCGCGGTAGGAGACGGTGTAAGCCGCAAGCTTGCTCCGGAAGCCGTCGAGATGGGAGCAATCGTTATCGACAACTCCAGTGCATGGAGGATGGATCCCGAAGTACCCCTCATCGTGCCTGAATGTAACGCGGAAGATTTAAGAAATCACAAGGGAATTATCGCCAATCCGAACTGCTCAACAATAATCGCTATGGTCCCATTGAAGCCCTTGAGCGATTCTGCAGGTCTTAAACGCATCGTAGCGTCAACCTATCAGGCGGTAAGCGGAGCGGGAATTGCGGGTTTAGATGAGCTGTCGCTGCAAACCCGCGAAGTCCTTGACGGCAAGGCCGCGCACCCAGAGGTCTTCGCGCACCAGATAGCTTTCAACCTCATTCCGCACATAGACTATTTTGAGGAAAACGCTTATACTCATGAGGAGATGAAAATGACCCGTGAGGGCAGAAAGATACTCAACCTTCCCAACCTCATGGTAAGCTGTACCTGTGTGCGAGTTCCTGTCTATCGCAGTCACAGCGAAGCTATCACGATTGAGACCGAACGCAAGCTCACTGCCGATGAAGCAAGGCATATACTCACTAACGCTCCGGGAGTCAAGCTGTATGACGACCCCGGCAAGAATGAGTATCCAATGCCGCTTGATACCTCAAACGGCGATGACATCTGGGTTGGACGCATACGCGAGGATATTTCGGCCGATAACAGCCTCGTATTCTGGTGCTGCGGCGATCAGATTCGAAAAGGTGCAGCGCTCAATGCCGTCCAGATAGGCGAGAAACTTATCGAATTCGGTTTGGTATAAAGTAAGGAGATAGCTTATGAAGATAGCAATAATCGGACTTGGAATTGTCGGACGCGGTGTCTATGACATTATTCAAAGTGAACCGTCTTCCTCCGTTTCCGTGAAATATGTAATGGACATACGTCGTGTTGAAGGCGTAACTTGCGAGTATGCAAGCAGCATCGAGCAAATAGTCAAGGACAAGGAAATCGAGCTTGTTGTAGAGGCTATAGGTGGGCTGCATCCCGCGTATGAATGCGTTTCAGCGGCTCTTAAAGCGGGCAAGCACTGCGTTACTCCGAACAAGCAGCTTATAAGCAGTATGTACCCTGAACTTACCGAACTTGCGCGAAAGAACGGCGTGAGTCTCCGCTTTACAGCGGCGGCGGGCGGCGGTATTCCGTGGCTGTATAATCTCAAAAGGACAAAGCGATGCAGCTCCATCAGCTCCCTCTGTGGTATTATTAACGGCACTACCAACTTCATTTTGGATTCTATGGCAAAGACCGGCGGTGCTTTCGATGATATATTGAAACAAGCTCAACAGCTTGGCTATGCCGAGGCCAATCCATCCGCCGATATCGACGGGATCGATCTTCAGCGGAAATGCGCAATCTCCGCAAACATCGCGTTTAACGCTCAAATAGCTCCCGAGCAGGTGGACACAATGGGTATTCGCTATATCACTGCGGAGAGCATACAATGCTTTGCGGCTATGGGGCGCGTCTGCAAACTCATGTGCCAAGCAAAGCGCGGCAGCGATAACAGGATTGCCGCATATGTGGAACCCGAATTGTTCTCACTTGACGACCTTGAAGCCAACGTTGTGGGTAACAATAACTTTGTCTCGCTTGAGGGCGAGTATGTAGGCAGACTCAGCTTCTACGGGCAGGGCGCGGGAAGATACCCAACCGCTCATTCTCTTGTCGAGGATATACTTGACGTTCAACGCGGCAATATTGATAATGCTGAATCCGTCAGCGACATTGAGGTTGACAACAACAGCGTTGCCGAGCGTTACTTCGTCGACGCTTCCGATTACGATTTCCTGAACGGCATCACCCTTGAGCGCTTGGGCAACGGGGTCGTTACCGAGGAGATCACCGTCAGTCAAATGCATCAACGGGCCGCAAAACAGCTTTCCGAAGGCAAGCGAGTATTCTTTGCGGCGATTAGACTATAAAAGCAATAGGGAGTTAGAAGCCTTATGGAGGACTATTTACTTCGGGCAAGAGCTGAAATCGATCTTGGAGCCATACGCTGCAATTACAATATTGCGAAGGCGTCAGGCAAGAAGGTCATGTGTGTCATAAAAGGCGACGCACACGGACATGGTGCGGTAAAGTGCGGAAGATTCTTGGAAAGTTTGGGCGCGGATGCTTTTGCAGTTGCCTGTCTTGAGGAAGCGTTGCAGCTCAGAGACGGCGGGATAACAAAGCCAATACTCATCTTAGGGTATACTCCGCCCACTCCCGATGCCGTGGCCGTCATAGCAAGGGCAGGTCTTATGCAGACGCTGCTTGACGAGGAGTATGCCCAATGTCTCGATAAGTCCGCAAGGAGCGCAGGAGTTCGAGTGGAGTGCCATATCAAGCTTGATACGGGAATGTCGCGTCTTGGGGTATACGCTCAGGGTGCAAAGGCCGCAAAAGAGGCGGGAGTTTGTGCAAGGCGCATGTTTGACTTGGAGGGCCTTAAGGTAAGCGGGATTTATACGCATTTCTCAGCGGCGGACATGCCCGACAGGGCTTGGTATGTGCGCTGTCAGATAGATAATTTCCTTACCGCCCTTGACGCCCTTGGGCTGGATACTCTGCCCGAGAGACCTCTAATACACATGAGTAACAGCGCAGCGATAATGGGCTGCCCTGAAGCACGTTTCGACATGGTCAGAGCGGGCGTCATGCTGTATGGCCTGTATCCGGACAATCTTCCTCACCCTGATGGTCCGCTCATGCCGGCGCTCTGTCTAAAGGCTCCCGTAGTTCAAATCAAGGAGCTTTCGGAAGGCGCTTATGTCAGCTATGGAATGACATATCGAATTCCACAAAGGACACGGGTCGCCATCGTTGCGGCCGGTTATGCCGACTCTTATCCCCGCGCCCTCAGCAACACAGGCGCATGGGCGCTGATAGGGGGTATGCGTTGCCGTCAGATAGGCAGAGTATGTATGGATCTTACCTTGTTTGACGTTGGCAGCGCCAAAGTTGAGGTCGGCGATGATGTGATCCTCTACGGCGCCGGCGGAATGTCATTGGAGGAAGCGGCTCAGCTTTCCGATACGATAAACTGCGCTATTACAAGTACGCTCACCAACAGGGTGAAGCGCATCTATCGTGGCGGAAACTCCTACATTCAAGACGATTGAACGGAGAGTGTCACAATGAGATTAATTATTGCGAAATTCGGTGGAACCTCGGTTGCGAACGAGGACGCAAGAAACTGCGCCGTTTCGCGCATAAGGCAGCTGCGGGATGAGGGCAATACTGTTGTGGCCGTCGTTAGCGCGATGGGCAGGAAGGGCGCTCCTTATGCCACCGATACTCTTTTGGGACTTGTAGACGATGGTGCCTCCGCCCGTACACGCGACCTTCTGATGAGTTGCGGCGAGACAATATCCGCATGTGTGTTTTCGCAGGCGCTCATCAGAGCCGGCATAGCTTCCAAGCCAATGTGTGCGTTGACTGCAGGTATTCAAAGCGACGGTAATTACGGCTCTGCAGAATTGGTCTCGATGAATTATTGCAAGGTGACGCAAGCGATAGCGGAAGGCTTTGTACCAGTGATTACCGGCTTTCAGGGTGTGGCCGACGGGGAGATTAACACCCTTGGCAGAGGAGGCAGCGATAGCAGCGCTGCATGCATCGGAGCTTTTATGCACGCCGATGAAGTGCAGATATACACCGATGTTGACGGGGTTTATACGGATGACCCGCGAAGTAACCCTAACGCTGTTCGAATTCCAAGAATAAGCTGTGACGATATGACCGCTATGGCGCTGAACGGGGCAAAGGTTATACACCCAAGAGCCGTCATCGCCGCGAAAGCCTCAAAGATACCGCTCAGAGTACTGTCTGTTTTCACGCCCGATGAAGGGACGCTGATTGCCGATTGATGAGCGCTCCCGTTTGTCGGTGCATCGCTTCGCTTTGCACACAGATGACAATGCGGTTATGAAAAGATGACACGACCTCCACAGGAGCTCCGCATCTTTTCAAGTACACCTTCTGCTCCGCATGTTGACATTAAAGAGGCGCCTTCAAAGCGCCTCTTACGTATATAGGCAGGAATCGAACCTGACCAATGTCCATCAGCTTTTGCGGTCACCACATTGCTGTTTAACACGGCTGCTTATACCATGCTATATTCACGCTGAGAAAGCTTTGCCGCTCTCAAGCTTGTTCTGGGTTGATATTACAAACGCCATAATTATTCAGAGCTAAGGCGAAGGATGGCGAGTTGGCTTGCTGCCCTAAAATGAATGAGCTTTGCTTTCTCGTTAAGTGCAGGCTTGAACTCGCCTATCCGTTTGTTGCTTTTTTCCCTAAGCGAAGCTATTCTAATGCTGAAAGGGGGCGATACGCTATGCTCTTTACACCCATTGACCTTAATGCCTGGCCCAGGGGACAGGTCTTTTACTACTTCTCCACGATGGCTCCGACGGGCTATTCGCTCACGGTGAATATTGACGTTACCGAGCTTAGGCAAATGGTGCGCAGCGCTAACCTCAAGTTCTTCCCTGCCTATCTTTGGCTTTTGACACGCAGCCTTAACCGACAGATTGAGTTCAAGGTCGCGAAGGTTGACGGGGTACTCGGTTACTACGACGCCTTGACCCCACTTTACGCCGCCTTTCATGAGGACGACCATACCTTTTCACTTATGTGGACGGAGTACAGTGAGAGCTTTAGCGAGTTCTATAAAGCCTATCTTGAAAACGCAAGGCTTTACGGCTCCGTTCACGGCATACTTTCGCAGCCTTCTCCCCCGCCCGCGAACGCTTACACCGTCTCCTGCGTCCCTTGGGTCAGCTTCGAACACTTCGCCGTACACAGCTTTGATAAGCCCTACTACTTCCCCTCGGTGGAAGCGGGCAAGTTCCGCAAGGAGAACGGCAGGGTCATCATGCCGCTATCTTTGACCTGTCATCACGCCACGACCGACGGCTATCATGTTAAGCTGTTTCTTGACAGTCTAAAAGAGGATATGGAAAGCTTTGACGAGCTGTGCAGAAGGTGATTGCAGCAGCGTATGAAGCTCTTTTGTTCATGCGAGTTGTTGTCAGGTTCAAAATGAACTCGAGTTTTGCCGATAAATCATCTTTACAACTAATGCTTGATTCTGTATAATAATGTCATATTGGTTTGGGCGTGCGCGATTCTCTTTCGCGTTGTATGCTTTTTTTATTAAAAGCACTATGAACAGGTTTGTGCCGTATCCCAAGCCCGTAAAGCATGAATCGGAGGGGATCACGTTTTTATGTTAACCGCTTTAATCGTTGTTCTATGTATCGCAGGCTTTCTGATTATTGTCGCGGTCTGCTGCTATGTCGCTATGCGCTATACGACCAACGCCTTCTTCAAGATGGACAAGCACCCCAACGAGCGTGGGCCTGACAAACCTGAGTTCGACAGCTACGAGCCCTTCGTCAAGGCCATCATGATAAAGTTTGCCGAATGCGAAAGATGGTATTTCGACACCCCACATGAGGACATCTCGATAAAGACGCAGGACGGGCTTACCCTGCACGGCTCGATAATGCGCCCGCAAACACCCTCCAAAAAGGTTTTAGTCATGATTCCAGGCTTCAACCCTGATTATCGTCTGTCGCGGGAGGGCGCGTATTCGCTGACGAATATAAAGTACATCGACGCTAACTTAGTTTGTGTTGAAACCCGCGCGGTCAACAAGGTCGAGGGCAAGTACATGACCTTCGGCTGGCTTGAGCGCTTTGATATGAAGTGTTGGATAGAGCTTTTGGTAAAGATGTTCGGCGATGACTGCGAGATTTTTATCACGGGCGTGTCCTCCGGCGCAACCGTCGCTATGATGACCGCCGCGCTCCCAAACCTTCCCCCGCAGTTTAAGGGCTGTATTCCGGAAAGCTTCTTCGCTTCCATGCGCGCCCTTATCCATGACGCAGCAAAGGCGCGTATGGGGAAGGATCTGCCGAAATCCGTAATTGACTTCGTAGCGCTCTCATCCAAGGTCGTCTTGGGCATAGATATCGATTACATGGACGTGTACAAACGCTACGCCGACATCAAGGTACCCATGCTTTTCCTCCAAGGCGGCATGGACGATCAGATACCCGCGGAGTGCTTTGAACCTATGGTCGCGGCCTGCCCCGTTCCCCATAAGGCCGTCGTCTTTCCCAAATCGATGCACGGCACCATACCCATAGACTATCCCAAGGAGTACGCCAAGGCCTTTGCCGACTTCATGGACGTACGCTTTCTCGGATAAGAATAAGAACGCAATACTATGACATTTGACCGAGTGCGGGAATTGCCCACGCACTCGGTTTTAATATTGTTAGTGTTATAAACAGTTTGTGGTTATGAACAACAGCCTGTAATGATAGGGAGCGGTACTTTACTGACAAGCCTGTTTCAAGATCCTTCGTCGCGGCGGCTCCTCAGTATGACAGTGGGGGTGATTTGGGGGTGCGTACCCCTATTGATAAGCTTGTTTCAAGATCCTTCGTCGCGGTGGCTCCTCAGGATGACAAAGGGGGAATTGGGGGAAGCGGGAGTTTCACTACAAGCTTGTTTCAAGATCCTTCGGAGCTTTGCTCCTCAGGATGACAATGGGGGGGACCGCTTGCAATCTATTACACATTCGTATTGCAATCCGCTCCATTCCTTATTCGTAATGAAAGCTCTCGTTTATCAGCTGCCCCGTTTTGCCGATTGGGTGTTGACAAAGCTTATGCCTATTAGTATAATTGACTTGTCGTTATTCTTAATCGAGAATAACGTAGGGAGGGCTTGTGGATAGAAAGGGAGCTTCAACCAAGGGGGCGCGGGTTTATATACCTGTGCTTTCGGCTGTTTTGCTTTTTGTGTTCCTGCTCTCCTTTTCGATCGGTCGTTACGGCGTTCCCATATGGCAGGTCGTAAAGATACTCATAGACGCCATAATCCCCGACTTTATCGGAAAGCTCACTCAAACATGGACGAGTGAGATGGCGATAGTCGTTATCAATATCCGTCTTCCCCGCGTCCTCATGGCCTGTCTTGTAGGCTGCTGTCTGTCGGCCGCGGGCGCGGCGTATCAGGGCATTTTCAAGAACCCTATGGCTTCCCCCGATATATTGGGTGCGTCCTCGGGCGCGGCTTTCGGCGCGGCCTTGGCCATACTCCTTGGCGCGTCGTCACAGGGGATTACGTTCTTGGCTTTCTGCTTTAGCCTGGTTACGGTTTTGCTTGTGCTGCTTATTGCAAAGCGTGCACCCGGTATGCGCACCGTCAACCTTATACTTGCGGGCATCATGATAAGCTCGCTCTTTTCGGCCGGTACCTCCTGCATTAAGCTTGTCGCTGACCCGACGAACCAGCTTCCCGCTATAACCTTTTGGTTGATGGGAAGTCTTTCGGGGGTGAAGCTTTCGGATCTCTTTACAGCGTTTTTGCCCATGGCGATAGGGCTTATGCCGTTGCTGCTCTTGAGTTGGCAGATAAACCTATTGACGCTCGGTGATGATGAGGCGCGGGCGCTCGGTGTGAATATAAACCTCGTTCGCCTAATAGTAATACTCTCGGCGACGCTCATCACCGCCTCAAGCATTTCCACAGCTGGCATGATAGGTTGGGTCGGACTTGTTATTCCTCACCTTTGCCGTAAGCTTGTAGGGGGCAATTACCGCGTCCTCATGCCCTCCTCCATGATAGCGGGAGCGGCGTTCCTGCTCGTCACCGACAACATCTCGCGCTGTCTTTTGACAAGCGAGATACCCATAGGCATACTCACGGCTTTCATCGGCGCGCCCTTCTTCATCTATCTAATTACGAGAAAGGAGAAGGCGCTTTGAGCATCGTTGTTGACAACCTCAGCTTCTCCTATGGTTCACACGCGGTGCTGTCCGATGTGTCGTTCACGCTTGAAAGCGGTGAGCTTATGGCCGTTTTAGGGCCTAACGGGGTTGGTAAAACCACGCTGCTGCGCTGCATAATGCGGCTTTTGAACGGTTTTAGCGGGCGTGTCACGGTGGACGGCAAAGACGTCTCTACATTGAATAACCGCCGGCTTGCGCAGCTTGTCGCCTACATTCCGCAGCAGCATGAACCCGCATTCAGCTATTCGGTATCACAGATGGTGCTGATGGGTTCATCGCACATGGTGTCCATGTTCTCGGCTCCCGGAAGGAAGGAGCGTGAGCTTGCAGAAGCCGCGATGGACAGGGTCGGCATATCAAGACTTGCCGATCGCTCATACTCAAAGCTGTCCGGAGGCGAACAGCAGCTTGTGCTGATTGCCCGCGCCCTTGCACAACAATCCAAAACCCTGCTCATGGACGAGCCTACCGCCAACTTGGATTACGGCAATCAGGCGAAAATACTTGAGCTTGTGCGTTCGCTCGTTTCAGAGGGTTATGCTGTGCTGCTCAACACGCACAATCCTCAGCACGCGCTTTGGTACGCGAACAAGGCGCTGGCCCTACATTGCGGCAAGGCCGCAGCCTGCGGAAAACCCGCCGATATACTGAACACCGAGCTTATTGGCAGGCTGTACGGCATAAAGGCGGATCTTATCTCGACGGATCTCGGCGACGTCATAGTACCCGCCGGTCTTGGAATAAATCAAAATGAGAAGAGGAAAAACCATGAAAACTCGTAAACTTCTGCCGCTGCTTCTTGCGGCAATCATGCTCCTGTCAGTGCTTACGGGCTGCTCCGAAGTGACCGAAACCCCCGTCGTCACCGATGCACCCGTCGTCACTGACGCGCCCGTCGTCACCGATGCACCCGTGATTACGGATGAACCTCTGGTCACAGATGAACCTCTGCCCGCCACCTTCAGCTTCACAGATTCTGTCGGACGCGAGGTAGAGCTTCCCACCAACATCGAAAAGATTGCTATCAGCGGCCCCTTAGCACAGATAGTCGTGTTCGCGCTCGCCCCTGACAAGCTTGTCGGCATAGCGTCAAATTGGAGTGAGGAAGCCTCCGCATTCCTTGACACCGATTATTATGAGCTTCCCCTCTTGGGTCAGCTCTACGGCGGCAAGGGCGAACTCAACCTTGAGACCCTGCTTGCAAGCGGTGCGCAGGTCGTAATAGACGTCGGCGAACCCAAGGACACCATAGTTGAGGATTTGGACGCTTTGCAGGAGCAAACAGGTTTGCCCTTCGTACATATCACCGCCACAACCGCAGGCATGGCCGAAGCCTACACGAAGCTCGGCGAACTGCTGCATATGCCCGAAGAAGCCGCAAAGCTTGCCGAGTACTGCGACAAGGTCTATGCAAGAACGGTCGAGATCGCGGGCAGCGTTGAGAAGGTTAGAGTGCTTTACTGTCTGGGTGATGCGGGTCTGAATGTTATCGCGCAAGGCTCCTACCACTCCGAGGTCATAGACCTTCTTTGCGACAACCTTGCCGTAGTCGATAACCCCTCGTCAAAGGGCAGCGGCAACGAGGTCGATATGGAACAAATCCTGCTCTGGAACCCCGATGTTATCCTGTTCGCCCCCGACAGCATATACGATACTGTGGCCGACGACGCCGCTTGGCAGCAGATCAACGCCATCAAGAACGGTACTTACTACGAAGTACCCTTCGGCCCGTACAACTGGATGGGCTTCCCGCCCTCCGTGCAGCGTTACCTTGGTATGATGTGGCTTTCGCAGCTGCTCTACCCCGATGTGGCGGGTTACGACCTCTTTTCCGAGGTGACCGAGTACTTCGAACTGTTTTATCACTGTGAGATTACCGAGGAGCAGTACAACGCGCTCGTCGCAAACTCGATAGGCAAGTGAAATCCGATAAGAACATCATAATCTGCGGTGCGCGGGGCGTTGGCAAGAGTACGCTTATAAGGCGGCTCACGGACGCTTTCGCCCTCGCGCCCTATGGATTCTACACTAAACGCTTTGAGGAAGTGAACGGGGTCAGTCCTGTGTATATGTTCGACGCTTCGGAGAAACAAAGAACGCCCACAGCCGGCAATATGGTCGGAAGCTGCGGGCGCGGAAGGCTTATCGAGGCAAGGCCGTCGGTGTTCGACAGCTTGGGTGTAAAGCTTATCAAGTCCGCAAAGCCTGACGGCGTACTCATAATGGACGAATTGGGCTTTATGGAAAGGGACGCGACGCTGTTTCTGTCCGCTGTACTGGACGCGCTTAGCGGAAGCATCCCGGTGATAGCGGCCGTAAAGGACAAACCCGATGTGGAATTTTTGAGCGCCGTTCGTCAGCACCCAAAATCCACAGTCTATATGATAAGTCCGAATAACCGTGATGAGCTGTACAGGCTCATTCTCCGCGAACACTCATAACAAGGATTCTATCGCATACCGTACCCTCCATTAATACGAAAGCCGCCCCAAACGGGACGGCTTTTGTATTTATCATACTATGGTACTTATCCGAGCTTGTCCAGCAGACCCACAAGGTAGCGCAGTATCGCCATCGCAGTCGGTACGGCTTCGCGAAACGCGAACATCGTTTGAAGTTACAACACCTCCGTTCTTGGTAAAACACGCAGCATCGCCATTTACCGCAGTCCATTCCACCGCTCCCCAGGATGACAGTGGGGTGCTTCCGCTGTCATTCGCATCCTGTATGTCGTCAATAACCCCGTCATCATATATGGGAAAATGGGTGATAAAAGCTGTGTTCGGGTGCTGCATTATTGGCCTAATGAGGGGTAATTGCTCCGTCTGTGGCCTGTTTTACTTGACAATTTTCTGTACATTTCCGCCCGACTGTGGTATATTGTCCATATAGCAAAGCCCTGAGGGGGTTCTTTTGTGTACTGTGAAGGGCGGGATAGTATGGAAGCCGGCAAGCAGGTTAAGTCAAAACAGCGTGTAGCCGACCACGGCGAGGTGTTCACCGCCGAGCGCGAGGTCAAGGCCATGTGCGACCTTGTCAAGCAGGAGACCGAACGCATCGATTCTCGGTTTTTGGAGCCTGCCTGCGGAGACGGGAATTTCTTGGCCGAGATATTGCGGCGCAAGTTGGCTGTTGTAAAAAAGAAATACTCCAAGAGCGCCGCCGACTATGCGCAAAATGCCATCCTCGCAGCAAGCAGCATATACGGTGTGGATATATTGCAGGACAATGTGGAGGCGTGTCGAGAGCGGCTCTTTGCAATATGGGATAAAGAGTATCAGGCGGTGTGCAAAAAAGAGACAAGCGAGGACGTTCGCAAGGCCGCGCAGTTCATCTTACGCCGCAATATACTCTGCGGCAACGCGCTTTCGCTCAAGACGGTGGATGAATACGGGCATGACCTTGATACCCCGATAATCTTCTCGGAATGGACGTTCGTTACCGGCGCGCTCATTAACAGGCGCGATTTCCGATTGGATGTGCTGCTGTTGGAAAATCCGGACAAGGAAAACTATGCCATGCAGATGAGCCTGTTTGCCGATGAACCAACAGGGATGGATAACTGGACGACCGACCCTGTCACGCAGCAGAGACTGCCAAAGCCCCTGCGGGTCTTCCCGCCGACAGATTACAGGAGGATATGGGAATATGGAGCCTGATTTCTACAGCAGGATTTACAACCCGGACGTATTAAGCTGCCTTGCCAATCTCTCCAACGACGAGGTGTTTACCCCGCCGCAGATTGCAAACGCCATGCTGGACATGCTGCCGCAGGAGCTTTTTGAAAGCCCGAACACGAAGTTTTTGGATCCGGCGACAAAAAGCGGCGTCTTCCTGCGGGAGATTGCAAAGCGGCTCATAAAGGGGCTGGAACCGACTATCCCGGACTTGCAGGAGCGCATAGACCATATCTTTCGCAACCAGATTTACGGCATAGCAATCACGGAGCTGACGTCCCTTCTGGCGCGGCGCAGCGCCTACTGTTCCAAATACCCCAACGGTATCTACTCGATCTCCCATTTTGACGACGCCGAGGGTAACATCCGTTTCAAGGCGATACAGCACCAATGGAAGAATGGCCACTGCGTCTTCTGCGGCGCATCCCAAAGCCAATATGAGCGTGATGAGTCCCGCGAAACCCACGCCTATGAGTTTAT
>DAOPJM010000040.1:0-16104 GCA_035399665.1 Clostridia bacterium
AAAGGGGAAACCTATACCAGATATAAACACAGATATAAACACAGATATAAACGCAAGAAATATATTGCGCAAGGAGTGGCTTTTCGGGCAGGACAAGCCTGCCCGATACATTTTGAACCACGAAGCAATGAACGGGACAACCGCATATGTATCGCTATATGTTATAGCCGCCGTCCACACTCAAGGTCTGACCTGTGACATAACCTGCATTCGAGAGGTACGCCACCGCCTGCGCCACGTCCGCCGGATGACCTATCCTGCCCAGGGGGACTTCCGCCGCGAATGCCGCCACCTCGTCTATGGTAAGATGCGCGTTCATGGCTGTGCCTATGAAGCCCGGAGCGACGCAGTTTACCCTTATGTTTGAGGGCGCAAGCTCCTTTGCCAATGCCTTAGTCAAGCCTATCACCGCCGCCTTTGACGCTGAGTATGCCGCCTCGCAGGAGCCGCCCGACACTCCCCAGATGGAGGAGATGTTCACTATGCTGCCATAGCCCAACTCGAGCATATCCGGTATTACCGCCTTTATGCACAGCATTGTACCCTTGACATTGACGTCCATCAGCGCTTGTACCTCGTCCATTTCGCATTCGGTAAAAAGCCCCTGCTTTAATGACGTTCCCGCGCAGTTGACGAGCAGGCAAACCTTACCAAGCCGCTCATGTACGCTCTCCATCAAGGCCTGAACTGAGCTTTCGTCCGATATATCGGCCTGAACCATCGCAGCCTGTCCGCCCGCTTCGGCTATGCGTCCCAAAGCCGCCGAAGCCTTTTCTTCATTCGTATAATAATGCAGAGCCACAGCATAGCCCTCGCGTGCCAGCTTGACCGCCGTCTCCGCGCCTATGCCGCCCGAAGCTCCCGTGACCAAAGCCGTACGCATCAGTCCACCCCGTGCAGCTCAATCGTGTCCATCATGTGATCGAACTCGCCCATACAGTCGTCCTCCTCGCGCTCCAATAGTACGAAGAAATAAGCCTTATCCGCGTCCACGGCGTAGAGACAAAGCGAATGCTCACCCTGGTCAAGGGCAACGCTGTACAGCACGCGATGCGCCTTGTACCCGTCCACCCGAACCGATGAGAACTCCACAAGCTCACACTCGTCATAGCCCAAGTACTCCGTGACGTAATCAATGTAGTCCTCGCGGGTCAGCTCATCGAAATAGTAGTTCTTTTCGGTGATGGAAAAGGTTATGGAGCTTTGCCGTGCGGCGGAGCCGTTAGGCGCAAAACAGACTATGCCGTCCTCATTGGTGCGCTCAAAGCCATCAGGCAAATCGGCGGTAAAGCACTTGTGTTCATATACGTTGTCGCCGCTCACGCAGCCCGTTACAGACATAACCGCAAGCAGGCAGCAGAGCAACAGCAGGGTGGTTCTCCTCATCGGCAGCTCTCCTTAAATACATATCTTTCCATGAGCATTATACCACGGTTCGTGCCTCTTTTCAACACATACGGGGATGTATGGAAGCATAATATTGATGAAAACGCCGAACGTCCAAGCTTTATCAAACGGTTGGCACTTGCATCGGAGGCTTTCGTGTGGTATTATCAACCGGATAAAGCGCGGCGGCAACGGATTCTCCGCTCCGATATGGAAGGATTCATTGAAGATGATAAGTAAGATTGGCGTATTCGACAGCGGCTTGGGTGGTTTGACCGTCCTGAACGAGCTTGTCCGCCACAACCCAAATCTGGAGATAGTCTACTTCGGCGACACCGCAAGGGTACCATACGGCTCACACTCCAAGGATACCATCACAAGATACGCCTGTCAGGATGTGCGTTTCCTGCTCTCGCAAGGCGTTCAAGCCATAGTCGTTGCCTGCGGTACGGTCAGCGCTAACGCCTTGGATCACCTGCATATGGCGTTTGACGTACCCATACTCGGCGTTATAGAACCCGCGGTGAAAGCCGCGGTATCATCCACAAAAACGAACAGCATCGCCATCATCGGCACTGTCGCCACCATCAAGAGCGGCGCATATGAGAAGCTTATTTTGTCCCTGAGCCCCGACGTTAAGGTGACGAATATCGCCTGTCCCCTGCTCGTTCCGCTCGTGGAGAACGGTTTTTTGTGGGACGATCCCATCACAATGGCGACCTGTCAAAGGTATCTTGACCCCATTGCCGAAAGCGACGTCGATACCGTGATAATGGGCTGTACGCACTACCCCTTCCTAAAACCCGCCTTTACCATGCTTTACCCGAACAAACGCTTCATCGACATGGGCGAAACGCTCGCGCTTGCGCTCTCAGGTGAGCTTCAGCTTGACCCCGAGCCTAAACAAAGCCCCGTCCGCTTTTGCGTCAGCGACCTTGATACCATAGGCTTTCTGAATATCGCTGCCGCATACTTGGACGCCGTAAAGATTGATAAAGTCGAAACCATCGGTATAGATAATTATTAAAACAAGTGAATCAGCTGATTGCCGACTTGACCATAAAACTATGGCAGGTCGGTTTTTCTTCCATATATTTTCTGTGATTCTCCCAAATTCTTTCTCTCCTGTTACATTCTGTACGCATTTTGGATGTACAATCGTATTAATGAAGGGTTAATTGGAAAAAATATGACGAACTGCGTTAAATTCCTTGCATGATAAGCGATTGTTGTGTTATAATGCAGTTTGCCATAACATCGTAAACAGCATTGGGGGATGGGATGAAGCCCGTTGCGATTTTAGATATAGGAAGTTCAAAGGTGGTATGCCTTTGCGGAAATGTCGGTGACAAAGAAGGAGTGGTCGTCAGAGGAGCGGGTATATGTTCCTACACAGGCTACGAGGGCGGCGAAATAACCGACAAGCACGCTTTGCATATCGCAATCGCGGAAGCGATTCATAAGGCCGAACAGGAGAGCAACAGCCGCATACGCGACGTCGCCCTGACCGTGCCGACTTCCCATTCCGTACTCGCTATAACGGACGCTACCATCACCCTTGGGCGAACCGCCAGAGCCGCGACAAGTCAGGACGTTGACCGCCTTATCACGCTCTCTTACAAGAAGTGCAGCTTGGGGCCTGAGTACATACTGATGCACAGCACCCCCGTGTTCTTCCTTGTGGACGGCGTCGCCTCCTCTGAGGTTCCGGATGGGATTACGACAGACGAGCTTTCCGGTATGATCTCGCATATGTTCGTCAAGGAGGACTACATCAAGCTGGTGTCGGACTGTCTGGATGACATCGGCGTAGAGGTGTCAATGTGTCTGTCGGGGCAGCTTGCGGAAGCGATAATGCTTATCCCTGAGCCTGAACGCATACGTCCCGCCGTGCTTATCGACGTTGGCTATATGCAGACCGATGTTTGCGTTGTGGAAGGTCCCGCTATGACGGCAACCTCGCGCATACCCGTAGGCGGCTACCACTTCAGCTCCGACCTCTCGTTCGGGCTGGATGTGTCGCTCGATTCCGCGGAGCAGGCAAAGCGCAGGTTCGTCTTTTCCTTAGACTACGGCGACAGAGTTGAGATACTCCGAACCTCGACAGGCTCTAAGCGAGTGGCGATGTCCGCTATCTCCTACATCATTGGCGCAAGGGCCGACGAGCTTGTCAAGATGATAGCTTCCGAGATAGCCAAGCTCGGTGTTAATCTGGAGTCGAGACCCTCGGTATACATCACGGGCGGCGGACTGTTGATGATGCGCGGAAGCTGGGATTTTGTGCGTTCCACGCTCAACTACCCCGTAAAGCGCGATATGCCTTGGACGCCGCTTCTAAGCTCACCCAATTACAGCAGCGCGTTCGGCGCGTTGGACTTTGTAGTCAGGGCTGGTCACGCGGCCTCCGAAGCGGACGAGAAACCCAAAGACGGACAATCCGAGCCGAAAAAGCGCTCGTTGTTACATAAAGCAATAGAATTCTTAACGAAATAGGGGGAACAGAAATGTTTGATCAAACCAATAATGTGTCCTTTGCCCAGATCAAGGTCATCGGCGTAGGCGGTGCGGGCTGCAACGCCATCAACCGTATGTTGGCCTTGGGAATGCGCGGAGCGGAGTTTATAGCGGTGAATACCGATAAGCAGGCTCTGTACCAGAATTCTGCGGAGAAAAAGATTCAGATCGGCGAGAAGCTGACCCGAGGCTTGGGCGCAGGCGCGGATCCCGAAATCGGAAGAAAGGCCGCTGACGAGAGCCGTGACAGTATTTCGGACGCTATTCGCGGCGCGGACATGGTGTTTATCACAGCCGGCATGGGCGGCGGAACCGGTACCGGCGCGGCCGCGATTGTCGCGGAATGCGCAAAGGAGCTTGGCATTCTCACCGTTGGCGTTGTGACCAAGCCGTTCACCTTTGAAGGCAGGGTTCGTATGCGCAATGCCGAAGTCGGCATCAACGCCCTTAAGCCCGTGGTGGACACACTCATCACCATCCCTAACGATAAGCTCATCTCCCTTGTTGGCAAGGCGAGTCTCCCCGATGCTCTGCGTGTCGCGGACGATGTGCTGCACCAGGGCATTCAGGGCATATCCGACCTTATCGCCGTTCCCGCGATGATCAACCTTGACTTTGCGGACGTCAAGACCATCATGAAGGAAAAGGGTCTTGCACACATGGGCGTCGGCAGTGCCTGCGGCGAAAGCCGAGCGGCGAACGCGGCGCGTCAGGCGGTCGAAAGCCCGCTGCTTGAAACAAGCATCAACGGCGCTATGGGCATACTCATGAACATCACCGGCGGTCCCGACCTGAGCCTTATCGAGGTCAACGAAGCCGCGAGCATCATCGCGGAGAACGCCGACCCCGAATGCAACATCATCTTTGGCGCAGACATCGACGAGTCCATGGGCGACGCTATTCGCATTACGGTTATCGCGACCGGCTTCGAGCGTCCTGAGGAACGCAAGACCACGGCGGCTCCCTCGCCTTTCGGCGCTACTGCTTCGAATAAGCCGGCCCCCTCCCCCTTCGGCGCGCCCACCCAGAACAAGACCGCGCCCAAGCCGCAGCCCGCCCCCGCCTTTAACCCGAGGTCGTACGCCCAGCCGCAGCAGCCTTCCGCAAGGGCCTATCAGTCTCCGCGTCCCGAACCCGCTTTCTTCTCCGACAGGGGCGACGACTCGCAGGATAACGGCTTCGCACCCAAGCGCAGAGTTGACAACGCCGTTACCGAGCAGGACCTTCGCAGGGATTACAACAACAATGACCGCAGCGCCAACAAGCTTGACATACCCGCGTTCCTTCGCAGGCAGTAAATAACGGAAATGGGCATTATATCTCTGGCGTTTGCCATAGTGTTGGCTGTACTGTTTCTTGTGGGCGTCGTCGTGAGCTTCGTCTTTGCCGCAATCAAGCACCTTTGGTGGCTGTGGCTTATCGGAGCTTTGCTCATAGTCTTGGGCGTAATTTGGGTTTGCCTGATGGTTTTCGGCGTACTCTTTGCTTCGCTTTGCTGCGGAGCGCTGTCCTTGGCACTGTTGATATAGTATAACTTATAATAGATGAACCGCCTTCTAATGATGGAGGCGGTTTTTTGTGTGGCGGAGGGAAAGCTGCAAGGCTTGATAGACACGAAATGGCATAGCTGTATAAAGAGGCGCTCCCGTGTGAGATAAGGGGGCGAAAATGCGGTCGATGCCGCAGGGGGGAGCGGGTCTTGACTGCTGTTGTTTGTGGCAAGATCCTTCGACTTCGCTCAGGATGACAAAGGGGGTTGCGGAATGGTTAGGGTATGGGTTTGAGAGCAGTTAAGGCCCCGCTGTCATCCTGAGGAGCAGCAGCGACGAAGGATCTTGAAACAAGCTTGTGGGGAAAAGGTGTTGCTCCCCCCGTGGGACAAGTGGCATATGAAAGACCCGCCGTTTTGCGGCGGGTCTCTTGTCGTTTTATGCTTATTCTATGGACTTGAGGGATTCGACCATTGGAATGTCTCTCAAGCGCTTTGCCATCGCGAAGTTGACCGATATGCCAAACACCATCGTTATCAGGAACGAAAGTATGAAGCTTGAAGCGTCTATCGTGTAGCCGAACATATAGTTCGCCTGCGCCAGTGACATCATGATGAAGCGATGCAGGATTATGCCCACGAACAGACCGAAGAACGCTCCGAACAGTGTCAACAGTATGTTCTCGCGGAACACATAAGTCCTGACCTCTCCCCTGTGGAAGCCCAACACCTTGAGCGTCGCTATCTCGCGTGTACGTTCGACTATGTTGATATTTGTCAGATTGTACAGCACGACGAACGCCAAAACACCCGCACACAGTATTATGATGTACACTATGCTGTCAAGCGTCTTCATGTTGTCGTCGACGATATCGGCAAGTGTACTCATGTAGGATGCGCTTGAAACGTTGCCTGTGGCGATAAGCGCGCTGCCAAGCTCGCTCTCCGCCTCCTCGGGCCTGTCCTCCGCCATCTCCACAAGTATGCTGTTCATCTCGGGGTCGAAATGGAAGGTGGCCGTATAGTAGTCATACGTCATATACGCGTAGTTGTAAACGTAGTTCTCCGTGATTCCCGTGACCACAACGTTCTTTGTCAAGCCGTCCACGTTCTTTACGCGCAGGCTGTCTCCGATACCGATGTTGTTATCTGTGGCAAGCTTCTCGCTTATTACCACGCCATCATCGCTGAGTGTAACCGGGGTATGCGATTTGCGGTCGCGCAGTGTAACATACTGCTCAAACTCCTCGACGCTGCAATACGGCACAACTATGGTAAGGTCATATTCCTCATTGCCGACTATCGCCGAGCCATAGCTTTCGCTCACATTGATGTTTGATACGACATACTCATCGTTATTGATTATGCTGTGTATCTCCTCGCGGCCCTCATCGTCGGCGCTGGTCGCAATCTTTACGCTGAGGTCGTAGCTCATTATCTGAGCGAATTGATTCGGTACGACGTCGTTGACCGAGTCGCTTATGCCAAAGCCCGCGACGAGCAGGGCGCAGCAGCCCGTAATGCCTATGACTGTCATGAAGAAGCGGCTCTTATATCGGAAGATGTTCCTGAGCGTTACCTTGCCTGAGAACGAAAGCTTGTTCCAGATAAAGGCTACGCGCTCAAGCAGTATGGGCTTGCCCGCCTTGGGAGCCTTGGGTCTCATAAGCTGCGCAGGCTCGTTCTTGAGGTCGCGGCGACACACTAAGTAGGCCGCCAGAGTCGTGACCGCAAGTCCTAAGAACACGCTGAATATCATGAGCGGAATCTGTACCTGCACATAGAAGTCAGGCAGGTCATACATCATGGAGTACGCGCTGTACATAACCTTCGGGAATGTCAACGCGCCCACAACCGCGCCCAAAGCGCCTCCGATAACGCTTGCCAACGCCGCGTACAACAGATACTTGGACGCTATCTTAATGGACGAGTAGCCAAGCGCCTTATAGGTACCTATGACCGTCCTTTGTTCGTCAACCATTCTCGTCATGGTGGTGATGCACACAAGCGCCGCTACCAGGAAGAAGAATACGGGGAATATCTTGGCTATGCTGTCAATCTGATCGGCAGTAAGCTTGTAGTTGGCCATGCCGTAGATGGTGCTCCTGTCAAGGATGTACCACTGCGGCTCGGCAAGGCGCTCAATCTCGGTCTCAGCTCTGATGAGCTGTTCCCTTGCGTCCTCAAGCTTGGCTTCGCCCTCGGCCTTTGCCGCTTCGAAATCCGCCAAAGCCTGTTCGTACTCCGACTTCGCGTCCGCAAGCTGTGCCTCGGCTTCCGCGAACTTTAGCTCCGCGTCAATCTTGGCCTGCTCCAGCTCCTTCTTCGCGTCCTCAAGCTCCTTCTCGCCGTCGATTATGGCCTGTTCCGCCGCGTCAAGCTGCTCCTGCGCCGACGCCATCATAGCGTTCGCGCTTCCCACAAGGCTGTTTATGGAGTCCGTATACTGCTGATTGTAGGATTGCATCTGATACGAATAGCTCAAAATGCGCTCGTACAGCGCTCTCGTTGACGCATCCAGCTCCGGGTTGCTGAGAGCCTGCTCTATGGCACGCTGCTGCGCTTCCATCGCGGACTGTTGGCTTGAAACTGTACCTGAAAGCTGATTCGCTATTCCAAGCAGCTCGTTGACCTGACCCACAGCTGACTTGTAGGCGGCCTCCGCCTCCTCGTAAGCTTTCTTGGCGTCCTCAAGCTGCTGCTCCGCGTCAAGAATCTGCTGCTCCGCATCGGCTATCTTCTCGTCGTAGTTCTCGCGTTCGGTCTCAAGCCTCGCTTCGCCCGCCGCAATTTGGGATAACGCGTCGTCAAGCTGCGCCTGACCATCCGCTATCTGAGCGTCGTAATCAGCCTTTGCCTCATCATATTCGGCTTGGCTCTTGGCAAGCTCGGCGTAAGCATCGTCCTGTATCTCGGCAAGACGGATTTGACTTCTGTCCGAACCAAGATTGTCAAGCTGGTCCTGGGCCTTTGTCAGCAGCTTCTCATATTCCGTACCGAAGGAGTTCAAATCGGCGGCGTCCTCCAATACAACCAACGCCTCGATATACACGTCCAGCGCGAAGTTGTCATCGGTCACCACCATGAAGAAATCACATTGACCGCTGCCTATGTCGGACGAACCCTTCAAAAACGCCATATAGTAAGGGGATCTTACTATTCCGACTACCGTGAATTCGTCGCAGCAGAGCATTTCGTCAATGTCCGAAGAAGCCTTGCCCGATGATACCTTGATGGTTTCACCTATCTCGGGTATATCAAAGCCCGGCATATATCTGCCGATAACGCACTCGCCCGTTGTCTGGGGCATACGTCCCTCAAGCAGCTCATAGTTATTGATGTTGTTGGGATCATCGACGTCTCCCAAGGAGTGTACCCTGTACACGACCTCGTTGGTATCGTTCAGCATGGTCACAACATCTGTGAAGTATGAGCCTTGCGCATGCTTCACGGTGGACAGTTCCTCGATAGCATCAATGTCCGCGTCGGTTATGCCGAGTGTGGATATAACCCTGATGTCCTGTATATTGTACTTATCGTAGTATATGTCCGCGGTATGCTTCATGTCCGTTGCCGTTGACTTGACGCCGACAAAAAACGCAACCCCAATGAACACGATAAGCAATATCGATAGGAATCTTGCTATCGACCGCTTTATCTCGCGTGAAAAATCTTTGACAGTTGCGTTCTTCATATTACCATTCTACCTCCAAGACGTCCATGGGTTTTTCATTGACCGTGATGGAATCGACTACGCCGTTCTTTATGCGGATAACTCGATTGCCGATGTCCGCAAGCGCAAGATTGTGCGTAACGATAACGACGGTCATTCCCCTGTTTATCGCGGTGTCCTGCAAGAGCTTGAGTATCATCTTGCCCGTGTTGTAGTCCAACGCGCCCGTAGGCTCGTCGCATAGCATCAGTCTCGGATTCTTCGCAAGTGCGCGAGCTATGGCCACACGCTGTTGTTCGCCGCCCGAAAGCTGAGCCGGGAAGTTCATCGCCCTCTCTGCAAGACCGACATCGCCGATTATCTCGCCCGCGTCAAAAGGATCCCTCGCTATCTGCGTGGCAAGCTCGACGTTCTCAAGCGCCGTAAGGTTGGGAACCAGGTTGTAGAACTGGAACACAAAGCCAACGTCGTTCCTTCTGTATTCGATAAGTCTCTGCTCGTCAAAGTGGCTGACGTTCTCGCCCGCAACGTACATGTTGCCAAGTGAAAGCCTGTCCATGCCGCCCAATATGTTCAGTATGGTACTCTTGCCCGCGCCTGACGGGCCGACAATGATACAGACCTCACCCCTGTTGATTGAGAAGTCAACCCCCGCCAAAGCGTTGATCTCGACCTCGCCCATGCGGTAAATCTTTTGCACATTCTCAAAACGGATATAGCCCTCGGTCGGAACCATAGAATCGTCCGCCTTTAAGCCAGTTTCCTCCATCTTGCCCTTGCGCTTGCGTTTGGGCGCGGCAGCAGCGGGAGTGACCTTCTTCTGTGCCTTCTTCTTGGCACGGGTCTTTTCTTCCGCCTTTGCCTTCTCCTCAGCCAAAGCGCGTTCCTTGGCTAATGCCTTCTCCTCGGCGCGGAGCTTCTCCTCCGCCTTCCTTGCGGCAGCCTTGGCTTCGCGGCTGTCGATTTCGCGCTCCTTGCCGCGCTCAACCTCAACCACTTCTACCTCTTCGACGTCCTCGAAGGTGAAGATAGGCTTGCGCGACTTTCGGGGTGTTTCCTCCTCGGATGGCTGCGTGGTGTTGTTCCTTTCATCTTCCATTATCGTTCTCCTTCTGCCGCGCATATAAAGGGGCAGCTTTAATGTCGTCATTGTCGCCGTCCGCCCATGGAACGGTCTTTCCCTCCCGCCATCCGATAAAAGAGGCGGTCACTCACAAGCTTAGGACTTGTTATTGATATATTCAATCACATCGCCGACAGTACGCATCTGACGAATGTCCGACTCGGGGAAGTCTATCCCCAAATCATTCTCAACGCTGCCGACAATGCTGATAATCTCGTAAGAGTTCAAATGCAGATCCTCGACAAAGCTTGTTGTCTCGATGATAGACGCGGGGTCTACCTCAACGTACTGAATGATGGTGTCCCTTAGCAGATTAATCATTTTATACCTCCTGGTTGCTTGGGTGGTTCCTGATGATTTTCTTGGTCGGAGTCTTGACAAACTCCTCGTCGCGTATGTGAATCTTCTGCACGCGCTTATGCGGCGCAAGCGAAAGGTTGACCTGATTCACATCCTCACGGACTCTTGCAGGCACGTCGTCTATGCCAAGAACCTTTGCCGCGTCATAGTCGGGCAGTATGGTCAGGCAGATAAGCTGAGATTCGGATGAAGTGTATCCGAATACCATTCCATCCTTTATATAAGGCATGGCGGCGAACATACGCTGCTCTATCTCCTCGGGGTGGACATTCTTTCCGTTTGACAGAACGATGAGGTTCTTTTTACGTCCCGCGAGGTACAGAATCTTATGCTTGCCATGCTTCCTTATGTAACCCAAGTCGCCTGTGTTAAACCAGCCATCCTCGGTGAAAGTAGCCCTTGTAGCGTCCGGATCCTTGTAGTAACCCTTCATGACGTTCTGACCCTTGACACAGATTTCGCCTATGCCCTCGTCGTCGGGGTTGATGACCTTGATCTGCTCGCCCGGCAGCTCCACTCCGACTGATCCGGGTCTCTGCCACGCTGTGCTGTGAGTGGTCACGAAGGGTGAACACTCCGTGATGCCATAGCCGTTGATAATGTCGATACCGATATTGCGGAAGAAGGCCTCCACATCGGGATTGAGGTGTGCGCCTCCGCAGACAACGTGTGTCAGTCTGCCGCCGAACTTGGACAGAATGGGCTTGAACATTCTGCGGCGCATATCGATGCCCAGCTTCAGCAGAACTCCGCTCCAGTATACGCCCTTGTCAAAATAGCCTGTAAGACCGTTTCTGCGGGTCTCCAGCCTGATGTTCTTGGCGATAGTCTCAAGGAACAGCGGAACTACTACGATGATGGTCGGACGGAAACGCTCGATGTTCCACATAAGGTTCTTGAGCGCATCGTTGAAGCACACGGTAGCGCCCCAATACATAGCAATCCAGATATGGCAGCAGGACTCGTAGGTATGCTGCATTGGCAGTACCGAAAGCCCGCATGCGCCGGGGAAGTTCACCTTTATACCCGCAATCGCGGCCGTAAGTATGTTGCGTTGAGTGAGCATGACTCCCTTGTTGGGTCCGGTCGTGCCTGAGGTAAAGCAAATCATCGCGACGGAATCGAGGTTTGGCTCAAGGGCCAGTACGCTGTCGTCGCCCAGATTGATTTGCTGCTTGCCCTCTGCGATGAGGGTGTTAAAGGACAGCTCCTCATGTACGTCGTCGCCTATGACGATAAGCTCCTTCACCCTTGGGCAAAGAGCCATAACCTCTTTGACCTTGGGAAGCAGCATCTTTGTGCAGATATATATATCTACATCGCCCTTGTCGGTGAGCCTTGCAAGATCTCCCGTGGGCATTTCCACATCCATGGGAACGAGTACTCCCATACCCGTCACGACCGCAAGATAGCTTACGACCCAATCTCGGCAATTCTCGCCGATAATGGCAAAGTGCTTGCCTGTCCACTCGTGGTTTTTGATGGCTGTCGCGAACGCATAGGACCTGCCTATCGTGTCTTTGAACGTGTATTCACGCGATGCGAATTTCCCCGAACATTCAATGTACTCAATCTTATCCCCGTGTACTTCCACAGCACGCTTCATAAAGGCTCGAAGGCTGCGTGGCTCATCAACCTTGTAGAAAGTAATCCTCTTCAAAATACTGCTCCTCCTCACTTAATAGGATGCCTATGGATTTCAATCCGAGATATAGTCATATAACTCCACCATAGCATTGCTCCTGTATTTTACATTGTAAAGGTTGTCTTGTCAACCTTGCATACCGCTTTTTATTCGCAAAAGAGTGTAAAAAACTTGCTATATTTTCGTCTTGCAAGCTTAAAATTTTTGTGGTATAATTAAATAAATATTATGTTGGAGATATATGATGAAACGCTTTCGCTTCCTTGCCTTACTGCTCGCCGTACTCCTTGCGGCTCTGCTCCCCTGCGGCTGCTCAAAGGGATCGAGCCTTGTTGAGAACCCTACCGGAGAGATTGTGGACACAAGCGACTGTTCGATAGGGTTGGCGGCGTGCTACTGGGACGGCGCCTACATTCAGCAGATGCTGACCTATGAGCAGGAGCAAACAATTATTGAGCTGTTCGACGGCAAGCCGCTGTATAAGAACCTTGTGTCTCCCCTGTCGTTTTCAGCGCTTATCACAGTTTCCTTCTTTTCAAACGAGGGTGGCTTCTACATCAACGCCGAGGGTGAGCCTGTGGTTTACGACTTTGACACCGAGTGCTATTTTCCCCTCAGCGATGCGGAAAACGAACAGCTTTTGTCGCTCCTTCGCGATTGCGGGATAGTGCTTCCGATGGCGTAGCTCTTTGTTTTGCCGCCTTCTCGGACGTGTTTTTTTCGTGCCAAAGTATTGACAAACCGATTTTAAGCCCTTATACTCTATGTTGCGCCGATTGAAAGGTCGGCTTTGCCAATGTAGCTCAGTTGGTAGAGCAGCTGATTCGTAATCAGCAGGTCAGGGGTCCGAGTCCCCTCATTGGCTCCATGTCGAGGCGTAGCGCAGTTTGGTAGCGCGTTTGGTTCGGGACCAAAAGGCCGCTGGTTCAAATCCAGTCGCCTCGACCATAAAAGGAGTGCTGATTTTATCTGAAGGTCAGCGCTCTTTTATTACCGTCGCATATGCTGCAACTTAAATAGAAGACCCGGCTTTATTTGTAAACAGCCCGATAAATCCTCCCTGCGCCGCAGTCGATAACGCAACCAACCGAAAGAATATTCATGAGAGCCTGTCAGGCCGCAAGGGTGACGTTTTACTGTTTTGTGTACTTTGTCATAACAAAAAAGAACGGGGTTTGTGCATAAAACCACCGTTCAAATCATCTGGAGGCGCCACCCGGAATCGAACCGGGGATGGGGGTTTTGCAGACCCGTGCCTTACCGCTTGGCCATGGCGCCATATGGAGCGGGAGACGGGGCTCGGACCCGCCACCTCAGCCTTGGCAAGGCTGCGCTCTACCAAATGAGCTACTCCCGCAAATGGTGCCTCAGAGTGGACTTGAACCACCGACACAGGGATTTTCAGTCCCTTGCTCTACCAACTGAGCTACCGAGGCAAAATGGCGACCCGGAGGGGGCTCGAACCCCTGACCTCCAGCGTGACAGGCTGGCATTCTAACCAACTGAACTACCGGGCCGAATGGTGGGAACAACAGGGCTCGAACCTGTGACACCTTGCTTGTAAGGCAAGTGCTCTCCCAGCTGAGCTATGCTCCCGAACAACGCAAGTACGATTATACCGATAAATGACAAATATGTCAACTGTCAAAATAGGTTTTTGACAAAATTTTTTTGCTCTCCTCCCTGTTCAGCTCAAACTCCGCGCCAACGCTTATAAGAGGCAGCACGCTGTAACCGTCCAGCTCTATATTTCCTATCGACTGCCCCAACGCCAAGAGCTGCGCAAGGCTCAGGCTTGAATCAACCTTGCCGTCCACCGCCCTTTTGAGCGCGGGAAGCTCCCAAAGTTTGATCTTCTTCATTATATTAAACAACCCTACGCCTAATTCGCACATTGCGGTCGCAAGCTCCTCCCCATCCAATTCAAGCAGCTCGTCCATGTTGTCAAGCGTAAAGGTATACAACTCCGCTCCTATGTCGCCCAATATCTCCAACACGTCACCAAGACAGCTTAGGTCGATGGAAATATAGTGAGCGGCGTATATACCCGTCAGGTTCTTCACCGCCCACACCATGTTCATAGCGCGGTTCTCGTTGAAGCTGCCCCCAAGCGTCACCGCCTTACCTATTTCGACCCTCACCACCTCCACTACCGCGCCCTCATCGTCAAGCACATAGACCATGCCCCACACATCAGCGGGAACGGCCACGGCGTACAGGACATCGTCCTGCACATGCATCAGTATCAGGGCTTTCGCCCTCCCCCTTCGCGTTCCCACGACAAGTATGTCCTTGCATTCGTCGTTATACCGCCCCTTATACGAGTTGAAATCAATGAAGGGCGTTGGCGTGGGGCTGCTTGACGCCGGCGATGGCGTGTCCCACTCGGGCAGCAGGGGAAGCTGATAGTCGGCAGTGCTTGTAGGCGCGGGCTGGGTGGGGTTCGGCGTGTCTGTCGGCGTAGGTCTTGCAGTCGCGCTCGCAAGCCCGGTGGGAAGCGGCGGCTCCGTGGGCAAGGAACTGTCCTCCCCCGCCGCCGCCTTCTCTGTCGGAAGCAATACAGCGAGCAGAACGCCCGCGATAATCAGAATAGCGCAGCCCAATATCAGCCAAAATTTCGGTTGTAAAGTCTTTTCCATTTTAACTCCTTTTCATAACATGTATTCGTGTCATTAGTCTTGACCTTGCGCCCGCTTTTCATGCGGAAAGGAGTTTCAATATAAGTTTATTTTTTGAACACAAAAACGCCGCGGGGCTGTCCTGCGGCGCGTCAATTCGGATAAATCGCGGGTAAAAACTCAGGCTGTAAACTCGGTTCCCGTCCTATACTTCTCGGGCGGGTTAAGGCGCTGAACGCCGTTTTCGTCGATATAATAGTTATCACGAAACAGCAGCTCGCTCACGGTGACAAAACGATATCCAAGCTCCGTATAATAGGGCAGCAGATATTCAAGGCCTTCGAGCGTATAGTCTCCGTAAACATGGAACAGCACTATTCCGCCCCTTGTGATATGCTCCGTCACTCGCCGAATTATTGTCTCCCGCGAGTCCCCGAAGCCATCCCTTGAGTCCACTGTCCAGTTGACAACCTCGCTTTTGAACGCCCGCGCTATGGCTCTGTCCTGAAAGCGCGATATTCCCGAAGGCGGGCGATACATCACTATGTTGTCGCCGGTTATGTCCGCGATAAGCCCTATTGTGCGTTCAAGGCTCCTAAAGGCCTGTTCCGCCGTCGCGGTCGGCATATCAAGATGTTCATATGAATGGTTTGAAAGCTCATGCCCTCTTTGCACAATATCGCGGCTTATCTCGCCGTTGTTCACGATATACTTGCCTATCACAAAGAAGGTGCATTTTGCCCCATAGCTGTCCAAAAGGTCAAGTATCCTCGCGGTCTGTGAGGCGCCATTCGCGGCGTCAAAGGTGAACGCTATGAGCTTTTCGCCGGTCGCGACGCTCTTAATAGGGATGTTGTTCGGCTTATCGCACACAAGCGTTGCGGTGCAAAGCAGTTCTCCTCCCGATTGCAGCGACAAGACCTGCATACGGGGAAAGCCCCAAAAGCAGACGAACTCCAGCCTTGTTATACGACTCTTGCCCTCCGCTGTCGTGCGGGCCAAGACAACGCCGTCTTGGTCAACGAGGACAAGCTCCGCTTTTCCGCCGTCGGGGTTCTTCACAGCGACGGAAACCACGCAGCTTTGCCCCCATGCGCAGGTGTAGACCTCGCTCATGAACTCGGCGCGAAGCTCGTCCGCGGCGGTGACCTTACACAGCGCTGTAAAGCACAGCAGCGCCGCGAACGCAAGGGAAATGAGTTTTATTGTCTTCTTTATCATATGTCCATTATAGCATAACTTCTACGCTTGTAAAGATAACAAAAAAGACCGTCAAACGACGATCTTTTAATGTGG
>DAOPJM010000041.1:0-16042 GCA_035399665.1 Clostridia bacterium
TACTATGACTGAGACAAGAACGATCAGGCATATCAACAGCAAGCGGTTTGCAGGATCCAACAGCTCAATGAACTTGTCCCTGACAACATCCATATCGATGGCGAAAACCATTAGCGGCATGGGAGCAAAGCACTTCATTGCACCCGAAGCCGAGGCTCGCTTAGAGGAGCCGCTTTTGCTTGCGCCCTGACCCTTTGCGCGAACAGCGCCTAAAGCGAACACATAGGTTATCGCCAATCCGAGTATAAGTATACATACGGCCGAGAACAGCGAAACACGATAATCACTTTCAACGTCAGCGCTGAAGTCGATGAGCTTATCTACGGCAATATTGGAGAAGCGCAGATCCAGGTCAGTGGTGGAAGCTTGCTCATATGCGCGGCGTGTTATGTCCTGCGACAGCTCATAGCCCACGACGCCGCCAATGATGATGGCAATTACAAGCACAATAAGAGCGGAGTACATGAGATAGCACAGCGTCTTGCGCCTGCCTGTGCCAAGGTTCAGCATGGTCTTTGCGATGTCACGATTTTTGGCAATAAACATATACGCGAATAGGAGCAGCAGTGCGACGGTGCAGCCTGCCGAAACGTAGGTCAGTATGCGGGCGGTCTCTTGAAGCGACACGATGGAACGCTTAGCCATGGCATAGCCCTGGTCAAAGGTTGTGATGCGCATGGACGGAAGCATATATTGCTTCATGTCGGTGACATATTTATCCGCCTCATCATTGTTTAGCTGGACCCTTGCAATGGAGTAGTCGATACAGAGCTTGGGCATCCAAGGCTCATCAAGAAGCGGAATAAACATGGTGTTGTACATACCTGTCATGTCCTTGAATATGCCCACAACCGTAAACTTATCCAGCGTCAAAAAGCCGTCCTCATACCAAAAGCTTGTTTCTATGCTTCTGCCCGAATCGGCTACATAAAGTTCCATGTCGATGCTGTCGCCTACGCCTATTCCAAGCTTGCCGGCCATGTATTGGGAAATCAAACAGACCTTTGCGTTGCTTGAAATCTGCTTATCCGTGAAGAAGGCGCCGTCTACAAGCTTGGTCTCTTCCAAGAAGAACTCAAGATAGTTCTGCGGAGTGTCGGAGGCGCGTACTGTAATCTGATTTGCAAGTACATTGTAGCTTCTTGAGGCATTGTGGAACATCTCAACAATCTTCTCGGAGTCAGCCTCATCCACATTGTCAACGCGGTACAGAGGGTCATTGCCGAACTCGGCATATGTCTCGTTGTCGGGCAGCTTGAGCTTGAGCGGCGACACAAAAAAGTACCAAAGACGTTTTTCACCTTCGTACATATTGCCGTGCGCATAGAACACAGAGCCTTCGGGGAAGTCCTCGCGGCTGTATTGGGGCATGTTATCAAAGTCTAAGTAGAAGAAAACACCGTCATAAAAGAGGTCGCTGCCGAAATAATTGTCCTTGAGTATGCAAGACACCCTCTCCTCGGTGTTGTACATAACCTTGAAGCGCATGATTATGATACCGTCATAAAAGTCCGAGCCGCGTGTCCCGATATAAAAACCGTCAACACTGCCGCCGAGCATACGCTGAGGGCTGTATGACAAAACAGCGGGATGTTCGATAAAGGGCGTCGCGTCAAAGGACTCAAGCTCATCGATCATGTATTCATCGAATAGGTTCACATCGGGATAATTCTCGCCTATATACTCGACATATGCAACCGTGGTGAAGCTCTCGTCGGCTTGCTTTAGCATATCGTCGGAAGACTTGAGCATTCCGAGACCGAGACTGAGAAAAGCTGTCGCCGCACCTAAAAGCAAGACGAACAGTACAGTCTTAACTGGTGAGCGAAATACGCTCTTTGCGGCAAATTTCATCATCATAGTTGAAATATAGCACACGAGAGTATTGAATGCAATAGGAAAACATAGAAAATTAAATATATTATGAGACTAAAGCAAAATCGATATGTATTTAATGTGCTTACGAATGATTACATAACGCCCATACAGTCAGTCGAAGTTCAGCTAAGGCTTTCCCACGTTAGAACTTTCTAAAAATAAAGGGTTCGGTTCTACAAATAATGAGAACCGAACCCTCAATATTGGTTTGTACTATACCTTACTTATGCGGCGGGGGTGGCGGTGACGCTGCCGTCCGCGGGATTGAAGGTAATGGTGTAGGTGCCGGGATCGACGATGACGTTGCCGCCGTCGGCGGTGCCGAACCAGAACTCGTTGGCAACCTGACCGCAGCAGCCGTAGACTACCTTGAACGCGACCTTGTTGTCAGCCCAATCGGCGATCTCGGTTTCGGTGAAGGTCACGGTGAGGCTGTACGTGCCGTCCTCGTTGGCGGTCATCATGTATGCGGTGTTGGTGTCGACGGCGTCAGCGCCCCATGCGCCGTTGCCGCAGGTGCCTACCACATAGTAAGCGGGAGCGCCGAAGTTGATGGATACGAGCTTGTTGTCAGCGGTCAGCTCGATGAACAGCATGTAGTGACCCGGCTCAGCGCTCAGGTTAGATCCGTCTGCGTTGGAGAACCAACCGTCGGAACCGTTGTTCTTGATGCCGAACTCGGAAGTGGTCTTACCCTCTGCCAGGGAGTCTTCGGGAATGTCAAACTCGCAGTACCAAACGTAGCTGTCGCCGTTGCGGGTGAGGGGGATGGCGTTGGCCATGTCCCAACAGAGGAACTCACCGTGCAGAACGAGATCAAAGCTGTACTCGGGAGCGGCGGCTTCGCCGATACGCTCACAGGAGATTTTGCACAGAGAATCCGTCTCAGCATCGGAGACGAGGGTAATCCTGTACATACCGTCCTCTAAGACCTTGATGTTCGCGCCGGTGTCAAAGGCGTCTTCGCCTCCAACGAGCCAATCACAGGCAACGAGGTTCTTGCTGTTGAGCTGATAGATCCAGTTGTAGTCCTGATCGATAACCGCAATTTTGAATTCATCGCCCTGATAGAGGTTAAGCTCTATGAAGAAGGTGTTGAACTCGCCGTCAACGGGCTGAAGCAGGAAATCATCCTGAGGCCAAGCATGACCCCAGTTGTTCTCGGAGTATCCGGTAAGAGAGCCGGCCAACATCCAAGCGCGCTCATCAACCGCAGAGGACTTCCAAGCGGTGAAGATGGCGGTATCCTCGGTGATGGGTTGGGTGATGTCAAACACGATCAGCAGGGCGGGGGTGGCGTAGTAGTTCTCAAGCATCTTGCCTTCCTTAGCAAGCTCGGGAACCTCGACAGCCTGTCCGTCCTCAACCTCTACCTCGGCAAGGACGGTAAGTCCGTCGCTGTCAAAGAAGGTCACGGTGTGGGTGGTGGTTTCGAGAGCGGGTTCTTCGGTAACTTCGACCTCAGGCTCAGCCGTCGGCTCTTCGGTTACAGGCTCTTCCGTGCAGGCTGCGAGCGTGAATACAAGCGCAAGTGCCAGCATCAGACAAGCGAACATTTTGAAGCGTTTCATTTTTGTTTCTCCTTTTGATTTTGTATCTTCAGGGCTAAGCCCCAAAAACCTTGATTGGTGATTTTGCGGTTGTCAGCCGCAGGTAAGTATGGCGATGGAGTACGCGGGAATCGAGAGAGTATAGAAAGCATCCGATTCCGAAAACACGGAATTGCCCCAAACCGTAAGCTCACCGCCGAATGATAGCACCTCGTATACCTCTTTGTCAAGGGCAATTGATGTACTGTCAATATTTAGGTTAATGACGATAAGTATTGTCTCGTCGCCGTAGGTTTTGCGGATGACGCAGACGTTCACGTCGTCCTGCCCTATGACTTCGGGCGTTCCCCTTGCAATGGAAGGGTAGGCGTTCCTAAGCGCAAGGGCCTGTTTATAGTAGCTGAGTATTGAATTTGCGTCCGCTTCCTGCGACTCAACCGAGCCGAAGGGATAGTCCGCCGCTGTTGCGCCCGGGGGAGCCGAGGTTATGGTAACCTTGGAATCCCAATACATGCCGACACGCTTATTCGGGTCGTTGCCTATGCCCACCATGCCTATTTCATCGCCGTAATATATGAAGATACTGCCGTTGAGCATGGCAAGCAGTCCGAAAGCCATCTTGATGTTTGTCGGGTTATTGTAGCCGAGATAGTTGGCTATCCTCACGGTGTCATGGTTGCCCAAGAAGGGAGCCATAATCTTATCCGAGAAGTGTTCGTTCAAGAGGGTTACAACGTTACCGAAGCTCTCGCCCTTTTTCTCTACGTCGCTGCCAAGAATTTTTGCTATATAACCGCTGTTCTGCGCGGTGGGGAAGAGGAAGAAGCTGTCTATTCCGCTTTTGTAGTACGCCTCAATCTCATACATATCCTCCCAGCATTCACCGACAATGAAGCAGTCCGGAGCAAGCTCCTTGGCCGTGTCGTTGAGCCATGTCAAGAAGGCCACGTTCTGCGAGGCAAAGCCCGTGTAGTAGCTTGTCACGGCGTCCAAACGGAAGCCATCCACGCCGATATCGCAGAGCCAAAACTCCATAATGTCGGCAATCTCGGCCCTCACCTCCGCATTGTCAAGATTGAGGTCAGGCATGGACGCTACGAAACGGCTTTCATAGTAGTTGCCCTCCGAACCATTGTAGCCTGCGGACTGCGTGTCGGAGAAGTTGTACCAATCGCGGTAGGGTGAGTTGACGTCGTTCCTTGCCGACTGAAACCAAGGGTGTTCATTGGAGGTATGATTCACAACAAGGTCAATTATCACCTCTATACCCAGCTCGTGCGCGGTCATAAGGAAAACCTTGAAGTCGTCCATGGTTCCGTATTGCGGGTCAATGTCGCAGTAGTCGGTGGTGTCGTATTTATGATAGGAGGGCGAGGGCATGATGGGCATGAGCCATATGCCGTTAACGCCGAGCTCCGCAAGGTATGGCAGCTTTTCTGTGGCTCCCACAAAGTCACCTATGCGGTCGTCGTCATCGCTGTCCGCGAAGGAGTATACGAAGATCTCATACCAGTTGCGGTATTTGTCGTCGATTACATTGACGGGCAGCTCAAAGGATGCCGTCTCGTCTGCGTCCTCGTTTGACGGAACATCAGTGGCGGCGGGTTCGATATTGTCAGTATCGGCGGAAGGTGCAACGCCGCAGCCAAGGCACAGCAGGAAAGCCGCGACAAGCGTCAGAGCGATAAGGTTTTTATAGCAGAGCTTCATGTCGTCTATCCTTTCACCGCGCCTGCGGTAAGTCCGTTTACTATATGCTTGACCAGGCAGAAGTACAGTATGACGATGGGAACGGCGATGAACACCGAGCCTGCCGCAAAGCGCGCAAAGTGCGTTTCGGGCATATTAAAGAGTCCGACAGCCACAGTCCAGTTCATGCGGTCCTTTAAGAGCAGCTTCGGCAAAAGCACATCGCTCCAAGGCCACGCGAAGGTGGTCAGAGCCGTATAGACTATCATAGGCTTGGAGAGAGGCAGGGTAATTTTGGTGAATATCTGCAAGTTTGTAGCCCCGTCTATGCGCGCCGCGTCAAAGATGGTATTCGGGATAGTGTCGAAATAGCCCTTCTGAACGAGGTATCCCATTGGCGCTGTGCCTGCGTAGAGGAAAATCAGCGACCACAGATTATCCACCAGCCCAAGCTGTGTCATAATGATGTAGATAGCTGTCATGCCCATAAAACCGGGGAACATACCAAGTACGAGCGTGAGCTTCTTGACGCCGTTGCGCCCCTTGAAGCGGAAGCGGCTCATAACATAGCCCGTGAGTATGACAAGCACGGTGCCGAAGATACAGCTCATGCCCGCCACAAACAGAGTGTTCAAGAACCAGGTTTTGTAGGGGTACAGCCCGTTCACATCGTCGGTGAACAGCGATATGAAGGTTTGTAGGCTGTATTCGGTGGGGAAGAAGCCACGAAAGTCGTAGATAGATCCTGACTTCGAGAAGGACGAGAGGATGAGCCAAAGGCAGGGGAACAGGAACACCGCGGATATTATCAGCAGGAACAGATAGGTGAAGAAGTTGTCGGTGATTCTGCCCGCAATCTGCTTTGGAGAACGATGTCTGCGCTTATTGCTCATTGATAGGTATCCTCCTGCTTATAGGCGGCGGAGTTGACATACACAAGCAGCGAGACCGCCGATGTAATAATGAAGATAATCAAACTTATCGCAGCTCCGATGGAATAGTAGTTGTTTGACACAGACAGGTTGTACAGCCAGTTTATCAACAGGTCGGTATCGCTTGCGAGGAAGTAATTGTCATAGAGCGAATAAACACCGCTCCGCATGAAGAAGAATATTCCGAAGTTGTTGAAGTTGCCGACAAATTGACTTATCAACACGGGAGTTGTGGCAAAGACGACAAACGGCAGCGTAATCTTCCTGAACTGCTGAAAATGATTCGCGCCGTCCAACGCGGCAGCTTCATACAGGTCGGTATTGATATTGGAGAGTATGCCTGTGGTCATAAGCATGATTGAGGGCGTGGAGATCCATGCGTTCACAAAAAGACCTATACCCCTTGCCCACCACTTGGCGGAGGCGTCGGAGGTGAGGAAAAAGATTTTCTGCATACCCGCCTGATCGAGCAAAAAGTTTATGGGGCCGGACTGCGAGAACATGAACTTAAAGCCGAGCATTGAGATAAAGCCCGGAATGGCATAGGCGAGTATGGGAAAGGCGCGCCAAAACTTGCTGAACCTTACATTGCGTTTATTCAGAAGCAGCGCAAGACCAAGTCCGCACACGAAGTTGAGCAGGGTAGAGGTCACGGCCCATAATACGTTCCAACGCAGTATCTTGACGAAGGTGCTTCCAACCTTACTCAACCCAATTATCTTTTGCCATGCCGAGAACGACCAGTCCGCAAGGACGGGGTGTATGACGTCGCCGCCAAGGTTGGTGAAGGCGATGAGTATCATGAACACAATCGGTATGACGGAGAATATGCAGACCGACACCAAGGGCAGCACCAACGCCGTCACATGGAATTTGCTGTCGGTGGCGGTCTGTATAGTTTGCTTAAAGCTGTGAGGCTTTTCGCCCTTTTCTACGCGCCTTGCGGTGTAAGCGGCGTCCTTGATGTTGGTTATCCAAAGGGCGATGAAGAAGCCTAAGATGAAGAAGGCGAATATGCCAAGTATAAGCATATTCATGGAGTTGTCGCCCTTTATGCCCAGCCAGGTGTTTTCCTCCACGGTGCCTAAGGTGAAAAAGCCAATAATATAGTCAAAGCCCTTCGTGATGAAGAACCAAAGCATACCCCCAAGCGATACAAGGTAGATAAGCCCCTTGATGATCTGTCCGTAGCATAGCTGCCCCAAGCCCATGACGAATATGGACAGCCATACCTTAAGCGGCGCCCACTTTAGAAAGGCAAAGAGCCTTTCAAAGGCAGCGGCAACACCACGCGGTACAGCCTTGAGCTTTGCCGCCGCCCGTTTATAGAACCCCTTCAGTTTTCTATCCCCTTTTTCCATAATGCATTACCAAGACAGAACGCCGTTTTAAGCCAAGGTGAAAATGGCGTCCCAAATCTGCTGTACCAGTCGGTCAAGACCCGCTTGAATCTTATCCACGCTGTCATACAGCCGTTCATCGCCGCGCTCCTCGCGGAAGGCGTCGGTGGCAAGGTCGATGAAGAATGACTCGCAGGGCGACCATACCTGACCCATCTCGGTTATGGCGGGCATGATGTCAATGTAACCGTCGTTCAGCAGTTCAAATATTACGGATACGACCTCGTAGTCCGCACCTATGGTTTCGGCGGCGTCGCTCCTTGCGGGGCTGATGCCGAGGTAGTTGTAGCGTTGAATAATCTGCTCATAGCCTGTCGCAAATTCGACAAAGGCGAGGGCCGCGTTGGGGTACTTGGTGTATGCGGAGACGCCATAACCGTTGATTCCGCCCATCATGGTGGACTGAACCGTGAGATTGTCCATGTCGGTGATGGTATCCTGCCAAGCGTTGGAGGTCAGGTCAGCGGAGACGGGCAGGCGGGGAACTGTAATCATTTTGAGGTCGGAGAGAGCTTCTTCTTCTGTCCAGCTGCCGGTGTTGACCATCGACCTTATGAACATGGCACGAACATCGGGAGTTGTGACCGTGCAAAGCATCTTACCCTGTGCAAGGTAGGAGTATGCGGCGGAAGCGAAGGCCTTGTCCAAGGTCTCGGTATTGTGCATAAGCTCAGACCATTGCAGTATCATGTTAGTGCCGACAGCCGCTCCGTTCTTGTTCAGACCTATATCCTCGGGGTTGGTGTCGTTATCGCCAAAGACGTAGGCGCCGTTGGTAAAGAGATAGCCCGCCATGAAGTAGGTATCCACGAGGTCGTCAAGATAACCGTACTCGGTGGTTCCGCCGTTCTCCTGAACGTCCTTGGAATAGGCGTAAAGAGCCGTATAGGTCTCAAAAAAGTCGGGAACATCATTTTGGTTGATATCCCAATCGGCTTGCCAGTTCTCTGGAAGCTTGGACTCTATGTAGTAGAGCATACCCGTTTGCACGTTGACGGGAACGGCGCAGTAGAAGGTCTCACCATTGACCTCCCTTGCATAGGCGTCCCAAGCGTTCTGCGGTATGTAGTCGTAGCACTCCATATCGTAGATGGGCAGGGCATAGAGGTGATTGTCCGCGCCGTACTTCATCAGTATGTCGTTGGCCTGATACCACACATCGGGGCCGAGACCGTAAGGGCCGTCGGTAGCAAGGTCGGAGTATTGGTCGATGTTCATACGCTCCGCCGAAACGCCTTGGTCTGCGAAAGCAGCGTTAAAGGCCTCGATGAGCTGATCGACATAGCCAAGCTCTATGGCGGTGTCGTTTTCGAGTACCTTCAAAACCGCTCCCTCCTCAAGCTGGCCGTCGAAACGTGCCATGACTTGAGTGTAAAGCTCGGAATATTCGGATTCGGCGGCGGGAGCCTCGCTTACGGTGACGTCGTCAGATACGGGTTCCTTCGTGTCGTTTCCGCCGCAGCCGAACAGACCTGCAATAAGCAGAGCGCAGAGCAGAATCGCAATGGTTTTTTTCATAAGTCGGTTCCTCCTAATTATCGGTTATCTAATAAGCTAATCTATCTTCAGTAAGAATTTATCGCCATGCGTTATGGCAAGCCTGCCGTGCTCAACGTCAACGCATAGGCGGCATTCATCGTTCTCAAAGCTTCTGATAAAGCAAAGCTCCTTGCCCTCGACGCCAAGCTTTAGCCTCCCTGAGGACATGGCGGGGTAACGCTTCATGCGGCACAGAAGCTGAATAAACCCATGAAGATCATGGTCCTGACGGCTTTCGTCCCAAAGGAAGCAGCGGCGGCAGTCGGGATCATAGCCGCCTTCAAGACCGATCTCGTCGCCGTAATACACGAACGGTATTCCGACGAAGAAGAACTCCATGGCATAGGCCATCTTGATCTTGAGCTTATCGCCGGATACCTGCGTTAGGAAGCGGTCAATGTCGTGGCTGTCCAAGAGTGTAAAGCTCATCTTGAGGGCAGGCTCACTGATACGCTCGGCAAGCGATACAAGCCTGTCATGAAACTGTATTGCGTCAATTGTGCCCGACGCGAGAAAGTCAAGGCAAGCCTTGGTGAATCCATACTGCATAACTCCATCGCACATATCGCCCATGAGCTGATAGTCAGGGTTGTGCCAGTTTTCGCTGATGATCAGCGCGTCAGGCTTGGAGTCCTTGACGGCCTTTCTGAAGGAACGCAGGAAGCCGTCGCTCAACTCGTCGGCAACGTCAAGCCGCCAGCCGTCAATATCGAAATTCTCTATCCAGTAGCGGCCGACCTTGCAGAAATAATCGATAACCTCAGGGTTATTGGTGTTCATCTTGGGCATGTAAGGCACGGACGCAAATGTCAGATAGCCACATTCCGCCCCTTCGTCGAAGTAGAACCAATCGCAGTAGGGAGAATCCTTGCCGCGTTCTTGTGCATCCAAAAATATAGGGTTGCGGCTTGAACAATGGTTGAACACGCCGTCCGTCATAACGCGTATGCCCAGAGAGTGTGCACGCCTGACCAACTCCAAGAAGGCCTCGTCGCCGCCGAAAGCGGGATCCACATGGAAGTAGTCGATGACGTCATACTTGTGGTTCGAGTCGGAGACGCATATCGGAGTTAAGTACAGAAGCGTTACGCCAAGCTCGGAGAGATAGTCAAGCTTTTGATATATGCCCACAAGGTCGCCGCCAAAGAAGCTCTTGGGATTCACGGGAGCGCCCCATTCGGCGTTGATATGGGGCTTAGAACCAAGACCATTTGAAAAGCGTTCGGGGAATATCTGATAGACGACAGCGGAATTCACCCAATCGGGAACCCTATGTACGTTGTCGGAATTGATGAAGGGATACTGGAAGTAGGTGAAATGCCCGAAGTCATAGTTGTAATGACGGCTCAAGCCCTCCTCGCTGTAATACCAAAGCTGTCCGTCCTTTTCAAGACGGAAAATGTAGGCAAGGCGTGTGTCACTGCCGCCCAGCTCTATGCGGTAATAGTCGAACAGCTCAGTGGAGTATTCAAGCTCGAGCGCAGCTAATGAACGCTCGCGATACCAGTCGAAGCGGTTCAGCTTGTATTCTATGCATATCGAGTCAAAATCTCCACGCGCCGTTCTAAAGCGTATCACAAAGCAGCTGTCCCCGGATGGAAAGCAGTCCAGCCCCCGCGACCTGTGTCTAATAGCCTGTATATTCATCAACATCCTCCCCAAGTGGGTAAATTATAACATAAGCAGACATTACAGTCAACATTATATATACCATTCTGATACGCTGATTCAAAATAAAGTTAAAACACAATACTCGCATTTGAAAGATTGCATCGGAGGGCAGGGAGCCATTTATTCATAAAATGTTAACATATCATTGACAGACCTCTGTTTACACACTATAATTATTGAATAAGAGACACATTGGATCGGAGGGATATACATGAACGATTCCCAAAGTAATACGGCGCTAAAGATTGCCTTGATATGCGTGTGCGCAACCTTTGTCATCGTTGGCGCGGCGGCGGCGGGCTTTTTAATATGGGGAAGCAAGCTGCAAAAGGCCGCCATGCAGATACCAACCATTGCGCCTGTCGTGCAAACGCCCACGGCCGCAGCCGTCACAGATGAACCCTTAGCTGAGCCGACAACCGTTATGACGCCGGAGCCTACGGATAAGCCTACGGAGGAGCCTACACCGCAGCCCACGGCAACCCCGCTGTATTTGGGAGTTGACACCTCTTTGCTTAACTATAAGCCCCGCGAGGATGAGTACTTTAACGAGCCGAGGGAGCTTATGACCGTGGTGCAGGGTACTATGAATATTCGTTCGGGACCCGATAAGAGTTACACCGAACTCGGCAATCTTGAGATGGGCGATAAGCGCATGGCGTATGCGGCAAGCTCAAGCTGGTTCCTTATCGAGTACGCCGACGGCTGCTTTGGCTGGGCGTCGGGCAAGCTCACCATAGCTGATTGGATGTTCGATACCAATCTAAACAGCAATCTGTACGGGATTGACAGACCCGACTATATCAGTTCATCGCCGTGGCGCGGCATGGTGACCTATGGCACAGGTGCTAATCTCAAGACAGGTCCGGCGTCAAGCCGCACTACCGCCATGCACCTTGACTATGAGAAGGCGATATGCTTCATTTCACAGCGCGGGGACTGGTATTTCGTGAACAGTCAGGGCAATTACGGATGGGTACATAAGGACGCCTTCGTCACCCCTGACAGCTGTTCTATAAACGATGGCAACTACCTTTATTATTTCGATGGCAAGAATGTTAGGAAGGCCGACGGCTTTTACATAATAGACGTAGACATACACGCCTATACCGTTTTCAGCGTACAGGATGTACAGAACGTAGCAAACGGACAAACCATAACCAAGCATGGCTTCACCCTGGAGCCTTCCATGCTGATAGACAGCGCTGCAAATGTGATAAGCGACTCTGCGGATCATAAGTACATCGAGATTGACAGGGGATATATGTACTATGACAGTTCGGAAAAGGGCTATATCATAAGCGTAGACTCAGATGATATGATTACATACAGGGTCAAGTCTGCGGTGCTCGTGCTCGATCCTGATCTTAGAATTGACGAAATGGAATATTGCAATTACATGGACGCAACCCAAGAGTTCAGCTCGAGCGAGCGCAGCAGGTACCATTACAGCAACGAACATATGCACATAGATCCTGAGGATTTGGAGGACTATCTTGATAAGTTAGATGACATCTTCGGCTTCTGCTCCTTCTTCGGTGAGATTACCATAAAGAATGGTCTCGTAACAAAGATGAACAACTGGTCGCAGGATTGATAAAACGAATAAAACAGGAGCATGTGTCAGCATCGGCACATGCTCCATTTTTGTTTAGTTCAATTCTCAAATTCGGGAGTGAATTCCATGCTTGCGGAACTTTTGTCCTGAATGTATACATTCTCCATGCCCAGCATTAACGCGTGGTTTACCGCGTTGTTGTACTCGCGGTCTGTGATGCGGCGATTGAGCGGCGGAGTATTGAGGCAGGGGAGAGGCGTATACTGCCGCATCAACGAGATATGGCAGTCACGTCCGAAGTGTGCCGCTATTTCGTCAAGTATGGCCCTTGTGTCATACAGGCAGCAGGGCAATACAAGGTGACGAATGAGTACGCCGCTTGAAGCGATACCGTCATCATTCATGGTAAGCCGCCCCGACAACTCATACATCTTGTCAATCGCTTTTATTGCATACTCAAAGTAGTCCGAAGCAGCGGAGAATTTTGCCGAGAGCATGGACTCATGATACTTGAGGTCGGGAAGCCAAATATCTACAAGACCTCTGAAGGCCTCGATTGTCTCAACACGCTCATATGCGCTTGTGTTGTACACAACGGGTATAACAAGTCCCGAGGATTTCGCAAGGCGCAAGGCGTCGCGCAAAGCCAAGGTATGCGGGGTTGGCGTCACAAGGTTGATGTTGTGGGCGCCCTCGCTTTGAAGCCGAAGCATGATTTCGGAAAGCTCACAAGCGGAAACATCATGTCCGGCAGAGCCGCTTTGCAAGCTAAGGTTTTGGCAGAAGATACAGCGAAGATTGCAGCCGGAAAAGAAAATCGCACCCGAACCATGAGTTCCGCAAATGCAAGGCTCTTCATAGAAATGTAAAGCGGCACGCGCTATCCGCAAATGCTCGCCCGCTCCGCAAAAACCGCGGGTCATACTGCGATCAACGTCGCACAGGCGCGGGCATGAATTACAGCGCATCAGCCGAATACCCGCCTGCCGCAGACAAAATTGCGATTCCAATATTTGGAACTGTCGGAGGAAAAGGAGCTGCGCACAACCTCGCCCTGGGAGGAGGAGGCGTGTATGAAGCTGCCGCTGCCAATGTATATGCCCGTGTGGTTGACGTCTTCGGAGCTGTCGCTCTTAAAGAAGAGCAGGTCGCCCGCCCTGAGGTCGGAGATTTTTTCAATCTTCGTCCATGAGGATTTATTCGAATAGCTGTGGGCCGAAAGCCGCGACACGCTTACGCCGCAGGACTTCAGGCAATAGTACACCAACCCGGAGCAGTCAAAGCTGTCGGGACCTTCGGTACTCCAAACATAGGGCTTGCCAAGCTGCGCTTTGACGCAGCTCACAAGTCCGCTTGCGCTGTTTGCATAGCTCCCCGAGCCGGACGATGCGGTCTTTGTCGGGGTGGGGGCGGAGGTAGGCTCGTCCTCAGGGTCGGTCACCGTGACACTCGGCGCCGCTGTGTTGGCGCTTGTAGCCTTGGGAGTAGCCTGCGAGGTTGCTTTCGCTGTGGTCTTTGCGGTTGCCTTTGCCGTAGCTTTAGCAGTAGCTTTCTCGGTCGGCGCCGGGGTTGGCGAGGGGGTGACGGCGGGAACGGCGTCGGAGGAATATAGAACCTTCCAATCCTCATAGCCAAGCTCTCCGCTTACCTTGAGCTTGTTTTTGCGTTGAAATGTCTCCACCGCCTCCTCGGTCTTGGGACCGTAAAAACCGCTGAGCTTGTCCTTATAGTAGCCAAGCTCGGCCAAACGCTCTTGAAGGCTGAGGATGTCCTCACCGCTGTAATAGAGACGAAGCACATAGTTTAGCGCGTCATCGGAGTATAGAAGCACCTGAAGGTCGTTATCCGCGACGCCCGTCATGTCAAGTCCTGATGAACGCTGAAACAGGCATACGGCATTTTCGGTAGCCTCATTGAAATAGGTGGAGGGTTCGTCATAGTCCATGTAGCCGAGCTGCATAAGCCGCATCTGAAGACGCTGTACCGAAACATTGTCGTCACCTAAACGCAGGGTTGGAAAGCTTGACACGGGGATAATTGTTGATTCGGGTATAGCGGTGGCGTCGGGTTCCACATAGTAATCAAGCCGTGCCGCAACTTGCGTGGCAGTAGGCTCAGGAGTGTCTGGGACGGGGCTTTTCGTGATATATGTGTAGTCATTGGCATTGGCCAAGGCGGGGGAGGCGTATTTATGTGAGCTAAGTATGGGCGCAAGCACGCAAACCAATACCACCGCAAGCGTTCCAAAGACCAACAGGACGCGAACACTGCGGGGTAAGCGCTTTTTGGGCGACGGGCGATCTATCGCGCCGTCGTTTTTCTTCTGCAAATCATTCTCCATACAACTCTCCGAAGAACATTATACTATGAAATCTGACAAAAAGCATGAACAATTTGAGAAATTAAGCGAAATATCGCATAAATGACGAAAATCCAAGAGTAAAGCTGCGGGACATTTTGCGGCTAATTTGCCTAGAAACAAATTAAAAGAGCTGCCCTTACAAAGCAACGCTCCTTTGTGTTTATTTTGTTTTACTGTGATACAATGTACCATTTTTACCCTCCGCAGGGCAATCGTTGACGGGCAGGGGGTATCGTTGGCGAGCCTCCTTTTGAATGGCTCTCTCCATAATCAGCATCTCCATACTATATGCCAAAAATATCACGCCTTTGTGCTTTATTCTGCAACAGAGCTATATGTAGAAAAAGAAAATGGCTTGCCTATTTGTATTCCATGCCGGAATATGCGTCTTGACGGCGATTACAAAGCTTGGTAAAATAAAATTTGCAATATATTTGTTCGCTTTTACATTGTCGAAACGTAAAGGAGGAAAACACCATGACAGAAGCGGAAAAAATGAAGATTGCTGAAATACGAGCAAAATACAAGTATTATAAGGTGGCGGATCTGGCGGTAAAGCTGACTTTGCAAGGAGTTGTTGATGATGATATTAACTACATCATGCAAGGCGGCGAAGAAATTGCTGTCAAACCGTACGATAAATCGCAGGCATGGCTTTCCGGAGCCATGGACAGGCTGGCAGAACTGATTCCTACGGATCAGGCAGTCACTTTCCGGCAGGGCTGTGCTTGTTGTTTGACGGGCAATCGGGATACGCTTGCACGGAAGATATGCCGTGAAAATCCCACGGTCGAAGCGCGATTTGAGGCACTTTCCAAGGAACGAAGAATCATTGGCGGAAATGCATGGAAAGAGAACGACGACTACTTCATCACCTTTTGGTATGCGAAGCCGACAACGGGCTATACCTGCGCTTGTTTGAAGCATATCCCGGACAAGCCTATGAACAAGCTGTGGTGCGAGTGCTGCGCGGGGCATATTAAGCATCATTTTGAAACGGCCTTAGGCGTAAAGGCGACCTGTACCTGTATAACATCTGTGGTTGCATCGTGCGGCGAAGACGCTTGCCTGTTCAAACTAAATATCTTATAGCCAACAGCCAAACAGAACGCATTAGCTCCTCACACCAAGCACGGTGTGGGGAGCGTTTTTATACTGTGATTTCCGCGTTTGAACCAAAACGCAGCTCGTTAACGATTTGCAGGAGGACAAGCACCGGTCGGGGACAAAAGCAGCGTTTCAAAGGTGAAATGAGAGGTTCAACGCGATCGGTGACAATCGTGTTTCAAAACAGAAAAAGCTGAAAAAGTTTCTAAATACGGCGTTTTCGGGCGTAAAAATATCGCAGAGAACGAATACAAACATTGTATCAATTCTCTGCGATATAATTGGAGCAGGTAACGGGACTCGAACCCGTGATCTCAGCTTGGAAGGCTAATGTGTTACCGCTACACTATACCTGC
>DAOPJM010000042.1:0-15558 GCA_035399665.1 Clostridia bacterium
GGTAGCCTGCAGCGCCTCCAGCGCGGCTGGGGTAGGCAGCGGCACTGCGGTGCCCGTAGCTGCGCCTATGAGCAGCGGGATAAACACGTAGTTCGTGCGCATTATCACGCTGTCCGCCACACCGATGAGCCCGAGGCGGATGATGCCAGCGGACTGACCGATGGCGGTGGGGATTATGAACGTTGTGCCGGCGATGGCGGTCGCGGGGTAATCGCTGTACTCCGTGCCGCCGACCACATAGGCGGGATAGATCGCCGCACCCGCCCAGTCGGCATCCAAGATGAGGGATACCTGTAAGTAGCCCTCGTTGCCGCTCGTCATGCTGCCCGTGGCGGATATCTTGAGCGTGTTCTTGGATACATCTAAAGTTAAAGTGTTCATACGATCGCACCTCCTATGAGTATGGACTCGGCGGTGGCTGCCTTGTACGCGCCGCCCACGATGATGCCCTCGGACGTGATGTCGTAGGCCGCTCCGCCCACGATGACTTTGCCCAACAGCGCCCCGCTTTCCGTGCCGTCCGTGACGACGTATGCGCTGCCGCTCACCGCATAGTAGCGCACACTTGATGTCACAGAGGACAGCAAGAGATCCGTTTTGCTGTTGTTTATGAGGTGGTTGATGAGGTCGGTGGCGTCGACCTCCGCCCAGGCCTCAGCGTAGGCATAGTACGGCGCATCAAGCGCTATATTATCATCGTACTGGGGCAGCGTTCCCGCTACCCTCGTGTGGACATACACGCTGCCCGAAGCTCCATCCGAGGACGCGTACAGCTTTAGCGTCGCGGCGCTCACCGCCGCAGTGGGCAGCGATGCGAAGCTCAGACAAATGCGGTACTCCGTTATGAAGCAATATCGCGTGAGCCCGCTTGTGTTCCACGCGCCGCACGGAGCGCCGACACGCGGCGTACCGTCCGTTTTCAGCACCCACCCACCGTATGTATAGGTTGAGGATCCCCACGATCCGCCGCCTGATGAGCTCCCGCCAGAGTACGTCTGATCCCACCTCACCGTGCGAGCGTAGTATGTTAGCGTAGGCGTGAGAGTCATGGCCTACTCCGTATACTGGATGTAGCGGGTGCCATCCACGTAGTCGGTGTCCGACGGCGTTGCCGCCGTGCCGTAGATCACACCTTGCGGCGCGATCTTGCGAAGCTTATTCACTATGCCGGTGATAGCCCCGCCCGAGATGCTCATCACGGCGATCACGCAGCCGTAGGTAGTGCCCGAAGCGTTGATGTCGCCCTGCGTACCGGCCGAGGGGGAGGCGGTGGACGACGCGGCGACGCTCGACGTGATTGTGCCGTTACTCTCCGAGATCGTGTACTTCAGGTACGCATACGCCGCCGTAGTCGGAATCGTGTAAGCCTCCGCCGCGCTCAGATATACCTCCCTGCCGCATATCATCATGTAGCCAGAGGCTATTGTAAGCGTCTTACCGCTGTACGTCATCGCGCAGCCTTGAAGAATCCCGTCCGGGGTCACGCTGCGACGGTAGGCGCCGTCGTTTTTGTGCGTGACGGAGCCGCCTGTTTTTGTGATCAAATTTAAGCTCATGGTGTAAGCCTCCTTACAATGTCGGTTAGCGTTGTGGCGAGGGTTCCCGCCGTGTACTCTACGCGGTCGTCCTCCGTGGATATCTTCACGCCCGTGATAGTGGAGCGTATGATGCGCCCATCGGGCATTCGCAGCCTTACAGGCCTGCGCGCTTCTATGCGCTCAGCAGAGTAAAACTTTATGCTGTGCTGAAACTCGTTCTTCGCGAACTCGCCGGCGATATCGTCCGTGGATTTGTTAAATACATGCTTCCACTCACCGCTGATACGGGTGGCTGCAGTGCTGTCGGTGGTGTAGCTGCCGTCCGCGAGGAGGTAGTAGCTCGTTTCTGCCCATGTCGTCACATCACCCACCGTCGTGGAGGTATGATTGGTGATTTTGGCCACCACCTTGGAGCTGTAAGTTTCCGAGGTGAGCTGGTGGCGGGTAAGCCCGAAGTCGATGGGCGTAGCGGCGACGTTCGACCAATCGTAGATGTACAGCGCCACGCCTGAGTTCGTGGGAATCGCCTGAAACGCTATGCCGTGCTCGTTCTGCATTTGCAGAATAAAATCCTTGAGATTGAACATTCCCACTTCGTCAAGCTCGGGTTCAAAGTCGTCCTGCCCATCGGGCTGGTAAGGGAAAGTTATATATGGCATGGCGTACACGGCGTCGGCTTGATTGCGAAAATCCTGATTGATTACGGTGAAGATACGTTCGCCTACGCACTGCTCCAGCGAGAATCCGCTCCAAGAGCAGGAGCGGGCGAAGGCGTTGACAAAAGGCTTGGCCTTGATGGTGGTGGTGCCGTCCTTCGGCGCCATCGATGAAATCACGCCCACATAGCGTTCAGCGGCGGAGGGGGCAAGCACACATAGCAGCTCCCCCTCCATTTTGCTGTACTCGCCGATGACGATAACGGAAGAATCGTTATCGTTATCCAGGCAGAGGCTTGCTTCGCTCGCTCTCAGCGCTCCAGTGAGGAGGCTGTAATCGCTCACGGATCTAATATAGATGTTCATAGGCTTACACGCTCACAAAAAATTCGTAGATGCTCAGCGTCGCCGTTGTGCTTATCGTGTCGTCGGCGGACAGCGTGATGGTGCAGGGTATGCCCACGGGTGCGCGGAAAAAGTTGTTTTTGGTGAGATCAAGCGACGATACCATATCAGTCAACGTTCCCGCTGACGACTGCACCCACACGCCATCGGACAGCGGCACCGAGGAGTATACGAGCGTAGCACCCGAGGCTACCGTGGCGGTGAGCGCCATCACCCCGATGGTGGTGCTCGTGTCGTCGCGGATCAGCGAAAGCACAGGGTTGGTCAACGCTCCCTCGCAGGTCACGCCGAACGCAGCGGGCTCGTGCCCCCCAGCGGTGAAGCTGTATGATCCTGCTATCGCCGTGCCGTAGACACGCGGGTAAGTCTGAGGGTATGTGAGCGGCGACGCGGTCGGCGCGATCTCCGCCACGATGGGCGTTATCCTGCTCCATAGCCCCGTCAGCCTCACGGACACGGGCACTCGCAGTACACCAGAGCCGACAGTCCGCTCGGCCTTGGCCACCGCATCGATTTGCGCGGCAGCCCAGAATGTGTTTTCGGAGTCGCCCGAGGGCGAGTAGCCGAGCTGCAGGCTGCCCGCCGTGGCGATCCAGTCCATGAGCTCAGCGTACTCGGAGTATGGATCTGAGCCCGCGAACACAATCTCGCCCGCCATGGCACTCTGGCCGAGGCGGTTGAGCGATGTCGCGAAGAAACCCTCGGAGACGCGCTGAAAAGTCATGCTGCGCGTGTAGCCAAGCCCTGTTGGCTTGTACAAAAAGAGACTGCGGGACATGAGATCGACCGTCGACCCTACCGCATTCCTGAGCCAGAAATGTCTTACGCTCATGCTATCGCACCTCCCAGTTGAACGTTGAATCGCTGTAACATGTAGTCGACGAAAGCGGGTGACGGATCGGTAACCGTAAGGTTTACCACCGAGCCGCCTGCCGTAGGCCGCATGGTTATGGAGCTTGCTGAGCTTATGCCGCTCGGAATACTGAGCGCCGAGCCAACCACGCTTGCGATGTCGCTCATCGTGCTTTGGAGCCCGATGATGTAGCCCTCGCCGGAGCTTACGCCCAACGCGGCGAACTTTCGCGATGGGCTATGCGCGTCTATCGCGGCTCGCGCCGCCTCAACGGCAGCCGTGCCGAGCGCACCCGAGGCCTCCATTACTTCAATGATCTTGCTCCGGATGCCATCCGCAAGGCCTTGCGCTGTGTCCTCGCCAACTACGTAGGTTTCGTCGGGCAGCATCTCGAGCTCGGTCATCACCGCCTCGTTGGCGGTCGCTGCCCCCTGTTCCCATGCGGAGTTCAGCTCCGAGAAGTCGGCGCCCTTCGCCATCTCATCAACAAGCCCTTGCACCGTCGCAGCGCTTTCAGGCCCAGCTTCACGCAAGGTTTGCAGAAAACCTTCGTTGAGGCCGCCCTCGGCGAGGAGCTGAAGATTATCGCTCCAGCTCGCCACAGCCGCTTGGTTGGCCTGAAGATTGGCAATCATATCTTGCATGGAAACCGCTGACTCCTGCTTGATACGGCTGAACGCATCCTGGGTGTAGCTTGCGTAGTACTCCACGCGATCCGCCGCCCACTCGTATGACCCCGACAGCAGTTTGAGCTGCGCGTCAAGCGCCTCCTGCGCGGCCGTTTGCGCGTCCGTCGCTGCAGTAGATTCAATCACCTGAACCTCATAAGCATCAATTTCACCCTGCACACTTGCCAGGCTATTCTCGAGCGAAGAGACTGTGGTATCCGAAAGCGCTACGGATTTAGCCAGCTCCTGATAGGCCCGTTCGTTCGCCGCCATCTCAATGGGGATCGAGAGGTTGAGCGGGTTATCTGCCCACAGCCCCTTCAGGGCTATGGCCTGCAGCGACAGCGCGATCATCTGCGCTCGCGCAGATTCCGCCGCCGCCTTGGTTTTCTCCAGCTCCGTTTGTAGCGCGGAGCGGCGAGACGTATTAGCTTGATATTTGCTGTACGCCATCGAAGCTGCGGCTGCTGCGCGTATAGCCTCGACGTTCTCGCTGAGCTTGCCCGTGTTAGCGTCTACGGTGAGGCTCGCTCCGCTCACTGCCCGGTTGTACCCTGCCACAGCGGCCGTGAGTGCCGCCGCTTCTGAGGTGGTGAGATTCTGCTTATCCCCAAGGCGAGTAATGGTATCAATATAGCCGTCTACCGCTTCCTCGGTTTCGGCGACAGTATCGCACTGCACCTTGTACGCAGCGTTCGCATCCTGGATCTGAGTGATACTATCCTCAAGCGCGGTGGTGATCTCCTTCGTGCGCTGCGCCGCATCGCTCGTAGTGGTGATATACCTTACTACGCCGAAAGTCAGCGCGGCAATGGCTGCCGCCACTGCAACAGCAGGGCAGGCGTAAAGAGCGGCGTTGTAGGCGTGTTGGGCTATCGTCGCGACTTTCGTCGCCACGGCCGACGCCGCCAGCGCCACATTGAGCGATTTGATAAGAGCTACAATAGCCATCGCCGCTTTGAGGGCGACAAACGCGCCCACGGTGAGCCCGACAACGGTTGCTACCGTCTTAAAATTGTCCACGAGCCAGAGCGCCGCATCCGCAAGCTTAGGCAGCACCGTTACTGCGAGGTCGCCGAGCTTCACGGCGGCGGCCTGCGCCGCTGCACCGAGCTTCTGAAGGGCGAGCTGTGCACTGCCTGAATTTAGCGCAGTAGTGATGTTGCGCATCACCTCGGATACGGTTTTAGCGATTTCCGTCATCGGCTCGGCGATCGACGCTGCGAAGGTGTTCTTGAGCCCCTCGCCCTGCGCCGAGATGACTTGCAGAGCATCGTCGAGCTTGCCAAGCTGTCTCACCGTGTTGCTATCCAAGATGACGCCGAGCTGCTCAGCCTCCTCGCCATAGGCGGCGATGGCTGCGCTGCCTGCCTGTATGAGTGGCATCATATCCTGGTATGATTTGCCAAACAAATCCTGCGCGGCGATCTCTTTTTCCGTTTGGCTCGATAGTGCGCCGATAGCGTCGATGGCGTTCATGTACACAGCCTCGGAGCCAAGGAGGACGCCGTTAGTATCCACCATGGATACCTTGAGCAAATTGCCGATTTCGATGTAGTCCTGCCCCGCTTCGGTGGCGTCGCCCATGGCGGCTACCGTCTTGGCAAGCCCCTTCGTCATCGTCTCCACCTCGGTGTCCACGAAGCGGGCGGCATACGTCCACTTCTGCAGGGTATCCGTAGATACGCCGAGCTGCACACTCTGAGTGATGAGCGCGTCCGCATTGTCCGCCGCGCTGTCAGCGAGTTTATACGCGGCCGCCGCGGCTGCGGAAATCGCGACGGCTACGGCTGCGGCGGCAGCGCCGACAACCGCGATGGTTTTGCCGAGGCTCTTCATTTTGTCAGTCGCTTCGGTTTTCGCCAACTCAGCCATTGCGGCTGTGTTGTCCTCGATCTCGCGCTCGGTGTTGTTCAGCGCCGCCTGCGTTTCGTTGAGATTCTGCTCCAGTCTGATGTATGCCTTGCTTGTAGGGTCTACGCCCGCCTCTTTGAGCCGCTCCATCGCCGCACGGGTCTCCGCGACGGCCCTGGTCTGCACCTCCTGCACTCTGCGCAGGTTCGTGTTCGCGGCAGTCAGCGAAGCTATGCTCTTCTCGTTTTTTCCAAATGTCGACGTGAGGAGCTTGCCCTCGCTGTTCACGCTGCGCATCTCCGTGCGCATCTGTCTTAGCGCGGCGTTATACTGTGCGTCGCCATTCACGGCGACGGTTGCGCCAATGTTATATGCCATATTGCCTCCGTTATAGGAGCCCGCTTATGGGCTCGTCATCCTCGACGTACTCGGTTTCGGTGTCGTTTTGCTCGGCTTCCTCAGCCGCCATATCGAGCACAAGCCCAATGGTGAGTTGCTCAAGGTTTTCGAGCGATATGCCAAGCTGGAAAACTCTGAGCAGGTATCGCGGCAGCGTTAGGCGTCTACCTCCTCCGCTGCCGCCGTGGAGTTTTTTTCCGTCTTTAGATTAAGCTGAAACAACGGCATCAGCTTCGTGTAGATGTCGAGGAACGGGAGCTCGTCAAACGATTCCGCCCAGGCGAGCGCGTCGGCGTAGCCCTTGGCGTCCTCGGGCGCGAGATGCCCAAAGATGAGGTTGAATATCGCCTCCTCGTCGCAGGTGTTGTCAGCCCTAAAGCCGCCCTGGAAATCGTTGAAGAAGCCCCTGCCGGTGCGCCGTTTGTAGATGAGCGGGGTGGCCCCGCTCGCTACAAAGTGCAGCTCACGGTCTCCCACAGTCAAAGTCACTTTCATGCCATTCCTCCTTTTACTAAGCCATCCACTCAGCGTCCGCAGCAAACCAGCCGCTCAGCGTGTCGGTAATGGTGTTGTCGGCGGTAATCACCTTGGTTTTGCCCGAGTATGGATGCGGATCAGCAGCCAAACTGAGCGATACCGTCTTCGGTGTCTTGCCCGATGCCGTTTCAACCTCGTAATTCGGTACGTTGGGCAGACAGTACAAGAACGCGAACAGTTCCTTGCTCGCCGTGCCGTCAGTGTATACCTGGCGCTCGCCCAAGATCGCCACACGCTTTATTACATCGGTGGTAGCCTCAGTCACAATGCCGTCGTTGGCGTTCGCGGTTTGCCCCAGAACGGAGGTTAAAAACGTATCAGGCAGCGCCGTTAGATCCAGCGTGATATCGTAGCCCTGCAAGCCTCTGAAGCGCGCAAACGCCTCGTTGTCATCAGCCTCGAAGGGGTTATCGTAAGTTCGCGGGGTCGCGGACATGCTCACCGCGCCGGGAAGCGCCACGGGCGCGGCGTAGGTAATCGCCGAGCCGCTGTCCGTGACTACTGAATAGTACAGATTTTTGAAACCAAACTTAACTTTTTTAGCCATAATAAATTCCTTTCTTGATTAAAATCCGAGCTTCCTGCACTCGGCATCGTATACATCCTGCATAGCTTTAGCCACGCTGTCGCCTGCGCGGGCTATGCCTCTCTGGAGGAATGGCCGCGCCGGCTGTGTCGATATTTTTCGCCCGAGCCGGTCCTTTACCCCGCCTCGGCGTCCGGATTCATACACGCGTGCGGCGACTGCCGCCGCTGTTCCCGAACTTACGTTCCCCTCATACACCACTGAGCCGAACCAACCGAGCTCGTTGCGCTTGACGGTGAGCTGCTTGGCGTACTGCGCGAACGGCAAGCCTGGTTTTTTCAGGGCGTTGGCAATGGCGCGCAGCCCTGCGCGGCACATCTTCTTTGCTACACTTTCGTAGTTATCTCCAAGCTTTTTGAGAGCCTGCTCATACTCCTCAAGCCCCCAGAACGATACTTCAGCCATTACGTCACCTCGCATACGAACAGATGCGTATGCACCCCGTCCGTCGGATCGTAGGCGTCGGTGTAACTCACTTCGGCGCGTTCGCAGCCTAAGAGGGCTTCAAGCAGGAGCGCAACGATGCTATCATCGTCGTCCTTCGTGCGCCGCTCAACCTCCACCTGCCAGCCGTATATGTGTTGCGCGTTGTCCTGGTCGATTGTCAGCGGACTCTGCGGGCGCCACACGGTGCATAGCTCTGAGCCTATGCCCCTGTACTTGGTGAGGTTCGGATCACAGGTGAGGAGCAGGTCTCGGAACCAGTCCAAGCTATACGATAATGCCATACTCGGGTACCTCCAAAGTCACATCGCATATCAGCATCCCCGATTCGGTGTCAGCACCACGGAAAATCCGTGTAACCGCGTATGTCGTGCCGTCGATGGCGGCGGCATGGCCTACGGTGATATCCGAGCTTGATATAACGCGGATACGCCGGACGACAACCGGCGTACCCTGTATATCTGTTTCGGGAATGTTGCTTATCTCGGCGGCGAGCTCTCCGAACCACGAGCGGTAGTACTCCGTTAGGGTGTACGCGGGCTGCTCGCCCGCAGCGGCGGAGTTGGTGCGCCGCTTGAAGATGCAGATGCCATCACTCAGAATCATCGGTGCTCACCTCCCGCTGCTGTATCCATCGCTCACGGCGGCGGAGTCTGAGCCAGTCGGGCATCCCGCCTGGTTTGTCTCGCGATTGGATGTTCCACACGGCCATGTCCGCGACGAGGGAGCTGTCCGCTGCGCTATCGGTGAGCACTATGCCGTTGCCCTCGAGGGACGCCGCCGCAGCGCGGATGCATCCCATCCAGTAGCTGTGCTGAGCATCGGGGATGTCCATCCCGCCCCTATCGAGGCGGGACTTAACGAGCTCATAGGCGACGTCCTCTCTGTACATGTGCTACCTCTATGATTTAGGCACAGCCTTGACGGTACCCGCCTTGATGGAGTGTCCATTGCCATCGAGCTCGACCACGGTGATAGTCTTGCCGGCTGCGCAGGTAATCTGCGTAGTACCAGAGGTAAGAGCAGTCCACGCCGAGCCAGGTACGAAGCCTGCGTACACCTCGGGTGCGCCGATAATGTACTTGAGTGTCGTACCGCTGGAGGCAGTGCCGCTTACGGTAAGCACGGTATCGCCGGCATCGCTGCCCGCTGCGGCGACCACGCCGAGGACGCCGAGGGTAGTATTAGCATAGTCAGTCGGGAAGGTTGATGAAGTCGTTGCGTCGGTGTTGTCGAAGGACACAGTGACGAACGCCTCGCCGATGAGCGGCTGGCCGTCGTAGCGCGCCGTACCCAAGAATACAATCTGATCCTGCAGGAAGCGTACATGCTCTGAGGATCTGATCTCGCCGCCTGCGCGCTCTGCGAGTAGGTACAGCGAACCGTAGCCGCCCACGATCTCGTTATCAGCCATCAGCTCGGTCTCGTAGATTCTGCCACCGATGATGGGCATCTCGTGGCTTACCTGCGAAAGCAGCGCGGCCTGTGAGTTGAAGCCCGCAGCCTTGCTCATGATTCGGAGATAAGTCTTATGGTTCATAATCCAGCCAACGCGTCCATCAGAGTACTCGCTCTTCGCGATAGCAAGCTGAGCATTGAGATCTGCGAAGAACGCCGCGCCGCTGCTGCCGTCGATGTTGATTTTCTTTACGTTCGAAGTGTGCAAGTCCGTCCAAGTGCGGTTGTTGCTGCCCCAGTTAGAGGGCTGCGAGGTCTGCGCTAACCTGGTGATAATGCCGACGGGCATGTTTGTGCCGTTTCCGAAAAGGATCGCACGAGTGAGGCTCTTGCCGATGCCCTTGCCGAGCGAATCTACCACGATACCGGCGAGATCGATGGATGAATCCTCGATATAAACGCGGGGGATGGGGACGAATCCGCCGACCTTGTAGCCGTCGATGGTGATCTGGTTGAATGTAAGATCGAGCTCGTTGAATGAGCCAGTCGCCTCCATCCAGATAGCCTCGGGAACGGTGCCAACGATAGTTACGCGGGCGTCGCCCGAGATGCGGCGGACGTCGACGAACTCCATCAGCGGAGCGTATTGGGTGATGTTATCGCGTACCACCTCAAGCATCACCGTAGGTATCGTGAGCGCTGCGCCCGATACTGAGCGAGCCTCAGGCGAGCGGAGCTTGGTGATGAAGCTGCGAACCTCCTCGGAGCCATTGAGTGCGGTGCGCTGCTCGGCGGTCATTCCGAGAGCGTCCCTGTAATTGTGAATAGCCATGCTTGCTGTATCCTTTCTCCGCTCTTCTGCGGGAGCGGTGCCGCTTGTCGATGCGAGTGCTGCAGCAGCTGCGGCGCTGCGGGCGTTAATCTCTTCAAGCTCGGCTTCGAGCCTGTCAACCTCCGCCTGAAGGCGGGCTTCCTCGGCGGAGTGCTCCGCCTGATCCGTCTCAAGCGCCGCGCCGGCTGCCTCGTGTTCCGCCACGGCTGCGTCTACGGTGGCTCTATCCTCATCGGATGTATCCTCCGTGATCTCGCTCACAGCAGCTTCAAGCTCCTGCTCGCGCTTATCCAGATCCGTCTTGCGCTGCTCAAAGTTATTCTTGGAGCGGTGAACGTCAAGCGCTCGCCTTGCCTCCTCGATTTTCTTCGCCAGCACTACCTGCTTTAGTGCCATGTTTTAGCCTCCTTAATGTGCGCTCTTTCCAAAGCGCCGTGTCTTTTGCGCGGTCACTTCGGGCAACCGCTTCGGTGTTCTTGTAAGCTGGGAATGTTACCACGGATACCTCGTACAGCTTCACCTGCGTGAGGCGGTAGTGCGGCTTATCGCCGCTCATGTCCACTTCCTCGCGGATGCGATCAAAGCAGAACGAGCACTGCGATACGTCGCCGCGCTTCACCCTCGCGTAAAGGTTGGTAGCGTCGCTATCATCCTCGTTGATGGTGAAGCGCCCGTGAAGGCCACGCTCATCAGCCCAGAGTTTAGCCGTACCAGCCGCCGTCCTCGCCAGTACAAGGCGGGTATCGTGGTCAACGAGAACACGAATGTCCGCGCCTTCCGCCAGATCGGCGTCAAACGCGTGCGGATCGATGCTTTCGGTGCACCACCCCATATCGTAGCTCTCTGTGAAGTTCGCGAAGGTCGCCTCGATGACTTTCTCCGCGTCGTCGTCTGCCGCTCGGATTTCTCCAAGACGGTTAAGTGCTCTGCTTTGCAGCACTCTTGCTCACCTCCTCTTGGATAAGCTTTTTCTGCTTACCCAATTCTGAAAGCGGGATATAGTTCTCTAATGCCGTCAGCTCGTCCAAGCCCTCCCGTGGGGCGAAGCCGAGCCAGTCTCTTGCCTCGTTCCGGGTGATGATTGCTCGGTCAACCAATCCCTCGGAAACATCTGCTATTTCGGATAACGCATAGGAGAACATCGAGCGCGGGTTGAAGCGGAAGTACCAGTCGGGACTGTAGAGTAGCTTTTTAGTCAGCTCCTGCGAGATCAGCAGTGCTATCGGTAGCACCTTTGTCTGCACGTAGTTGTTATACTCCTCCCGGTTGAACGCTTCGTCCGCGCCCAGAATAAACGGCGTCACGCCGATAATAGCGGCCACCGTGCGTTTATCAAGGTTGATGCTTGTAGGAATCGCCAAATCCTCCAAAGTTAAGGGCTTGACTTGGACTACGTCGAATGCCTCGGCGGGGATGAACCACGGCAGACCGTTGCCGTCGGCATCTATGTATTGCTGTGCCAGAGCAAGGCGCCCTTTTTTGCTTTGGAACTCCTCGGTAAGCCCGTCAACTTTTACGATCACCGACGGCGCGGGGCTTGACATCAGTGCCGCGCTTGTCTTGCGCGCCTGCGCAAGGCTCTTGGCTACCTGCCGCAGCGATACGGAAAGCCCGCGACCGCGCCACGGTCGGGCGGGGTCGGGGTCGTAGGCGAAGTGCAGGATCTCGTCTGGGGCAAATGTTTTGTCGCGGTAGCGGACTACATAGCCGTAGCCCGCGTCCGAGATGCTTACTTCGTAATCGCTTAGGATCTGTAGATCGTCGAGCATGGTGCCGCGCATATGCGGCAGCACAAAACAGTTGCCGGTGAGCATCATCGATGATACGATAGCCGCAATGAAGTTTGTGCGGTTCATGTACTTCGATGGATAGATGTCTATCTTCTTGGATAGCTCGTTTTTGATGCGGATGTCGCCGCTCTTAGTATTCTGCATCAGATGAATAGTCATCGATCCGATGAGGCTGCCGAGAGCCCGAAGCCCCGCCTGTACCTCAGGGCAGTCCGAAAGGCGTATGTAGCCGTCCGGCAGCAGCATATCCAGAACTTGGGCGCTGCAAAGTGTGCTTGTTGATGATGTATCTGCCATTAATCCTCCAGCCACTCGGTGGCTCTTTTACTCTTCTCGAGATTTTCAAGCATCCGAATGCAAGCGAAAACCGACGCGTCAAACACATCGATGAGCTGCTCTGGCTGCACCTTCTCGTATTGAATCATGTCGTCCGTCTTCTCGATTGCGCGGACGTTCTGCACACAGTACTCGTAAGGCTCCGCGTGGCAGTAGTAGAGCCGCTTCTCTTTAGCGGCCATTTCGATGTGCCTGAAGCCCTCGGATTTCTTGTAGTAATACTGCGGCTGATCGATGATAGTGAATCCTGCCGCCTTCATGCCGATGAAGTACTCGCGGCAGAACTTCCTGTCGTGCCCCACCTGCGCAATCTTGAACCCGCGCTTGCGCATGGATACGAACCACGCCACCACCTCCGCGTGGTTCACCGTGGCGGCATTGCTCATAGTGAGCCAGCCATCGTCCTGCCAACCAAAGAGAGGAATGTTACTTTGCTCCGCTCGCTCGTGCGCTTTGGACAGCGGGAACCAGCAGTGCGGGATAATGATGTCAACGCCGTCGTACTGCCCGTACAGGCAGGCGGCGGTGAGATCGTGCATCCTCGATAAGTCCGCTCCGCCGAACCAACGCACCGGCAGTTTGGCGAGCTCACCCAGGCTCCATGCGTACCGTGCATCGGAGGAGCGGAACTCATCAAGATTAAAATAACTTCTCAGGCTTGAGGTGTAAACGTTCAGCGCCTTCGCAAGGAAGTCTTTGCGCTGCTGTGGGTCGTTCTGTGCCTCGCGGGCGGCGTCCATGATTTCGGACGGGCGAATGCTGATGCCGTAGTTCGGGTTAGCCTTCTGGTGCTCCAAGGGGCTGAGGTAGTCAACGTTGCCATCATCATCCTCATCTGCTTTGCAGATGAATACAAAGAGGTTGTCCGCCGTCACCGTGCGATTCAAGATCTTGCGCCCGTACTGCAACCGCTGATAGCAGAAGCTCGTCATATCGTCGCCCGCCGTGGTGATACCGATACAGAGGCGGTTCGTGTAGGCCTTGCCCGCCTCGCGAATTACGTTGTATTGCTTCGCGGATTTGTAGGCGTGGAGCTCGTCGCAGATCTGAATGTTTGCCACAAGCGAATCGTGTCGATCGGGGTTAGCCGCGAGAGCCTCGATTCTAAGAGAGCCACAGGGCCGTCCCTGCGAATCGCAGAAGCTGCGCTCCACGCTGTGCTCGGAGTTGTTGTTTAATACTCGGAAGTTCTCAAGCTCCCGCATATTAGTGAGGTTGTACACGATGTGGTCGAAACTTTGCGTGGCCTGTTTGAGCGAGGCGCCGACGATGAGTATACGCGATCCGGATCGCCGCTCTAAGATGGCAAGCGCCAGCGCCAGCGCTGCTGTGAACGGAGTCTTGCCATTCTTCCGCGGGACGTAGATGAAGCCCTCCTTGAAGCGGCGCTCCTTGGTGCCTGGCAAATAGAATCCGAGGAGGTTGTAGATGATGAACTTCTCCCACGGTTCAAGGAGCAGCGGCTTGCCAGGCAGCGGCGTACCGTCGAGCCTCTCGCCCTCCTTGTGGCAGATGCAGCTTTCGATGAAGCGGATAATGAACTCCGCATCATGCGCTTTGAACTCCCACTGCTCAGAATCAAGGTCGCGGCGGTAACGCTCCACCGCCTGCTTGAGTTCAACGCACGCGGGCTGCTCGCCCAATAGCACCCGCTCCACATAGCCCGCTACATCACTCGCGTTGCTCATTCTCGAAGAAGTTCTCAAGCGTGGACTTGCGGATATCATGCAAGCCTTTGGGCTTGAGTTTCAAAAATCCGCGTGGCGTTAGCCCCAGCTCTGAATAGTATTTCAGTATCATTTCGCGCTGTTTCTCGAGAACAGCCAGCAGCGGGTGTTTGATGAAGTTCGCCGCTCCGCCCTTGTTGGTATGCTTGTACAGCGGCGGACGTCCGAGGCTGTCATAGCTCTCATCGGTTTCATCGTAGTCCTGGAGCAGCGTTGCAAGAGCCGTAATGGTTGCTTCAAATTCGGGCTTGTAAACTTCAAGCGCCGTCATGCGCTCAATGATGCGTTTTTTGTGCGTTAATGCTTTCATTCATGCCTCCTCCGTATCCCCTCCGCCTTAAAACACTGTGCAGTCGGATATCCCCATCAGCGCCAGTAGTGGAGCACTCTACAATTTGAGCGAGACCGGGGGGGGATATTACTCGCTCATCAGCGCCTCGCGCAGTGGCACACACTTGCGGTGCAGAAACACATCAGGCCTACTGCGCCTTATCTGCCGCTCTATCGCCTCAGCTCGCTTGAAGTCCTCGGGCTGCTCATACATCAACCGCAGCCACTCGCTATCTGTGCGCTGCGGACAGCAGACGCAGCTCGTCCTCATCGGCAGCGGCCACCCCGCGGCCTTGATGAGCTGCACGCAATCATAGCGGCTCAAGCCCATCTCAATAAGCGGATACCTCAGCGTTGAACTCTTGCTCTTGGATGCCCTCGCTCTGTGCGCTTCATCGGTAGAAATGCCGAGCCAAGTCTCCATCGAATCACCGCCGTGCTGGAGCACGTACTTGCGCACGACTCCGACCTTCCAGTTATTATTGCAGTAGGTAGCAAAGTGAGCCACGCTCCCATCATCACGCCGCATGAACGCGGGAATGCACACCACACCGCTCGGCAGCACCAGATCCACGTTCGCGTAATCGCTTGCCTTAACGATGTTTAGGCTGCAGCCCACTTCGGCAAGCCGTGGCTGCGTTACCTCGCGCACATAGTCCAAGGTGCGAGCGCTTTCGAAGCCTACGTCCACCATGATCGCGAAGTCAGGCACAGACAGCCTGCCCGTGGCGATGAGCACAGCCATCGCTGTAGACTGCACCCCGCCGCCCGAGGAGAACACGGTACTGCGTGGCCTCGCGTCGGTCGCTGCCGCTCGCTTGTCGCCGTTGGCCTGCGCTGAGCATTGTACGCTGCAGTACTGCCGTGAGCGTCGCTCAGACATGAACGCCCTTCCGCAGTGTTTGCATTTGAGCATCATCATGATGTGTGGCTAAACCTCCCCTTATCTGGATGTTTCTTGTTGTGGCACTCCATGCAGAGCGCCTGCCCGTTACTGAGCTCATACCGCTGCTCAGGGAAATCCTTGAGCTCATGGATGTGGTGCGCGATGGTGGCAGGCACCCGCTTGCCGTAGCGGCTACACTCCTCGCAGAGGTATCCTGCACGGCGGAGCACACGCTCGCGCCACCGCTTATGCTTAGCATTATCGTATGGGTTTGTGTTCATGTTCATGGTTGCTCCTCAGTGGTGAATATTCTTACTTC
>DAOPJM010000043.1:0-12534 GCA_035399665.1 Clostridia bacterium
TGCCATGTTAATTCCTCCTAGTTATACGTGATCTGAATGTATGGATCATAGTCGCCGTTCAGCGTATTCACATACGCCTCATACGTTGTATCATATGATATTGCAGGATACCCTGGGATTCTGACTTGCACATACCATACATCGTCTGGATCGCTTACGTCGGAAGTAAACAATGATGTGATCGCAGTCTCAATCCACCCAGAGGCTGTTATGGTTCCGCTCACGACGGAAGATGCCCCAGTTTCATATTCGTCGTAATCCTTCACGTAAACACGTATTGGTATCGTTCCGGTAGTCGATATGCACCGGAAATATACTTTTACAGTTGAAATGCTAAACCAACTCAGCCGGTTTTTAGGGATTCTGAATTGCAGGAAGTAATCGTTGTTATAGTACGATGAAGTGCTGCTTTGTTCGTGGTACAGCGAAGTGCTTGCGTTGTTTGTAACATCTGACCATGTATATGACGCTGATCCAAGACCATTATAGGTATGACAGCATCGTTTTACCTGATCTGCATATATGATTGATGGAGGGATCAATAGTCTACGCCTATCAATCAAACACTGCGTCATTTTGCAACCACCAGCCTCAGGTTAAGGTCTACGGTCGGCTGATCGGAATAGCACGTTGCGGTGATCTTGTTGTCTGCGCTGACTTCAACTTTACCGTAAAGCAAGCAGGCATAAGACGCTATTTCGTTTTCAGCCGTTGCCTGCGTAGCATTTTGTACCAGATCGACCATGGGATAATCGCCGGATTTTACACCAGTTGCTGTAACGGTCTGTGTATACGGGCCTGATCCAGACCAACCAGTCGATAATAGCTTTGCGGTTGCATATACAGGTTCAAAGTCGCTTGCCTTTTTCCCGCTGTCCTGTATGTTCCCATTCTCATCGAACGATGCAAAATTATCCTCTGTTGCAGTTGGAATAATGTCTGCTTTTGTATCGTCGCTGTCGTGAACGTGGTCGGCCCTTGAATAATCGTCGCTTGTGCCGGGCGTAGCCGTTCCGTTGTCCTGCGGCGTAGCATCCGACGCTGACGGAAGGTCTCCTGACCCCAACGCTGCTATATTCGTCCGTGCCTGTAGCTTCTGCGCGTCAGTAAGCGTCTGCGATATGAACGCAACATAATTGCCATCGCCTGCCGCCGCCACGCCGCTGTCAACGTATGTTTCCGATCCAGTATCCCATTCGTACCAATGCCCGTTTGATGTGTTGATGTAAGGTGGGCGCAGCAAGTCCATTGTGACGGGCGCAAGCGCGACGATGGTATCCGCTATTGTCGCTGCGACGTTCATGTAAATTCCACAAAATGTCGTAATGTTTTCTGCGTCCAGTTCTCTTACAACAATCTTAGCTCTGGTCGCATACTCCAAGAAAAAGTCTGGAATATCACACGTGGCAACATTCCCGGTTACCGTCATGAGGATAGACAGCGTCATTTCGTTCTTAGTCTCATAATAGGCGTAGGCGCGGAGAGACGCGCCTACAGGCAACGTATAAGCCGCACCGTTATTGAGTATGGTTAAATTCAGCTCCGTTGCCCCATTCTCGCCCTGATAAACGGGCATAGAGGCTGTGGGCGTAAATGCTCCGGTTGTAATCTCTACCGATCCGATGATCTGCTTGTTTGCCATACTATCACCTTAGCTTCAATTCTTCGATGAGTTGCTTTAATCCTTCTGTCAGCAGACAGACCATCATGCCGATATCGCGTCCGTCCTCTTCAGAAACCTTGACAATCTTCTTGTCTTTGCCGTATTTCGTGACCTTGACTTTCTTTCTTGCCTCATCCGGCAAACTCGCATGGTCGATGTTCCCTTTTTTGTCGGTCTTGATCTTTGCTATCGCGGCCAAAGCGTCACCATTGAATCCGGGCGTTCTGTCTGTAAACGATTCAGCAGAACAGTTGCCAGTAATGTACATGTCTCCCGTCAAATCCATACGGTAATTATTCATATACATCTGAGCGCCGCCAAGGCCGACGGAGAAATTAAGGATTTTCCCTGATGGGCAGCTAAACTGTATCCCCTCTATTCCCCTGAATACCATACCGCCGCCCGCAGACGCCCCAATATGGCTGTCCTTATCCGTTCCCCATGTCATGCCGGATAGCGTATAAGGGCTACCCTCAGCATATACCGTAAACTCGCCAAAGTCAAACCGATAGTACGTTTCTGATGGGCCTAATAGCGTCAGGTGCGATAATGTGCCATCCGCGCCGTTTAGGTTCGTGGAAAATCCGTTCACAAGATCGGAATTGCTGTTCGTCATGCGCGTTACCGTCCCGGCGGACGTTATAGTTTCCGCAACGCGGTAATCAAGCCCCGGGCGGTAATAGCCAATAACGGGCTTCGATTTCTCTGGCTTGACATAATTCCTCGGCATACTCACGATGGTAGCATATGCTTCTATGCCTAAATCATCGTCAATCACGGCCACACTATCGCCAAGCAGCATAAGCTCGTCATCATATCCCAAAGAATACAGGTCAAGGATCGTGCTGTTAATGGTTATTTGTGGGTATTTCACTGTTTGCAAATAGTCCCATGTTGCCTGTAGCAATTCATCCGCATCCTCGATATCCGAAAACTCCACAACGCCTGTGCGCTTACGTCCTCCTCGGCCATAAATAGCGGTTGCTGCAGTATCCTCTACCCATTGCTGGCCGGACGGCTTATCTGCATCATCGCCACCCGCAACAGTCCACACAACATCCTCAAACGTGAGTTTCGCAGCGTTCGTGTCATCCTCAGCAAGCGTTGAAAGCCCAGCCCCGCGACCGTATAGAGCGGTATACAGTGTGGTATCGTCATAGGTTATGCCTATCTTCTGCAAATTCTTGTTTGTGGTCAGCCTTACGCCACGGAACACAGGGGTTCTGCTCTCAAGGTCGATATACCGCGCCGTGATCGTTGTAGTCCCGAGAACCAAGCGCGGCTTTATCCTGACAGTAAACGTATCGCGTATGGTAATCAGTGCGTTCCATGCTGTGACATAGTATGCACTGACATCATCCGTACCAGTTGTTACGGACGTTCCAATCTGCCAGCGTGTGTTGGTCAAAATTGAGGTTCCCGCCTGTTCCGCAGTTACACTGGAGAGCGTCGTAGGCTCGATGATGTCATCCATGAGATCGGCAAGCGCGACATGTTCGGCATAGATATCTTGCGATTTGTCCGAAAATGTATTTTTAGGGGTTCGCACTTCAAACAACTGGAACACGTCAAGGATATCATAAAACCCGATGAACATTCCGCGCTCAATGAGATAATCAGATATCGGGAATTCGCAGTTTAATTTGAATTCTTCTTCGGTATGTATAAATTCAACAGCATCTGATCTGACATCTATAAGCGTTTCCGTGTTGTCAAATATATAATAATCCATTATAACCACCTTTGCTTATAGAAGATCGTCCCGCTTCCGGCGATTGTATGGATGCCCGGTTCAAGCTCAAAAAAGCGGCTTTGCAATGTCACATACTGCATCTGCGACACATCGTCAAGGTAAACCTTCTTCGAATCAAGATCGACCTTGAATGTTCCCGCCGCAAACGTACCGTCAAGCGCGATTGTCTTATCGCTGTCAAGTTCCCATTCGGGATCAGTGGTACTGGTTGCTTCCACGTCCTGAATATAGGCCGATGCTGCGCCATTCCCGTATATCTCAAACGGTATCCCACATGGTGCAACAAGATAATCGTAGTCAAGGAAGAATGGATCGCCTGCCGTAAACTCAAGCGTTAGTTTCTCCCACCACTCACGGGTAGACGGGTCTGGGAGCTTTGACACTTTCGCCATGATATACTTGCCGGGCATGTTCGGCAGCTCCAGCGCTTGTAGTGTTGAGTAAGTCGCCCACGTATTTATGAGATTGATATAATGTAGACGTTGCTCTGTGTTTGAAATTGCCAAATAGATATCAATGCGAATGTCACGCACGTCATATCTTGACCGGATAAATTCTGCGCCATGCGCTATAGCGTTGTCAATCCATGTGTCTTTGATCTTTGGAGGAGATACATAGATAGTGTTCCGCTTTATAGGCGCTATGTTCTCAAGCGCTATTCCGTTAAGGCGTACCATTGTAACCACTCCTTAGCAGCGAATCAACATTGCCTGTTATCGCTTCGTTTACTCCAGCGGCGACAAGGTAGCCTGTCTGTTTGCCGTCCACATAAAAACCTGCTCCGTTCAGCGCTGATTTCACTGCCTCCGCTATTGATGATGAAAATCCCGACAGATCTATGGCACTTCCGCTATCACCGCGTCTCCAATCAGTCGCCTCGGCCTTTGTGAGCACAGCTTCGCCCTCGTGCAGCATGGCGGGGTAATTGTCATAAGGTACGTAGTCTTTGCCGGTTGCGTGGCTATTTGTGGAATATGTAACCTTTCCACTGCTGCTTGTTGTGCGCGTAATGCCGAACAGAGACAAGAATGAATTAACCAGTTCGCTCGCTATAGAGCTTACAGTTGAAAGCAGCGAGCTTTTACGGCCAGAAAATCCATCCGATAATGCGCCCATGAAGTTCCCTGCAAGGCCATCGGCAACTTTAGACGGGCTGTTAATATCCCATGCGTCTTTGATTGCGCCCACAACGCTATCAGCTGCATCCGTCGCTTCGTTTTCCAGTGACGCGCGGATTGATTCGTCTGTTACTCCGCTCAAAAGCCCATTGAGCATTTCCTTGCCTTCGTCCTGCATGTCCTCCGGCATGGATTCAAAAGTATCAAGCAGCGCAGACAGCATGGCTGTATATTCCGCTGGTATATCCGTTCCCGCCTGTTTTGCTACATCATACTGATAAAGGAATGAGTTCCAAGCGTCCGAATCAAGACCATCAAGGAATGTAGCGTAAGCGGCGGCATAATCGTCATTGGCTTCTGCCTTTTGTCTATTTGCAATCAACATCCCGACAATCCAATTCGCGGATGTCTGATTATTTGATGTTAACGCGCCATTATCTAATGCCTCAATATCAGCATTAAATTGTTCCTGCGCAGCTTTGAGTTCATCAAATGCTGCCTGTGTAAGCTGCATTTGCTCGGCGTTTCCGGCTTCTGCTGCGGCGTTCTTGTCGTCATATAGAGCAATCCACGCCGCCGTCTGGTCTTTCCGCTCCTGCTCAATCCGAGCGAGATCAGCTTGTGCTTCGGCGCTTTCAAGCTCGTTTACGCTGCCATATTTGTTGACGATTTCTTGATATTGAGCGTCATGCGCTTCTTTGGCGGCGGCAAGCTCATCAGCATAATACGCATAAGCGGATTCAAGTTCCTGCTGATACATTTGTTGGGTATACAAATGTACTTCTCCATCCTGATTTGCCTGCATGGTGTTTATCTGCGCGTTCTTTGCCTCAATCGCCTGGATTTCAGCATCTTGCGCCGCCAAAAGAGACGCCTGTTTATCCGCATACCATTGGTCAGACGCTGCTTTTTCTTCCTGCGCCTGCTCGCTATCCATATTGTTCATATTGGAATAATGGTCGGTAGTGTATTTAGTCCACTGATCGTAATGCGCATTAAGGTTATCAAGCCCCGTTTGATACTCAATCTGCAAATCAGAGTTCTTTTTCTTTTCTGCGCCCACAAGAACGGCAGCGGATTCTAAAAATATAGCGTTTGCCTGATCGTAATAGGACTGGTTTTCTGCGAGTTGCGCTTCGTAATTAGCCTTGGCGTCCTGCTGCTCTTTCAAATAAGCGGCAGAGCCAATATCTCCGATTGCCTTATGTGTGTTTTCAATCGTAGCCAACCTAGCGACGTAAGCATCCTCTGATGTTTGGTTTGCAGATTCCAGAGCAGATTTCATGTCTGCTTCATATTGTGCCATCTGCTCTACTGTCATGTCGCCGGCTTCAAGCTGGATTTGTCGTAGCTTGGCAAGCTCGACGCTGCGGTACTGCTCTATCAGCTCGTCATTGAGCGAAGCAATATCCGCATTGTACTTTGCAATGTCGTCAAGCTCATCCTGCCGCAATCCCCTGTGATCTTCCATTGCGGACTTTAGGATAGCAGTGATAGCGTCCTCCTTCTCTTGAATGGTAGATTGCAACTCTCCAACTGTTTTGCCGGTACTGGAGATTAGATCATTTACGTCAAGGATATTCGGCGTCATACGTGAAACGAGATCGGAAAAATCAGTTGTGTTGTTTGCAATATCATCAGCAACGGAATTGAATCTATTCATTCCATCGTTCGATGCGCCAAAAGCATCATTCAGAAGCATAAGCCCGCCAGCAAGTAACGCAACGGCTTTTATAACTGCCCCTATCGGGTTCGCGGCCATTGTGATGTTAAGGATAGCCTGATATCCGTTCCATAACAGCGTCGCAGCGGCCACGCCCTCAAGTATAGGGATCAGCGTTTCGGCGTTGTCGGCTATCCAGGTGATCGCCGCAGCGAAACCGTTGACAAGGGTTTCAACAAGCGGCATAACCTTGTCCATGATGCCACCAAATGCTGTGGCGACCTTCGGCAAAACATTAAGGATTGCAGGAACAATAGCAGATGCCAACTTGCCTATGATGGTTCCAATCGAGGTGAACGCGTCAAACAAATCGCCGCCGTTGTCAATTAGCCATTCGATAGCCTCCATGAGTCCGTCGAGCGCGTCTTCGACGAAATCGCCAAGCTTGTCGCCGAACTCCTCAAACTTGTCTGCGCTGTCATCGATGTACCCCGTCAGTTTCTCAACCATGCCTATGAGTTTCGGAAGCACAGAGTCTTTCAGCACATTGCTAAAGCCCTGCGAAAGTTTGCCGAGCATGGCCGTGAAATTGTCTTTAAGCGTGGAGATCAGGCCGGAGGTCGTAAGACTCGCCTGTTTCATGCCGTCGTTAAACTGCCCGCCTGTGCTCGTGGCAGTTTCCAACGCACCGTTGAGTTCCTCGACGGAAACCTTACCAGCCGACATACGCTTTTGCAGGTCGACCATGCTCTCGCCCGTTTTTTCAGAGATCAAGAGCAGGGGATTAAAGCCCGCCTCAATCATCTGCTGCACGGTTTCGCCAGTGAGCTTGCCCATCGAGTTAGCTTTGCCGTAGGCGGTAGACAACCGCCCGAACTTCTCCGCGTTGCCAAGCGAGATATCACCAAGCTGTTTCATGATGCCCTGCGTTTTCTCGCTTTCAACGCCGAAAGCAAGCAGGGTTTGCGTGGAAGCGGCCAAGTCCTCCATTGCAAACGGCGTAGACGCGGCGAACTCCTTAAGCTGCTGCACCTTTTCGGCGGCCTTCGCAGCATCGCCCAGCATGACGGTGAAATTGGTCGTATAGTCTTCCATCTGCTGGTTGTACTCAAGCCCTGTTTTTGCAAGGTTAATAACGCCCGTAATCGCTTTTTGCGCAAAATTAGCAAGCAGCTGACCGGCAGCAAGCGTAGATGCTTTAATGCCAGTTTCCATTCTTTTACCAGTGGAAGTTGCTTGATCGACCTTTTTATTAAATTCGGAGTCGTCAAGGCCAAGCCCAGCGTACAACTCGAACAGCTTCATGCCTTGCCCCTCCTTTGGTACTTCGCCAACATTGCGTCGGTCTTGTCATCGTACTCTTTTGCGACTTCTTCTTTGGTCTGCTTTGGCTTCGCGTGTCCGTCTAGCATATCGCAGAACTCCGAATAGTTGTTTTTGAATACCAGGTAATTGTCCTGCTTGGTCAGCATTTGCGACACGTTCCATAGCAGATTGCCCTTGTAGATATCGCGCGCCCTATCTTTTTCTTCTTCCGCCAGAATAAGGGCTATTCCGCCGCAGCGGATTGCCCTGCGGCTTCCGGCGACGACACGGAGGACGCGGCCTGCTCCGTATTGGCGGACGAGCCAAAAAGCTCCTGAATCTCCGGGTCGGACAAAATATCCTTGATTTCGTTCCACAGCGCTTTCGCCGACAGTTTTTTAACGGCCTGCACGGATTTCCCGGTTACTGACGCAACGATTTGTAGAATGTCCTGCTTGTTGGATTTGATAAGCGCAGGAATGAGCGTGAAAACCAGGTCGGCGCGAATAGCCTTACTTGTGAGGTCTTGTGTTTTGTGCGCCTTGTAGAATTCGTCCAGCGCTTTGCTGTCTTTCAGTCTGCCGACAATAGGCAGTATATCGGCGATAATATCAAGCGCTCTGTCGCCCGTAATTTCGGATAGCTTCATGTACACCCTCCTATAATTGACCGCCTTGTAGGCGATTTAATTCGATTTAACAGGCATATCCGCAGGGCGGTTGAGTATCCAGCCCGCCCGTGACGGATATTGAGGCTTTACGCCTTTGATTTGACGGTATCGCGGCCAGCGTAGGTGACTGCGCCGGTAGCGGTCGTGATGATAGCAACCACAATCTGATTGCCGGTCGTAGCGGTAACGTCCGCATCGCCGTCCCATGCAACCCAGCCGTTTTCTCCGGCGACAAGGATATCACCAAGCTCGGGCAGGGCAACGGACGCGGCGGTCTTGTAGACGTAGGATTCGGTGCCGGACTTCTGCGGGGAAACCGCGAGGCGAGTATCGCCGGAGCTTGCACCCTCGACGGAGAACACCTCAAGCAGCGGGGCAGAGGACACACCCGCAAACAGCAGGATGCGGTACGGCACTACGCCGTCCGGGTCTGTCTGATGCGCGGTGAACTCGAATGGGAAGGTTGCGTTGTCGTTCTTCGGAATGGTGATCGTCAGGCCGTTGGTGTTCAACGCATTGTCGAACTCCACCAGCACAAGGCCGCCGTCGCCGGGAACATCGCCAATCCACACAAGGTTGTCGATGTAGTCATCGTCTTCCAGGTCAGCGCGCGGGGTGATCGTGGTAATGTCGCCGACGGTCGCCGCGTCAGCTGCGGCAATGATGTCTTTCAGTGTGGCCGAGCGCAACTCGACCAACGTACCAGATGCCTTGATAAGCCTGTCGGTGATGTATCTCGCGCTCTTGATCGGGCCGCGCATACCATCGATATCCGGATTGAAGTACGTCGGGACATCGGAGATATTCAGCCCGCCCTTGGTGGCGCCGAGAAGGGTGGTCCCCGCAGCTTTGGCTGCGGCAACGAGCGTGGCCAGATCGCCCGCGTCGGTCGCGGACGAATAGTCGAAGTTTTTCAGGAGGATTCCTGCGTCGAATCCAAGGTTGTTGAACGTCGCGGCGGTTAATGCAGTAAGCATTCCATCAGCTCCTTATAGTGTGTAGTAGGTCGCTTCGTAGCTGATTCTGCCGCCAACTACAGAAGCGTCGTTCGGGTCATTGTAGTAACTCATGAAGTTCGTAGGATTGCGCCGCATGAACAGGTTGCCATCGGCGTAATCAAGGTGCGTACCGCCCTCAGGGATTGCGGCCTTAATCAGATCAAGGATCGCGGCTCGCTGGACTTGCCAGTCAACGCCTGTTGCCTTTTTCACCCATACGAATGCGGTCAGGATCGTCGCGCCCCAGTATGCACCCTCGGCGGCTTCATATGTGATATACGGATAGGTCGCCGTTGACGGTACGTTACCTTGTTCGTACGCCTTGATAGCTGCAGTTCCATAGGTGAACCCGCCCCAAAACGCTTGTAATGCGCCGTGCAAGCCCGTCATTCAATCACCTCCGCAGTAACCTTTGCGTATGCTACCCCTGCAATCGCCGGGGTGTGTGCATCAGCTGAATTGGACGTAATGCGGTAGACCGTGCCCGTGGATACCTGCTTGATCCGCATGTCCTGCGTCAGCGTTACGCCGTCCGGGACGATGATGCTGTACTGCTTTTTGAGCGTGTTCTGGTAAGCGATACGCGCTTCCGCGCTGGTATCAAGCCCGATGCCTGCGGAGAAGGTAGCGCCGTCCACCCATGTTTCAATCGGCCCGCCAAGCGGTGAATCTTCGGTTGAAAGCTTCTGGTATTTGAACGATTGCATAAAGTCTGTCAGGCTCATAACGGCAACCCCTTGAACATCCGGCGATAAGGCATGAGCCGGTCAGAGAATTGCTGTTGCCATCCGATATTCCCGCCGCCTTGCTTCTGTGCTTTGGTATAGGAGTACCCGAGAAAGCCCTCGGACGCATACGGCGAGGCTTCATTCGTTGCCGTGCGCCATGCGGTGATTTCAGCGGCGAGCAGCACGAAATCAGGCGGTACTTTTAACGGGTAGACTGTTCCCGTGAAGGTTTCGGCTTGGGCGGTTACGCCAGTGATATCGCTTGTGATCGCGCCGTCTGCGCCAACCTTCCAGATGCCATCATTGAGTACGCTGCCATAAATGGCGATGTACTGTCCTGTCAGGATCGTTGAATCAAGGGTGGATAGTACGCCGTCGGCAATGGTATAATCATCCTCAAACTCGGTCACGGGGTAGTGCTCGGTCGTTTGTACGCCGTGCGGATACCGCGTTGACTGGTAGAAGTTGTTTGCCCGAAGCTCGAAGAAGTTTCGGCATTCGCGCATCATTTCGAGTAGCATACTATCCACCTCATATTAGGTCGGTCAGGTTAGCCCAGCACGAGGCAGGCCGCCTCCGGCTTGAGGGTCTTTTTGCCGTACAAGATATCCATCGAGAGCTTTTCTTTCTTGTACTGCATGTCGTACCCGCGCACAACGCGCAAACTCAAGCCGTTGTAGGAAACGGTGTAGGACAGCTTGTCGCTGGGAGCCAGCAGAGGGCGAGTGACGAACGCAAAAGCATTCTGGTGGAATACCATGTTTGCGGCGTGGGATGCAATTATGGTAAGCACATCGCCATCGGATACTGCGGCTTTAAGTCCGGGGTAAATGGTGATGTCCTGATCTTCGGTCGCGAGATCATCTGCCGCGGTAACGACGTACTGATACCCGCCAAGAGTGAAGCGGTCGCCAACGGCGAAGCCAACCGACAGACCGTCGACATGCAGCGCGGTTGTGCCAGCGGCGTAACCTGCGCCAAAGTCGATGGCAACGGTCGTACCAGCACCGACGGTGGTATGGGTTTTCACGGACTGCGACATGTAGTTGTCGATGCCCATGATACGACCGATGGAGCCTTCACGCAACGCCTGCGTGGTGCCGGACTTGTCGGCTTCGTTCACAGTGTCGATCAGTTGGAACTTCGCCAACGCGGCGGGATTCCAGATCGCCCGGCGCATATCCATCGGGACTTTGTTGTCGTTCAGGATTTTGCCGGCTTCCGTGAAGTCGGAGAGAGCGTCAGGCGTGGAAGCGGCTGCGCCAGTCCAATACGGCACGTCCTTGTACAGGTTCATACAGTCGTTGTTGATGTAGTCAGCCAGTGCACGGGCGGCGGGGTCAGTGAACATCCGCTTAAGATCGTCCACGTTGGTCGCCATTTCGATGGCCTGAATACCAACGTCGACAGTCGCAATGGTATCCAGCGTTACGGCAACGGTGTTATTGTCGTCTACGCTGTACTCGGTCACGCCGTCAGCCGCGACAAACTCATGCGCGGTGTACTCGGGCGGGAGCTTGGCAAGCACGGTTGCGCCCTTGCCAGTTTGAAAGTCGTTGGAGTATTCCTTGTACATCAGGTTTGGCATAACGAGGTTCTGATAGAGCGACATGATGCTCTGGCGTGCAATCTCCTGCACGGATTGGAAATAGTTGGTTGCCATTAGGCATTATCCTTTCTGTTTGGCCTCGGCCTGCGCAAAATATTCCTCGTCGGACATCTTGCTGTAGTCCGGGTTCGGTGATCCGGGCGGCGGGGTTTTCCTCGGCGCTCCTTGTTCGGTCACTTCCCCAAAGTATTTCGCAAACTTCGTCTTGATCGGCTCGACAGCCTTATCAACTTCCTCCGCTTCGCCCTTTTCGTTGAGCTTGACGGTTTCGAGGTCTGCGCCATGCAACATTAGCTCGATTGCGTCCGGGTTAGCCCCTTCGGCTATGAGCTTGGCCTCGAGAGCGGCGCGCTTCTTCGCGTTCGTCTTTTCGGCTTCGATGTCCGCCTTGTACTTGTCGAAATCGGCCTGTACCTTGGCCGCGTCCGGCTGCTTGGCAAGGACATCGTCGTGTTTCTTCTTCCACTCGTCGCGTTCCTTCGTGACGGTCGGCAGCTTTTCTGCGTCTGCCTTGTAGGTTGCGATTTCGTCTTTGAGGCCGTTGACGGTATCCGTGTGACCCTCGATGATCTGATCGATCTTGTCGGCCTCAATCCCCATCGCTGATAGCATCTTTCTCGTTAGTGACATGTCACAATCTCCTTTTCTTTGGGCGGGGTTCTTCCCGCATGATTGTTATTGCAAACGGCTTACGCCGGGTTGCTCTCCTTGGTATCGTCGGTTTTTTTGGCCGCTTTTTGCGCCGCCGGGAAAAAGAACCCGTCAAACACATTATCCTTGAACACAACGAATTGCACATCGCTGTATTTGACGAGCCAGTCCGTAGTTTCAAGCGATAGGTTATCGGGCACGACTGTAAGCCTTCTGCCGTTGAAACGGATTTTTTTATCTCCGATAAAGCGCTTGATTTCGAGCACGTTTTGCCCGTTGAATTGTACTGCGTCAACAACGACTGATTTCTGCTTGTACTTCATCTTCAAAACCCTTTCTTTAGTTCGTTCTCCGCGACCTGCTTTAGTCGGTCTTT
>DAOPJM010000043.1:12634-15451 GCA_035399665.1 Clostridia bacterium
CTTTGTATCCTCGTGCGCTCTGTCTGTGCTACCCGCGTCGCCTGGTATTTGCTTTGACCTGTCACGGCGCGGATGCGCTTCACGATGTCGCGTTGGCTCTCGCCGTTGATCGTCGCCTGCGCCATTTCCCTTGACAGCTTGCGCACAATGGCCGGGTTCGCGCCCATGTTCTTGTAGGCGATCTTCGAGAACGGCGACATGGTGTCTTTCAGGAGTACGTCGATCTGTTTCTTGTCGTACTGTGCGAAGGTAACATTTGCCTTGCTTGCAATCTGCCCCGCGGTGTAAGTCCTGTTCGCCGCGTACACGTCGCTCATTGCGCCCTGCACAAGCGGCCTTGCCTGTGCTCCGGCTTCCTGCAAACGCGCCCGGATGCCCGCTATAACCTTCTCCTTGCGCAGCAGTTCGCGGGTAAAGCCCTGCCTCCATTTGAGTATCTTTTCCGGCGTGTCGTAGAACGCGGGCGGCTTGATCTTCCCTGCGTCGATATCAGCTATCTTTTGCAGAAACTTCTTCTGATCGGCAAGCATGGATTTCAGCGATTGGCTGTAAATCGCGTTGATATCGTTCATCAACCTGCGTTCGATTGCCGCGCTTGCGCGTTCTGCTGCGTCCATTACAATGCCCCTGCCTCCTCAAATGCCTTGAGCATCTTCGGGCTTTGGATTGCTATCCAGTCAATCAGTTCTTCGTCCTCAGCCCATTGATCGATGTCGTTGCTGTTTTCAGCGAGTCCGCTTTCGTACATAAACGCATGGATTATTTCATGACGCAGTACCTTTTTCTCTACATATTCAAGATTCTGCTTTGTTTCCGGCGTTGGTTCACCATTGTCTTTAATCCAAATCGTTTTTGTGGACGAGTCGCAGATTCCGCTTGATTCGCCTAGCAGCGTACACGCATCTGTGTTTACATGACGGATTACATATTCCGTCCCGAGGATATTTACGCGCTCATTCATCTGCTTTCTCTCCGTACTCCGTGACCTTCTCCACGGTTCCATCCTGCTTGTGCACATACAGCCGCGCCTTTTCCTCTTTGGCAACAGCGATGCCCTTCTTAACTGCGGCGGCTTTCGTGGTGTAATCCGCAATCTTCCGGCAATCGGATGCCGTCACAAGCCACTTGTCGATCTTGAAAATAACATGTATTCTCATGCGTCAGTCACCCCCGCTGCTGTCCATGCGCGGAGCTTTGTAATCATTGCGGTAGTGATCGCCGTAGTGGAAGCGTCCACGTTGAGCTTGGCAATGTCAATCCCGCCTGCAGGAGTGGCCGGGAGATCGTCGCCCGTGGTAACGGATTCAATCGCTGTTCCATCCGTGACTTCCATCGTTCCAACAATCGTTGACGCGCTGGGTGTATCCCCGCCGCCTGGCGTTTCTTCTGTAACGGTAATCACGGCGCCATCAGCGGAAGCGGAGAAAGTGCCATCCAGTGCGGTATCCAGTGCTGCAGCAAGGTTCGTCGCGGTGGCCGCTTCGTCAACTCCTGCGTTGAAGTCAACGCCCTCGGTAAGGGTGGTTTCGTTGATCGTGAAGGTGTCGCCGGATGCCGCATTGACCGTAATGGTGTACGTTCTCACGCCAGCGACAGTAATATCGCCCGCTATGTACCGCAACAGGTGGTTTGAATCCACATAGATCAAATCCTGCCTGTTGTAGGTATCGTCCGCCGCATCAATCGCAAGCGCGGCGTTTCCCTTGACAGCGAAACGTGATCCATCCTCAAGGTAAATCCTGCCGTCGGTGATCTTAACGGTCATGTCCGGCGTGGCCTGCTCGGTGGTGTTTAACCCAGAAAACACGCCGTAACCCGCCTGTTCCTCAAGCACTTCCCACCAGCCGTCACTTGTGACGGGGTTTACGTTCGAGTTGCTGTACTCGAACACTCGACCAGTATCAATCTCTTTGAGCATTGCGCCATCCGCTACCGCCTGCGTAGGCTTGGTATCGGTGGACATCACCTGATAATAGCCTTGCGTGGTTTCCTCGTTAATGCTTACTCGTGCCATGATCATTCCCCTCCGTTGTCTATCGCGTCTTGCAGATCATCTGCTCCCGGTAGTCCGGTCGCGTCCTCTGCGTCCATATCGTTCAAAATATCCTCGATCTCGTCCGCCTGGATGTACGGGTTCAGCTCAAGCGCCTTCTTACGGGTGATATCGGAGCGCATGAGCGTGATGTCCTGAATGATCTCGCTGTCATTTGATATCGCCCTGCGCTTAAACTTGATATCCTCGGTTTCGATGCCGTTAAGCGAAAGCACCTGCTGGACGAACGTAAACGCCTGCCATTCGTACATATCGGCCTTGAGGTTGAGGTTTGCGGTCGCGGCCTTGATTGCGACGTTTGTTAAGCTTCCGCCCGTGAGTTCGTCCATGTCCAGCGCCATGTAATCCTGATAGAGTTGCTTCTTGAGCAGGTCAAGCGCGGTCTGGCGGGCAAGGTAAGGCACTTCAATGGTGTGCGGCTCTGCTGTACTCTGTCCGCTCGCCCCAGCTTCCGTGTAGGTGGCTTTAATGCGCTTGATGTCGGCCAGCATAGCTACGATCTGGTCTGTCGTGCCGCCGAAGTTGTTGATAACCCAGTACACGTCATTGGTGCGGTCAAGATTATCGCCGAAGTCAGAGAAGATGCGGTCGTACATATCAATCTTGCTTTTGATGTTTGTGGATAACTCGCTGCGGCACAGGTCGTTTGCGTAGAATGGGACGATCGGAAGAGTGGAATAGTTCGTACCGCCGACGGTTTCCTCGCTCAACGCGTCCCTGCGTACTTTCTTGATGTAAGGCTCTTTGGGCGAGCTTTCCAGCGT
>DAOPJM010000044.1:0-13454 GCA_035399665.1 Clostridia bacterium
GCAGGAGATTTTCAAGTATGTCCTCAAGCTTCAGGGCTTGGACTACGCGGGACTTCCGAGACTCCCCTTGGGCGATCTGCTTCCCGAAGAGAAGAAGAAGGTCGAAGCCATCATGGTCGAAATCGCAGACGTCATCTAAGCTATCCGTCCTTGTTCCTTCTCCTCTCTTGACCAAGGGCGTCCCTCCTGTTCGCTTGCCCCGGTACTGCGGGTGTGCGAGCGGATAACAGACTATCCGTGCCTTCGTCGCGCATTCATAGATTAACAGGCGAACGAACTATAAAGCCCGATTCGGTCGGTTGCCGAGTCGGGCTTTTGCTATGTTCCATATGGCTTTGCGGCTTGCGGCGCGTCTTGGCGCCGCCCTACCTGCCGAAAGCGTCAAAGGCCGTGGGTTTGCCCGACCTTAGCATTGTTCTGCCCCTTGCCATGACAAGCTCGATGTTCAGTTCATCGTCCAAGAGCAGCAAATCCGCGTCCGCTCCCTCGGCAATTACGCCTTTTAGTCCCGCAAGTCCCAGCCTTGAAGCGGCGTTCTCGGTGAAAAAGCTCAAGGCCATGTCCATGCTCATCCCGCAGTCCTTGACAAGCCTCTTAAACTCGTCCTGCAAAATGGTGCTCGTGTCCCACGTCAAGCCTATGCAGCGCCCTTGCTCGTCGAACTTGGGCAGACTGCCGAAGGCGTCGCTTGACATGGTGATATGCGAAGGCTCCGCGCCCATTTCCACGGCTTTTGCAAGCTTTTTCGCCGTGCCGCCGTCCTCGCCCGCGGAGAAATCGGCAAAGCCTCCCGCCTTTATCCAGCGAACAGCCTCACTGTACAGGTCATCGTTTCGCGCAACGTGAGTGGGCAGGAAGGTCTTAAGCGGAATATCGCTCTGCTTTGCCGCTCTGAACAGGTAGGACAGCATCGCCCGCCCGTCGCCCATGTGTATGGTGAGCAGCCCAGCCTTGCCCGAAAGCAGTCCGCCGCGCCGCGCATCACAGGCTATGCGCAGAAACTCATCAAAGCTCGGCTCCGAGCCGCGATGGTCGCTCAGGGCAAGCTTCGCGCCTATCACGGGATTGAGCAGAACTATATCGCGCTCAACGGAACCCGTGAGCGTCGGCGAGGGGCAGCCGTATGCGCCCGTGAGCATGTAACAGCTCAAGCCGTCATGCCTTAGGGCATTGGTCTTTGCAAGAAGATTCTCTATGCTCCTTGTCACCCCGTCCGTTCCCAGCAGCCCAAGAACGGTAGTGACGCCCGCCTTGGTAAAGTCCGTCAGCGTCGCTTCGGGTGTGCGGTTTTGGAAGCCCCCCTCCCCGCCCCCGCCCGTTATGTGCGTGTGCAGGTCGATGAAGCCCGGCGACGCGTACAGGCCGTTTGCGTTGATAAGCTCAACATCAGGGCTTTCGTCAAGCCCCTCGATGTGTTTTGCTATCCGAAGTATCCGCTCTCCGGCAATCAGTATGTCGCACACGCCCAAGTCATCGGGTGCGAACACCCTTGCGTTCCTTATCAAGGTTATCATAGCAGCCTCCAAGCTCTAATGCGGCTTTCCCGCCACGTCTGTCATATTCTACCGCCAAAAGCGCCGCTTCGCAAGCCCCTCCGTCGTTTTCAGTAAGAATGAAGGATCTTGAAAGAAGCTTATGGGGAAAAGGGGGCGCTCCCCCGTGGGACAAGGGGCGGGGACGTGGGTGATTGCTGTGCCGGAGCGGGAAGGCGTGGGCGATTGCTGCACAGGGGGAGCGGGTCTTGACTTTGAAGCTTTCGGCAAGATCCTTCGACTTCGAAATAGGACGACAACGGGGGCGGGCTGGTGGAACATAATTGCATGACGGTGGAATTGTTGGACGTGTAAGGGGTTGTAGAGAATCGGGGGATCGCCATATGATATGGCGACGAACTCCGCGCAGAGCCGTGAAAAAGCCGCCCGGCAAAAGCGCTGCGGGCGGCAAATCAATTCTTGTTCTATTGTTGCAGCTCGACTGTCCAGCCGTGCTTATCGGCAACCTTGCCGAACTGCATACCGACTATCTCGTCATAGAATTGCTGTGCAAAGGAGCCTATGGCCCGATTGTTAATCACGACCTCCTCGCCCTTGTAGAGCAGGGAGCCGACAGGCGAGATGACAGCGGCCGTGCCGGTGCCAAAGGCTTCGGTCAGGCGTCCGTCGCGGCCTGCCTGCATGACCTCGTCAATATCGACCTTGCGTTCCTCAACGGTCAGTCCCATATCTCGGGCAAGCTCTATCACGGACTTTCTGGTGATGCCGGGGAGTATGCTTCCCGAAAGCTCAGGCGTCACAAGCTTGCCGTCTATGATGAACATGATGTTCATCGCGCCGACCTCCTCGATATACCTGCGCTCCACGCCGTCAAGCCACAGCACCTGAGCATAGCCGCTGCTGCTTGCCTCGTGACTTGCCTTCAGGCTCGCGGCGTAGTTGCCGCCCGTCTTGGCAACGCCAAGACCTCCCCTTACGGCTCTGACGTATTTGTCCTCAACATAGATGTCGACAGGGGTCAGCCCACCCTTGAAGTATGAGCCTACCGAGCAGCATATCACGAAGAACAAATACCTTGAGCTTGGGTGAACGCCTATCTCCTGACCCGTGCCTATCATGGTCGGCCTTAGGTACAGCGCGGTTCCTATGCGGCTTGGCGCCCATTCGCGCTCCATGTCGGCTATGGCTCTGTAAACCTGAAGCTGGTCCTCGACCGGAATTGTCGGCATACACAGCCTCTCGGCGGAGGCGTTAAGGCGCTTTGCGTTCTCATCGGGGCGGAACAGGCGCAGCTTGCCGTCAACACCCCTGTATGCCTTCATGCCCTCGAATATCTCCTGACCGTAATGCAGGGCGGTGGCGGCGGGATGCAGGGTTATGCCCTGAAACGGAACTATGCGCGGATCGTGCCAATTCTCGGCGGCGTCATAATCCATAAGGAACATATGATCGGTAAAGACCTTTCCAAACCCCAGCTTCGAATCATCTTCGGGCTTGGGCATAGGCAAGCGTGAGGTCTCAACGGAAATGTTCATTATATGTCACATCCCTTCCTGTGAGCTTGGCGTACTATCTCCGCGCCGCAGTCAAGCGCCTTGATGTTCAGATCCACCAACGACGCCTTCTTGCCCGTGAACATAAGCCTCAGCATCTCGTGTATTGTCTCAAGCTTCAACAGCTGCGTTTCCTCTATATAGGCGCCCAGCATAACCATATTGCTGACCTTGGCGTTGCCCAATTCCGCCGCAAGGTCGTTGCAGGGAACTAAGTGACATATAACGTCCTTGCGGTCGCAGGTCACCTCGACTATGGAGCTGTTGATGAACACCACTCCGCCGCTTACCACCATCGGCTCAAACTTGATGAGCGAGGGCTTGTTCATGACTATAAGCTCGGTGGGGTTGATGATAATTGGAGAAACTACCGGCGTGTCGGATACGACGACATGACAGTTCGCCGTGCCTCCGCGCATCTCCGGCCCGTAGCTTGGAAGCCACGACACGAACTTGTTCTCCTGCATACCCGCCTCGGCTAAGGTCTTGCCGATGGCCATTACGCCCTGACCGCCGAAGCCCGCGATGATAATCTCATGAGTTGCCATTACTTTGCTCCTCCTTCGGTGGTGATGTCCTTATACACGCCCAGCGGGAAGTAGGGTATCATGTTCTCCTTGAGCCAGTCAACGGCGCGCAGCGGCGTCAATCCCCAGTTGGTGGGGCAGGTTGAAAGCAGCTCGACTATGGTAAAGCCCGCGCCCTGCTGTTGGAGCGTGAACGCCTTTTTGATGGCGCGCTTTGCCTTGTTGACGTTTTGTACATCGGTTAAGGCGCAGCGCTCGGCATAGGCCACACCCTCTATGGTAGACAGCATTTCCACTATGCGAATGGGCTTGCCGCAGTGATCCGCATCCCTGCCGTAGGGCGAGGTTGTGGTCTTTTGGCCAACAAGCGTGGTGGGCGCCATCTGTCCGCCCGTCATACCGTATATGGCGTTGTTGATGAAGATAACGGTTATCTTCTCGCCGCGCATAGCCGCGTGAACGACCTCGCCCATGCCAATAGACGCAAGATCGCCGTCGCCCTGATAGGTGAACACGGGGTGATCGGGCAGTACGCGCTTGATTCCCGTTGCGACCGCGGGCGCTCTGCCGTGGGCGGCCTCCTGCATATCGCAGCGGAGATAGTCGTAAAGGAACACGGCGCAGCCTACGGGACATACGCCTATGGTAGTATCGATAATGCCCAACTCCTCCAAGACCTCCGCGACAAGGCGGTGGGCTATGCCGTGCGTGCAGCCCGGGCAGAAGTGGGTGGGCTTGGGGGTCAGACCTTCACTGCGCTTATATACTACTGTCATAATTACCTCCCCAAAGTTTTCAGTACGGTATCGACTATTTCCATGGGCTCGGGAACCATGCCGCCCGAACGTCCAAGGAAGCCCACGGGCTTGACGCCGTTGACCGCAAGGCGAACATCGTCGTGCATCTGCCCCATGGACAGCTCGACCGTAACCACGGCCTTGACGCTCTCCTGCTCCGCGACCTCATGCAGCTGCTTTTCCGGAAACGGCCAAAGCGTAATCGGGCGGAACAGCCCCGTTTTGATGCCCTTCTTCTCAAGGATGGCTTTGGCGGCCAACGCGATACGCGACGGGGTGCCGAACGCGACGAGTACAACCTCCGCGCCCTCCGTGTCCACGGTCGCATAGCGAACCTCATGCTCGCGCATCAGCTTATACTTGGCTTCAAGCCTGCGGTTATTCTCCTCGCACAGGGCGGGGTCGATGTAAAGGGAGTTGATTACATGGGTCTTGCCGCCCTTGGAACCCGTGCTTGCCCAATCCTTGGCGGGCAAATCCTCTGCGGGCTTGCGCTCATGCCACTCTATCGGCTCCATCATCTGACCTATCATGCCGTCAAGCAGCATCATAACCGGATTTCTGTACCTGTCAGCGATGTCGAAGGCGTCGCCCATAAGGTCTACCGTCTCCTGAATGTTGGCGGGCGCCAGTACAAGAGTTCTGTAATCGCCGTTGCCGCCGCCGCGTGTCGCCTGATAGTAGTCCGCCTGCGCGGGCTGTATCGTTCCAAGCCCGGGGCCGCCGCGCATGACATTGACTATGACCGCGGGCAGCTCCGCGCCCGCAAGATAGGTGATGCCCTCCTGCTTGAGGCTCACGCCGGGTGAGGATGAGGAGGTCATTACCCTTGCTCCGCAGCCCGCCGCGCCGTACACCATGTTGATGGCGGCAAGCTCGGACTCGGACTGCAGGAAGCAGCCGCCGACCTGTGGCAGGCGCATGGCCATGTATTCGGGGACCTCATTTTGAGGGGTGATGGGATAGCCGAAGAAGAAGCGGCAGCCCGCTTTTATCGCTGCTTCACCAATGGCTTCGTTGCCTTTCCAAAGTTCCATAACTGCTCCTTTCTAAAAGCGTTCTACCGTGATAACGGAGTCGGGGCACATCCTGGCGCAGCTTGCGCAGCCTATGCACAGAGACATGTCCGTTACGGCAGCGGGGTGATAACCCCTGCTGTTGGTGTGATGTGGATCCAGCGCGATGATCTTTTTGGGGCAGGCCATGGCGCATAGCTCGCATCCCTTGCAGTACTCCACCGCAAATGTTACTTTTGCCGTCATACTTCCTCCTTAATAAATAGTTGATGCCGTTATTCCCAGGGCTTCTTCATGTATATCCGAAGCGGAAACAGCTCACCGTCGATCCGCTTTGAAACCTCGTCATAAAGACCTTCGTATACCGTGTCGCACAAAAGCGGCAGAGAGCAAAGCCCACAAAGCTCGCTCGCAAGCTCGTGTCCCCTCACTACATCGTCCGCCGTTGTAAGACCGCAAAGATGAGTGTTGGAAACTATGTGCGTAAACTGAAGCTCCGTCATTCGCTCTATGTCCCTCAGGCTCTTGTACGCCTTTTCCGCCGTGTCGGTTTGGGGACGGTTGGCGTTGAATACGAATATGAGCGAATGCGGTTTGGCGTTGATGCGGGGAACATAGCGCTTTAGAACCCTTGCGCCCACGGGATCCCCGCCCACATCGAGTACGGAGCAAAGCCCCTCGTCGTCGAACACCCTGTTGATTTCCCCCGGCAAGGCGGGTATGTCCGCGTTGGCAAGGCGGGTTGGCGACAGTATCAGATGTACGTCGTTGTCCATGAAAAGCTCGGCCCGCTCACGGGAGCGGAAGTACGGGTTGACTATGTCAAGATCCGCTACCGCGACCCTTCTCCCTGCCTCGCGCAGGAACAGGGCAAGGTTGACCGCAAATTCGGTCTTGCCCGTCCCGTAGTGTCCGCAGACGATTATTAGGTCCTCAAGCTCGGTCAGCTTCATCTGTTAACGTCCTCGATCCCGATTGGTTTTGATGGGGCGTCAGCTTTAGTCAGGCTCGCCGTCATAGCGCCGTCCCCTCAATGCTCCGCTGAACCACTCCACGCTTTATGCGCGAAATAATCAGTCTCGTCCTGTCTTTTTACAGCGTCACCAGCGGTCTTGACCCGCAAGGCGGCTGTGCTTTACAAGGTCTCAGTCATCCTCATACACAAGCGCCCGCTCCTCGCCGCGCAGTACGCTAAGCCCGCCCATGGCAAGCGCCCAAAGCTCATCCTCTCCGGGGACTATGGTAACCGGCGCAAGGAAGCTCACGCTGTCGGTAATCATGTCCGTCAATAGCTTGTCGTACGCAAGACCGCCCGTGATGATTATGGCGTCCGCACACCCTTTCAGCACCACCGCCATGGAGCCTATCTCCTTGGCTATCTGATACGCCATGGCGCTGTATATAAGCTTTGCATATTCATCGCCCGCCTTAATCCTTGCAACGACCTCTCTTGCGTCGTTCGTGCCAAGATAGCCGACAAGTCCCGCCCTGCCGTTCATCTCGCGCACCATTTCACTCTCGGTGAACTTGCCCGAATAGCAGAGCTTGACAAAGGCGCGAAGCGGAAGCGTTCCGCTGCGTTCCGGCGAAAAGGGCCCGCCGTCAAGCGCGTTGGAGACGTCCACCGCCCTGCCCAGCTTATGTGCGCCGACGCTGACGCCGCCGCCCAAGTGAGCCACGATTAGGTTCATGTCCTCATAGCGCCTGCCCTGCCTCTTGGCAAAAGCCTTGGCCACCGCCTTCTGATTGAGAGCGTGCCAAACGGGGTGATTCTCTATCAGGGGATAGCCCGAAACCCTTGCTATATCGTCGAATTCATCCACAACAACGGGGTCCGCTATGAACGCGGGCTTGCCTATCCTGTCCGCAAGCCGCTTGGCCACAAGTCCGCCCAGGTTGGCGGCGTGCTTGCCGTAGACGCCCGAACGCAGATCGGCGCATACGGCGTCGTTCACAAGCACGGTTCCGCTGCCCATGGCGCGTATAAACCCGCCCCTGCCTATTATAGCGTCGAAGTCCTCAAGGCTGTCGCCGTGGGACGCCAAGGCGTCCAATATGGGCTTTTCACGAAACTCTATCTGGTCGTATATCTCCCTGAAGGGCGCAAGCTGTTCCGCCGAAAAACGCAGAGTTACCGTGTATAACTCGGCCTCGTCCTCGTACACCGCGAACTTGGTGGAGGTCGAACCGAAGTTTAGTACAAGCTGTCTAAAGCTGCTCACTCTTTAAGCTTCCTTCCCGCCATAACCATGGCAAGCGCAATGGAATTGAGCTTAACGTCGTCCGCGTCCGCTCGCGAGGTGATGACCAAGGGGGCTTTCGCGCCGACAAGAGCGCTTGCGCTGCGCGCACCCGAAATGAAAATCAGGGTCTTATAGAGTATGTTCCCCGCTTCGATGTTAGGCATCAGGAGTATGTCCGCCCTGCCCGCAAGCGGGTTCATTATCCCCTTATGCACGGCGGCGTCCGTAAAGACGGCGTTGTCAAGTCCCAACGGCCCTACCACCCTACACCCCGTAAGCTTGCCTTCCTCGTTGCGCTTGACAAGCTCCACCGCGTCCAGGGTGCATTGCATCTTGGGGTTGACCTTCTCCATGGCGCAGATGCAGGCGGCTATGGGGTTCTCGACCCCGAACACCTTCGTAACCCTTTGGGTGTTCTCGATTATGGCCTGTTTTTGATCCACGTTCGGCAGCAGGTTCATCGCCCCGTCGCTCATGAACAGCAGTCTGTCGACATTGTCAAGCTCGAATATACCAACATGGTTTAACAGCGGCGCGTCGCGCAGACCGTAATCCTTGTTGAGGGCGGCGCGCAGAACGCTTGAGGTGTCCACAATACCCTTCATGACCACATGCGCCTTGCCTTGCGACGTCAGCGTGACGGCGCGGTTGCAGCAGGCCACCTTGTCGGGTTCGTCGATTATCGGAAAGCCCGTGACGTCTATGGCGTTATCGCGGGCAACACGCTTGATCTCGGCTTCATCGCCAATGAGCAGGGGATGCACAAGCTTGAGATCGGCGGCGGAACGCAGCGACCTCAGCACATCGGGGTCCTGCGCCACCGCGACAGCAATCGTGAGGGTCTCGGCTTCTTGAGCCAGCTTTAGAATCTTTTCAAAGGAACCTTTCATACACTCTCCGTAAACAATTTTTTACATCTATATTCTAATTCAAAACCCCTCGCCTTTCAAGTATGCGAGGGGGTATAATCGATATATATTATTTGATATATGTATTTTAATATATTATCTGAATAAAGTCAAAACCGTATTCAGCATATCCATGCCCTTGGGGGTGAGCGCAAGATGGGTATCGGTCTCGCTCCACCACCCGCAGCTTTCAACCTCCGCGAAGGCTTTGGGGAAGGCTTGGGCTATGCTCACTCCAAATCGCGTTTCAAAATCAGCCTTGTTCATGCCCTCGACCTTGCGAAGCCCCAGCATGACGCACTCAAAGCTTTCCTCGGACGCGAACAGGGTTATCTCATCCTCGGTGGGCAGCTTGCCGCGCCTAAGCTTGCGAAGGTAGGCGTTTATGTCCTCCGTGTTCGCGCTCCTCTGCCACGCTCCGTCCTTGGGCATTGACGAATGAGCCGCGACTCCAAAGCCCCAATAGGGCTTGTTGTCCCAATAGACCAGGTTGTGGCGGCACTCATAGCCGGGCTTTGCGAAGTTGGACACCTCGTAGCGCGAATAGCCGCGCTCGGGCAGGTATGACAGGCCGTAATCCTGCATGTCATAGGTTTCGTCCTCGGTGGGAAGGGTGATCTCACACGCCCGCTCCATCCTGAAAAGGGGGGTTCCCTCCTCCAATATCAGCGCGTAGGAGGAAATATGCTCGGGGTCAAGGTCGCAGACCTTCCTTAGGGTGTCGGCGTACTGCTCCATAGTCTGGTTGGGCAGTCCGTGCATCACATCGACATTGATGTTTTCAAAGCCCGCCTCGCGTGCGTCCATAAAGCACTTTAGAAAGTCCGCGCAGCTGTGAGCGCGCCCCACGGTCTTAAGCAGCCCGTCGTCAGCGCTTTGCAGCCCTATGGATATGCGGTTAAAGCCCGCCTCCTTCAGCCTTATCAGCTCCGCAAGGTTTGCCGTCGCGGGGTTGCATTCAAGCGAAATCTCCGCGTCGTCGTCCATCTCGAAAGCGGCTCTGACGGCGTCAAGCATGGTGATAAGGTCCTCTGCCGGAAGTATCGACGGGGTACCGCCCCCGAAGAACACGGTCTGGCAGCGCTCCTTGGCTTTGAGCTTTTTTGTGCGAAGCTCGATTTCACGCGCCACAGCGCTTGCGTACTCCCCCGCGCTGTCGTCCTTTGGCACGGAGCAGAAGTCGCAGTAGAGGCATTTTCTCACACAGTATGGTATGTGTATATATACAGCGCTCATCCGTTAATCCTCAGCACGCTCATGAAGGCGTCGGAGGGAAGCGACACGGAGCCCATCTGCCTCATGCGCTTTTTGCCCTCCTTCTGCTTTTCGAGCAGCTTTTTCTTTCTTGTAATGTCGCCGCCGTAGCACTTGGCAAGCACGTCCTTGCGAACCGCCTTGACTGTCTCGCGGGCTATTATCTTGCCGCCTATCGCGGCCTGAACCGGTATCTCAAACTGCTGCCTTGGGATGACGTCCTTGAGCTTCTCGGTGACCGCCCTTGCCTTGGGGTAGGCTCTGTCCCTATGGACTATTGTCGAGAGGGCGTCGCACAGCTCGCCGTTCAAAAGGAAGTCAAGCTTGACCAAGTCGCTCTTTTCATAGCCCGAAAGCTCGTAGTCGAAGGAGCCATAGCCGCGTGTGCGGCTCTTGAGCTGGTCGAAGAAGTCATAGATAATCTCGTTCAGCGGAAGGGTATAGTGCAGGCTTACGCGAGTGGTGTCCAAATACTTCATGTCCACGAACACGCCGCGCTTCTCCACGCAAAGATCCATGATTGTGCCGACATACTCCTTGGGGGTGAGTACCACAGCCGAAACGACAGGCTCCTCCATGTAGTCTATCTCGGTCATGGGCGGCAGACCCGCGGGGTTGTCGATGGTGATTTCCTCGCCCGTAAGCATCTTGACCTTATATATGACCGAAGGCGCGGTCGTAATCAAGTCGATGTCGAATTCGCGTTCAAGCCGCTCGGAGATAATCTCCATGTGCAAAAGCCCCAAAAAGCCGCAGCGGAAGCCATAGCCCAGCGCGGCGGAAGTCTCCTGCTCGTAGGACAGCGAAGCGTCGTTGAGCTTGAGCTTGTCCAGAGCGTCTCTAAGGTCGTCGTAGTGTGCGCCGTCGGCGGGGTATATGCCGCAGAACACCATGGGATTGACCTGCTTGTAGCCGGGCAGCGGGTGCGGGGTGGGATTCTCGGCCGAGGTCAGGGTGTCGCCTACCTTGGTCTCCGCAACGCTCTTGATGGAGGCGGCGATGTAGCCGACCTCGCCCGCCGTAAGCTCGTTCGTGGGCTTTGCCGTGGGTGTGAACACGCCGACCTCGGTGACGTCAAACTCGCGGCCGGTGGCCATGGAGCGTATGCGCATACCCTCCTTGACCGTGCCGTCGAATACGCGAACATAGGACAGCGCGCCCTTGTAGTTGTCATAGAAGCAGTCGAATATCAGCGCCTTGAGCGGGGCGGAGGGGTCGCCTCCCGGGGGCGGCAGCTCCTTGACTATGCCGGAAAGCACCTGCTCGATGTTCACGCCGTTCTTGGCGGAGATGCGCGGCGCGTGCTCGGCGGGAAGGCCTATTTCGTCCTCTATCTCGTGCATAACGCGGTCGGGATCGGCGGAGATGAGGTCTATCTTGTTGATTACGGGCAGCACCTCAAGGCCGTGATCCACAGCCAAGTAGACGTTGGCAAGGGTTTGCGCCTCTATGCCCTGAGTGGCGTCCACGACCAACACAGCGCCCTCGCAGGCGGCCAAGGCGCGGCTGACCTCATAGGTGAAGTCAACGTGTCCCGGAGTGTCGATGAGGTTGAACATATAGACCTTGCCGTCGGTGTGCGTGTAGAACATACGCACGGCGGACGCCTTTATTGTTATGCCGCGCTCGCGCTCTATGTCCATGGAGTCCAAAAGCTGTTCCTCCATGTCGCGCTTTGAGACGGTGCAAGTAAGCTCCATCATCCTGTCGGCAAGCGTTGACTTACCGTGGTCGATGTGAGCGATAATGCAAAAATTGCGTATAAGGTTTCTGTCGTATGCCATAGCAGCTCCTACTCTTGTTGGGAATTAAATAATAATACCGCACAGCTTGCCAAAAAGCAAGAACTATGATACCATGCGGATATAATATAAGACGAGGTGATTGGTATGTATGAGAAGGTCGTTAAGGCGCTGAACGGCAGGCGCTTCCAATGTGATTTCGTGCAGACGCCCGAAGAGGCCAAGGCAAGGGCTTTGGAGATAATAGGCGGCAGGAGCTGCGGAATAGGCGGTTCGTCTACCGTAGACGAGCTTGGCTTGTATGACGCTTTGCGGGCGGCGGGCAACGAGGTGCATTGGCACTGGAAGGTTGAAAAGCCTGAGAAGAACGCCGAGCGCGGTTTGGCAAACTCCGCCGAGGTCTATCTGTGTTCTGCCAACGCCATATTGGAGGACGGCCGAATTATCAACATCGACGGCACGGGCAACCGCGTAGCCGCCACCATATACGGGCCTTCAACCGTAATAATGATAGCGGGAGTGAATAAGGTCTGCCCCGATTTTGACAGCGCGATGGAGCGCATCAAGCGCGACTGCTGCCCCGGCAACGCAAGGCGGCAGAGCTTCAAAACGCCATGCGCGTTCACGGGCGAGTGTACGGACTGCTGCTGTCCCGACAGAATGTGCAACGTCACCGCGATTATGGAGTACCCGACACGGCGGGTCAAGGCGTTCCACGTCATTCTCGTAAACGCCGCCATGGGAAAATAGCCGATAAAAGCGGCGTTCAGGTGCTGTATTCATAGGCCGCAGGAAGGGGTAATTGTCCCTCCTGCGGTCTGTTTAGTACATATATTGTTTTTCGTGACATTTGCGCTTCGTTCCGCTATAATATAGTTATGCGGGGTGCGGTCTTTGGCGGAGAGCCTTTTTCACAAAAGGAGTGCGCAGCCGATGCCCAAGCGGCCCTTGGAGAGGGGCTTGATAAACTACTACGCTGTGTTATTGAGGAGATGGAACCCAAGCCGCCTCATAACGGCTTGGCTGTATGTGCTGCCATGTATATTATTGTCCCAATCTTTTTTGTCGTCATCATGCTTTACATTACCTTTGCGGATATATTCACCATCCTCTTTAGACTTACGGGTCTTACGGATGCGCGGGCAAGGTTTCAGGTAGTGTCCCTGCTGACCAATTCGGGCTTCACAACGCAGGAGAGTGAATCGGTACTGGAGACCAATATCCGCCGCAGTCTGGCCAAGATAATCATGATTTTCGGATACACGTTCACCGCAACGATAGTATCCGGCGTGGTCAGTATCCTGCTGTCCATGGGGAACTTTGAGCTGTATCAGTCGCTCATTTATCTGCTGTTTATTTTGGGGGGATTCGCCCTGTTCATAGTACTGAGGCAAAGAAGGTTCTTCGCGAATTGGCTTGATCGTCTCATCAACCGATTCTACTGCAAGCATATAGTCAAGGGGTTGACCAACCCCGTGATGCCTGTTGAGGAGTTCGGCGACGACATCATCGCCGACGTGTTCGTCAACAGCGTACCCGATGAGCTTACAAACGTGCAGCTTTCACAGAGCGATCTTCGCAGCCGCTATGAGCTGCTTGTACTGATGGTCAAGTCGCCCAAGGGCGATACCCGCCACGGCGACGCCGACACGGTGATAAGCAAGGACGACGTAGTCACGGTCATGGGGCGCAAGCAGAACATAGTGGACTGCTTCAACCGCAAGGAAGCGGAAAAGGAAGAAACCCCTCTCGCCGGTTAGGGGCAGGGGTAAAACGCGTGAAAATCCTGCCATACGGGGAAGCGGGCAGGCGAACTCAGTTCGCCCTTTCATTTTGGGCGTTTGCATGGGAAGCGATTCTTGACTGTTATGTTGGCGGCAAGATCCTTCGGCTACGCTCAGGATGACATGGAAATCACAGC
>DAOPJM010000045.1:0-3183 GCA_035399665.1 Clostridia bacterium
CGAGCGCGAGCAAATCGCGGAAAGGAGCGACACAAATGAGCGAACTGACCTACACCAAGAACGGGGATTACCTGATTCCCGACCTGACACTGACAGAGCAGCCGGAGACGAGTCTCGGCAAGTACGGGAGGATGCGGAAGTCGTATCTGAAGGAACACCGCCCGATACTCTGGAATCGCCTGATTCTCTCGGAGAAGCTGTACCCGCACCTGACGGAGATCGACGAGACGGCGAACCGGAGACTCTCACAAATGATGCCGGAGCTGATGAAATCGGCGGGAGTGACGGAGAGCCTGAAAGCGGAAGACCCGATGAAGTGGACTGGATTGATGAACAACCTGAAAGCGCAGGCGGAGGAAATTATACTCAAGGAGTTAGTTTTCAACTAAGTCTGTTCCCCTCGGAAGAGGAACAAATAGCCCTGATTGATGAAGCGGAGAGCGTGACCGATACGCCCTTCGCTTTTTCATTTGAGCAGGCAGATATAGACCATATACTCCGTCTCGGCAGCAATACGGACAATTGCCGCACGAGAATAGCCGCAGAGTACATGAAGGGAAAACCTCTTGATACGATTGCGGAGTTCTTCAAAGCCGAATATCACGGCGGCTTCGGTCTCAAGACTGAGCGTGGAAATATGTCTGCGTGGTATGCGGAGGACGGTATTCACCTTGCCCGCGGAAACGGCGCAAGGTATGTTAAATCGGCTCAGGTCATTCCGTGGAGAGACGTTGCGGAGCGTATAAGCGAGCTTATGGAGCAGGGACAGTTTGCCACCAACGTGGAGCTTGCCGAAACAGAAAGCAATACCCGCCGTCAGCTCGCACAGTCTCTTTGGTATCTTCGCCAGGACTTTTCCGAGAACGCAATCGAACAGAGCTTTTTGAGCACCATGGATGAGTTCAGAGGCGGAGGTTTTCCGGACGAAACACAAAAACTTGCCGACGCATTGGCACAGCCCAAATACCTTGCCGCTATTACACGGGAGTTTGAGCAATTCCGCGACGCCTATCACGCAGACCGTCATCTTCTGCGTTTTAACTTCCACCATGTAGATGATTTGCTTTCGGGACTTCAAGATTTGTCTCACTCTTGGCGTGAATACTCGACCGATATGGCTGCGCTCCCGGATGTCGCTGCGTTTATTACGGAGGACGAAATCAACGATTCAATCGCGCACGGAAGCTCGGTAGAAGGCGGTAAAGGCAGGCTCTATGAGTATTTCAAGGAAAATCACACCACTCAGGAGCAGGTCGCTTTTCTCAAGAACGAGTACGGAATAGGCGGACGCTCTCATGCGGTATCTCGTTCCTCCGGTAGCAACGAAAACCACAGCAGCAAAGGTATCAGTCTCAAAAAGACAGGTTGTACGGAAATCCAGCTTGCATGGAGCAACGTCGCAAAGCGCATATCCGATCTTATTCGTCAGAACCGCTACTTCACGACGAAGGAACAGGATCGTTACGATGAAATCCAGCGTGAAAAAGCAGTACAGGTACAGGAAACAGCATCTGTATCATCCTATTCCGACTATGCTTCCGTAAAGGATGCTCACGCCGGAGATATCGTGCTCTACCAGGTGGGCGACTTCTTTGAACTTTACGGAGCAGACGCGGAGGCGGCTGCCGAAGTGCTGGATCTCAATCTGTCATCCCGTAATATTCCCGATGTCGGGCGCGTTCCCTTGTGCGGTATACCCTCAAACCGCTTGGAGCAGTATGTAGAAAAGCTGCAAGACGCCGGACACTCCATTACCGTTTCCGGTATCGAGCAGCAGAGCGGCGAGCGTCGGGTTTTCAATCTGCCAACTATAGAACATGAAGCGACACAACCCACTGTCAGTGAGCGTATAGCGCAGTTTAAGCCTGTGGTAATTGCCGCCGTTTCGGAAGACGTTCGTTATCGCAATGCTTGCGGACATTCCGACCGAGAAAATGCCGAAATTGAGTGCAACGCCGCCGTTCAGCGCGCAGTCCTAAATTCCGGCGACATGGAGCTTATCCGTCAATTCTCGGATGTACCGGAGTTCCGAAGCGGGCTTCATCAGGAGGTCTTTGACGATACCTATCCGCGTCTTCACGAGCTTCTGCGTCCGCTTTCGCAGGACGATATAGACGCTGCCCTCCGAAGCTGGAACGGCGACATTGCCAGCAAGCGCCGCGTTCAAGACTATATGACCGACCATGCCCGCGACAAGGATACCGCCGCATGGCTCTCCCGTGAATACGGTAACACGGACACAAAAAGTCTCTTTATCATTCGTGCGGGAAGTCCCGAGGGCTTGGAATTGCCATGGGCAAAGGTACAACGTTACCTTGCACAGCTTGTCCGTGAGGACAGGTTCTTTACCGAGCCGGAGCTTGATAGCTTTGCAGATATTGACGCCGCCGCAGTCCGTGAAAGCCTGAACACTCCCGAAGCGGAGCGACGAGTTGACGATATGTTGGCACAAGCAAAGCGGATCGCCGCCGAAAGCGCTGTCCCGTCATATGAACGCTTCTCCGTTATTGAGACAGGCAACGGCTACGCCATATGGGACGACCTTCACGACAGCTACTATGTGGACGATGTAGGCGTCACCGAGCATTTCACAAGCGAGTGGCAGACCGAGGACTATTTGAACGAAGTGCGTAAAGCCGTCGCGGAGCAGGACGCCGCCGACTGGCTGGCCGTAGAAAGGTCTAAGGTTACTCCCGAAGTCGAAGCGATGCCCCCGGAGCGCATGGAGCAGATCGCAGAGGCGTTTGAAGCCGCCGGTTTCCATTATGACGATATTAACAGCTATGGCGGGTATCTGGTCTTTCTTGAAGAAGGTGGGAATCCCTACACCTTTGAGAGCTGGGAAGAAGCCGCCGATTGGATAGATGGTGTGGTATTTGATGACCCGGCGCGAAGTATCGCTGCAGAGCGTGTTATGCACCCGGAACGGTTTGAACAGGTAGGGCCGGCACAACCAGCTTTCAAGTATAGCGTGGGTGATACCGTCTATCTTGAAGACGGCAAGCCCTTTATCGTAGAAGAGGTCACGGACATGCACGTTCAGCTCCGCGACCCGACATTGTACTATCCTATCTGGCGCTCAGAAAGCCGCGAGAGCTTCGCAAGACTGATGGAGCGTTATCCGCAGCCGGATAAAGACAAACCCGCGAGACCGGAAATGACAACGGAGACCGTGGCAGTCTA
>DAOPJM010000045.1:3283-11048 GCA_035399665.1 Clostridia bacterium
CGGCGCGAAAGCAAAGTTTCGTATGAACATGGACGCCATCAATACGCTGATGCAAATCGAATCGGAAGGTCGTACAGCAACACCGGAAGAGCAGGAGATTTTGTCGAAATATGTCGGTTGGGGCGGTTTAGCTGATGTCTTCGATGAAACAAAGACAGGATGGGCAAGCGAATTTGCAGAGCTTAAAGCCGCACTCTCCCCGGATGAATACACCGCCGCAAGAGCTTCAACGCTGAACGCTCACTATACCTCTCCCACCGTTATCCGCGCCATTTATGAAGCGGTCGGTAATATGGGATTCCAGACGGGCAACATTTTGGAGCCTTCAATGGGTATCGGCAATTTCTTTGGTCTTCTCCCTGACAGCATGTCGGAAAGTAAGCTCTACGGCGTGGAGCTGGACAGCATCACCGGTAGAATCGCTCAGCAGCTTTACCCCAAAGCAGACATCACCATTGCAGGTTTTGAGACGACAGACCGTAAAGACTTCTATGATCTGGCGGTCGGCAACGTCCCGTTTGGGCAGTACCAGGTCAATGATCGCGCATACAATAAACTCGGCTTTTCCATTCACGATTACTTCTTCGCCAAGTCACTGGATCAGGTTCGCCCCGGTGGTGTTGTGGCATTCGTCACATCTCGCTATACCATGGACAAGCAGTCGCCGGAGGTTCGTAAGTATATCGCACAGCGAGCCGATTTCCTCGGTGCAATTCGTCTTCCGAACAATGCTTTCCGGGCAAATGCCGGAACGGATGTAGTCAGCGACATCATCTTCCTGCAAAAGCGAGACAGCCCGATAAGCATTGAGCCGGATTGGGTACACCTCGGTCAAAACGAAGACGGTTTCTCCATCAACAGCTATTTCATTGAGCATCCCGAAATGATACTCGGTCGTCAGACCTCCGAAAGCACACAATACGGAAAACAGGACTTCACCGTTGAGCCTATTGAGGGTGCAGACCTCGCCGAGCAGCTTCACGAAGCGGTCGCCCATATCGGAGGACAATATGCCGAAGCGGAGCTGCCGGAGCTGGGCGAAGGCGAAGAAATCGACACATCTATTCCCGCCGACCCGAATGTGAAGAATTACAGCTATACCGTTGTGGACGGAAATGTCTACTACCGCGAGAACAGCAGGATGGTGAAGCCGGAGTTGAATGCTACCGCTATTGAGCGCGTCAAAGGCATGGTAGAGCTACGCGATTGTGTGAAAAAGCTCATCGGTCAGCAGATGGACGGTTTTATCTCCGACACAGCCATTCGTAAGACCCAGGCAGAGCTTAACGATATGTACGATGACTTCACGGCGAAATACGGACTTTTGAACAGCCGTGGAAGCGCTCTTGCCTTTGCGGATGACAGCTCATATTACCTCTTATGCTCCCTTGAGGTGCTGGATGAGGACAACAACCTTTCGCGCAAAGCGGATATGTTCACCAAACGGACGATAAAGCCACATCAGGCAGTAGAATCCGTGGATACCGCTTCGGAGGCACTGGCACTCTCTATCTCCGAAAAGGCAAAGGTAGACATGCCGTATATGAGCCGTCTCACAGGTAAAACCGAAGAGGCGTTGGCAGCGGAGCTTGCCGGAATTATCTTCTTGAATCCGCAGAATGAGCAGTATGAAACCTCCGATGAATATCTCTCCGGCAATGTGCGCGAGAAGCTGAGACTTGCGCGGCTTGCGCTCCCGGCAGACCCGAAGTTCACAGCAAATGTGACTGCACTTGAGGCGGCTCAGCCCAAAGACCTTGACGCAAGCGAGATCGAGGTTCGTCTCGGTGCGACATGGATAGACCGCAACTATATCCAGCAGTTCATGATTGAAACCTTTGAACCACCGTATTATCTGCGCCGCAGCATTGAGGTCAACTATTCGCAGTTCACCGCCGAATGGAATATCTCGGGCAAGAGCCAACCAAGCTACAGCGATGTGAACGCCTATATGACTTATGGCACGGACAGAGCCAACGCATATAAGATACTCGAAGACACGTTGAATCTCCGCGATGTGCGTATCTACGATACCAAAACCGACCCCGACGGCAAGGAACGCCGTGTACTGAACAGCAAAGAGACTACTCTTGCCCAACAGAAACAGCAGGCAATTCGAGAAGCGTTCCAGGACTGGATTTGGCGTGACCCTGACAGACGGCAGGAGCTTGTTCAGAGATACAACGAAATATTCAACAGCACGAGACCCCGCGAATACGATGGACGGCATATTACCTTCACCGGTATGAATCCGGAAATCCGCCTGCGGGAACACCAGCTTAACGCTGTGGCGCACATCCTATACGGCGGGAACACGCTCCTTGCACACGAGGTCGGTGCGGGCAAGACCTTTGAAATGGTAGCCGCTGCTATGGAATCAAAACGTCTTGGTCTTTGTCAAAAATCGCTCTTTGTCGTGCCGAATCACCTCACGGAACAGTGGGCGTCGGAGTTCCTGCGCCTCTATCCCTCCGCAAATATCCTCGTAGCGACGAAAAAGGACTTCGAGACCCGCAACCGCAAAAAGTTCTGCGCCCGAATCGCCACCGGAGACTACGATGCCATCATCATCGGGCATTCGCAGTTTGAACGTATTCCTGTCTCCCGAGAGCGTCAGGAACGGCTGCTTCAAGAGCAGATCGACGAAATCACAGAAGGACTTGAAGAGCTCAAGTCCAGCCGTGCGGAACGTTTTACGATAAAGAGCCTTGAACGCACGAAGAAAAGCCTTGAGGTCAAATTGAAAAAGCTCCAGGACGGGACACGCAAGGACGACGTAATCACATTTGAACAGTTAGGTGTTGACCGTCTCTATGTGGATGAGGCACATTCGTTCAAAAACCTGTTCCTCTACACAAAAATGAGAAACGTCGCCGGTCTTTCGACCACGGATGCACAGAAATCCTCCGACATGCTGCTCAAGTGCCGCTATATCGATGAAGTCACCGACAGCAAGGGTGTAATCTTCGCCACCGGTACTCCTGTCAGCAACAGTATGACGGAGCTCTACACGATGATGCGCTATCTCCAACATGACACCATACAAAGGAAAGGTCTCGCGCATTTTGACTGCTGGGCTTCGACCTTCGGTGAAACTCAAACCGCCATAGAACTTGCGCCAGAAGGCACAGGTTATCGCGCACGTACAAGATTCGCCAAATTCTTCAATCTGCCGGAGCTGATGAATCTGTTTAAGGAAGCCGCCGACATCAAAACGTCCGACCAGCTTCATCTTCCCACGCCGACGCCGGTATATCACAGCGTCGTGACCCAGCCAACGGAAATCCAGAAAGGCATGGTGCAGGAGTTATCTGAACGTGCCGCCGCTGTCCATGCGGGAACTGTTGATGCGACGGTTGACAACATGCTCAAGATAACTTCCGATGGACGCAAGCTCGGTCTTGACCAGCGCGTAATCAACCCGGATTTGCCCGATGACCCGCAAAGCAAGGTCAACCAATGTGTTGGAAATATCTATCGCATCTGGGATGAGGGACAGCCCGAAAAGCTGACGCAGCTTGTATTCTGCGACCTATCCACGCCTAAGAGCACCGTTGCCCGCAAGGTAGCAAAATCCTCGGCAGGAAATCTCGACAGTCCCGAGGTTCACGCGCTTGAAGCTATGCTCGATAAGGAAAACGATGACGGTACTGCGTTCTCGGTATATGACGACATTCGGGAAAAGCTCGTCGCTATGGGCGTTCCGCGCGAACAGATCGCGTTCATTCATGAAGCCAACACCGAAGTACGCAAAAAGGAATTATTCGCAAAAGTCCGCTCCGGTCAGGTGAGAGTATTGCTCGGAAGCACCTTCAAGATGGGAGCTGGAATGAACGTCCAGGATCGGCTTGTGGCACTTCACGATTTAGATTGTCCGTGGAGACCGGGCGACCTTGAACAACGCTCCGGTCGTATCATCCGTCAGGGCAATATGAACCCGGAGGTGCATATCTTCCGTTACGTTACGGAATCGACATTTGACGCCTATTTGTGGCAAACCGTAGAGAATAAGCAGAAGTTTATTTCGCAGATTATGACATCGAAAAGTCCTGTCCGCTCCTGCGACGACATCGATGAAACCGCACTCTCTTATGCGGAGATTAAAGCGTTGTGCGCCGGTGATGTTCGTATCAAGGAAAAGATGGATTTGGATGTGGACGTAGCGCGGTTGAAACTCATGAAAGCTAGTCACCAAAGTCAGCAGTACAAGCTAGAAGACAATCTTCTTCGCTATTTCCCCGAGCAGATCGAACAGTGCAAAGGCTTCATTTCGGGGTTTGAAACAGATATGAAAACGCTTGAAGCACATCCGCACCCCAAGGACGGCTTCGCCGGTATGGAGGTACGCGGCGATAAACTCACGGATAAGGAAAACGCCGGTGCTGCGCTTGTGGACGCTTTCAAGGAAGTGAAAGGGCTTGAGCCTGTACCTGTCGGCAGCTATCGCGGCTTTGCTATGTCATTGACGCTTGAGGACTTCGGTAGAGATTATGTTCTCACGCTCAAGGGTGAAATGACCCATCGTGTCTCACTCGGTAAAGACCCTCGCGGAAATCTGACACGAATCGACAATGCCTTAAACGGTATGACGGAGCGTTTGCAAAATGTGCGTGACCGTTTGGAGAACCTGTATGCACAGGTGGAAACCGCCAAGGGCGAGTTGGGTAAGCCGTTCCCGCAGGATGAAGAACTGAAGATAAAATCCACTCGTTTGGCAGAGTTGAATGCGGAGCTCAATATCGACGACAGAACGCCGTTGGAGCGCATGGCGCAGGATACCGAAATTGCGAAATCGACTCCGCATGTGGGGCAGTTATCCCGTCCGTCCGTACTTGAAAAGCTGAAAAATCCTGTTTCTGCGTCTCAACAGCAAAAGAAAAAATCTCATGAATTGGAGGTCAGATGATGAAGGAAACCGCAAAACTATATACCCATCCCGCAGCATACGCACGGGAGCATAGCGAGCTTGAGGAATACCGCGCCTCTTTCAAAGCCAATGTCGCTTGTAAGGAAGCAATCGAAGCGGCAATTCACGCCCATTACAGCGATAATAGACTGAACACCGATGCCGTATTCAAACAGGTCGTCGATGCTTTCGGAGCAGACCGCGTGGAATATGTATTGGCGGCGACGGTGCGTGAAAAGAATTGGGACGGGCGCATTTCACGCGAGAACAAAGCGTGGGCGCAGACAGTTCCGGTAATGCAGAATCCCGATGCCTGGGGAACCGACCGAAACTGCTACTTCGTTGTAGACCAAGCGCATACCGGTCTGGTAGACTTGCTTGTAACCCATGTCAGAAAAAATCCTGCGAAGGACATTTCCGAGCCTACAAAGAAAGCCTCTGTTCTTGAAAAGCTCCAAAAGCCCACCGAGAAAATGAAGCCTCCTGCTAATGATAAAAAGGTTAAAGGGCAGGAACTTTGATGGAGGGGCGCAAGAGAACTGAGCAGATTCTATTTTGGGTAAACGAAGAGGAACGCGCTCAGATAGAAGAACGAATGGCGCAGCTCGGCACGAGTAACATGAGCGCCTTTCTGCGGAAAATGGCAATCGAAGGGCTGATAGTAAAGCTGGAGCTGCCTGAGCTGCGGGAGATGGTATCTCTGCTTCGGTATTCCAGTAATAACATCAATCAGATTGCAAAACGACTGAATGAATCAGGTCGTGTCTACGACGCGGATATGGAGGACATTCTCCAAAAACAGAGTGAGATATGGAACATGGCAAGCGAGATATTGACCAAGCTTGCCGCCTTACAGTAAATGACTTTACGCGCCAAGGGTGGAGCACAGCGGACAATTCCGCTTTCCTCTGCGACATCCTTGCCGCGTTACATATTCGCGTGTAAACTATACTCAGAAACTGAACGGAGGTAGCTCTCATGAAACTCATTTTGAAGATTTTATTCGCGCCGATTATCGCCGTACTCGCGGTATTTATATGGCTATGTTCTCTGGCAATTCGCATATCCGGCATGGCGCTCAGCATCGTGAGTGGTTTGTTCGCCGTTGCGGGAATCGTGTATATGATTACGGAATCCGTTGGTAAAGGTTGTATCGGTCTGGTCATCGCGTTTCTGCTTTGTCCCTACGGACTACCCATGCTCGCGGCGTGGCTCTTAGGCTGTTTACAACAGCTCCGGTTTGCGATTCAGGATAGAATCTACGGTTGAGTTTTGCATGACAAGTCAATAAATAATCCGAGAGACGAGCGATGTATGAATTGCTCGTCTCTTCATTTTGGGAGGTGAGCTAATGGCGACAACACGAATTATCCCCATGCACATTAACACCGGAAAGACACTCGCGCAATGTCTTTCCGACCGCACGGACTACGCAAAAAATCCCGATAAGACAGATGACGGCAAGCTCATTTCCTCATATGAATGTGACGCGCTGACTGCCGATGCAGAGTTTTTACTTTCAAAACGACAGTACAGGATTCTAACCGGGCGCGTTCAGGAAAGTGATGTGATAGCCTATCAAATCCGTCAGTCCTTCAAGCCCGGAGAAGTCACACCGGAAGAAGCAAACCAACTCGGATATGAGTTTGCGAAGCGGTTTACGAAAAGCAATCACGCCTTTATTGTCTGTACTCATACCGACAAATCACACATTCATAATCACATCATCTGGAACTCGACAACGCTCGACTGTACGCGGAAGTTCCGAAACTTCTGGGGCAGTACAGAAGCCGTCCGAAAGCTCAGTGATCTCATCTGTGCAGAACATCGTCTGTCTGTGATTGAGAACCCGCAGCCGCACGGAAAAAGCTATAACAAGTGGCGCGGCGGTGAAGCCAAGCTCTGCAACCGAGACCTGTTGCGCGCAGCGATTGACGCGGCGCTTTCAAAGAAACCAAAGGATTTTGAAGCGTTCCTGAAGCTGCTGGAGAGCTCGGGCTACAAGGTCAAACGCGGTAAAAACATCACGTTCGCCCATGAGGGTCAGAAGCAAAATATCCGACTTCGCTCACTCGGTACAGGGTATTCGGAAGAAGAACTGCGCTCGGTTATCGCGGGCTCAAAGACGCACATTCCGAAGAAGAAAAAGAAGTATCTCGCCACGCCGAAACCGCGCCTGATCACTTCGATAGAGGAAAGCCTTAATTCTGGAAAGGGCGCGGCTTACGACAACAAAATCAAGGTATCCATGCTCAAAGAAATGGCACATACTTTTCTGTATCTTGAGGAACAGGACTTTCCCGATTATGAAGCCCTCGCTGCGTCGGTTGACGATTCTAAGGCGAAGTTTTACGCGCTCTCGGAAAAAATCAAAGCCGCCGAAAAGCGCATGGCTGAGATTGCAGTTTTGAAAACGCACATCATCAACTATTCCAAAACCCGTGATGTTTACACCGAGTACCGCAAAGCCGGATACTCAAAAAAGTTCCTCGCGGAGCACGAGAGCGACATCATTTTACACAAGGCGGCTAAGAAGGCATTTGACGATCTGGGGATGAAAAAGCTCCCGACAGTTAAGACCTTACAGACCGAATATGCCGCGCTTCTCGCTGAAAAGAAAGCCGCTTATGCCGGCTACAATGCAGCGCAAACGGAGATGCGTACAATGCTCATCCACAAGGCAAACGCCGAGTATATTTTAAACCTGAACCGCCAGGACGAAGATCGTACAAGGGAGCGTCAGCATGAAGAAAAATAAGCGCCGGCACGGTGCGCAGCCGCAGGATTTATCCTGCGTTCAAAAGGGTTTGGGGATGATGCCCCAACAAGCAAACGGGAGGTTTCCGCGACAGCGGAAAT
>DAOPJM010000046.1:0-10572 GCA_035399665.1 Clostridia bacterium
TCATTGAAAAATTCGGTATTCACAAACCCTTCCATTTGTGTTAAAATAAATATTACTATAGTTGGGGGATAGCGCATGACTGAGCTATACATTATCACGGGTGCGAGTGGATTCTTGGGCAACACCATATGCTGCCGCCTTGCCGCCGAGGGGAAGCGCGTCCGCGCTCTCGTCCGCAGTGAAAAGAAGGCTGCCGCTCTCCCCGCAAACTGCGAACATGTGATAGGCGACGTCCTTGACACGGCGAGCCTTGAACCCCTGTTCGCCCATTCCGACGGCGAGCGTTTGCGCGTCATACACGCCGCCGCCGTCATATCTGTACTAAAGCACGATTCCCGCTGCTATAAGGTCAATGTAAACGGAACAAGAAACATGCTTGCGCTTGCCGAAAAGCACGGTGCAAGCTCTTTTGTATACATATCATCGGTGGATGCCCTGCACCCCGCGGCTTTGGTATCGGAACCCGACAACTTCTGCTCCGACGGCCTTCCCACCGACTACGCCCGCGCCAAGGCGGTGGCCTCTCGACTTGTGACGGAGTACGGGTCACGCGGCCTCAACTGTTCCTTGATCCTGCCCTCCTGCATACTCGGTCCTTGCGACCTGCGCCGAGGCTTCACCACTGAGATGATCTCCATGTACCTTTCCATGAACGTGCCGGTGAGCATCACAGGCGGCTACGAGTTCGTGGACGTTCGCGATGTTGCGGACTGTGCGATTAAGGCTTCGGGCATGGAGCTGCACGGGGACGCCTTCATCATATCCAACCGCAGAGAGAGCATGACCTGTGTTTTTAATGAGATAGCCGATATGCGCGGCACGAAGCGTGTGCGCTGTGAGCTGCCCGCCGGGCTTATATACGTTGTGGTTCCGCTCGTGTTCCTGGTATGGAGACTGCGCGGCAAGCAGCCCCCGCTTTCCATTGAGGCGGTGAAGCTTATTAAGTCCACCACCCTTTTCAATCACAGCAAGGCGACAAGCGTATTGGGCTTTAAACCCATCCCTCTTGACGCTACCATCCGCGACATGGCCACATCCATACTTGATGAGAAGGCCGCAAAGCGAAGGCACAAGAACGCGGGCAAAGAATGACAAAGGACACAATACGCCGTATAGGGCGTTAGTCGGAATACTAAGGAGGTATTTGAAATGAAGATTATGATCGTTGGCGGCACGGGATTCTTAGGGTATTACACGGCTTTGGCCGCGCTTAGGAAGGGTCACGAGGTGGGGGCGCTCTCGATACCCGACGTCGAGCTTGGAGACTGGTTTCCTTCCGAAATCAAGCTCTCCTACGGCGATGTTTTCAAGGCCACTGAGGACGAGCTTGTCCCGCTGTTCGAGGGTTACGACGCGATGGTGTACTCCGTCGGTCCCGACGACCGAGTGACCCCGCCCGCTCCGTCCTATGATTTCTTTCACGAGCGTCTGGTCGAGCATTGCGCCAAGACCTTCCGCGCCGCGCAGCGCGCAGGCGTCAAGCGCGCCGTAGTCTACAACTCCTACTTCGCGACCTTCGACAGGCTCTACCCCGAAAAGAAGCTTGCCGAGCTTCACCCCTACATCCGCTGCCGCGTTGAGCAGGCGGAGAGACTGTTCATAGAGAACAAGGGCAAGATGGAAGTCATGGTGCTTGAGCTGCCGTACATCTTCGGCTCCATGCCGGGCAGAACGCCATTATGGAAGGACGTTTACATCGAGCGCTTCTTCAGGGCGCCCATGGTATGCTTCCCCAAGGGCGGCACCACCATGATCAACGTTCGCGGCATAGGTCAGGCGGGTGTGGGTGCATTGGAGCATGGCAAGGACGGCGAACGCTATCCGATAGGCGACCTCAACACCAACTTCAAGCAGATGATAGAGTGGATGGAGGAGGGACTTGGGATAAAGAAGCCCATACTTCTCTGCGAAAAGCATCTTTGCGCGATGGGTGCGAACATGATAGCCAAGGCCGACGCCAAAAAGGGCCTTGAGCCGGGTCTTAACATGAAGCATCTCATGCTGGACATCATGGGCGAGGAGCTTTACATCCCCGAGGAGACCATAGACGAGGTTTCCAAGCTCTTTGAGTATGAGCGCGGCGGCGTGAAGGAAGGCATACTTGACACCATGAAGGCCTGCTACCCCAACGGCTTCAACGAGAAAAAGAGCTGATGAAGAACGCAGTACTGTACGTTTTCACCGGAACGGGGAACACGCTCACGGCGGCCGAGGCGATAGCGGGCGGCCTTGAAAAGCGCGGCTATAATACGACAATATACCGCATCAAGGAACCGCTAAAGGGCGTCCCGAATCCCAACGACTTCGACGTCGCGGGCTTTGGCTACCCTATACACGCTTTCAACGCGCCGCAGATTATGCTGCGCTTTGCAAAGCACCTGCCCAAGCTCACACAGCCTAAGCCCGCGTTCATCTTCAAGACGAGCGGCGAGCCGTTCGCGCTGAACAACGCCTCAAGCTACTCGTTGGTTTGCAAGCTCAGGCGCAAGGGCTTCACGCCCGGGCTTGACGTGCATATGCTCATGCCGTATAATATAATGTTCCGTTACGAGGACGCGCTGGCCAAGCAGATGTACATCCATACCATGCGCATGTCGGATTACATCGCGGCAAGGGTCGCGGGCTCTGACTATACAAGGCTCAGGTACAACCCCGCCACGATAGTGTTCAAGAACATCCTTAGGCTGCAATGGTTCGGCGCATGGATCAACGGGCCGCTTATCTCGGCAAAGAAGGACCTGTGTACCGGCTGCGGCGTGTGCGTGAACAACTGTCCTTCGGGCAACATCACCATAAAGGATGGGCGAGCGCACTTCGGCGCCAAATGCACCATGTGCATGAGCTGCGCGATGCGCTGCCCCAACGACGCCGTGAGAAGCGGTATGCTCAATCCCTGGCGCGTGAACGGGCTGTTCCGCTATGACAGGCTTGTCGCGGATGACACAGTGCCAAAGACCTATGTCAACGATGAGACCAAGGGCTATTTCAAGCTCTTTAGGCCGTATTATGAGCGCACGGACAAGCTGATGCGCGAATATGAGCAGAGGGAGGAGGATAAGGAGGCATAAAAGGCGATCAAAGCCGCCCCCCAAAAAGCTCAATGCGTCAAGCCCCAAGGCTGTACCAAGCTCTGTCGGGGCAAGACTTTTACCCATGGCTGCCTCCGCATTCGGCGTTTCGAGCGCGTCGAATGCGGAAATTTATATAGCACAAAAAGGAAATCTATGGAACTGTTTGCAAAATGCAAGAACGAACTTGTCGATATGGCAAGGGAGAGGGGCATATACCCCTATTTTCACATGCTCGAGTCACGTCAGGATACCGTTGTTATTATGGAAGGCCAACGCCGAATAATGCTCGGTTCCAACAACTACCTTGGGTTGACCATCGATCCGCGTGTCATACAGGCGGGCGTCGATGCTCTCACGACCTACGGTTCAGGCTGTTCGGGTTCTCGTTTTCTCAACGGAACGCTGGACATGCATGTAGAGTTGGAGCGGGAATTAGCGGAGTTCCTCGGCAAAGAGGAAGTCGTTACGTTTTCCACCGGTTTTCAGACCAACCTCGGCATAATCTCGGTACTCGCGGGCAAGGGCGATTACATCTTTTGCGACCGCGAGAACCACGCAAGCATCTATGACGGCTGCAAGCTCTCCTACGCCACAATGCTGCGCTATCGGCACAGCAATATGGAGGATTTGGAGAAGAAGCTCATGTCCGTGCCACTCGACGCGGGCAAGCTCATCGTCACCGACGGCGTGTTCTCCATGGGCGGGGACATCGCCAAGCTCCCCGAAATCGTAGCCTTGGCAAAGCGTTACAGCGCCAGAGTTATGGTGGACGACGCTCACGGCTTGGGCGTCATAGGCGAAGGGGGCAGGGGAACCGCAAGCTACTTTGGGCTGACCGACGAGGTGGACGTCATCATGGGCACATTCTCCAAGTCGTTGGCATCCCTCGGCGGATACATGGCGGCAAGCCATAGGGTCGCGGACTTCGTGCGGCACTCATCAAGGCCGTTCATATTCTGCGCCTCAATTCCGCCCGCCAACTGCGCGACTGCTTTGGCCGCACTGCGCATACTAAAGACCACTCCCGAGCTGCCCAAGCGCTTAGGCGAGCTTTCGCGCTATATGCGCAGCGGACTGAAGGCGAGGGGGATAGCCATTCGTGAGAGTGAGACTCCCATAATCCCCATCTACACCTATGACACGGTGCGCACCCTGACCAAGGCCAAGGAGCTGTACGAGGCGGGCGTTTACGTCAATCCTGTGCTGCCTCCCGCGACGCCCGCGTCAGAGTGTCTCTTGAGGACAAGCTACATGGCTTCGCTCACCTATGAGCTGTTGGACGAGACTCTGGACATTTTTGAGAGGGTATTGAAAGATGACTGAGAAAGTCGTGGTATTGAGCGGCGCGTCGGGCGGTATCGGCCTGGCCGCCGCTTCTCGTTTCACGCAGGCGGGCTGCCGCGTGTTCGGGCTGTCAAGGCATGAGGGCGGCGGCTGCGAGTGGGTAAAATGCGATGTGACCGACGAAAGCTCCGTCAATGAGGCGGTGAACGAGGTCATAGCGCGAGCGGGGCACATAGACGTGTTGGTCAACAACGCGGGTTGGGGCATTTCGGGCTCGGTGGAGTTCACCGAGCTTGAGCAGGCGCAGCGTCAGCTGGACGTCAACTTCTTTGGTGCGCTGAGGCTCACCCGTGCCGTGCTGCCCCATATGAGAGCCGATAAGGGGGGCTGCGTGCTGTTTGTAAGCTCGATAGCGGCTGTGGCTTCCATACCCTTCCAGTCGATGTATTCCGCGTCCAAGGCGGCGATAAATCAGCTTGCGCTCGCGCTTGCCAACGAGCTGAGACCCTTCAATATCCGCGTTGCGGCAATCATGCCCGGGGACATCAAGACGGGCTTCACGGCGGCAAGAGCGAAGAACACGAAGGGCGAGGACGTCTATCTAAGGCAGGCCTCGGCTGTGCGCAGCATGGAAAAGGATGAGCAGGGCGGTATGCCGCCCAAGAGCGTAGCGGAGCTTTTGTACAGGGTTTCCCTGAAGAAACACCCCAAACCGCTTTATGCCGTGGGTATACAGTACAAGGCGGTGGCGGTGCTTATAAAACTGCTGCCTGTGCGCTTTGCAAATTGGGTCATCGGTAAGCTGTACAGCTAAGGGACAGGGCGGGTTTTCCCGCCCTTTATGCGGTAAAGTGCGAACGATGACGAAATATTAACGTCCTGTTAATTAAGTGTTGCGCAACTGTGAATTATTCAATGGGTATTCAGGGTGTATAGCAAGGCAGTTGCCCGAATATTCAGGCTGTGGATAACTGTGGATAACTCTGCAAAAACCCACCCCTCAAGCCTTTGTTGGTGGATAACTCTGTGGATATTGTGGAAACACATGCGATTATGCAGCTTTTCCCTTGAGCATTTTTATTCATAGCTGGTCGGACATGGACAGTACAAGGACGGCGCCTTTTTCGGCTTTATGGGCAAAGGTAATTCGGACAGGATGTTAAACGACGGACGGACTTTCAATGAACGCTTTCCTTTGAAGCGCGGAGGAGTCCGTCTTAATCTTTTTATTGTGAACGCCGGAAAAGTACGAGCCTGCTTGCAAATAATATATTCGATATGGTATAGTAAATTATTGAGTTCGGAGGTGGATTATGAGGGTTCGGTTCGTGAAGCTCCTGTGCGTTATGGCGGCGCTGCTAATGGCGGCTTTGCCGCTCATGGCAGACGCGCTTCAAGGCGCGGACAAGGCGGCGGAGACTGTCAACCGTTTTACGCAGAGCCTTTTTGCGGACAGCATATCCGTTGAAAACATATCCATAGGCGGCGGGGGAACCTTCGAACGTCCCCGCATAGACCCGTTTGATTCCGAGCATTACATAGTTTCCTGCGATATGGGCGGGCTGTACAACTCGTTTGACGCGGGGCTGTCATGGACGCGGGTTGACAGCGTGGTCACGGGGCGCTTCGGGAATATCGTTTTCAGCCCCGACGAAAGGGACGTCGTATACGCCGCGGGCAGAGCCTTGTACAGGAGCAGCGACGGCGGCAGGAGCTTTAGCCTGCTGTTCCCCGCGGAGGACGCGCTCATCAGCACGCTTACCCTGTATGAATACAATGGTGCGTACTATCATTCCTCCGACAATTATCCGAACTGGTACGGCATTTCCGACCTCATGATTGACAGCGCAAACAGCGGTCACCTTGTCATTTTAATGCGAAGCGACCCCTATAAGGTCAAGGTGTTCGAATCATATGACGGCGGAGAGAGCTTCACGGAGCTTTATGAATATACCGAGTCGGGCAATTCCACGGGCGGCAGCTCCATAGGCAGCACCGGCAAGCTCGTTCAAAACCCCGCGACAGGCGAGTTTGTCGCCGTGTTTGACGGCTCCGTGGTGGGCTTCGACCGCGAAAACGAAAGCTGTCTTGAGCTGTACACGAGGGATGACGGCAGAATCTTTGACCTTGAATGCCTGTCCGACGGGCAATACCTTCTGGTTGATACAAATGATGATGAGGCGACAAGCGGCGTCAGCGCCACGCGCCAGCGTCTCACCGTAGATTTTGTGAGCTTCACCGACCTTACGCCGCTGTTCATGGCGCTTGACAACACAACCTCATGGTCAAGCTATCAGTGGCTGTGCAAGGGCGCGGAACGCATCAGTGATGATGAAATATACTTCCTTATGAAATGCCCGCCTCTGACGGGCCCGCAATGGACGCTCAACGGGATACTGCGCTATGACGGGCAGAGCTTGAGCTGGGCGTACTGCATGACCATGGGCGCGGGCGAGTACACAAACGAGAGCTGGGTTGAGAAAGCGGCGTGGACGGCCATATCCGACTTCACGGCGGCACATAACAAGCTGCTCTTTACAAGCTCGGGGGGAGTGTACGAGGTTACAGAGAGCGCGATAGGCGTTGAGGTTCGTCCGCTGCACTGCTATACAATTGAGAGCAACGGGCAGGCCTGCTATAAAAGCACGGGCTTGACCCCGCTGAACACATACAGCTGCCATGTTGATCCGCAGGACCACGACAGGCTCTTGATGTGCTGTACCGATGTCGGCTTACTTGAAAGCGTGGACGGCGGCGTCTCGTGGCGCAGAATGTCCATAAATGAAACGGGCGAGGGCACGAACTACATCAACACCTGCTACGACTTGGAGTTCGACAGGGATGACCCCAACGTGGTTTACGCCCTCTTTTCCACTCGGCATGACGCGCCTTACGCGGTATTGCAGGATGAGTTCGCGGACTTTATAGAGGGTTGGTTCGCCGTTTCCGAGGACGGCGGAAGGACGTGGCAGCTTGACCATTCGAACGGCATAAACCCGAAAGCCACGCCTGTCAAGATGAGCATAGTCTATGGCGCGGACGGACAACGGAGCATCTATGTCGCAAGCTTCAACTGCGGGTTCTATGTCAGCCACGATGGGGGCGCGAGCTTTGCCGAGCTGAACGACGGAATAAGCCCTGTCGTCAATTCGGCGGGAACGGGGTACATCTTGGGTGAGGACATTACAGCCGCGGGCGGCAGGGTGTTTGCAGCCACGGGCATAAGCAATTACGCGGCGGCGGACGGTCAGACCAAGCCTCAAAAGGGTAAGGTGTTCGAGCTTGTTGACGGATCGTGGCAGGAGATAGTGATAGAGTACAGCTTGGATTATTGCTGGTTCGAGGAGGACGGCACTCCCCATGTCTACAAGACCGAGACGGCGCCCATCTACAATCCGAGGAGCCTTGAGTACGACGAAGCGACGGAGACCCTGTACGTCGGAGCCATCGGCTATCCCAAGTATCCGTCAAGCCTCGACAACGCGCCGTATCGCAATGTCGGCGGCGGGGTATGGGCGTACAGCGGCGGAAGCGTGTCGCAGCTCTATGACGAAAGTTTGCCCGTGTTCGGGGTTGAGCTTTCCCCAAGCGGCGAGCTTTACGCGACGCTCACCTCAGGGCGGGTGTGCGTATATCGCGGAGGGCAGTGGCAAACCGTTGTGGACGGGCTGTTCTCAAGCCTGAAGAACGTCAATTTCGCCGAGGACGGAAGCATGTTCGTGGCCACCTTAGGGGGCGGGCTGTACAGGGTGCGCGACACGCTTTGGAGTTCGGGCAGCTGCAAGGTCAGCTATGTTGCGGATGGGGCCGAAATAGCTTCTTTCTGCGTTGAGAGGGGCGAAACCCTGATTTCACACCCCGTTGTGCCGTACAAGGACAGCGCGTATCTGGGCGTTTGGAGTCTTGACCTGACGGGACAGATCATAGAGAGCGACCTTGTTGTGACCGCCGAGTACTGCCTTTGGGGTGATGTAGACCTAAGTGGTGAGCTTACGGTCGGCGACGCCTCGCTGCTGCTTCGCGCCATAGTGGGCGAGAGCACGCTGTCCCCGCTGCAGCAAAGGCTTGCCAACGTGGACGCAAGCGCGGACGCGGAGCCTGTCACTGTATCCGATGTTTCACTGCTTTTGAGGCGCATAGTCGGCTCGATAGACCACTTTCCGGTGCAGCAAGGCTGACGCCGCTTTGATTGGAAGCGAAGTCTTGTAGGTTTGAATGCGCTCATGGAAGCTCGGGAACGGATTGTGAGCGCTGTGATTTCCGTATGGGTTAATTGTGTGATATGCACGGCGGTTTTTCATGCGGGAAACTGTACTGCACGGCGACTTCATTGCCGTGTTTGAATTAAAGCTGATGCGGCTGCGTACACCATCATGGTGTTTATCGACGTTGACCGTCGTTTATATGATTTATAAAACCGTTGTGCCGGATTGACCTTCAGCCACATTCGGGCGTCAGATTGAGCGCCTTTTTGCGTTCCTCCCAGTCGGGCATCATCACGGTCAGAAGCTCATAAAAGCGTTCGGAGTGGTTAGGGTGAATAAAGTGACAGAACTCATGCATAACAACATATTCGACACAGCTTCGCGGGGTCGCCAAAAGGCGCGTGTTCAGGGTGATGACGCCCTTTGAGAGCAGGCAGGAGCCCCAGCGCGTCTTCATATCGCGAACGCGCAGGGTCGGATATGCGACGCCGTATCCTTTGAACAAAGGGTAAACGGCAGCAATGATCTCACCGAAGCGGTCCGTGCATTGTTCGACTATAAACCTCTTTAAAAGCTTCTTGCGCGCGGCGTCGGTAACGTTCTTCATTTCTATAAGAACAGCATCGCCGTCAATATGAACCGCGTCCCTAACGCTTTGCAAAACCGTCAGCCGCAGCTCCCTTCCAAAGATCCAAAGGCTTTCCCCGTCGGCGTATTGCGTATGCTCCAAGCGGCGCCGCGCCGCCTCGGTCAAACGCTCCTGCGTGGAGAGGATGACTGCAGCCTTGCTTAACACAAACCCATCAACCCTGCCGGCCGAAACAGAGCGGTTCGCGGACACATATACGCTTCCGTCCCCGTGCACGCGAAGGTTGATGTTCTTGACGTTCTTCCGCTCCAGCTCAAAAACAATCTCCCTCCCCTCAAAAACAATCCTGCGCATCATACCTTTACTCCTATTAGTACTGTGAGATATTGCCGATTATTAGTGCAGCCTTCTGTAATTACCGCGACCTTGGAACTCGACATATCCCGCATCCCTAAGCAGTTGCAGCTGCTGTCGGATTTTTGCTTGGACATTGCGGTTATCCGGATGCATTTTGGACAGCAGCTCTTCATATTTATACACGTCTGTCAGTGTGAACTCATCACTTGGAATCGTGTTTACACAGTTTAGCACATCAAACAGCCAGCCTCTTGACTGGACATCGCCGGCAGAGAGCAGGGTTGTTCGGTTCAGCTTTTCGACAACCTGTTTCGCAGGAATTATCGATCCGTTTCGTATCAAAAATACCCTTCCCTGTTCCGGTATGGATGAAAGCAGAACATTGCAGCCAACCCAACCTGCCCGCTTTGCCGTATGAGCAAGCGGCGGACGCTTTTCAATAATCGATGGGACAAAGAAATACTTGGGTATGACCACAAGGTCAGTCACGCACATGTTCGACGGCGAATAACTCAAAAACAAGAAATTGGGATTTGAGTTGCTTGTTATTCGGTCAATCATTGTTTCGTATGCGCCGTCGCTGACACGATTATTGATGCTGCCGCCTTTGCTTTTCAATTCATACTGCTCACCGCAATGTGGGCAGAAGAAATCAGCAACGGGTTTATCGTTCTCTAAGTGTTCAACTTTGGGGTTGCCGCAGTGTGGGCAAAAGACATTGTCCCCAACCCATCCTTCCGTAAGTCGCCTTGCTCGCTGAGCGCCGCTTTTATAGCCTGTCGCCAAAGCGGGATTCAAGCTTAAGTCCACAAGCAGTTCACCTCTGATGATGTATTCTTTATATCAGCACCATTATATTCCGCGTCGTGAATGAATGCAACACCAACAGCTTGCTCCAATCAAAAGGCCGCTCGCAGGATTGCTCCCACGGGCGGCATGGAAAATCAAAAGAGATTATGCATGGCAACGGCTCAGCCACCTTTCATGGGCGATGAGCCGACAAGCCACTATTCCCACTCAATCGTTCCCGGGGGTTTGGCGGTGATGTCGTAGACTACGCGGTTCA
>DAOPJM010000047.1:0-3432 GCA_035399665.1 Clostridia bacterium
GTCAGCTACGATATCAAGGAGCTTGGAAAACAGCTCAAGAAAATTGGTATGCTGATTGTTCAGGATCAGGTCTGGAACCGCGTCACCGTCAACCGCGAGGCGCACAAATCCACTCGCTACTATATTGACGAAATGCACTTGCTTTTGAAGGAAGACCAGACTGCGGCCTACACCGTAGAAATCTGGAAGCGTTTCAGAAAATGGGGCGGCATTCCCACAGGAATTACACAGAACGTCAAAGACCTGCTTTCCTCCCGTGAGGTGGAGAATGTCTTTGAAAACAGCGACTATGTGTATATGCTCAACCAGGCAAGCGGAGACCGGCAAATCCTCGCCAAGCAACTTAATATTTCACCCCATCAGCTCTCGTATGTCACCCATAGCGGTGAAGGCGAAGGGCTGCTTTTTTATGGCTCGGTCATTCTGCCTTTCGTAGATCGGTTCCCCAAGGACACGGAACTGTACCGGGCAATGACAACAAAGCCGCAAGAGCGGTCAGAACAATAAATATTGAAAGGACAACGATTATGGAAAAGAACAGTCTGATGATTTTCGAGAACGAGCAGTTTGGGCGGATTCGGACACTTAACGTCGATGGAACCCCATGGTTTGTGTCCGCCGATGTCTGTACCGCACTCGGCATTTCTCGTACTGCTGTAAGACGGTTGGACGATGACGAAAAGGGTGTGCGTTCAACGCACACCCCTGGAGGAACTCAGAAACTCACCGTTGTGAATGAATTTGGCCTATACAATCTGATTCTCGGTTCCCGTAAGCCGGAAGCGAAGGAGTTTAAGCGTTGGATTACACACGAGGTTATTCCCTCCATCCGCAAGCACGGCGCATATATGACCGATGCGGTCATTGAGCATCTGGACGAAAACCCGGAGCTTGTTTCCGAATACCTCCATCGTCTCCGTGACCAGAACGACAGTGCGCGAGAGCTGCGTGAACGGCTGAACGCTTCCCGCGCCGAAAACGCGCGGCTGCTCCCCAAGGCTGATTACTACGATTCATTTGTGTATGCAAACGATCTGACCTGTTTCCGCTATACGGCAAAGGAACTGGGGGTGCCTCAGAAGAAGCTTATGGGCTACCTCTTTGAACACAACTACCTGTTCCGTGACCGCCATCGCAAGGGCCGCGCCTTTGCAAAAGCTGGAAAGCGCAACGATCCGCTGTTCGCCACCCGCGACTTTTACACTCCTACTGCCGAGAAAAGCGAGTACACTCTTGTGACGCCCGCCGGTAAGAAGCATTTCAAAGGGCTTGTCAGCGAAATCAGCGCGTGGATTCCCCCTGAGAAGCGTGGCGAGATCAGCGAGGGTGAGCTTGAAACCAATGCGGCGATATTTGCGAAGTGACTGCCGCTCAATTTTCACAGAACCGAGGTGATGAACTATGCCAAAGCGTGCCCCACGGCTTATCTTTACGGAAGACGAGCAGACCGCGCCGAAAGTGGCGAAAGCCGCGCAAAAGGCAAGCAAAGCCGCCGACCGTCTGGAAAAAGCCGAAGCGAAAATACCAAAGAAGACAGTAAAAAAGCAGATGCGCGTCGTTGACCAGAAAACCGGCAAGGTCACGACGCGCTTATATTTTGAGGAAGTGGACAAAAAGCGCCCACCTTCCAAGCTGTCTCACGCTGTACGAGATGCTCCCGGTGTTGCTGTCAGCTCCACCGTTCACCGCAAGCTGCGCGAAGCGGATGACGGCAACTCCGGCACAGAGGCAGCAGACACCGCACTTGGAACCGCCGAGGGCGGTTCCCGTATCGTCCAGACGGCACACCGTTCCCATCAGGAGAAGCCGTATAAGAAAGCGGATAAGGCAGAGACGGCGGTGGACAAGGCCAATGTCCTGGCGCTGAACAAGGAATATGCTGAGCAAAACGGCTCTACGGTGAATCCGTATTCCAAATGGCAGCAGAAACGGGCAATCAAGAAGGAGTACGCCGCCGCCAAAGCCGGAAAGGGCGCAAGCAATACCGCAAAAGCCTCTGAAACCACGGCTAAAGCGGCAAAAAGGGTCGAAGAAGCGACAAAGAAAACAGGTGCGTTCATTGCCCGGCACAAAAAGGGCTTTCTTATCGTGGGCGGTATTGCCGCTGTCCTGCTCCTGTTCTCGGTCGGCTTTTCCTCCTGCTCCGTTATCATGCAGAGCCTAACCTCCAGCATCACCGCTTCAACCTACCCACTGGAAGACGCGGATATGCTTGCCGCCGAAGCCGCCTACTGCAGCATGGAAGCAGAACTGCAAGACAGCCTCGACAACTATGAACGCACCCACGATTACGACGAATACCACTATGACCTCGACGAAATTGAGCATGACCCCTATGTGCTTATCTCGGCTGTCACCGCTCTCATGGGCGGCGAATGGACGATTGACGAAGTTGGTGATGTGCTCGGTATGCTGTTTGAAAAGCAGTATATCCTGACGGAAACGGTTACGATCGAAACAAGATACCGAACCGAGACCCGTACCGGAAGTTATAGCTATACAGACCCCAATACCGGCGAGACGGTAACAGAGGAGTATGAGTACGATGTTGACGTTCCATACACCTATTATATCTGCACCGTGGAACTGGAAAACTTCAACCTGTCCCATGTGCCCGTGTATATCATGTCGCAGGATCAGCTCTCCATGTACGCCATGTATATGGCGACCCTTGGCAATCGCCCAGAGCTGTTTGCTTCATCGGATTATATCCGTAAGTATTACGGCACGGAGTATGAGGTCTATGAGATACCGGCTGAAGCTCTGGAGGATGAACAGTTCGCCGCTATGATTACGGAAGCGGAAAAATATCTCGGTTTCCCCTATGTCTGGGGCGGCAGCTCACCGGCGACTTCTTTCGATTGCTCCGGTTTCGTCAGCTATGTCTGCAACAACTGCGGTGTGGGCTGGAGCTTCGGTCGTTTGGGCGCTGAGGGTCTGCGCGGTATCTGTTCCTATGTTTCTGCTGCAAACGCTAAACCCGGCGACCTCATTTTCTTTCAGGGCACTTATGACACGACCGGCGCATCCCATGTTGCCATTTACGTTGGAAACGGAATGATGATTCACTGCGGCGACCCAATCCAATACACAAGCATAGAAACAAGCTACTGGCAGCAGCATTTTATGCAGTTTGGCAGGCTGCCCAATCCGTAAAGAAGGAGGTCACACCATGAATCCCAGAATAGAAAAGCTCAAAGTGGAACGAGATAAGCTGATTGAGAAAGATACCGCATATCAGGCGCGTATCAAGGTGCTCGACGAGCAGATCATGAAGCTGGAAAACACGGATATCGTCGGCATCGTCAGAGAAAACGGACTGACTATTGATGAGCTGGCCGAGCTGATGGAACTGCTTGAAAAGCAGCCCAATGCCGCGATACCCGAGAAATTTGTGAATGTGGAGGAAGACGATGAAAAAAGGTAAATTTC
>DAOPJM010000047.1:3532-10539 GCA_035399665.1 Clostridia bacterium
CTTTTGTACAACTCTGGTAGTACGCAGCTCACACCGGACGGCAATCTCACGCTGGTAGATGATATCTATCAGGTGGAGAGCTACACCAGCGACGAATCCGAGCTGAAGGACAAGCAGTTCATCACCGTTCAGACGAAGAACGGCAATTACTTCTATCTCATTATCGACCGCAGCGGAGACACGGAGAATGTTTACTTCCTCAATATGGTGGATGAGGCTGACTTGATGGCGCTCATGGAGGACGGAGACAGCGACACGACCGTTAGCTGCACCTGCACGGATAAATGCGTCGCCGGAGACGTGAACACCTCCTGCCCGGTCTGCAAGAACAATATGAGCGAGTGTACCGGAAAGGAAGCCGCCGTAGAACCGGATTCCACGACTGAGCCGGATGCTACCGGTGAGGATGAGCCCGAAACCGAGAATTCCGGCAGCAATACCGGCATTCTTCTTGTCGTGCTGGTTGTAGCCCTTGCAGGCGGCGGGGCTCTGTATTGGTTCAAGTTCCGTAAGCCCAAGGCGGACACCAAGGGCAGTGCCGATCTGGATGATTACGACTACGGCGATGACGAGGATGACGACGAAGACCTGGAGTTTGAACAGGACGATGAAACCGATGCATCCGATGATGAAAACAAAGAATAAGGAGAAAAGAATATGAAGCTTGTTATTGCTGAAAAGCCCAGTGTTTCCAAATCCATTGCCGCTGTACTCGGTGTGAAAAAGCGTGAGGACGGCTATCTGGAGGGCAATGGCTATATCGTGTCATGGTGTTTCGGCCATCTGGCGGAGCTTGCCGACGCGGAGACCTACGATGAGAAATACGCCAAATGGCGCTATGACGATCTGCCTGTCATGCCGAACCCGTGGCAGTACACCGTCAGCCGGGACAAGAAAAAGCAGCTTGATCTGCTGTGCTCCCTGATGAAGCGAAACGATGTGACCGAGGTTATCAACGCCTGCGACGCGGGGCGCGAGGGAGAGCTTATCTTCCGCACCGTCTACAATCTCTCCGGCTGCAGGAAGCCCATGAAGCGGCTCTGGATTTCCTCTATGGAGGATGCCGCTATTCTCGACGGCTTTGCCAATCTCAAGGATGGCAAGGATTACGACCTTCTCTATGAATCCGCGCTCTGCCGCAGCAAGGCGGACTGGCTGGTGGGCATCAATGCCACACGGCTTTTCTCTGTGCTGTATCATAGGACGCTGAATGTGGGGCGTGTGGTTTCCCCCACGCTGGCGCTCATCGTCCAGCGCGAGGCGGAGATTGACGCTTTCAAGCCGGAATCGTTCTACACTGTAGAGATGGACAGTGGGGATTTCAAAGCCGTATCGGAGAAATACAAGAGCAAGTCCGAAGCCGAAGCCGTTATCTCTGCCTGTAAAGGGCAGACGGCTACGGTAAAGACGATGGAGCGCGTTGAAAAAGCGGAAAAGGCCCCGGCGCTCTATGATCTGACCACCCTCCAGCGAGACGCCAACCGCATTCTCGGTTATACCGCCCAACAGACCTTGGATTACCTCCAGAGCCTCTATGAAAAGAAAATGACTACCTACCCCCGCACCGACAGCCGCTATCTGACCGATGATATGGAAGATTCCGTCAAGGCAATCGTGCTGTGTGCTGCCGGTATGCTGGATGTAGATGCTCCCACCATTGCAAGCCCCGGTCAGGTCTGTGACAGCAAGAAGGTCTCTGACCACCACGCTGTCATTCCTACCATACTTGCCGGTGAAGCTGACCTTTCCGGTCTTCCTGCCGGCGAGCGTGAGGTGCTGATGCTGGTCTGCCGTCAGGTGCTGATGGCCGTCAGCGAATCCTATCGGTATGAGCAGACAACCGCCGTTATGGAATGCGGCAGTTATTCTTTTACCGCCAAAGGTAAAACGGTTACAAATATGGGCTGGAAAGCTTATCTCACTCAGGAGCAGAAGGACAAATCCCTGCCAGAGCTCGCGGAGGGTAATGCGTATACGCCCAATGATATTTCCGTAAAGGAGGGCAAGACCACGCCGCCCAAGCATTTTACGGAAGACACACTTCTTTCCAGCATGGAGACCGCCAGTAAAGAAGATATGCCCGACGATGCCGAGCGCAAAGGGCTGGGCACTCCCGCTACCCGCGCCGCAATTCTGGAAAAGCTGGTCTCTGCCGGCTTTGTGGAGCGCCGCAAGAGCAAGAAAGCGGTCAATCTCATTCCCGTGCAGGCGGGTATTTCCCTTATTACCGTCCTGCCGGAGCAGCTTCAATCTCCGCTTCTCACCGCCGAATGGGAGCAGCGTTTGAAACAGGTGGAGCACGGTGAGCTGTCCGCCGACACGTTCCTGTCGGAGATTTCGGATATGGTCTCCGAGCTTGTGAACGGCTATGAGGTCATCCGTGGTGCAGAAACACTCTTTCCCTCCGGTCGGCCCGTTGTCGGCAAGTGCCCGCGCTGCGGCTGTAATGTGACCGAGAGCAAGAAGGGCTATTTCTGCGAGAGCACAGCTTGTCGCTTCGGTCTCTGGCGTGACAACAAGTTCCTGACCGCAAAGAAAATCAACCTGACGAAAAAGATGGCGACCTCGCTCCTAAAGGATGGACGCACCTATGCCAGCGGTATCTATTCGGAGAAGACCGGCAAGAATTACGACGCTTTCATCGTGCTTGAGGATGACGGCACGCGCTCAACCTACAAGCTGGATTTTACCAAAGAAGACAGATAAATCACCTGCGGCTCCTACATGGGTATTCCTGTGTGGGAGCCGCATTCTCTGGAAAGGGGTAAAGACATTTGACAATGGTTCTATATTATGCGGTACTGTTCGCCGCCAAGGTGCTGGACAACACTCTGAGCACAGCCAAAACAATTCTCATACAGCGCAATCGCTGTATTCTCGCCGGTATCAGTCTGGCGGCATCCAACTTCATCTACTACTGGATTACCAAGCTGATTGTTACCTCGGACGGCGTTTTGGCCATTCTTATTGTGTCGCTTGCCAGCGGCGTCGGGTGCTGCCTTGCCGTGGCAGTAAACAATCGCCTGTCCAAAGAAAAGGCCTATGTGAATGTAGTCATGTCGGATAACCGTCGGATAACCGTGAGGCGATGCAGCAGTTCCGAGACTTCCTCGCCGGTAGCCATATCACCAACGTGGCAGCAGACAGCTACACGCGGGATTGGAGCACTAAAACCATCACAGTGACTGCCTACGCCGAAACAAAGGCACAGAGCAGGCTCATCAATGACTATCTCGAAAACAGTCCGCTGAAATACAAGCGGGTAATTCAAAAAACGTAAAGGAGGTCTTGCCTCATGGCAGAAGCCCAGACAAATAAGGAACGTCTCAAGGAAATAACCGACAGCATCGAGACCGGAATCCGCGAGTTGTTCCAGTCGGATAAATATAAGCAGTATTTGACCACTATGAGCCGTTTTCATCGGTACAGCGTCAACAATCAGATGCTCATCTATCTCCAGAAGCCCGACGCTACGCTCTGCGCGTCCTTCACCTCGTGGAAAAACAAGTTTGAGCGCAGTGTGATGAAGGGTGAAAAAGGTATCAAGATTATTGCGCCTACGCCTTATAAGAAAATGATTGAGCAGGAGAAGCTCGACCCTGATACCAAAAAACCCATACTGGATGCGGACGGCAAGGTCATCACCGAGGAAAAGGTCATCCAGATACCCATGTACAAGGTAGTGACGACCTTTGATTATTCTCAGACTGACGGAAAGCCCCTGCCGGAGCTGGCAGAAAACCTGACCGGCAACGTGCAGAACTACGATGTTTTTATGGAGGCCCTGCGGCGTTCTGCGCCGGTTCCCATCGCTTTTGAGGCTATGAGCGCTAATATGGACGGCTATTTCTCCACAACAGACCAGCGCATTGCCATCCGCGAGGGCATGAGTGAGGTGCAGACCGTCTCCGCCGCAATCCACGAGATGGCCCACTCCAAGCTCCACAACAAGGAACTGCCGGAGGTCACGGAGCAGTGGAAGGTTGTCATAGTCAGTGAAGGCGGCACGAAGCAAGACCTGAACAGCGGATTTAATACCGAAGCCGAGGCCATCGCAGAGGCTGAGGCTCACAACTGGAAGTATGTCGATGAGAATCAGTTTGAGTGGCGGTTAGAGATTGATGAAGATACCTCTATTGCTGAGTTCGTCAAAAAGAGCCGCAGCGCCGAAGAATTGGAAGCTGAGTCTGTTTCTTTCTCCGTTTGCGCTTACTATGGCATTCAGACAGGAGAAAACTCCTTCGGCTATCTCGCCAGCTATTCCAGGGATAAGGAGCTGTCCGAGCTTCGTGCCAGTCTGGAAACCATCAACAAAACCTCCAGCGGTCTTATCACGGATATTGACCGGAATTACGCCGCGATTATGAAGGAACGTGGGCTGGATAAGGCAGTGCCAGAACAGATTTCACCTACCGTGGAATATCTTATGCACAGCAATCCAACCGCTACCGGCGATGCTGATCGGTGTTTTGTTCAGGCATACACGAAGCAGGACGGAGAGCTTATTCCGGGAGATATTATCGGTGTCAGCACAGCAGAGCAATGCCGTGAAATTTCTGCGGCACTGAACGAGGGCAGTTTAACCGTTCCTGACGCAAAGGCGGCCTTTGCGCTTGACGTGCCCTCGATAGGCACAGAAACGCCGACTGCACCGGTCTCCGAGATTACGGTTGAGGAAACGCTAGTAACGACTGCACCGGATAACGGTGCTGTTCCTGACCCGGCTATCTCTATTGAGAGCATGAACGCTTACGGCTATACAGATGTGGATATGCTGCCGCTGACAAAAGACCGGGCACTGGAGCTTGCGGAGCGTGATGTAACCGTATATCTGCTTCACCCGGACAATACCGAGGCAATGGCTTTTGACACAGATGAGGTTCAGAGCTTTGACGGCATTTTCGGTATTACCCGTGAAGATTGGGACGCTGTAAAGGACGAACTCGGCGTTAGTGAGCCACAGAGAGATATTGAGGCCGAGTTTCTTTCCAGCCCAAACGATTCCTTTGCCATTTATCAGCTGCGGGATGCTCCCGAGCTTACAGAGCTTCGGTTTATGAACTCAGACTATTTGCAGAGGAAAGGACTTGAAATCCAGCGTGAAAACTATACCTCCGTGTATGCAAGCAATCTTGGTACTGCCGGTGACGAGCAGGACAAGCTGAATCAGATCTACGCCACGTTCAATAATGACCGTCCAGCCGACTTCACAGGACACAGCCTGTCTGTAAGCGACATCGTTGCGCTCAAGCAGGCAGGTGGCGTATCCTGTCATTACGTTGACAGTTGGGGCTTCAAGGAGCTGCCCACGTTTCTGCCACAGCAGAACTACCTCAAAAACGCTGAAATGGCTATGGAGGACGATTACAACCAGATTGATGGAATCGTCAACAACGGGAAAAAGGAGACTGTTGCGGAGCTGGAGGAAAAAGTGAAGGCCGGTCAGCCCATATCCCTGTTGGGTTATGTGGAAGCTGTACGCCGTGAGGCTGAGCCGCAGAAGCAGCCGGAACGCTCGGAAAAGAAGCCCTCCGTCATTGCGATGCTCCATAGCAACGTATCTGAAAAACCACTCAAAACAGCGCCTGCAAAGAGTGCGGAAAGGGAGATTTAAGGCATGGCTGTTGACGCGATGAATGAACGCTTTGAGGAAGTCGAGTTTCAGGGTAAGACCGTCCTGTTCACAGATTGCCGCGTACAGAAGGACACCATTCCCGAAGGGCTGCACCGCTATGAGATACGGCACACCGATGACGATTGGGGCGAGCCCTGTCAGCTTGGGTATGGAATCGTGGTCAATCACTTCGGGACACTCATATCCAATGAAGCTATTCAGCTTGACCCCAGCGGTCATCTGGACTTTGACGCCGACGATATGAACTTTCTGGGCAACGGCTATGTGTCGATTGGCGAGTATCTGGAGGAACACCCGCCCGTAGACAAAACCGTCTTTGAAATCCTACCCATTGACGCAGACAAGACTGATTGGCTCTACTCCGATGATAGCAAGGATGCAGAACGCGGGCTGGTAGGCCATCTTCGGGGCGACTTTGGCGGCGGCAAAGAGTTCTGGACTACTTGGTGGCCGCACAACGATGACAAACTGAACACGCAGTCTTTCAAAACAGAGCTGGACGCTGTTGTAAACTGGCTTCGTCAGGACTTCGGCCCTCTGAACAATCTCCGTAGTATGGAGGGTTTCTGCAAGCTCCGCGAGGACAGAGCCAAGGTACAAGCATCACTCCCAGCCTATGGCTTTCAGATTGAGATGCCGGAGCATCAATACTTCCTGCGCTGCAATCCCTCATGCGGAGACTATAATTTCTATCTCTACTGTGCGGACAAGGAGGCGCAGCGCCTGTTTGAACGGGACAGAGATAAAGTCAGCGAGAAAAAGCTCTCGATAATTCAAAAACTCAGAGACACATCGAAACAAGAAGCTAAAATAACAGCGCCGAAAAAGAGCGCGGAAATGGAGATTTGATGATGAATAACTTCACTCAGGACGAAATAAACCTCATGTGCATCTACAATACCGGCACGAAGGATGGCCTTATGGACGCTCTCACTGCCATGCGGGAGTACCTTGAGCCGGAGGAAGCCGAGCTGCGCGACCTGACGGATTCGGTGCTCGATAAGCTGGAGCGCATCAGCGATGAAGAATACGAGGCGATGGAGCTGTACCCGGATTTTGACGAATAAGCGGTAGAAAAGGACACAATATGGCGGTATAATATAGGGCAGAAGTCTTGGGGCTTCTGCCTTATAAATCGGCATTTGTTCGGATGTTTTGTTTATCTGCCAAGGCTCTCTTTTTCCGGCTGATATTGAGAGGACAGAACCCTACGCTGCTGATAGAATATTGATCAAGGAGCATCCCTGCAATGATGGCGGGTGGATTCATTATCGAGTTATCCGCGAAGAACACCTTGACGACATAAAGACCGCGCTGGCACTGCGTTGCTCTTAATGCTTGTCGGTCAAATTGGAAACAGGCTTGGATATTA
>DAOPJM010000048.1:0-2174 GCA_035399665.1 Clostridia bacterium
CGATTTATAGGGCAGAAGCCATCAAGACTTCTGCCCTATATTATACAGCGTATTTGTGTCTTTTTCTACCGCTTATTCCTCATCATCAAAGTCCGGAAACAGCTCAATCGCGGCAAAGTCCTCTTCGCTGATTACCTCCAACTTCTCCAGAACGCTGTCGGTCAGGTCGCGCAGCTCGGATTCCTCCGGTTCCAGATACTCCCGCATAGCGGTGAGTGCGTCCATCAAGCCGTCCTTCGTGCCGGTGTTGTAAATACACATGAGGTTGATCTCGTCATTGGTAAAGGTATTCATACTCAAATCTCTCTTTCTGCGCTCTTACTTGGCGCTGTCTTTGTCGGATTCGCAGGAGTAATAGGGCTTTTCAACTTTGCAAGGACGGAGGGCTTTCTTGAAGATTCCTCCGGCTGCTTATTCGGCTCGTTCTCGGCTCGCTCACGGCGTACAGCCTCCACATAGGAAAGAAGCGATATGGGCTTACCTGACTTTGCCTGTTCCTCAAGCTCTGCTGTGGTCTGTTGCCTCTGACCGTTATTCAGTACGCCGTCAATCATACCGTAATCGTCTTCCATAGCCATCTCTGCGTTTTTCAGATAGTTTTCCGGTTTCAGAAACATCGGTAATTCCTTGAAGCCCCAGGAATCAACGTAGTGACAGGATATCACTCCGGCTTGCTTGAGCGCAATAATGTCGCTGACGCTCAGGCTATGCCCGGTAAAGTCGGCGGGATGGTCGATGTTAAAGGTTCGATACAGCCCGTTTAGTTTATCATAGGTGTCGCCATCAGCAGAAAGCTCTCCGGTATAGATCGCTTCATAACGGTCGTGCTCAATCGGAATGCCGCTTTTTGCAAGGTATTCCGTACCCATAAAGCGACGCTCCGCGTTTTCGTCTGAATCCGTGAGTTGATAAATCACATAAGCATCGCCGGTTGCGCTAAGAAAGGCACTCTCCAAGTCCGGTTTGCTCTGCTCTGTGGGGAACTGATCTCGCACAGTTTCCCAATCCTCACGAGTAATTCCGAACATACCGCTGTGGTTATTGATTTCTTCGGGTTCAAACGCCATTGCCTCGGTGTTGTCATCGTAGAGCATATAGACAGTAACATCACGCTCCGCAAGCTCTATGGCTCTGTCCTTGGACAGCGGGAGCATATCCGCATCGGTATAGCCGTAGGCGTTCATGGCTTCGATGGAAACGGTGGGGTCGGGCATATATCCGTTATCCGGCGCGGTTTCCGGCAGAGGTTCTTCGACACCAATCTCGGGGGCGGGCATCTCCGCGCTTTCGTCGGCAACAACACTGTCAAGCACAGCCTTTGCCTCTTCGGGCGTTTTCTCCGCAGCGTTCAATTCATTCGTGACAGGGATTAGCTTATCATAAGTGCCGAATCCGATAATCTCTCCGGGAACAAGTCCTTCGGCTGTGCGCTGATACGCCTGGATGAAAGCGGCGTCCTTTTCGCCGGTTGACCGGGGATTGGCATGGAGCTTGTATTCATATCTCGGTTCGGGTGCTTCCATACCGACAATCTCCGGCTCGGGCTTTTCCGCTTCCACCGGTTCGACCTCCACATCAAGGCCGCGTTCCTTCATAATCTCGGCATAGTGGCGGTCAATATCGGTGATAAGCCCGCTTGCGGTCTGATTGATAGTTTCCAGTGACGCTCTCAGCTTAATCAGCTCTTTTCCCTGAGACCAACTTGCGATATATCCAAAGCTGTTTTCGCCGGTGGCAATGCCGTAATAAGCGCAGACGGCATACGAGATGCTCTCTGCTTCAACCTCTTCGGTATTACGGAATTTCTTAGCCAGCTCCGGCTTGACTTCCTCTATGAAGCTCCGAATGGTTTTGCTGTCGCCAAGGAAGTTGATATTATCCTCGATGGCAATAAAGCCTTGCTCGGGAAATTCAATCGGCTCGGTAGTTATCACAGAACCGGCGTGATTGACCGTAACATTCGCTTCGATGGTCGCCGGCTGTCCGGGGTCATCATCCGAACCGCGCAGGTCATAGCTGTAAAGTCCTTCCGGAAGCGTGGAGCGGTCTACGCGCTCATTTGTGAATAGCGCGGGCTTGCCGAATAGTTCAATGTTCTCATATTGTGCGTCGATTTCCGGTACTTCGCGTTTTTTGCTGTTGTGGAGCTTGGAATGTGCAATCTCGTGAACGGT
>DAOPJM010000048.1:2274-10285 GCA_035399665.1 Clostridia bacterium
GCGATAATCTTGATACCCTTTTCGCCCTTCATGACATTCCTGCCGAACTGATCTCTCCACTTGTTGAAGCCTGCGCACAGCGTGGCGTCGGGTCGCTGCATGAAGATAAGCATGGTGTTGTTCACGCTGTATTTGTGAAAGCGGCTCATGGTGCGGAGATACTGCGCATATTTGTCCGACTGAAAGAGGTCTTTGATGCCGGTCTCTATGCTTTCGGTAATATCTCTCAGGCGGTCTTTGCTGGTTTGATTTTCTGCCATACTGACTCCTTTCCCGGTTTATTTACTCCTGAAATAAGGCGGCTCCCATACAGGCAGGTAAACCCATACGGGAGCCGCTTTCCTATTCCGATTTGGAGCTTATGCTCCTGTTTGGCGGCACGATTCCCGCCTTTTTTGCGCGTTCACTTGCCGCCTTGCGTCTGGCGTCGCTGTACGGCTCTCGAATGCTGACGCAGTTCTTCGGTACGATATAGCTGACTGCGCCCGGGTGCTCACGGCGTTCAACGTATATCTTGTCCGGGTATTTCTTCGAGAGCCTTTTCAGTTTTTCGCTCAGCTTCTTATCGTGGGTGTAAACGCTGGCGTTATCGTCCGCCTCCGAATAGAGAATGATGGTTTCTCTTTCCTCCGGACTGAGCTTCACTTCGCTCCCTCCCGGTCAAACTCCAGACGGTACAGGCTACGAGCACCGTCATCCTCAAGGACGATATATGCGTCATAACTCTTGCCAGTCTTTTCCGAGTAGATACCGCTTGCGAAGCTGCGCCCGTCCTTGAGAAGCGCGGACACCATCTTCCGCGAGAGAGTGACGCGCTTGGCGGTCAGGAACTTGTTGTCGCGCCACAGTCCGAAGCGGCAGTCGTTGTTTTCGCAGAAATACCCCTTCTTGCTCTCGGTCACATCACATCCACAGCGGGGACACTTGCCGACAACGGCTCTGCCGGAGGGGAACAGTACCTCAGCGCCTCGAATTACCTTATAGGTCTTGACGAGTTCATCGATCATCGCTGTGATAGCAGTCATAAAATCATTCGGGTCAAGCTCGCCGCGCTCAATCTGCTTGAGCTTATTCTCCCATTCGGCGGTCAAAAGCGGAGACTGAAGCTGCTCCGGAAGAACGGTAATAAGTGAAACACCGCTGTGCGCGGGGATAAGGCTGACCGTCTTCTTGCTCTTTTGACGTTCCACGAAGCCGGTAGAGACCAGCTTTTCCAGAATAGCGGCGCGCGTCGCCGGTGTGCCGAGCCCTTTGCGCTCCGCGTCCTCCGGCATATCTTTTGCTCCCGCCGTCTCCATTGCCGAAAGAATTGTATCCTCCGTATAGTGGCGGGGAGGGGTCGTTTTGCCTTCCTTTACGTTTGTTTCTATGACCTTAATGACCTGCCCTTTGGAAAGCTCCGGCAGCGCCTTTTCCTTTTGTTCCTGTTCGGCAAAGGCTTTCCAGCCCAATTCAATGACCGTTTTGCCTTTGAGCGTAAAGATTTTGCCGCCGCATTCCATCGTGACGACGGTTTCGGAGTATTTATACGGAGCACTCACGGCGCGGAGCACCTGTTTTGCCACCAGACGCAGAATCTCACGCTCACCCGCAGGCAGACCGTTCAACTCCGTCTCGCCGGCGATAATCGTGGGGATTATGGCATGGTGATCGGAGACCTTTTTACTATCGCAGACACATCCGCTATTCACGGTGAGCGGCGTGGCACTGCCGCAGATACCGGCACAGAGAAGCATTATGGCATTAACGGACGGCTCCATATCATTTGTGAGAAAGCGGCTGTCGGTTCGCGGGTAAGTAGTGAGCTTTTTCTCGTAGAGCGACTGGAGGTAATCCAAGGTCTGCTGTGCTGTGTAGCCGAGCACACGGTTGGCGTCGCGTTGAAGAGTAGTCAAATCATAGAGCATAGGAGCTTTTTCGGTTTTATCCTTGCGTTCAATGCTCTTTACGGTAACAGCTCCGTTTTGACAATCAGACGCGGCAGAAGCAGCTTCGTTCTTGTCCTTATATTTGTCGGAAGAAGCCTTGAAGCCGCCGCAGTCAATCTCAACGGTGTAAAAGGGTTCCGGAATAAAGGCATCAATCTCTGCTTCGCGCTGTACGAGCAGCGCCAGCGTCGGCGTCATCACACGCCCCACATTCAGGGTTCGGTGGTAGAGCACAGAAAACAGGCGGGTGGCGTTTATTCCAACCATCCAATCCGCTTTGCTCCGGCAAAGCGCGGAAGCATAGAGCCTGTCGTAATCCTCACCGGGGCGAAGGTTGTCAAAGCCCTCGCGGATAGCGTTATCCTCCATAGAGGAAATCCAAAGCCGTTTCATGGGTTTGGTACAGCCGGAAAGATTGTATACGGTTCGGAAGATAAGCTCGCCCTCGCGCCCCGCATCACAGGCATTGACGATCTCGCCTACATCGGCGCGCTTCATGAGAGAAGAGAGCAGATCGAGCTGCTTTTTCTTATCTCTGCCCACGGAATACTGCCAGGGCTCCGGCACGATGGGGAGGTCGCTTCCACTCCACTTGGCATATTTCTCGTCGTACACCTCGGCTGAGGCAAGCTCCGCCAGATGCCCGAAACACCAGGAGACAAGGTAATTGTCACCATCAAGATAACCGTCGCAGCGTCTGTCAGCGCCAATTACAGCAGCAATGGACTTCGCTACGGAGGGCTTTTCGGCAATCACAAGAATTTTCATTATCGTTTCCTCTTTTCTTTATTCGTCGTCAGATTCGGTTTCTTCATCGTCGGTTTCGGTCTCGTACTCAATTTCCTCGTCATCTTCATCCTCGCCGTAATTGTAATCGTCGAGATTGTCTTTACCCTTTGCCTTGGGCTTACGTAACTTGAACCAGTAAACCGCGCCGCCTGCGGCAAGGGCAATCACGAGCACAATGAGCAGAAGCGAAGTATTACTGCCGGATTTGTCGTTCTCGGAATCTCCGTCCTTTTCGCCGTCCGGGTCGTCGGAAGTGCTTGGGTCTGGGGTTGTAGCAGCCGCGTCCTTGCCGGCACACTCGCTCATATTGTTTTTACATACGGGGCAGTCGGTATCGACATCACCGGCAACGCATTTATCGGAGCAGGTACAGGTGCTTGTGTTGCCGTCATTACCGTCCTCCATAAGAGCCATCAGGTCGGCTTCGTCAACGAGATTCAGGAAATACACGTTTTCTGTGTCACCGCTGCGGTCGATGACGATATAGAAGTAATTGCCGTTCTTGCTTTGAACCGTAATGAACTGCTTATTGCCGACAGTCACACCCTCGTCGCTGGCGTAGCTCTCATTCTGCAAAATATCGTCAATCAACGAGAGATTGCCATCGGGGGTAAGCGGTTCGCTGCCTTGGTTTTCAGGCAGATTCACACCCTCGGTGGACACTGTGATACTGTCAATGGAGCTGGGCGGTGTATTATCACCGTCCTCGTTGGATTCGTAGTAACCGCCGTCACTGGCAAATGCGGTGGCAGAAAAGGCTGTCATAAAGCACATGACAGCCATAACGCAAGCAAAAATCTTAATTTTAGTTTTCTTCATGAGTGTCCTCCATTCTGATATTACTCCGGCTCTCAGCCGGAATGGGCTTGCTGTGCATCGCTTTGAGAAGCTCTGCCAGCATTTCCGGCGTTACACCGCGCTCGCGCACCATATCGACAATATCCACGTTTTCAAGCTCGGTGATTTTCAAGTCGATTTCCTTAACGCGGGTTTGGAGCGATTCTATCTTCTTGGTATGCTTGCTGCGCTCTGTACGCAGCTTATCAATTTTCGCGTTCATGATTTCCTCCTGTTCTCATGGATTCGGCAATCTGCCGTAGGCTAAGAAGTGCTGCCGCCAATAGTTCGTTTCTATGCTTGTGTACTGGATTGGATCTCCGCAATGAAGCATCATCCCGTTGCCGACATAGATGCCGACGTGAGATGCGCCAGTCGTGTCATAAGTGCCTTGGAAGAAGACGAGGTCTCCCGGCTTTACGTTGGCGGCTGATACACGAGTGCAGATACCGAGCAGGCCGGATGCACCGAGTCTGCCGACGCTCCATCCGACGCCGCAGTTGTTGACTACCCAAGATACAAAGCCGGAGCAGTCAAAAGATGTGCTCGGTGAGCTGCCGCCCCAGACATACGGATAACCGAGATATTTCTCAGCTTCTTTTATCATCGCGGCAAATTGTTCGTCCTCAAGCGCCTCCGGCGGGATGTCATAAACCTCATACTCCGTACCGTAATACTTGCCGACATATGCAGACGACGCGAACAAATCCGGACGGTTGCCCAGCGTCGCCATATACATGGCGTACATAGAGAGTTGATCCTGCGACATAATATACACGGGGACATGGGATAGATTGAAGTTCTCCAGCTCCACGGTGCAGATATAATAGGTGTATGGAACTTGAACATCGTATTCGTAATACACCGTGACAATCTGACCGGTGTTCGGGTCTGTGTAGGAGTAGCTGCCGATTCGGGTTTCCGTCCTGTATCGTGTCTCGGTGGTGACGGTCTCTGTCAGAATATACTGCTTATCGAATAAGGTTTGCAGAATACCCTGAACCTCGTCCAGCGTCCAGGCTTCACCCTTTAGGGCGGTGATTGCGGATATGAGCACATATGGGTCATGCTCTATATCGTCAAGGTCGAAATGGTATTCGTCGTATGAATGGGTATCTTCGTAGGTGTCGAGATAGTTTTGTAATTCGGCTTCCATGGCGAGATACTGCGATTCCGCACCGAGCATATCCGCATCTTCACAGGGGTAGGTCGAGCTTGTGATAGTGGAGGACATGCCGTTGAACATCACCGAGCAGGAGCCTATGAGACTCATGAGGATGGCAAGCAGCGCGGCGATACCGCCGACTATGAGAAAGCCTTTCTTGTGCCTTACAATGAACTCTCCGACTTTCTTTGATTCCTCAGCGGTCTTCTTCGCTGCCTTTGCAGTAGTTTCGGATGCCTTAACGGTTTTCTGTGCACCTTTTCCCGCTTTGGCGGCTGCGTATTCCTTTTTTATGGCGCGTTTTTGCTGCCAACGAGAGTATGGGTTACTTGAAAACTCGGGGTTCTGCTGTTGAGCTTCCTTATTCAATGCCTTAACATTGGCTTTGTCGGCATTGACTTCGGCTTTGTCGGCATTGCGATAGGGCTTTAGCTCGTGACTTCGGTGTGCCGATTGAATGGTGCGAACACCGCCCTCGGCGGTTTCGGTTGCGGTGTTGGCGGCTTCCGTAGCGGAATTGTCGTCGTCTGCCTCCCGCAGCTTTCTATGGACGGTGGAACTGACTGCAAGCCCCGGAGCGTCACGGACAGCGTGAGACAGCTTGGAGGGAGGACGCTTCTTATCCACTTCCTCAAAATACAAGCGCGTTGTGACTTTACCGGATTTCGGGTCAACAACGCGCTCTTTTACCTTTACTCTCTTTTTAGGAATCTTCGATTCTGCCTTTTCGAGCTTGTCCATGCGTTTATCTGCCTTGCGAATCGCCTTTTCAAGCTCCGGGACGGCGCACTCTTCCTCTGAAAATTGCAGTCTTGGAGAGCGTTTAGCCATTGTGCATCACCTCACTTCCGGCGGATATAGGTTTATTCCTTGTTGTGATCGAGTGTGTACTTGCGCTGCTCATTCAGGTAGGCTTTGAACTGTGCAAAACCGTCCAACCATTCATCAGGCAGCAGCGTTAAATAAAGCGCAAATGCAATATTATCGGACACCGGCGTTTTTTCGGCACAGTCCGTCTTGTGTGCCTCAATGTCCGGGCAGACATACGCGAAGTCGCAGTCCTCGTCACACTCACAGCAGCCGGGACAGGTTTTGCAGGCTCTTTCGTAACGAGAGGTATATCCGGCTCTCTCCGGCGTAATGATCCGGCTTTCTGCCTGACTATGCACGGCATCCTCAACATCGTCGATATCACCGTAAAGAATATCGCCCTCACTTGCGCCAAATGCCATTGCAAACGCATCGGCGGCGGCCTCAAATTCCTGCGCGGTCTTCTTGAGCGCATTGATTCTCGGGCTGTGCGAAAGCTCGCCGATCCCGTAAATCAGCTCTTTGAGCATGGAGTACAGGGCAATGTCAGCCGTGACATAATCGAAATAGTCCTTTCCGGAAACGAGGTAGGTTTCATTGCTATCCATTTGCTTTCCTCCGATTCTTTTATTTACGCTTACGCGCATTTGCTGTTTTCACGTGCCCAGAGCTTGCGTATATAGTCCTTGCCCTTGGAGGTGAAAAGCGTGTAACAGCCCTTGTGATTGTGGCGGTAGTAATCTCTTACAATGAACAAACCGGTGTTGAAGGGCTTCTGATAGGGCATGAGATTCTTTGAGGGAGCACGGTAAACGAGCTTCTTATCCATAAGAAATTTACAGAAGACACGCTCGGGTATCTCCAGCTCCTTAGCCGTGGCGCGGATGTTGGTGCAGTCGCGCTCGTCTACAAAGGCATCATAATACTCAACCTTGGGAAGTGCGGCATTCAACGCATTTCTGGTCTGTTCGTGACTTCTGCGCTCAGCTACCATTTTTGCCGTGACATCGGAGATAATCTCCTTGTCTGCTTCAATCCGGTCAAGCAGTTCATCGGTCATATATGCGCCGTGCTTGCGGATGGTCGGTAGCACCTCGTCGAACACCCACTTTTCAAAGCATTCCGCAGACGGGAGCTTACTGTGGGTGATGAGCCGGTAAACATCACCTTCGGTGATGTATTTCATGTCTTGAATGCCGCCCGCTGTAGGGGTCGGCAAAACGCAGACCCCTTTACAATGCGCTGTGATAGCGTCCGCAGTACGTTTATAGCCGAGTGCCTTTGCCACATCCGAACCGCAGAACAGGTATTTGTCGCCGTCCTGAATGATTCGGACGCTGCCAAACTCCTCGTTTTTGAAGATTTCCAGTTTGTTATTCATAGTCATTTGTCCTTTCATATTTTAGTTATGCCGTAATCTCTTGCGGCTTCGTAGTCATGATGCGGTAAAGCTCGGTGTCCTTCGGGAATCTGTCCTCAAACGGGAGGATGATGTTGCCGTAGAACAAGAGCCCTTCGCCTTCACCGCTGTGGGTGACATACGAGAGCTGGTGGGGCGAGATATTGAGCTGCTTGGCAAGAATCTGTCTATCGCCAGACGCCTGGTTGAGCATATACACGTAGTCGCTGTTCTCAAAAATGTTCTCAACCTCACGGGAGGACAGCAGGTCTTTTACATTCTGGGTAATTCCGGTCGGAATACCGCCCCATTTTCTGAAGCGTTTCCAAATCTCGACGGTGTAGGCGGCGGTTTGGTCTTCCTTGAGCAGCAAGTGCATTTCATCGATATAGTAGCGAGTGGACTTGTGTGCTTCGCGGTTGACCGTGACGCGGTTCCACACCTGATCCTGCACGATGAGCATACCGATTTTCTTTAGTTGCTTGCCCAGCTCCTTAATGTCATAACTGACAACGCGGCTGCGGATGTCCACATTGGTACGGTTGTTAAAGACGTTCAACGAACCGGTGACATAGATTTCAAGCGCCGTAGCGATATACTGCGCTTCTTTCTCATCCTGGCGGCGAAGCTCGTTGTACAGGTCTTCAAGTATGGGCATGTTCTCCGGCTTGGGGTCATTGAGATAATCCCGATAGACCAGTCGCACACAACGGTCGATGATGGTCTTTTCAACCGGCTGCAAGCCCTCTTTACCGCCGACAATCAACTCACAGAGGGAGAGAATGAAGTCGGATTTGAGCGATAGAGGGTTTTCATCATCTGAATAGTTAAGGTTCAAGTCCATGGGGTTTATATAGTCGCTTGAGGTTGGTGAAATGCGGATAACCTGACCGTGCAGGCGTTCCACCAGCGGCCCGTATTCCGCTTCGGGGTCACAGATAATGATGTCGTCGTCCGTGACGAGGAACACGTTGGCGATTTCGCGCTTTGCGCTGAAGGATTTACCCGAACCGGGAGTGCCGAGTATCAAGCCGTTCGGGTTTTTGTCAAGAAGAACTTTTTTATTACAGGAAATATTTCAAG
>DAOPJM010000049.1:0-10208 GCA_035399665.1 Clostridia bacterium
TAGAACGGACTGAACTTTGCGGAGAAGGGGCTGTAAGCAACAACCAACGGAGTATCGATTGTCGGCTCAGTCGGCAGATTCTCTGCGAACGGCTCGGCTTCGTACACGGGTTCCGGCTCAGCGGTCACTTCGGGTTCGCCGGTTACTTCTACTGTGGGCTCCTCAGTTACTTCGGGCTCCACAACGGGTTCGTCTGTGACTTCGGGTACTTCTGTTCCCGGATCAGTCGCCTTGCAAGCGAACATGAGGGGCAGAACGAGCACCAACGCCAACAGAACAGCAATGATTCTCTTCATTTAGTATTCCTCCTTTGTTTTTTATGTATCTGAGAATACATATTGAATTATACAAGCTTGTCAATACTTTGTCAATACGGAAAAACGCGGTTTTCAAAACGGAATCAATATAATATTTCACAGTTCGTTAGCCAAAATTCCGCATTTAATCCGCAAAATCGTCAAAAACAAGCCTTTATAATTTAGCGCTCCTCGATTGTATATTTTATTTTACCGATAGAATTCAGCACATAGAACCCCAAAGCGATATGAACGGCAAACGCGGCAAAAAAGACTATGTCGGCCGCGCTCAGCACCTGAAAGCCTCTTATGCATACAAATGCGACATATAGAAGCAGCGCTGTTCCCGTAATCACAAGTACACCTATTTCGGAGCTTCGTATGCGCACAAACGAGCGTTTGTGGTAATCGCGCTGCAGTTTCGCGGACGACGATGGGAGGCGAATAGCTCCGAGCAAGGCGTACACCAACGGAATGGCGCAGGCGGTGAGAGGAATGGCTACATACAGCCATTCGTGGACATAATAAGCGAAGTCCACGTCCATGAGCATGAGGACAATCGCGAGAAACTGCACGATAACGCATATGATGACGTTTATCTTAAGACGGGTAAGCTCCTGTCCGGAGCTTTCGGTCACATAGTATGGCCCGACGTACTTCACCCGCTTTCGAAGCTTGCCGTCATTACACAGCTCCTCGTAATTCTCGTAGTCGTTAATATACTTATACCGACCTCTGCCCTTTTCGTTGTCCACGCCATAAACCTCCAAAACAGTTTACTGGATTTTAGCACAGATATTCCCTCGCCGCAACCCCCTATAACCTACTTTTGCCCGACGCACTTGACAAACAAGTCTTTGAGGGCGATAATGTACACATGCTAAAAATGGAGGCGTATATGGCTGTTCAACTCACTATGGACAAACTCGTTTCCCTCTGCAAAACAAGAGGGTTTATCTTCGCCGGCAGCGAAATCTACGGCGGTCTTTCCAACACCTGGGACTACGGTCCTTTGGGCGTTGAGCTAAAGAATAATATAAAGAAGGCTTGGTGGAAGCGTTTCGTGCAGGAAAGCCCCTACTGCGTCGGCATGGACGCGGCTATCCTCATGAACCCCATGACCTGGGTGGCGTCGGGTCACGTCGGCGGCTTTACCGATCCCCTTATGGACTGCAAGGCCTGCAAGTCGCGCTTTAGGGCGGACAAGCTCATCGAGGACTACGCCGAAGCGAACAGCTTAGAGGTTCACCCCGAGGGTTGGACGAACGAGCAGATGCAAAGCTACATCGCGGAGCACGGCATTGTCTGCCCCGAATGCGGCAAGTCCGACTTTACCCCTATCCGCAAGTTCAATTTGATGTTCAAGACCTTCCAGGGCGTCACCGAGGACAGCGCATCCGAGCTGTACCTAAGACCTGAAACCTGCCAAGGCATCTTCGTCAACTTCCGCAACGTTCAGCGCACCACCCGCAGAAAGGTCCCCTTCGGCATTTGTCAAATCGGCAAGAGCTTCCGCAATGAGATTACCCCGGGCAACTTCATCTTCCGCACCCGCGAGTTCGAGCAGATGGAGATGGAGTTCTTCTGCGCTCCCGGCACCGATCTTGAATGGTACGACTACTGGAAGTCTCAGGTGAAGGCTTTCCTATTAGATTTAGGTCTCAATGAGGAAGCCATGCGCTTTAGGGAACACGACAAGGAGGAGCTGTCGCATTACAGCAACGGCACGACCGACGTTGAGTTCCGCTTCCCCTTCGGCTGGGGTGAGCTATGGGGCATTGCCGACCGTACCGATTTTGACCTTACCGCGCACTCCAAGTGCTCAGGCGAGAGCTTTGAGTACCTCGACCCCTTCACCAACGAGCGCTATATCCCCTACTGCATAGAGCCTTCCGTGGGCGTCGAGCGTCTGCTCCTTGCCTTCATGAGCAACGCCTACGATGAGGAGGTCCTGGATAAGGAGACCCGCACCGTGCTGCGTCTGCACCCCGCCCTTGCCCCCTACAAGGTCGCCGTGCTGCCGCTCTCCAAGAAGCTTGCCGAGCCTGCGATGAAGCTGCACAACGAGCTTGCCAAGCGCTTTGCCGCGGACTACGACGAGATAGGCTCCATCGGCAAGCGTTACCGCAGGGAGGACGAGATAGGCACACCCTTCTGTGTCACCTACGACTTCGACTCCGAAAACGACGGCTGCGTGACCGTTCGCGACCGCGACAGCATGGAGCAGATACGCCTTCCCATAGCGGAGCTTGAGGGCTACATCTCCTCTCGTCTCGACTTTTAATACATGGAAGCGCGCAGAGGCACCGTACAAAGCGTAGTATATCGCAATGCCGAGAACGGCTACACCGTGCTTTCAATGGTTGACGAGCAGTCAGGTCAGGTCTTTAACGCAACCGGCGTCATACCGCTCGTGGGCGTGGGCGACCTGTTGGAGCTTTCCGGCAGTGAAAAGCAGCATCCGCGCTTTGGTCGGCAATTCGCAGTAACCGAGTATTCCCGCATAGCCCCCTCCACAACGGGGGCTATCGTTGCATTTCTCTCGAGCGGCGTCGTCAAGGGCATAGGCGAGAGCCTTGCTAAAACGATAGTCGATAAATTCGGTGACGAGACCCTCAAGATAATGGAGAACGAGCCGCAAAAGCTTCTTCAGGTGCGCGGCATAGGCGTGCGCAAATGCGCGGCAATCACAGCCTCCTTTGCTGAAAACCGCGTCATGCGCGAGGTGCTGCTGGCTCTTGAGCCATACGGCGTCACCGTTGGGCAGGCCTACAAGCTCTACCGCTGCTACGGCGATCTATGCCTTGCGAAGATACTCGAGGACCCCTACCGCATGATACGGGACATAGACGGCATAGGCTTTGTGACCGCCGACCGCATAGCTCAGAGCATGGCGGGCTTTGAGACCGACTCCTTGGCACGGCTCCGCGCCGGCCTGCAGTACGCCCTCTCCGAGTCAAGCGAGGAGTACGGGCATACCTTTCTTCCTCGTGAAAAACTCATACTCAAGGCTTCGGCTCTTTTGGGCGCGGACGGCGAACGGCTTGACGAGACCATTGACTGGATGGCGGATTCGCAGGAGCTGACCATCCGACAGGTGGGCGAGCTTGAGGCCGTGTTCCTCCCCTACCTTGACCGCCTTGAGGACGGCATAGCCTTTAGGCTCAGCTTCCTCGCGGACGACGTGCAGTCGCGCATATGGGATCTGCCGCGTTATGAAAAGGAACTTTCACTCACCCTATCGGATGAGCAGAAGCGCGCCGTAACGGAAGCTCTAAACTCCGGCGTCATGGTGATTACTGGCGGCCCCGGCACGGGCAAAACGACTATCATTCGTTTCATCGCTTACGCCATGGACGAGCAGGGGCTTTCGGTTCAGCTTGCCGCGCCCACGGGCAGAGCGGCAAAGCGCATGACCGAGGCGACGGGCTTTGAGGCCTCGACCATACACCGCCTCTTAGAGTACAATCCGAGCGAGGGCTTTGTCAGAAATGATCAATATCCCTTGGACGGCGACATAATAATAATAGATGAGATGTCCATGGTGGATGTGCCGCTCATGGCCGCGCTGCTCAGGGCTATTCCCAAGGGTACGCGGCTGATACTTGTGGGCGACAGGGACCAGCTCCCTCCCGTGGGCTGCGGCGACGTGTTGTGCGACATCATAGACAGCGGCGTTATCCCCGTAATGCGCCTGAATGAGATATTCAGGCAGGCGCAGAGCAGTCTTATCGTGACCAACGCGCACAGGATAAACGACGGGCTGCAGCCCGTGCTTGACCGCAGCGACTCCGACTTTGTATTTGAATCTATGCTGCATCAGGACAGCGTCTTGGACAGGGTTGTGGAGCTTTGCAGGACGCGCATGGAGCTTTTGGGAACCTCCGACCCGCTGATGGACGTTCAGGTGTTGGTACCCATGAAAAAGGGCATACTCGGTGTGGGCAACCTCAACAAGCGCTTGCAGGCCGCCCTCAATCCGCCCTCCCCCGCAAAGCGTGAGTGCGTCTATGGCGATACCGTCTTTCGCGAGGGTGATAAGATTATGCAGGTGAAGAACAACTACAAGGTTGAGTGGGAAAAGCGCCTGCCAAACGGCGCAGTCATCGAAGGAAGCGGCGCGTTCAACGGCGACTTAGGTACGCTCATGGGCGTTGACTTTGAAGCGCGCAAGCTGTCGATTCTATTTGACGACGACAGGGCCTGTGTCTACGACTTCGTTCAGGCGGAGGAGCTTGACCTTGCCTACTGCATCTCGATACACAAGAGCCAAGGCTCGGAGTACAACACCGTACTGCTCCCGCTCTCGGGCGGGCCGCCGCAGCTCTTGACCCGCAACCTCTTGTACACAGCGGTAACAAGGGCCAAAAAGTTAGTGTACTGTCTGGGGAGCGCGGACATCATACGCCGCATGGTGAACACCACCTTCTCAAGGAGGCGTTACACCTCCTTGGCACAAAGACTGAAGGAGACTGCAAATTGAAGTACGACATGATAATTTGGGACTGGAACGGAACTCTTTTAGACGACGACTTTTTAACCTATGACATAGCGCAGCGCATGTTGGCCGAGAACGGCCTTCCGCCTCTCAAGAGCGAGGAGCATTACCGCGAGCTGTTCGGCTTTCCCGTGCGTGACTATTACCTGCGCATGGGCTATGACTTCAGTGATGTAAGCTACGAGGAGGTCTCCGACCGCTTCATAGAGCTATACAACGCCGAAATGCACACTTGCAGTCTCCGCGAGGGAATCAGAGACGCCGTTGACGCGATAGGCTCCGCCGGCATACGTCAGGTGATACTCTCAGCGACGCAGGATGAGATGCTGCAATGGCAGACCGCCCTATATGGCTTGGAGGACTGCTTTGAGTGCAGGCTCGGCTTATCCGACCACTACGCGCACAGCAAGGCTCAGCTTGCCCGCGATTTTCTGGAGCGTGAGTCCATAGCCCCAAATAAGACTTTGTTCATAGGCGATACCGTCCACGACTTCGAGGTCTCGTCCGCGATAGGCTGTGACTGTGTGCTGCTCACGGGAGGGCATCAGAACCCCGACAGGCTTCAGTCCGCTGGCGTACCGGTTTTGGGCAGTCCTAAGGAGCTTTTGAGCTACATAGGGATATAAGGACTGTGCCCTAAGGCGGCGTCCCGAACACAAATACTAATCACAATATGACGATGGGAGGAACAGCATGAGAATCAGCTTTTTCGGCGCGACCCACGAGGTAACGGGCAGCATGACGCTGCTTGAGGTCAACGGCAGGTACATGCTCGTTGACTGCGGTATGGAGCAGGGCAGGAACGTCTTTGAAAATGTCGCTCTGTCCGTTCCGCCGTCCGAGATACGCTGCGTGTTCCTCACCCACGCGCACATTGACCACTCGGGCAACCTGCCCCTGCTGTACAAGAACGGCTTTCGCGGCACCGTATACGCCACGCAGGAGACCTGCGCTCTGTGCAATGTGATGCTTATGGACGCCGCACACATTCAAGAGAGCGAGGCGGAGTGGGCGAACCGCAAGGCCAAGCGCGCCGCCGACCAACAGATAGAACCCGTCTACACCTGCGAACACGCCGAGGGCGTGTTGAAGCTGTTCCGCCGCTGCCCCTACGACAGCGTCATAAGTGTGCTTGAAGGGGTGGAGCTGCGCTTTACCGACATAGGGCATCTCTTAGGCTCCGCCGCCATAGAGGTTTGGATGCGTGAGGGCGAGCTTGAAAGGAAGATGGTGTTCTCAGGCGACGTCGGCAATATCAATCAGCCGCTCATAAAGGATCCCCAGCCCGTGCTTTCCGCCGATTATCTGTTGATAGAATCCACCTACGGCGACCGCCTGCACCCCGAACGTCCCGACTATGTAAAGGAATTCTCCGAGATAATACAACGCACCTTCGACCGTGGCGGCAACGTGGTCATACCCTCCTTCGCGGTGGGCAGGACGCAGGAGATTCTTTACTTCATGCGCGAAATCAAGGAACGAGGGCTTATACACGGTCACGACGGATTCAAGCTCTACGTTGACAGCCCGCTTGCCAACGAAGCTACAAGCATCTTCCTGCAGTGCGAGACGGAGGTCTTTGACAAACAGACCCGTGAGCTGGTGCAAAGGGGCGTGAACCCGCTTTGGTTCGACGGCCTGGAGCTTTCGGTGAGCGTGGACAATTCCCGCTCCATCAACGAGATTGCCGAACCCAAGGTGATAGTATCGGCAAGCGGCATGTGTGATGCGGGCAGGATACGCCACCACCTGAAGCACAACCTTTGGCGCAAGGAAAGCACCGTCCTGTTCGTGGGCTATCAGGCTGAAGGAACTTTGGGCAGGCAGCTCTTGGACGGCGCGGAGAAGGTCAAAATCATGGGCGAGGTCATAGCTGTGCAGGCCGAAATCTGCTTCCTAAACGGCGTATCAGGACACGCGGACAAGAATGGGCTGATAAACTGGCTCTCCGCGTTCAGCGAGAAGAAGCCCGAACTCGTGTTCGTCAACCACGGCGAGGACAGCTGCTGCACGGCATTCGCTTCCGAGCTGCAAAACGAGCATGGCTATACGGCGTTCGCGCCGTATTCGGGGACGGTATGGGATCTTGCCGAAAACAGAGCAGTCAGAATTACCGAGGGAATTCCCGCCGCGAAGCCTTCCTCTGAGAGCGCGAGCGCAAGAAAGGCCAAGGCGGCCTTGGGCGAGCTTATCGCCGCCGTGAAGGAGCTGCTGGGCATAGCGCAAAGCAGCGACGGGCTTGCCAACTCCGAGCTTGTCAAGTTCACTCGTCAGGTGCGCGAGCTTGTCAATCGTTGGAAGCGATAGCGTCGCCCCCCGGTGCGTACAGCTTATCCGTCAGGGGTCGCTCATAATATAGTAAAAAAGATGTTGACAATATCCCCAAAATGTGGGTATACTAAGCTGTCCGTGAGGGAGTAGTTCCCACGCTTATGGGTGGATTTAAGTCAACACGCATGACCATTTTTAATGGTCTGGCTTAAAAGCAAGAACCAGACTCATGTACAGCTTACGCTGTGCTTGAGTCTTTTTTAAATACTGCACAGCGGGAAAGGAATTGGCATGAAGCATTATTGTGAGGAAGTATCACAGGTCTTGGCAAGCTTAGGAAGCGACGAGAATGGTCTTAGCAGCGCCGAAGCCGCAAGGCGTCTTGAGAAGGACGGCCCCAACAAACTCAAGGAGGCCGAAAAGGTCACTCTGCTGCACCGCTTCTTGGAGCAGCTCAAGGACCCGATGATCATCATCCTGCTCTGCGCGGCCGTAATCTCCGCCGGAACGTCCATTTACAGCGGCGAGAGCTTCGCAGACGTCATAATCATCCTTGTCGTAGTCATTATCAACGCCGTGCTTGGCGTCTATCAGGAGAGCAAGGCCGAGAAAGCCATCGAAGCCTTGCAAGCAATGACTGCGGCGACCTGCAGAGTACTGCGCGACGGCAAGCCCATATCCGTCAAGAACGAGGAGCTTGTAGCAGGTGACGTCGTCCTGTTGGAGGCGGGAGGCGCCATTCCCGCAGACGGGCGTGTGATAGAGTGCGCTTCCCTTCAGATAGAGGAAGCCGCCCTCACAGGCGAAAGCGTTCCGGTACACAAGCTCATCAAGACCTTGGGCATGGGCGAAAGCTCCGAGGTACCCTTGGGCGACCGCAGGAACATGGTGTACATGGGCAGCTCATGCGTATACGGCAGAGGCAAGGCGGTCATAACCGCCACGGGCATGGACACCGAGATGGGCAAGATTGCGGACGCGCTTGCCAACACCCAAGAGGGAGAGACCCCGCTCCAGAAGAAGCTTACTCAGCTCGGCAAGACCCTAAGCTGGCTTGTGCTGATAATCTGCGGCGTTATCTTCGGAGTGGCTCTTATCAGGGCAGGCAGCTTCACGCTGAAAATCGTGCTCGACACCTTCATGATAGCCGTGGCTGTGGCCGTCGCCGCCATACCCGAGGGACTTGCGACCGTCGTCACCGTGGTTCTGTCCATAGGCGTGACCAATATGTCCAAGCGCAACGCCGTCATTCGCAAGCTCACAGCAGTCGAAACCCTCGGCTGCGCACAGATAATTTGCAGTGATAAGACGGGTACGCTTACCCAGAACAAAATGACCGTGGTTGAGCATGTCGGTGACACAAAGCTGCTTGCCTCCGCCATGGCGCTCTGCTCAGACGCTGTACTAAACGACGACAACGACGCCGACGGTGAACCCACCGAATGCGCGCTTGTCAACTTCGCCTATGCGCAGGGCATGAAAAAGCAGGACCTTGAAGCGGAAACTCCCAGGGTGGGCGAGGCTCCCTTCGACAGCGTCCGCAAGATGATGTCAACCATTCACAAGACCCAAGCCGGCTATGTGCAGTATACCAAGGGCGCACCCGACGAGGTCTTGAAGCTGTGTACGGGTTATATCGAAAACGGCGTTGTTCGCCCCATGACCGACGCGGTTTTGGCAAGGATACTTGACCAAAACAAGGCCTTCGCGGATAAGGCGCTGCGCGTACTCTGCGCCGCTTACAGGCGCTACGATGAGTTGCCCGAGAGCTTTGAGCCTGAGGACCTTGAAAACAATCTAATCTATATCGGACTTACGGGCATGATAGACCCTGTCCGTCCCGAGGTCAAGGCCGCTATTGCCACCTGCCGCGAGGCGGGAATACGCCCCATCATGATTACGGGCGATCACAGGGATACCGCAGCCGCCATCGCCATGGAGCTTGGTATCATTCACGATCCCTCCGAGGCCATCACCGGCGCGCAGCTCAACACCATATCCAACGAGGATTTCCTGCGCGATGTGGATAAGTACAGCGTATACGCCAGAGTTCAGCCTGAACACAAGGTCAGGATAGTCGAGGCTTGGCGGGCAAGAGGCTATGTTACCGCCATGACGGGCGACGGCGTGAACGACGCTCCCAGCATCAAGACCGCCGACATTGGCGTAGGTATGGGCATTACCGGCACCGACGTCACCAAGAATGTGGCGGACATGGTGCTTGCCGACGACAACTTCGCCACCATAGTCAATGCGGTCGAGGAAGGCCGAAGGATATACGACAATATCCGCAAGTCTATACAGTTCCTTTTGGGCTCCAACATGAGCGAGGTCATAGGTGTTTTCGCGGCGACGCTGCTTGGCTTTACGCTTCTAAAGCCCGTACACCTGCTTTGGATAAACCTTATCACCGACTGCTTCCCCGCGCTTGCACTCGGTCTTGAAAAGAGTGAGAGCGACATCATGCAGAGAAACCCAAGAAACCCCAAGGACGGCATCTTCGCGGGCGGCATGGGCTTTGACATCGCGTATCAGGGACTGCTGGTCTCAATACTGACGCTTGCGGCCTACTTCATCGGTCACTACATGGAGAGCGGCGTTTGGGAAATTGCGGAGAGTCCCGACGGCATGACTATGGCGTTCTTGACCATGAGCATGGCGGAGATCTTCCACAGCTTCAATATGCGCAGTCAGCGCAGCAGCGTGTTCCTCATTCCGAATCAGAACAAGATGCTTTGGGGCGCCATGCTCGGCAGTCTTATCCTGTCAACTGTTGTACTATACATCCCCGGTCTCAATACTGCGTTCGGCTTTGAGCATGTCGACCTTGCGGAGTACTTCACCGCCATGGGTCTTGCCGTGTCCGTGATACCGTTAGTCGAATTCGTCAAGCTGGTACAACGTGCGGTTGCCCGCGCAAAACACAAGAAAGCTTAGCGTATAGCCAAAGCTGCCCCATCGCCGCGTTCCCGTCATCCAGACTCGGGGCGCGGCGTTTCGCATGAAGAAATGCCTGAATTCGGCAAAAGTCAACTCAACCACGTCTCCGGAGCAACCAACAGATTCAAAAGACCCCCCTCGTCGCAAAGGGGGCGTCAGGAAGAGGGTTATGGTGAGAGCGGTTCTTGACTTTTGTGCTTTCG
>DAOPJM010000050.1:0-3245 GCA_035399665.1 Clostridia bacterium
AAGTATCGTTTAGCAGATTTAAGCGACAAACAAGCGACACAACGGAAGTCAAACACGGTATAAACCCAGTAATATCAAGGGTTTGTGCCGTGTTTTATATAGTCCATTTCGGAATATATGGCGCTTCGCACTAAGAGCGGCAACATACCCTCAAGGGTAGGTACGACGAACAACACGTTTAGGACAGACAACAGCTATCACTGGTTCACCAGCATCGACTATTATGATGGGTCGGAGTATGACGTAGTGCGCTGCTCCGCCATTGCTTCCGCCGATGGTACCAGCCAGCCATATCTCTTTATGCTTCACGCTACGGGCGGCATAGCGGGCGGAGAATGCGGTCATTTGGAGCTTAAGCATCCTGACTTAGCATCGGGATCATACCTCAGCCTCATGATAGTCGCCTCTACCGGTGCGGTGCAGTGGACAACGGTGACAAACGCGAACAAGGCCGCGGACGTAACGGAGATGCAAAGCACGTATAACGGCCAAGGCTCCTATCGCTTTAAGGTGGAGCAGACCATAAACGGTACCGCGTATACACGCTGGCTCGCCTGCAATTCGTATACCTTGTCGCTTGAGACGTCGGGGGACGTCGCACACGCCAACTTCGACGGGCTTAGGCCGGTGAATCTTTGCGAGGTCACCGCTGTGGACGCCGACGGCGGATATACGGGAGCCAACCCCGTCTATGTCGTGAAGGAATACACCATGAGCTCAGGCCTGCATCCGAGTGAGGAAGTCTGCTCGTTCGATATGAGCAAGCTTGCGAACGCCGACGCGGACTTCTTTAGGTGGACTAAGGACGCGTACTTTGACCCCGATGACACCTCCGCTTACAGCAGCAGTATTTCATTGACGGCGTCATCCGCCAACTTTACGATTTACGCCAACTATTACAGGCATTTGTTCACAAAGTCGGGAACCGACTATGACAGCATCATTCAGACGTTCCATAAGTGCGCCAACAATACAGCGACACAGCAGTATCTGCCCGCCAACACCATATCAGGCGCAAACATTTGGGCGGGGGAGACGGTGTACATCAAGTTGAAGCACTATTACAACGGCTATACATACGAGCTTAGCGGCATGACCCTGAGCTATACAAACCCCACAACGAATCAAGCGACGCAGTTTACGGTCACCGCGGCAACGGACTCCGGCTTCACGGCCAAGGGATGCAACGATAAGATAGTATCCTTTACCATGCCCAACGCCGACGTCACAATCGAGAGCATACAGTTCACAAAGACGCCGCAGGCCGCTGTTTCCACAGCTGTAACGGCAGTGGCGTATGTAAACTATGGTTCGGGCGCTTCCTCGGTAACCGCCAACTACGGCGACAAGCTGACGCTCAGCGCCAGCGTGGCTCCCATCATAGATCCGATTTACCTGGAGACCGACATGCCGTACTCCATGCCTTCAACCACAAGCTATACCATAAGCTATCAGTGGTATGTAAAGGAGCCGAACTCGAGCGAGTTCACGGCGGTTGAGGGAGCGACAAACGCGGCGTACAGCCAGACGTTCAAGTTTTCCGGCGAGAATGCAGCCTACACCTATCGCTGCGTCTGTGTCCAGACCAGAGACGACAACGGGCAATCCGCGACCGGAAACTCAAATGACGTTACCGTGACCACGGGAAAAGGGGTTTACACCCAGTGGTATTGCGCACATATCAACGACTCCGATATGTCGCTTTGGATAGGCACTTATGACATGACTGTTGCGAATGGCAGCGTTAAGCTTTGGGCCAACAACATCAGCTACGGCGTCAATTCCGGCTATATTCCGATAGAACACACCGTAACGCGGCCGGGAACCTACTCGAACACCTATTGCTGGTATGAGGTCAAGGACGGCGGCAATATTGTCACCGCGGATCCTTCCGGCTCCACGGAAATTGAGCTTCCGGGCGATTGGACTAACCCGTAAAAATCAAATAGAAGCACATACGACACGGGGCGGCCATGCTTGACCGCTCCGCTTATGTATGCAATTGCGGCTGTTACGCTCCAAGCTGACTTAGGTCGCGGTCGAACAGAGCTTCGTTTATCTCGAAGATGTCGTATCTGCCCCGCTCCAAAAAGTAGCTTACAATGATGTCAAACTTGTTTGAGGGTGAGAGCGCGTAGCCCGCCCGTCTCAAAAGGTCGCAGCTTCTGTCCAAGTCAAGCTCCAACGCGACGCACAGGGCAAGGGCGGTGTTCTTGCTCGGACAGTAGTTGGGATCGCAGCGTATGCGTGAAAAGACTCTGCGGTCGATGTTGGCGCGCTTGTAGACGTCGGGATCGCTCATGCCGCGAGCGTCGATAAGGCGAAACAGCATACCGGAAAAGCTTTCGGCTCTGCGCATTAGCATGTTATCAAGCTCCATATCCGACTCCACGCCGCACGGCATGGACATCATGAAGCAGACGTCCGCGTCATCAAAGGGCGGGGGAGCGTTCTCATCGACGGGCCGCGAATCCGCCTTCCAAGGCTGAGGCTTGGGACGTTCGGCGTACCTTAACGCCGAGAGCCTTGCGGGTTCTTTGGGGCGCAACAACTCCGACAGTTCGCCCTTCAACCCCTTGGGGAGCATGAATTCAGCCTTGTCATAGAACACAAGACAGACGGACAGCTCGTTGTGTAGAAGATAGTCGCGTATTGCGCAAACCGCCGTGCTCAGGGCAACATCGGGCGGACAGCCGTATATGCCGGAGGATATAAGAGGGAAGGCGATGGAGCTTAGCTTGTGCTGTGTAGCAAGGCGCATCGCGTTGATATAGCAGGAGGTCAGCAGCTCCTTGTCACGTTCAGACCCGCTCCAGCGCGGGCCGGGCGTGTGAATTACATACTTTGCGGGCAGATTGAACGCGGGTGTAATGACGGCGGAACCCGTGGCGCAGCCGCCGAATGCGGCGCAGGCGGAGGTCATCTCGTCCACGCCCGCCGCACGGAATATCGAGCCGCAAACGCCGCCGCCGTATGAGAGCTTGGTATTGGCCGCGTTGACTATGGCGTCAGTCTCAACCTTGGTAATATCGCCGTGAGTTATGAAAAATGGCATGGACTATACCTCCGTTCGCCGCGATTTGTCTAAGCCCAGTATACCACGGACACTTAATCAGGCGCAAGTGCCATAGCCCGCTAACCTTTATAAATTCAGTCAATATATGAACAATAAAACAAAGAAGGGTCGGTTTGGCGCATAGCATATTGTGGTTGCGGGATGGGCGTTGGGCGTGGTATAATCAGCC
>DAOPJM010000050.1:3345-10007 GCA_035399665.1 Clostridia bacterium
GGATAAGTCGGAAGTTGAGACGCGATTTTAGTAATGAAGTTTTCGGATGACAAATCAGAAGAATTGGATAAGAAAGGAACAATTTATCAATTGCTTTTCTACTGTTCTTTTACCAAGAACGTGGTATAATGAACTTGGACAGGAGGAACGAGACATGATGGATAGCAAAAGAAATATATGCACAGCGGTTCTTATAGTCGTTGCCATCATAGTGTTTACATGGTTACTGTACTGCTTGGAGCATGCTTTGCCGACAGATTTAGAAGGCATACTCTCAGATAGTGCGTTTGCGTAAAGGAGGATGAAATGAAATACTGTTTATGCATAGTTGCTATTGTTGCGCTTCTCTTTAATTTTGGTTGCGCAAGTTCAACAGGCCGGTCTGCGTCTACCGATACTGCTGTTTGCATGCCAACAGAATCCACTAATGTGAACGATGAGATATTAGCGCCGTCCGATACTCCGACCATTCCTGACGCTTTCGATATTGCTTGTGATGAAGAGATTATGCATAACGCCGTCACTGAGATGAAGGATTTCCTTTCTGAACACGTTGAACTGCTGGAGAGGATGGCTGATGATATGAGTACATCACCAATAGCTTTCCTTTCGGATAATAGCGCATATCTTAAGGCGGATTCCGAAGGAATATACAATTAATGCGAAGATGCAGATGTACCGGAAAGCGTCAAAGCTTATTTTGCAATCGATGGCTTTCGTCCTGAATCTGCTTATTGGGATGACAGTGGCAGGATCGTAGAAACCCAAGCTTTTGCCTTATCCAATATTTACCATAATGATGACGGAACCTTTTATTTCACAGTGTATTTGCTCTACGGAGAGGATCTAAATAATTTGTCAAATGAATTCTTTTATCTTGAGGCGCCGGAGGGAGATTGGCATCTATATGCTGAGATACACGAATGATTCAGCATTGACAGGAGGGCATATGCCGATAGGGAATACAACTCTGTACGCACAGTGGGGCGACGGCAGTCTCTAAGACGGCTCGCCGACAGCTCACCAAGGAGCGGAAGCGGCATATGTGCAATCAAAACGGTCAAGTATGGGTATGACAAGCAGCGGACGGGCATTACCGCCACAGGTCAGACCATAGCCTACGAACGGTCTTAGAACACAAAAGACCGTCAATGGCACAACCACCAACTACGTTATTTAGTCGCTGGAAAATGCTGATGCCATGCCAATCGATTGCAAATAGTCAATGAATTTGTTTATGCTATCTTCAAATTGCTTTATGTACTCAGACGATACGGTTGATTTGTAATTCAATAACAGTTCATTTGTCTTCTTGGGATTATTCGCCTTTATGTAAGTATATATACATTCCTCTATGAGCCTTGGCTCTGATTTTGCTCCTTTTTCAAAATACTCTGCCCAGTCAGTCCACTCAGCTTCTGCGAAATCTGACATATTTTCAACTGGAACATAAGGAGTAAAGCAATCATATTTGTTCTCCAGTTTGAATCCCATTTTTTCAGCAACTGCGATAGAGCCTTGGTTGAAATCTACGCAAAGCCATTCTATATGCTTGTAGCCTTTTAACTCACAGAGTCGAATAACTTCGTTTACTACTGTTTTTGCAAATCCCTTTCGGCGATAGCCATCATCCGTATGTATTCCTATTGCAATTTTATCATTATGAGCACAGTCGCTTATTGACCAGCTTACAATGGTGTCTTCATTTCTGATATATGAGCCTACCCCATATTTTAGAAAGATCTCATAGTCTTTCCAATTTTCTATCCAATCCAAAATTTCATTTGCGTTTTTATACTTCTTCTGTTTAAGTTCTTCTAAATTGACGGATTCCAAAAAGTAGCCGTTTGGCAAAGCAAAAGTCATATTATTTTTATCTGCAATCTCGAGCACATAATGCCGTCTTGTATATCTGCGGATAAATTTGTCGGGGTGAATCTGGGGGATAATATCATTCCATTGTTTCGTATCCGGAGTGATTGGCGCCCAAAAGTCAATTTTCTCTCCGACAGAATCATTAAAGTCTGCATCTGTTGTTATTCCGGCAACAAGATTGCACTCGCTGGTTTGGATGAGTGCGGCAGTTGGATTATCAAGGTTATTAACATAAACACTGCCTGATGTTATATCGTCTATAACAGAAAATACAGATAACTCATTTTTCGATATTATTAGTGGTAATAATTTAGCGTATTCCTTTTTAGGCAATTCTTGAAGCATGATAACGCCTCTCCTTTTTCTCTATTGAGCAAGATTATGCAAATAATCTCCGTGTTCGGTTTTGCTCTCTTATACAGTTTGACGAAATGCCGCACAAGAGCAAAAGACAAAAAACCACCTTTGCCTTGGTAGACAAAGGTGGTTTTCTTCGTGGCTCCCCAGGTCTGATTCGAACAGACAACCCTTCGGTTAACAGCCGAATGCTCTGCCGTTGAGCTACTGAGGAACGTACCTGCTTATTATACACATTCATGAAACATGTTCAAATCCAATTTTTGGCGATTGCAGCTTTGTTTAACAAGCTAACGCTTGAAAGCTCACTAAAGCTCTTGTTTTCTCCGTTTTACGCTTTGGTTATCCTTTGAATACGAACTCGCGTTGATACTTCTCCATGAGATCGCAGGCGTTGCCCACTCCGTCCTCGCCCTTAAGCTTTTCGGCGGCATCCTCGGCGTTTTTCCTGTACGCGGGATTGTCAAGCAAATCGCAAAGCCCCGCAAGGAAAGCCTCGCGTGTAAGCTCCTTTTTCTGCACGGGCTTTGGGCCGAATCCGCGTTTGCAGAGCATTTCAGCCCAGTCCTTCTGATCGCTGCCGAAGGGTATGCCAAAGGTGGGCTTGCCAAACCTCAAACCCATAGCGACTGAGCCGGCACCGCAATGATGCACAACGGCGCTGACCCTTGGAAACAGCCACTCATGCGGCACATACTCAAGCTGAAGCACATTGTCGGGCAACAGCTTCGGATCGCAGTACTTCTCGGGTACGGCGAGTAAAGCGCGTCTGCCGCTCTCGCGTAAGGCGTCGATGATGCTTTGCAGCTTATCTCCAAGCATGGGCGTCATGCTCCCGAACCCTATATATACGGGAGCCTCGCCCGCCGCCAAAAAGTCCGCAAGCTTTTGATCCGGCTGATAGTCCAACTTGCTAAGCTCATCGAACCAATAACCCGTGATATGCACATGCTCTGAGTAACCCTTCTGCCTCGGGTATATTGTCGGGCTGTACGCGAACAAATGCTCAAACCCGCCGCCCCTGCGCCGAAACAGCATATACTTCCATGAGGGTGGGAGACCGAGCTTCTTACGCCATGAACCAAATGCTTTCTTCTGTATGTTCGCGGTAAAGAAGGCTACGCAGCAATGGCTGTAATAGTTATACGCGCCTTTCAGAAGGAACAGCGGGTACTCCGGCCAACCAAAATTGCGTGTCTCTACCGTAGGGGCATCGGGCCAGAACGACACGCGCATATAGGGCTTTTTGAAAGCCTCGCCGAAATAACACATGCAGGCGGAGGAATATGTGATGAACAGCAGAAGATCGGCTTCCTTGCATACGGGGTAAGCGATATCGAATATCTCATCCTTATCCTTGCCCAACACCTTCGGCAGATCGAGGAAGGTTGAAAGCGAGAAACCGTCGTCATTCATGATAACGCTCATCAGATCCTCTACCGATCCCGAAATAGGCAGGTACTTCAGCCAAGGGGACTTCTCTGCAAGCTTCGCGTATTCTTGGTATCCTATAAGCGAAACCTCGTGACCGCGCTCATGCAGACGTTTACTGAGGATGAAACAGGGTCTTGTGTCACCCATAGAGCCTAAGGAAAGTATTGCAATTTTCATCAGAGTTCTCCCCCCAAAACCGACTAATTATCGAAAACCATCAAGGCTTCCGTTATGTCCGAAACTGACCTAAGCCGCGCTCCCTCAACATTGATCTTGGCGCGCCGCGGCACCAGTATGTTCTGATATCCGAGCCGTACGGCTTCCTTTACGCGTGTTTCCATATGTGACACCGGTCGTATCTCGCCCGTAAGCCCTATCTCGCCTATCGCGCAGGTCTGTGACGGCAGAGCCTTTTCAAGCAGCGACGACGCAAGGCACAGCGCAATAGCAAGGTCTGCGCCCCTGTCGCTGAGTCTCAACTGACCCGCGACGTTGCAGTAGACGTCCTTGTCCGAAAACCTAAGGTGAGCTTTGCGCTCAAGCACAGCCAAAAGTACGTTTATGCGTATGATATCCGGCCCTATGGCGGTTCGTCTCGGACTTCCGTACAGGGTGGGACAAAGCAGGGATTGAACCTCCGCAAGCAAGGGCCGCGTTCCCTCCATGGTGCTTACCACGGCGCAGCCGATATTGGTGTGTTCGGACAGGAAAAGCTGTGAAGGATTGCTGACGGCGTGCATACCGTCCTCGCGCATTTCGAAAATACCTATTTCATTTGTCGCGCCGAAGCGGTTCTTCTCCGTGCGCAGGAGCCTAAGTCCTTCATGGCGGCTGCCCTCGAAGTACAGCACAGTATCCACGATATGCTCAAGCACCTTTGGTCCCGCTATCGCGCCCTCCTTAGTGACATGTCCGACTATGAACACAATGGCGCCGTTGTCCTTTGCATAGCGCGTAAGCACCGCCGTGACCCCTCGAACCTGTGAGACTGTACCCTGCTGCGAGTTGGCCTCGGAGGTAAGCATGGTCTGAATGGAATCGACTATCACATATTTGCAGGCGTGCTTCTCCGCTTCGGACAACGCGCCCTCAACATCCGGTTCGCAATAAAGCAGCAGATCGCTTGCGATGCCAAGCCTTTCGGCTCTGAGCTTAATCTGCGCCGCGCTCTCCTCGCCTGACACATACAGCACTGTGCCTAAGGGGTCGAGCTTGTCCGCCATTTGCAGCAACAGGGTGGACTTGCCTATTCCGGGATCGCCGCCAAGCAGCACTACCATTCCGGGCACAAGTCCGCCGCCCAAGGTGCGGTCAAGCTCTGATATGCCCGTTGAGATGCGATCAGACTCGGTAGCCTTTACGCGGGACAGCCGCTGCGCCGAAGCTCCGCCGCTGCGCTTGGGCTTTGCGCTCTCCGGCAGGGGAGTCTCCTCAATTAGGGTGTTCCACGCGCCGCATTGTGGGCATTTGCCCATCCAGCCGGCGGTGGAATACCCGCATTCAGTACAAACAAATTGATTTCTGCTCTTGGCCATTATGCCTTGGCCGCGTACTTTTCGACTATGCCCAGAAGGATATCGACACAGTAGTCCATACCTTCGATGGAAACATGCTCATACGGCCCGTGGAACGCGGAACCGCCCGTGCCGAGGTTAGGACAGGGTAAACCCATGTAGCTCAAGGTCGCGCCGTCGGTACCGCCGCGGATTGGCTCTATGACAGGCTCTAAGCCAAGCTCGCGTATAACCGCCACAGCGTTGTCGATGAGGTGGAAGCAGGGCTTGATAAGCTCACACATGTTGCGGTATTGATCGCGCATCTGCATGACAACCGTGCCGCTGCCGTACTTTTCGTTGAGCAGCTTGATGACATGCATCAGCGTTTCCTTTCTGCCCTCGAAGCGTTCGGGGTTATGGTCGCGGATGATGTAGTACATCTTGCAGGTCTCGACATTGCCCGTAATTTCGCAGAGGTGGAAAAAGCCCTCATAGTTCTCGGTGTCACGCGGGGTGTCGCCCGAGGGCAGCATGGCGTTCAATTCCATGGCGACGAGCGAAGCGTTGATCATCTTGTCCTTAGCGGAGCCGGGGTGTACGTTGAATCCATGAATGGTTATGGCGGCGGAGGCCGCGTTAAAGTTTTCGTATACGACCTCGCCCTCAAGATCGCCGTCCACGGTGTACGCAAAGTCAGCGCCGAATTCGGGAATGTTGAAGTGCGAAGCGCCTTTGCCGACCTCCTCATCGGGGGTAAAGCCAATGCAGATTTTGCCGTGCGGAATGTCGGAGGTCAGGAGCTTCTCCGCAAGGGTCATTATCTCCGCAACGCCAGCCTTGTCATCCGCGCCGAGCAGCGTAGTGCCGTCGGTAACTATGAGCGTACGCCCTGCGAGCTTTGTAAGGTGGGGGAACACCTTGGGACTTATCGTCCTGCCGCTCTCGCCCAAGACAATCTCACCGCCGTCGTAGTTCTCTACGAGGCGCGGCTTGACGTTCTCGCCGCAGAAGTCGGGAATGGTGTCCACATGCGCGATGAAGCCCATGCTTGGAGCCGACTCACATCCGCTTGTCGCGGGTATGCTCGCGTAGACGTAGCCGAACTCGTCCATATGCGCGTTTGACACGCCCATGTCAAGCAATTCCTGTACAAGTATGCGGCCAAGGTCTTTTTGACGCTCGGTGGTCGGAACGGACTCGCTCTCATCGCTCGAAGCGGTGTGAATTTTGACGTAGTTTAGCAACCTTTCGTATGCTCTCATGATGCCTCCATAGAAATTCATTGTGATGTTCTTATCGAAACCATGGGTATTATATCATAAGCAAGGGCATATGCAAAGGGGAAAATTGAACTTGAGGATAGGTTTCAATAATAATATATGAAAATAGTTCTTGACAGATGAACGGATATTTTGTATTATAAAACTTGCCCAAGCTCGGTTCGTCTAGTGGCCTAGGACACCGCCCTCTCACGGCGGGAACAGGGGTTCGACTCCCCTA
>DAOPJM010000051.1:0-9961 GCA_035399665.1 Clostridia bacterium
CAGTCTCGTCCACGTCCTCGCAGGAGCGCACAGGAGACTTGGAAGTCATAATCTGCGAGATGAACTTTTGCTTATTTTCCACAGTTTGCCAGAGGTACGAATCGAAGGTTTTTTCCGTGACGTAACGGTAAATATGCACCTCCGGGTTTTTGTTGCCCTGGCGAATAATACGACCGGAACGCTGCTCCAAATCTCCCGGCCTCCACGGACAATCCAGGTCATGGAGCGCAACGAGCCGGTCTTGGACGTTCATGCCGGCTCCCATCTTAAAGGTGCTTCCAATGAGTACACGCACCTGTCCGGAGCGGACTTTTGCGAACAATTCTTTCTTCCGAACCTCCGTATTTGCCTCATGGATAAAGGCAATCTGTTCACGGGGCACGCCTCTGGCAACGAGCTTTTCGCGGATATCATCATAGACCGAGAACGGCGTTTCCGCGTCCTCACCCTGATTGAGCTGCTCCAGAGCGTGAAGCTCAGGGCTGTCCAGATTACCGGCTGCGGCTTTTGCAGCACACTTTGTTGGCGCAGTCTTGGGCGTGGACAAATCCGAGAAAACAAGCTGTGTCAGCTTTTCGGATTGTCCTTCATCCCAGATGCGATAGATATTGTCTACGCACTGGTTGACCTTGCTGCCGGGATCATCAGGCAGGTCGGGATTGATAACGCGCTGGTCAAGACCGAGCTTGCGTCCATCCGACGTAATCTTGAGCATATTATCCACCGAAGCGTCCACGATACCGGCATGAACTTTCGCTGCCCGTTCCGACAGTTCCTGTACCATGCTCTCCTGTATCTCCGTGGGCTGCGCCACAACATTGTGATAGATTGGCGTAGGTGTCGGAAGATTGAGCTGGTCAGAGGTTTTGATATCAGCTGCCTCCTTGAACAGCGTCATCAACTCCGGCAAATTGAAGAACTTGCTGAATCTTGTACGCGCCCGATATCCCGTGCCTTCGGGGGCAAGCTCGATCGCGGTCTGAGTTTCACCGAAGGTGGAAGCCCAACAATCGAAGTGGGCAAGCCCCTTGCGCTGAATGGTGTCATGCTGGAGATATCGCATCATAGTGTAAAGCTCCGTCATGGAGTTTGAGACCGGTGTACCCGTGGCGAATACGATTCCCTTGCCGCCCGTGGCTTCGTCGATATAGCGGCATTTCAGAAGCATATCCGAGGATTTCTGCGCGTCTATCGTGGAGAGACCGGCCACATTCCGCATTTTTGTGTAGAGGAACAAATTCTTAAAATTGTGTGCTTCGTCCACATAGAGCCTGTCAACACCAAGCTGCTCAAAGGTAATAACATCGTCTTTTCGTCCGCTGTCCTGAAGCTTTTTCAGCTTTGTTTCAAGCCCTTTTCTGGTGCGCTCCAAGCTCTTTATCGTGAAACGCTCTGCGCGGCTCGCCTTGAGCTCCTCCAGACCATCCGTGATTTCATCTATCTGTTCCTGCAAAAGCCGTTCCTGACGCTCCTGCGAGACCGGAATGCGTTCAAATTGCGAGTGCCCGATGATAACAGCATCATAGTCGCCGGTGGCGATACGGGCACAGAACTTTTTTCGGTTCTTCGATTCAAAGTCTTTCTTAGTAGCCACAAGGATATTTGCAGAGGGATACAGACGCAAAAACTCTGACGCCCACTGCTCCGTCAAGTGGTTGGGGACGGTGAAAAGCGGTTTCTGACAGAGACCGAGGCGCTTTGATTCCATAGCGGCGGCGACCATTTCAAAGGTTTTGCCCGCGCCCACCTCGTGTGCAAGCAGCGTGTTCCCGCCGTAGAGGATATGGGCGACGGCATTTAGCTGGTGTTCTCTCAGACGGATTTCAGGATTAATGCCGGAGAACGTGATATGCTGACCGTCATACTCGCGGGGCCGGGTGCTGTTGAACAGCTCATTGTATTTCTGCGTCAGCTTACGCCGCCTGTCCGGGTCTTTCCATATCCAATCCTGAAAAGCATCCTTGATGGCCTGCTGCTTCTGTTGAGCAAGGGTGGTCTCTTTAGAATTGAGAACGCGGCGCTCCTTACCGTCTGGATCTGTCTTGGTGTCATAGATACGCACATCGCGGAGGTTTAACGTGTCCTCCAAAATCTTATAGGCGTTCACTCGCTCCGTGCCGTAAGTCATTCTAGCGTTGATATCTCCGTAGCCGACGCTGCTTTTGCCGGAGATATTCCATTCGGCGGTGAAATCCGAGTAGTTTACTTCAATACTTCTGCGCAGGTAATACGCCGGTTCAAAGGTCTCGAACATGAACTGCTGGATATATTCCTTATCAATCCACGTCGCACCGAGCCGAACTTCAATCTCCGATGCGTCCAAATCCTTGGGCTGGGCGGCGGTCAATGCGTTTATATTGATTTGGAATTTGGGGTCAGCCGGTAATGCGAGTTGTGCCAAACGCAGCTTTTCACGGACATTATCGGATAGATACTCATCGGCAGGCACATACTTATCGTTTGTGGGGTCAACAAAAATAACGCCGGTCAGCTCTTGGGCAAGCTCGTCCTCCGTCTTTCCGGTGAGCTGGCTCATATACTCCATATCCACACCGGCCTTTTCCGAAATGGAGAGTGCTAAAGCTTCGGAGGCGGTATCAACGCTTGTCACGACCTCATGGGGCTTGATCGTGCGCTTGGTGAACATATCCGCCTTACGGGAGAGGTTGTTATCCTCGTCCAGCATCTCCAAAGAGCATAGCAGATAATAGGAGCTATCGTCAGCAAAGGCCAGTGCATTACCACGGCTGTTGATGAGGCCGTATTTTTCGGTAAAGCTGTCGTACAGCTCGTTCAGTTCCGCCTGCGTCTGCTGAATGGCAGTATCGGGAATATACCCGTCCATCTGCTGACCAATGAGTTTTTGCACACAGTCGCGCAGTTCCACCATGCCTTTGACGCGCTCAATAGCTGTTGCGTTCAGCTCCGGCTTCACCATGCGGCTGTTTTCGCGGTAATACACATCACCGTCTACAATCGTATAGCTGTAATTGCGAACGTCCGGGTCTGCGGGAATTGACGTGTCAATTACTTCGCCTTCGCCCAGCTCCGGCAGCTCCGCTTCGGTATAGGTTCCGCGAATCTGTTGAACTGCCTCATGGAGCTGTTCGGAAAGAACCGCGCCCTCAGTGGGCGTGACCGTGAAGTCCTGATGCCCATACTGAGTGCTCTCAGAGGTCTGATTGCCGAGTATCATTTCAGGGTGCTCGGTGAAGTAGCTGTTGATCGAGAAGTCATCTTTGTTCTGCCCGAGGTGAATCCAGTCCTCATCAATCTCAATAGGCCGGTCTCTCTTTTGCAGGAAGATGATATCCGAAACAACATCCGTTCCGGCATTGGCACGGAAAGCATTGTTGGGCAGTCTGACTGCGCCGAGAAAATCCGCACGCTGAGCGATATACTTACGGGCGCTGCTATCCTTGGCATCCATTGTATAGCGGGAGGTCACAAAGGCCACTACGCCGCCCGGACGCACCTGATCGAGCGCCTTTGCAAAAAAGTAGTTGTGGATGGAAAAACCGAGCTTGTTGTAAGCCCGGTCGTTCACCTGATATTGTCCAAAGGGCACGTTGCCGACAGCCAGATCATAGAAGTCTTTGCGGTCAGTCGTTTCAAAACCGGCCACTGTGATATTGGCCTTTGGATAGAGCTGCTGGGCAATTCGCCCGGTGATACTGTCCAACTCCACACCGTAGAGCTTTGAGGCAGACATTTCCTCCGGCAGCATACCGAAGAAATTGCCGACGCCCATGGAAGGCTCCAAAATATTTCCGGTCTGGAAGCCCATATTGCCGACAGCTTCATAGATAGCGCGGATTACAGTCGGAGAGGTGTAGTGAGCGTTCAGCGTAGAGGCTCTGGCAGCTTCGTATTCCTCTGGCGTGAGAGCTGCTGTCAGTTCAGCGTATTCTGCTGACCATGCCGGCTTGCCGTCATCAAAGGCATCTGCGAGACCGCCCCAACCGACATACTTGGACAAGACCTCCTGTTCATCCGGCGTTGCCTGTCTGCCCTCGGATTCCAGCTCCTTCAGGAGATTGATAGCGTCCATATTCATGCGGAACTTGGCCTTTGCGCCGCCTGCGCCCAAATCGTCATCGGAGATACGGAAGTTCTCCGCAGGAGGCTGAATCTCCGCAGGCTCGTTCGTCGGCGGCGTGTGTTCCGGTTCTTCGATATGCAGACGCTCAATGACGATATCATAGGGCAGACCGTTTTCTTCTGCCGGATAAATCGCTTCTGTTTCTGTTGTCATGCGCGTGGCTGGTTCGGGCACGGTGCGCTCAGGCTGAGGGTAACGCGCCATGAGCCGCATAAAGCTCTCCATACTCTCGGCGCGGAAGATGGGATAACGGAGCGTCGGGTCCTGAAGCTGAACGGAGGTATCTCTCACCTCTGTGATAATGAATGCCTTGCCATCCTCCAGATAGACGGTATCGCCAACGGAGTATGGGAATGGTGCTTGCTCCGGTTCGGCACGTTCAAATCGTTCCGGGTGCATTACGCGCTCGGCGGCGACACTTCGCTCCGGGTCGTCAAATACAACGCCATCAATCCAGTCGGCTGCTTCTTCCCAACTCTCAAAGGTGTAGGGGTTGCCGCCAGCCTCATGGAATACCAGATAACCGCCATAGCTGTTGATATCATCATAAGAAAGCCCTGCGGCTTCAAACGCCTCGGCTATCTGCTCCATGCGCTCTGGGGACATATCTGCCATTTGCTCCTGTGCAGGCTGGGATGTGCGCAGAATATCTGCGAGATAGCTTTCAGCTTCACTTAGTGTTGCAAACTCAAGCGGTATATTGCCCTCAGCATAAGGCCGGTCAAGCTCATTGTCCCAAATGCTGAATGTGGAGACAAACCCCGCTTTTACACCCAAGGTCTGATGGATTACATATCGTTCTGATGTGATTGCTTCTCGTGACGCCGTCTCTGTATCGGGGATGACCTTGGCCTGCTCAACCGCAAGCCATTCTGCGGCATCCTTTTCAGCAACTGACTTTTGGACTTCTTTTAGATAATCCTCAGCCTGCCACCGGCTTGTAAACTCCTCAGAGACATCGTCCTCGTCGATATAGTAGCCATCGTGGAGGTCATCCCAGATTGCCCAACCGTTTTCACTCTCAACAACGGTGAAACGCTCATATGGCGAGGGAGCACTCTCTGCAGCAATTTTCTCCGCTTCCTCCATCATGCGGTCCACGCGCTCCTGCGCTTCGGGACTATTCAGAGCTTCGCGGATAGCCGCTGTATCGATATCCTCAAAATCGTCCAACTCCTGCTCGGTGAAGAATTTGTTCTCTTGGACAAGCTGAGCGATACGACGCTGAACCTTTGCCCACGGCAGCTCTAAAGCTTCGGGGCTCCCGGCACGGATAATAAAGAGGCTTTTGCTGTCGGTGCCGCCGTACTCTCTGGCGAGCCAAGCAGCGGTGTCCTTGTCGCGGGCATGCTCTGTAATATAGTCCTGCACATGACGTTTGCTGGCAACATCTCCGTTCCAGCTTTGAAGCGCAGAGTCAATATCATCTTGAGAGAGCGGACGCAGAAGCTCGTGAAGCTGCGGATAGGTATCGTCAAACACCTCTTGGCGGAGCTGGCTTCGGAACTCAGGCACATCCGAAAATAGCCGGATAAGCTCCAAATCGTCGGAATTAAGGACTGCATTGCGTACAGCGGCGTTGCACTCTATCGCGGCATTTTCACGGTCGGAATGGCCACAGGCGTTGCGATAGCGGGTGTTCTCTGAAACTGCGGCAATGACTACGGGCTTGTACTGTTCAAGGTGCTCTCGGACGGTGAGGTGCTCCGGCACGGCTTCGAAAAAAACCTTTGTGCCGTCTGCGCCTGACTCCGCTTCATGGGTATCAATATCACGCTCGGCAGCGTGGTCTACGGAGAGCAGTGAGAATACACGGCGCTCACCGCTTAATTGCTCAATACCGGAGATGGTCACGTCGTAACCTTCGTCATGCAGCTTGTTTACATACTGCTCCAGCCTGTTTGACGGGATACCGCACATGGGAACGCGCTCACCCTCTAAAGTGCGGGTCGTGGGCGTAAGCTCCAAAACCACCTCGGCGGTCTCTGCGTCAGCGCCGTACATCTCGAAGAAGTCGCCCACCTGATAAAGCACAACATCATCTGCGTGAGCGTCCTTTACCGATAGATAGTCGGCATATGAAGCTGTGACAGCCGTTTCGGGTTTCTGCGGAGCGTGCAGCTCATCGTATCTGGTCTTTTCCTCCGGCGTGAGATAGCGGCCTTTGCGGACAAGCTCAGATACGCGCTTGGCAACATTGTTCCAAGACAGCTCTATATTTGCGCAGTCCGGCTTTTGCAGACGGATACCCTTGCCGCTGTAATCCTTGTTGCTGCGGAAGGAGTCTGGAATCGCGTTGTTGCCGCCGCCGATACCGTACTCGTCTTTCAAAAAGTCCGTCTGTTCCTTGGGCGTGTGCTTCTCTGTGAAATGGGCGTAAATACGGCCCTTGCCGCCTTCCACGTTGCTCCCACCGGATAATGCGGCATTGATCTCATCATCCGTGATGAAGCGTCCCGTAGCCGGAACCTCCGCCATCTCCGTCTGATATTTCCGCCACGGGAGCGCGAGCTCTTGCAGACGGTCAAGCATTTCACCGGCATGATGGTAATGGAATCGAAGTAAACCACGGTCTTCGCGGTATGCGGTCAAAAACTGCTCATATTCCCTTGTGATTGTAGCAAGATGCTCCGGGTGAGATAACGCCTCAGAAAGTTTTGCAGTCTCATCGGGAAAACTGCCGCCTCTGAAATCCTCCATAATGGATAGAAAGCCCTGCTCTTTTGCCGGTTCATCGAAATCGTGTTTAAGATACCAAAGGGACTGAGCGAGCTGACCACGGGTATATCCGTCCGTCTCGGCAAGCTCAACATTAGTGGCAAACTGCCCCTGATCCAAAAGCTCCCCGATACGCGCAGCCGCGTCCGACCACGGAACGACCTGTGCCGATTGCACATATCTGGCAGAATCGCCCCTGGCAAGATGAATGCCGTCCTCAGCAAACCACGCGCTCATTCTGCCGTTATCCGTGACGAAGCCGCCGCCTCCGACATACTCACGACTGAGAAAGCCAGCGATATCGTCCGGCGATTTCAGCATCATATACTGTGCGGCGACACGCTCACGGCTATTGTCATTGTTGCCGCCAAGCCGGAGAACATGGTCTATATCCTCCTGGGCAAAAGAAAAAGCGAAGGGCGTTTGTGCAACACTCTCCGCTTCATCAATATACGCGATTTGTTCGCCTTCCGTGGGAAAGAAGCTCAGTTGGACGCTTCCCGCCGCCGAGGGCTCGTTTAGTTGAAAACCAGCTCCGCGAGAATCGTTTCCTCCGCCTGCGCTTTCAGGTTGTTCATCAAGCCCACCCACTTCATTGGGTCTTCTGCTTTCAGGCCCTCCGTTACTCCGTTCAGCTTCATCAGCTCCGGCATCATCCGCTCCAAGCGCCGGTTCGCCGTCTCGTCGATCTCCCGCAGATGCGGGTACAGGGTCTCCGAGAGAATCATCCTGTTCCAGAGTATCGGGCGATGCTCCTTCAGGTACGTTTTCCGCATCCTCCCGTACTTGCCCAGCGGGGTTTCCTGCTGCTCTGTCAGGCTCAGGTCGGGAATCAGGTAATCTCCGTTCTTGGTATAGGTCAGTTCTTCCATTTTCATCTGTCCTTTCTGCGCTGTGAGCGCACTCATAATTTCTTATAGTGATTTCTATTTGCCGCAGCACTTGTTGATTGATCTCGCTGACTGCCGTACCGAGGGCCGAGACCGTAACCGGGGTATTGAAGTCGAAAACCGAGAGGAAATCCTCATGCTCAAAGTAATCGTCCGGCTCCAGTCCGCAGCGGGACATGAGGGCGTAGGTGATGCTGACGGTAGCGGCGTTTCGGAACTGCACTCCGACATTGAAATCATCATACTCCTCAAGAAATGAATCCTCAAGGATGTCGAGCATATCCCGCTGGTGCTCGTTCCAATACTCATCCGCGAGCTGTGCCGCGACACGCTCAAGCTGGTCTTGGAGACCATGCTCACCCGAAACGTCATAGCTTCGTTCCAGCATGGCAGATACAGTATCGTTGTGCGACCGGCGAAGCTCCCACAGATTCACCGAGCGAGAGTTCTCTCTTGTGCCGGTATCAGCCACATCAAAGACGTATTTCAGCTTGGGATTATCTCCCGTCGTGTCGATGACGGCGATACCCTTAGAGCCTCGGCGTACATACCGCCCCATGCGCTCGTTCCAGAAGTCATATTCGGCGCAGGCAGTGGCATTCGGTCTCTGGGCGTGTATCATGACCTGCTCGTTATATGGGTACTTGTACAGCCGCGCGGCGGTCTGCAAGAACGCCATCCAGCTTTGATGACTGCCGGTGATCTGCCGCTGAGCATTGTCCGCCATCTGACGGTACGCCTGTATACTGCTTGGCATAGGCTTTTCCTCCTGTCAAAAAAATTAGCCGACTGGCGTGAACCAATCGGCTATGTACGGGGGTATTCAGTTATATGTTACCTCGATAAACTGTAAGTTACGTTTCACTTCTGCTGCCGATTTCAAGCAGGTTGCCCTCCGGATCGGCCACATAAAAGTTGCGGATACCGAAGGAGAAGGTAGTCGGCTCTCCCGTTGGGAATTGCACGCCCAGCTTTGACAGCCGCGCATACTCCGCGTCCACATCGGCATAGCAGGGCAGCCAACGAGCAATTTCAAAGGTCTGGTTGATTCCCTTTGGGGGAATGTAGCTCTCCCGAATCGCCTGGGCAAACGCTCTCCGGATGTACATAAACAGGGACAGCTCACCGCTTGCCGTCTCAAACTCCGCAAAATCCCCGCCGCTCCACTGCGTATGAAAGCCCAAAATATCCCTGTAAAACCGAACCATTGTATCCATGCTCCCGGCCAACAGGCACGCGCCGATCCTCGTTCCTTTTCCGTTCAATCGTAGCTTCCTCCTCTACACCATAGGCTGATTTATAGCTTTTGATTCATCGTTCTGTTCATCTTCCATATCAAGATCAAGTGGAATGAGACGCGCGGGAGATTGTGCTCATTTTCCGCCGGATATTAGCGCAGCGCCTTTTTGGGGCATAAATCAATGCACTCATGGCAAAGAATACACTCGGTTCCATTGAGCCGCTTGCGCGAGTTGTCTGTTACGTCAACATTCATTGGGCAAACTTTTTTGCATTTGCCGCAGGAAACGCACTTATCTGCATCCACGGTTACGCGCATCAGGGAGAAATAGCTCATCGGCTTCAGGAAAACGGTGATCGGACATATGTATTTGCAAAAAGCCCGGTTATCCTTGAACGCGAAAGCCAGCCCGATTCCGACCGCATAGTACAGGACGTTTCCGATCACAAAGCTCCAGAACATGATCGTCTCCAAATTGCCGACGCGGAACAGGAACAGTGCGCCTACAAAAATCAGGGACGCGGCAAACGTGAGATAGCGAATATAGCCAATCTTTTTCCGCGGCTCCTTCGGATGCTTATAGGGCAGGAAATCCAACACCATTGCCGTCCAGCAGGCATATCCGCACCAGCCTCTTCCGAACAGCAGCGGCCCGAAGATTTTTGCTATGGCATAATGGATGGTCGCCGCTTCAAACACGCCGAGGAACAGATAGTACCAAAATCCCTCTATCTGCATATTTTCGTTACAAATCAATCCGAGATATACGAGCATATATAGTCCGACAGCAAGCTGAACAATACGCCGCGCGTATTTGACTTTCCTGATATAAAGGATCAGACCAACCGCAATTGCTCCTCCGATATATGTGAAATTCAGCAGATAAAACAGATTGTCCAACGTCAGCCATAGCGTGATCGCGATTGCTTCAAAAACGGCAAACATGATGATTGGTGCTGCATATTTTTTTAGTGTTTTCATAGGACGCTCCATCGCAAAATATAAATAATA
>DAOPJM010000052.1:0-9701 GCA_035399665.1 Clostridia bacterium
AATAAAAGCCCCGCGAAATACCGCGGAGCTTTCATTGTATTCAATAGGCTGTGTCTGTCAGACTTCGGCTATCTTGTCAAGCTTCATGCGCCGTTTTGACTCAGCTTTCTCGTAGTAGTGAACCCAGTCACCCTTGATCAGGAAGAAGAAGAAAATGATGGAGCTTATAAGCCATGTCAATGGGTACGCCCAAAACACCACCTGTATACCCTCAACAAGCCGAGTTATCACACTGATATAGCTAACCCTAATGACACACCAGCATATCGTGAACACGCACATGGGGATAACGGAGCGACCCGCGCCGCGCATGACCGCACTGCCGCCGTGCGAGAACGCCAAGAGGAAGTAGAACAGTGAGCAGGTGTGCGCTTGGAGGGTGCCGAAGTCGATTACGGCGGGGGTATCGTTGAAGGCTTTGATGAAGACAGGGCCGAAGAAGTACACTACAAGCCCCATGAGTTCGGCAAGTATCATAGCCGTGACTATGCCGAAGCGTAAGCCGCGCCTTGCTCGGTCGAATTCCTTAGCGCCAAGGTTCTGACCTATGAAGGTTGTAATAGCCATGGTGAAAGCCGAAATTGGCATGAACACAAAGCCCTCGACCTTGGAGTATGCTCCGCAGCCCGCCATGGCGTCCGCACCGAAGCCGTTGATGTTGGCCTGCACAAAAAGGTTGGCAAGCGCGATTATACAGTTCTGTATACCGGAGGGTATGCCCATTTTCAGTATTGAGCCAAACATACTCCTGTGTATGCGAATCTTTTTGAGTATAAGGCGATAGGGCGAGTCGAGCCGCAGCAGTCGCGAAAGCGCGAGTATGCAGCTCAAGGCCTGAGAAATAATGGTCGCATAAGCCGCGCCCGCTATGCCCCACTTGAACACCGCGACGAACAGCAGGTCAAGCACGACGTTGGTCATTGATGAGATTATGAGGTAGTATAGAGGGTGACGGCTGTCGCCCAAGGCTTGGAATATGCCGTTGCAGCAGTTGTACATGATGGAGAACAGACTTCCGCAGAAGTATATGCGAAAGTACAGTACCGAGTTGGGCATGACCTCGTCCGGTACGTTAATCCATTGCAAGAGTGTTGGGGTGAATATCACGCCAATCGCGGTGAGCGCAACGCCGGCAAGCAGGGCGAAAGCGGCGTCGGTGTGAATGGCGGTCTGAACTGCTTCGGTGTTTTTCGCGCCAAAGTGATGGGAGATTACGACTCCCGCGCCCATGAACACGCCTACAAACAGACTGACAAGCATGAATATCATGGTGCCGGAGGACGTGACCGCGGCCAAAGCGTCCTTGCCCACGAAGTTGCCGACAACCAATGCGTCCACAAGGTTGTACATCTGTTGGAAAAGGCTGCCCCAAAGTATGGGCAGCGCGAACCTAACTATCGCTTTTGGGATGGAACCCTCAGTCATCCTTTGGGTACCGTCATTCTTTTTCATACGACCTCCGACTTATGTTGTCCAAGACAAGCTATCCTACACCAAGCGACAAATAAAGTCAAGCACAGTAATCAGCCTCGGCGGTTGGTGGGATGCAGGCTTCAGCAAAAGCCATTGGGCAACGTCATTGTGTAAAAAAACGCCCCCCGCATACTAACGCGGGGGGTCCGTCTCTATTCGGCGACTAAAGCCTCATCTGCATATACTCATGTCTGCGTATGCGCACAAAGCCGTACCTCTCGTACAGCCTTACGGCGGGATTACCCACTACGCACCAAAGCTCGGCACGGCTGTATCCACGCTTGTAAAGCTCTCCCAATGCAAAGAGCAAAAGCTCGGCGCCATAGCCCCTGCCCCACGAATCGGGATTGACCGCTAAGCTCGCGATAACCCCCTTTGAGAGCTTGACAGCGCCCGCAATCTTGCCTTTATCCGATAAAACAAAGCAATCAGCGGCCTCAAGCAGGTACCGTCCGCGCTCCTCTTCCCTGTCCGTGAGTTCGTACGTCGGCAGGCCGACGGTTTGGCGCATACTCATAAACGCAGCGTGATTGAGGTATGAAACCGCGTCATAATATTCGTCACGATAAGGAATGATGCTATGGTTCTCGTCCCTTTCGCAGGTTGGAGCCGTCATAAAGTCAGACATGAAGAAAGGCTCAAAGCCCATGGAGCGTGCAAAGCGGCGTGGGCTGTCCTCCTGCTCGAAGTCGCACAGCGCAAACCTTATGCCGCGCTGACGCATTTCATTGAGCGCGGAGTTGACAAGCAGACTGCCCACGCCCCTGCCGCGCATATTGCGGCTTACATATACGCTTACAAGGGATTCATCAATATCGTTTGTAAAGGCGCACACTCCGCCGTCCGACAGCAAAACGCCGTCCGGGTTGTCCGCCACGGCTGAAAGCATCTCGTCAAGCTGATAGGGCGCCGCGCTGCCCATCACCTCGCGTGTCCTTGCGCCCAATTCGTCTATTCTCAAAAACTCATTCTCAGTCATTTAGCACCCTAATTATGAAGCCCTGCCGATGAAGTCGGTCTTGTTAACCGACCATGCGATTCCGCTTTGTACAATAGAGTTTATGCGCTCCGGCTCAAACACGGCGCCGCAGGGTGTATGAGTCTCTCTCGCGGCATTTATGTAGGCAATAAGCACCATTTGCGCGTAGTCGGCGGGGTTCGTAAGGTCGGTGCAGCTTCCCATATACTCCATGTCGGAGCCGGAGAAATATGCGTAAATTACACTGCCGTCCTCTGCCGAAAGCTGAAGTATCAGTATTGGATAGTCGCTCTGCTCAAAGCTTATGTAAAACTCCGCCTGCAGCACGCTTGTAAAACGCGCACCGCCCGCTTGGTTGTACTCGTTCAGACACGAAAGAATGAAGCTCTCGTACATCAGCATGGTATACAGCTCGTCATGGCTCGGCAGGATCGAATACTCCTCAAGCTTAGTCGCGGCAAGGAGATAATCCCCGTTCTGCATATATGCATAAACTTCCGCTTCCATGCCCGACAAAGCCCTTCCCTTCAGCTCATCGGTCAACGCCTCATCGCTAATAAGTTCAATGACAGAAAGCGCGTCTATATACCTGCCCTCGTTCAACAATGCGTTGGCCTGCTCTGTCAGCTCGTTCCTTTGGGTGTCCTCCGCCAGCGTCTGCGCCTGCGGCAAGCTTGGGCAGGCCGCGACAAGCTCACGCGCCGCGTCATATTCACCGCTTGCGTTAAGCGCCTTGACTTGACTGACTACGCCCGCGTAGGCCTCGGTCAGCAGCTCCGACGACATGGCTTCATCATCGACAAGCAGCAGCGTTTTACAGGCGGCAACGTAATCCGAATCAAGCATATAGGCTTGCGCCAGCTCGCAGTACGCTGCGTTGACCTCTGCGATAAGGGCGGTTCTGCGCTCACCCTCGGGCATTTCAAGGGCTGAAGCTTTCGCGCCCTCAAGCTCGCCCGCCGCAATCTTGCTCTTGGTCGCGCTCTCGATGGCGGCAAGCGCCTTCTCATACATCCGTCCCGTGAGTAAAGGCTCATCGGCGGCGTCAAGCATTCGCCACGCTTGGGAGTATTCGCCCTGCTCAATCAGCTTCTCGGCCTCGCGTATCGCCGTGAGCGCGGGACGCATCAGCACAAAGGCTATGACAGCGACAACCGCAACAAGAATCCCCGATACCATCAGTACCGTGGACCTGTTCTGCTTACGCATTTTTGCTGTTTGTCGCTTGGTCTGTGTTCCTTTAGGCGCTTTCTGTTCACTCATAATTACGTTTCCTTATCAAAAGGGGGTGGGCATGACCCCACCCCGCAGTTTATGTCGTTTAGTTATCAAGCAGCGCGGAAAGCTCCTTTATGGTCTCCTCGAAACGCTGCATCGCGCTTGCCACGGCGGTAGGCTGTGTGAGATCCACGCCCGCGACCTTCAGCTCGTCTATGGGGTAATCACTGCCGCCCAAGGTCAGGAACTTCAGGTATCCGTCAACCCTGCCCTCGTCGATTATGCGGCTTGATATCGCAACCGCGCTCGCAAGCCCCGTGGCGTACTGGTATACATAGTATGCCGTGTAGAAATGCGGGATATACGACCACTCATAGGACATAAGCTCGGGTATCTCCGCTCCGTCATAATAGGCGCACTCAAGCTCAAAGTAGAGCTTGTTCAAGGCCTCGGCGGTAAGCGGCTCGTCCTTTTCGTACAGCTCATGAGCCTTGAATTCGAACTCGGCAAAGAGAGTCTGACGAACCATGGTGGTGCGCACGCTCTCTAAGAAGTGGTTGAGAATATAAGCACGCTTGTCCTTCTGTGTCTCGGTCTTGAGCAGGTATCGAAGGAGCAGCATCTCGTTGGTGATGGATGCGACCTCCGCCGCCATTATCGCATAGTCGTGATTGATGTACTCTTGGGTCGTATCGGACAAATAGGAGTGCATCGCGTGGCCCAGCTCATGCGCCATTGTGAAGGCGTCGTCCAGGGTGTCGGTGTAGTTGAGCAGCACATAGGGGTGTACGCCGTACACGCCGCAGGAGAACGCGCCGCTGCGCTTGCCCTTATTCTCGTATACGTCCATCCAATGCTCGGCGTAAGCGCGATCAAGCAGCTTTTGATAGTCCTCACCCAAGGGCTTCAGCGCTTCCTTGACCAAGACCTTCGCTTCCTCGAAGGTAACCGGGTATTCAACATCCTTAACCATGGGCGTATAGAGGTCGTACATGTCTATCTTGTCCAGCCCTAAAGCCTTCTTGCGCAATTCGATGTAGTCGCGCACGGCGGGCTGATTCTCCCTTACGGCGGCTATAAGGCTGTCGTAAACGGAGGCGGGAACGTTATGCGAATAGAGCGCGGCGGCTCTGGAGTTCTCAAAGCCGCGTACCCTTGACATGAACACGTCCTGCTTTATGCTGCCCGAATATGTCGCGGCAAAAGTGTTGTTGAACTTCTTATAGCTGCCGAACATGGCGGTAAACGCCGCCTCGCGCACGGCGCGGTCGCGGCTCTCGCGGAATACGCCGAAGTTGCCCTGTGTCAAACGCTGCTCCTTGCCGTCCTCGTCCTTGATGAGCGGCAGCTCAAGGTCAACGTTGGTGAGCATCTCATAAGCGTCCTGCGGGGTCTGTGCAAGGTCGCCCATCTGTGCCAAGAGGCGCTCGGTGCTCTCGTCCTTGGTGTGAGCGCGCATACGGCATATGTGGCTGACATAGAAACGTATCACGTCCATGTCAGAGGAAGCCATATAAGTGTTCAGCTTCTCCTCAGGAATGGCCAGTATCTCAGGCTCGATGAAGGCGCAGGCCATGGAAAACTTGACATAAATATTCATAGCCTTTCCGTCCATCGCCTGATACTTAGGCTCTCCCCCATCTGCTGACTTGTGCAGCATCGCGTAGATGTAGGCGCGTTCCAAACGCTCGGCTATGGCCTGAACCGCAAGTATTCCGCTTTTTAGTGCTTTTGCGGAGCTGCCGAGGGTACCCTTGATCTTGTCAATACCGTCCGTCTCGGCATTGAGCGCGGCTATCTCGGCCTCCCAAGCCTCATCGGACGCAAACATCGCGGTAAAGTCCCAGGTGAAACGGGGATCCATGTCTTTTCTTGCTTTAAGTTCCATATCTCTTGTCCTTTCAAAAAATGGGTGTTCCGTTATTATGCCGTCCGCGTGGGCGGCGAGGTTTCATCCTTACAGCAGTGGCTTGATGGCATTGAAAATGAGTTCGGCTATCTCGTCTATGGGCTTCTGCCTTCCGTCCCTCATACACGGTACTATCGCTATGCTGTCCATGCGCTCCGAGTAGGCAAGGTACTTGCGCCTTGCCCTAAGCTGTATAGCATCCTTCGCCTCGTACACGTCACGGGCGTTGCCCACATAGTCCCTAAAGCCCTTCTTGTCAACGTTGTGCGCCGCGTCGTCTGGATCGACGTCCAAGACAAGGTTGAGGTCGGCAAGGGGCAATCCGAAATGCCCGTGCTCAAGCTCGAACACAAAGTCTAAGAGGTCGGAATCCAAAGGGTCGCAGTCGCGTATGCACTGATACACAGCGTTTGAAAGCATGTAACGGTTGATAAGCAGGAAATCCTTGTCCGTGTAATCAAGCCCCTTAAAGGCCTCCCAACGGTCAAGCGCAAACCACAGGGCCATGCTCTTGCCGTCAACCGAGTCCGCGGCGACGCCGCCCTCGGCTGACAGATACTTGCCCACAAAGGAGCCAAAATAGTTTTGGTAACAGGGAAAGGAAATCGTCATAACGGACTTGCCGAGCGACAAAAGGCGCCTGTTTAGAAGCTCCAGCTGTACGCTCTTACCTGTGCCGTCAATGCCTTCAAAGGCGATAATCTTGGTCATGCCATCCTCTTTCGATAATCATAACATCATAACATATTACCACAGCCTGCCCCCGTGTTCAAGACCCTATTTTGCAATACGGCGTGACATAAATGTGACTGTGCGGCAGGTATAAAGCATTGCGGCATACAAAATAAGCCCACGGCGGGAAATGCACCGTGCCGTGGGCGAAGGTTTAGAAAAGCTTATCTTATAGGAAAGTCGAAATAGGTATCGGGGTAGGGTTCGTTCTTTAGGTTGTAATGCCACCACTCGCCGACGTAAGGGAAGAAGCCGCAGGAGCGCATAAGCGAACAGAGCAGCTCCCTGTTCTTAGCTGCTTCTTTTGGCACTCCCTGCGCTCCGTGATGTGAGCTGTCGTCCATGAGGTCAAAATGCCCGAACATATCAAGCTCCTCACCGTCGTCAAGCCTATACAGCGTCAAATCCACCGCGCCGCCCCTGCTGTGACGCGACCGCTCGGAAACGTAGTCCACGGGTATGAGCTGCGTCTTGTCCAGCTTAGGATAGTACTTCAGCTTCGTGCGCCCGTCCTCAGGTCTTTGGACCCACTCAAAGAAGCAGCGTATGGCGCGTTTGGGTCGATACGCGTCCCACAGCAACAACCCCAATCCCTGCTCCTCCGCAAGCCTCGCCGCCTTTATGAGCGCGTCGGAAAGCTCGCGGCTGCCGACAACTCGGTTGACTTCGTAGCCGTCCACCCTTGCGCCCGTGAAATTATCGTCGCCATAATACTTAGCGTCCCAACGAACGTTCGGCACAACTTCATCCAGATAGACAAAACCATCCTGCATATACATGCCTTTCTTACGCGTGCGTAATCTCGGGGAAGGCCAATATGCGCTTCATATCCCGCGCAAGTCCGTCCCCACATATGAAGAAGGTCGTATCCTCCTCTTTGTGCTCGTGAAGGGTCAGCCCCGCGGGGTTTTCGGGCGTGAACGCAAGCTCTATACGCTTCACCTTTTCTCCGAACGCCTCCGCCGTCTCCAAAATGTTCACGCTGCGCGGCGCGTACAGGGCGAAAAGCGTCAGAACTCCGTCCTCTATACTTGCCACCGCGTAGGCGTCATGTGTCGGAAGGTACCAAACATCGCCCGACATGAAGCCTGTAAGGTAAAACATCAGTACGCTTTCCCCCTTTATCGCGGGTACGGCAAGATCGCGTCTTGCTCTAATCTGCTCTATAAAACGCTCTTGCCGCTCCCTTGTGTCCATTGGAACGTGATCCGCGCTCATGGGTTTTCTATTAGCCACATCAGCGCCATAGCGATACTCCAACGCCTTTGTAAAGCCAAGCCTTGGATAGAACTCCCTCACGGAATCATTTGCATAAAGATACATTCCGTCGCAGTCACGGGCGTCATTTTGTGCCGCCTCCATGAGCATTCTCGAAAGCCCAAGACCCCGATACTCGCGCTTGGTCATTACCGTGCCAAACTGAATGTAGCGGCGCGAACGACCGTCAAGCGTGCAGTCCATCACATTCGCGGACACATTCGCCGCCATGACGCCGTTCACAAGCGCAGAATACGGGTGATAGTCCGTGCTGAAACCCGCGCCGTACCAAGGCGCTAAGTCTATCCCGAACACCTCTTTTGCAAGGTCGAAGAACTCCGGGCGCAGTCTGTTGTCCGAAAGATAATCCTTTACTGTCTCAATATCCATAATCGCTCCGAATACCGAATTTCTCAGGTCTCAATACAGCCCTCGGTAATTGTAGCAGAATGCCGCCCAAATGTCCATCACAAATGGTGGTGCTGTCTCTGTTTTGCGTAGCCAAAGGGGATTGGCCCTTTTGGTTTTATTAATTATTCCTCCCGCTGTTCGGCAAATGTATCTTGCTTACGCTGTTTTATTAACGAGACGCCGAAAACCAATACCCCGTAGATTGCCAGAGAAGCGATACAATTCATGATAAAACTACTCGTTGCTGAAAATGTAACGAACTCGGTTGAAATCACAAGATGGGCAATCACATAGGAAAGCGGCGCGGCGAACAGATACCCGATAACGCGGCTTGCCTTCTTGTTCTTTCTAAGTATGACCCATGCGATTCCGACGACCAAGGAAGCTGCTGCCGCCAAGGTAAAATAATACCCTAAAACGAGTCTCGGCAAGACCGTCAGGTTCCCTTGCGGGTCCGTTCCGTATATGACCGTCGTGTTGTCTTTTTCCGTTGACAAATCGCAGTAATATACAATATCCGCTTTATCGGAGTTTGATGAAACCAGCACAAACGGCGTCGTCTTGCCGAGAATTTCATCCCACAATGAAGTCCACGCTTCGATATAAACGATGGAGCGGTTATCCTCATTCACCGATTTCGTCACCTTGCATGAGGTTATGCTGTCGGAAAACTGTACCAAAATATCGCCGTTCTCGGTCTCGACAGCTGTCGCTCCGCTGTCCACATAGGAAACGTAATCGGGCTTTACAATCCGAGAAAAAGCAATCAGCATCAGCGTAAACACAAGCGAGGCCGCAAACAACACGGCGGTGATTCTTCTTCCTCGAATGCCCTTGCGCACCAATTTAAGCGAGTTGTCATTTGAAGAAGCCGCTATTAGCTCATCTCCAATCGGGCTCGTCAGCTTCTCAAGATACTCCGAACAGTCTTTACATTCGGCAAGATGCTCTTTTATCAGAGCATCGCTTTCTTCCGACGTCAATTTCTCGGCATAGAGAGGGAGCAAGTCCCGAATCACACCACAGTTCGTTTTCATTTTGATTCCTCCAATAAAGTTTGTATTTTCCCTTTTGCTCGGTGGTAAGTGACGCAGGCCCAGTTTTCCGTTTTGCCGAAAATCTCCGCAATCTGCCCAAAGCTCAGCTCTCCGAACACGCGGAGGTTAAAGACCTCCTTGTATGGCTCCTGCATCGAATGCAGAGCCTTCAGAATCCGTATTGAAGCTTCCGCATCGGTCAGCTGTTCCTCAGGTCCCGGTTCGTTTTCGCTGTTTAGTGAAACGCTGTCAAGGGGAACTGTCCGTTTGCTCTCTTTCAGATAGGAATAGTAGCTGTTTTTCGCTATCTGACAAAGCCAGCTTCGAACATCGCATTTTCCCTCGAACCTGTCGATGGCTCGCATTGCCTTAAAAAAGGTGTCGCTTGTTATTTCATCTGCCGTCTGTGCGTTTCGACAGAGCTTCAACAGGTACTTATGCACCATGTCAAAATGCTCCGCGTAGATTTTTTCGAACTCGGACTCCGTCACTTTCTCACCTCCTGTCTGTTAGACTTTGAAAAGCCGAAAATCTTACAAACTTCTTTCGCTGTCCGCTTTTAATTAACAGGTCGATAAACGGCAGGAGACCGTCTGCGTCATGATGCGAATTACAAGCATGGACAAGCTCCTGCAAGCACATGATACCATCGAACCGAATCATCGTCAATGATAGTGTAAAGCGC
>DAOPJM010000053.1:0-9695 GCA_035399665.1 Clostridia bacterium
CCATGCTCCGAAAAAAGGGCATCGGATACGCGCTGATCAAGGGCGACGTAACGGATCGCGCCGAGCAGGTGGAGCGCTTCCAGACAGATCCCGATACACGCGTGTTCATCGGGCAGCTGCAAACGACCGGCATGGGCTTAACGCTCACAGCCGCCAGCGTATGCGTTTACTACTCACTGGATTTTAGCTTTGCGAACTATGAACAGTCGCGGGCGCGAATCCGCAGGATCGGACAGACGAAGCGCGGCGTATATATCCACCTCGTCTGCAAGGACACGATCGATGAAACGGTCATGGCAGCGCTCAAAAAGAAAGCGAACGTAGCCAGCCTGCTCGTCGATGACTACAAACAACTCATTGGAGGATAACGATATGGCAGAAACCTACATGCTCACTCTTGCGGACAAGCTCAAGGCAGCGCGTGACCGCAAGGCGCAGCTCGAGGACGAGCTCAAAGCGGCAAACGGCGACATCACTTTGATCGAGGATGCGCTCATTGAAACCATGACGCAGGAGGAATGCACCGGCTTTAAGCGCGGCGACCGCAGCTTCAGCCTTGTGATTCGGGAGTTCCCTGCGGCAGTACCCGAAGCGAAGGAACAGCTGTACGCAGAAATGAAGCAGCATGGGTTTGAGCATCTGTTCACCATCAACAGCTTAACGCTGCAGGCAACCCTCAAGGAACTCAAAGCGAACAATGACGATTCGCTTCCTGAATGGCTTGACGGCCTTGTGCGCATTGCCGAAAAGCCCTCGATCCGCATGACCAAATCGAAATAACGAAAAGGAGATTGATCAATATGACAAGCAAAGACATCGCAGCCATCGAAAACACCGGCTATCTCACCGAGAGCATCAACCTTTCCGACCTGTTCAGCGAGGAAATGGACGGCCTCACGCCCACCTTCGACCGGATCCGTATCCCCGCAGGCGGCGGCATCAGCTACGAGGTGCCCGGAGACGATCCATCGAGCCCCGATATGGCAAAGGACTTCAACGCTGTGATCCTCTATCACCATCCGATCTTTAGCTTCTACACGGAGAAGTTCAACGGCGGCAGCCAGCCCCCCGAGTGCGCCAGCATGGACGGTCATGTCGGTATCGATGCGACCACCGGCGAGTGCAGGGACTGCAAGGCCTGCCCGTTTGCCAAGTTCGGCAGCGGCGAGAACGGCGGTATGGCTTGCAAGCAGAAGCGCCGTGTGTACCTGCTCAGGGAAAATGAGCTTCTGCCCGTCATTCTGACGGTGCCGACCGGCTCGCTGAAGGAATTCACGAAGTATGTGACCCGCCTGCTGCAAAAGGGCAAAAAGACCAATCAGGTGGTCACGCGCTTCTCGCTGCAAAAGGCGCAGAACAGCACCGGCATCGCATTCTCGCAGGTTGTGTGCAGCGTGGCGCGTCCGCTCACGCCCGAGGAGCAGGCAAGTATCCACTCCATGAGCGAACAGGTGAAGGCATATGCCGGGCATGTGGCCATTACCGACGCGGAGTAAAAGACCAATCCCGGAGGGCGGCGCCCCGTCGCCCTCCCCACAAATTTGGAGGAAGCATGGATTATCAAACAATCAGAAGCGTCGCTGATATCGACGCATATATCGGAGATGCGCAGCTGATCGCATTCGACTTTGAAACATCGGCTGCGGACGAATACCGCGAAGAGGAGTTCGCTGCGCTGGATGCGCACAAGTCAGACATCACCGGCATTTCCCTTTCCACGGCGGCGGGCACGGCAAGGTATATCCCCCTTCGGCATCGCATCGGCAGCAACGCAGACGTGGATGCTGTCATGCATTATTTGACCGGGCGTGTGTTCCATAACCACAGTATCGTGAAGATCGCCCATAACCTTTCGTTCGAGGCGATGTTCCTGTACAAGCACGGGATCGTCATGCAAGAGCCCGTGTATGACACGATCGCGGCAGCGCAGCTCACGCTAAAGGACGACAGCGCCTTCCGCGATCTGCACGACAGCGGACTCAAGACGCTGGTCCCCTACCTCTACGGCGTTGAGCTGCCAACCTTTGAATCGGTGGTACAGGGACGATACTTTGATGAGCTCGACCCGGATGACTTTGCGACATGCCGCTATGCCTGCGCCGACAGCGATTATGCGCTGCAGCTGTATGGGACGTTCAACGACTGGTTTGAACAGAACATCCCGAAGCACCGCTTCATCTGTGAGCGCATTGAGAGCCCCACGGCGGTATACACGGGACTCATGAAGTACAACGGTGTCGGCGTCGATGCTGCCCGCATGGCGCTAAAGAAGGCGGAAGCAGAGGCAAAGCTCACCGAGCTTCGGGAACGGATCCTCGATGTTGTCGGGGACGTGGATATTGGAGAGAACTGCGGCACGAGAGGCTTCAAGGAATACCTGTACAAAACAACCGGTCTGCCCGTTCTGAAAACGACGGCCCGATTCCGGGACGCGGCGGACGATGAAGCGATCCAGCTGCTGATCGGCTATTGCAGGCAAAAGCGCCCCGCGCTCGTATCGCTCCTTGAAACGATGCAGGAGTTCCGCAAGTGGGCGAAGATCAAGAGTACCTACATCGACGGCTATCAAAAGTACATCAACACGGCGACCGGCAGGATCCATCCTGACCTCATTCCGATGGGCACGGACACGGGACGGTTTGCTTCAAGAAGGCCCAACCTGCAAAACATGCCGAGAAAGGGCAGCGACCCGATCGGCGTCCGAAGCTTCGTCGTGGCAAAGAGCGGCAGCAGCTTTCTCGATTTTGACTTCTCACAGATCGAGCTTCGGGTCGGCGCGTTCTATTGCAGGGATGAACGGATGCTGGAAACCTACCTTGGCGGCGGCGACATCCACGCATCAACGACCGCTGTCATCTTCAACATTCCTGTTTCTGAGGCGAATTGCAAGGAGAATCCCGATTACAAGGAGCGCCGCACGATTGCAAAGAACGTGAATTTCGGCACCTTCTACGGGTTGTTCCCCCGGGGTCTGCAGCGGACACTGAAGTTCAAGGCGGGACTGGATAAGTCGCTCAGCGACTGCGAAGAAATCATCTCAAACCTCAAGACCGGCTATCCTGGGCTTGTGGAGTGGCAGCAGCGCACCATACGGGAAGCGCGCATGAATGGCTGCAGCGAAACGGCGTTCGGCAGGCGCAGGTATCTGCCAAGCATCAACGACTGTTTGGATTGGGGCAAACGCAGCTTTGCGGAGCGCTGTGCGCTGAACACCCCGATACAGGGCACTGCAGCGGAGATCCTGAAGCTTGCTATGGGGGAACTGATTGCACTCCTAAAGGACAAGCCGTACATTCGCCCCATACTGCAGATACACGATGAGCTGCTGTTCGAGGTGGACGACGGCCATGAGCAGGAAGCAATACAGCTCATCCGCAAAGCGATGGAGCGCAAGCCCTTTGACCGCTTCGATGTTCCCATTGTGGCCGAGGGCGAACACGGCAGCTGCTTTGGACAGCTCTATGAACTGGAGGATGCTTGCGATGCTGTATAGGAATGGTGAAAAGTATTATGACCCCACAGCGGGCAAGGCGCTTTCAAAGGTCATGAAGGAATACGAGCAGGCAGAACGGCAGAAATGGGCGCGGCGGTTTGAGATCAAGCACAGGCCGAAGGTGTATGTGGTGTCCAGATACGCCGGGGACATCGAAGCAAATACAGCTGCGGCGATCCGCTGCTGCAGATTTGCAATCGAACAGCAGAGAATCCCCGTTGCAAGTCACCTTTTGTATCCGCAGATGCTGAATGACGCTGACCCCGCGGAGAGGGAGCTTGGCTTGCTGTTCGGGCTTGCGCTGATGATGAGCTGCGAGGAGGTCTGGTGCTTTGGCAGCGAATTGTCCTCGGGCATGGAACAGGAAATGCATGAGGCAAAGCGGCTAAATAAGCAAGTTCGGTACTTTACCGAGGATATGGAGGAAATCGTATGAAGCTGATCGATGAGGCTTTGAAATATGCAGCGGCAGGCATTCCCGTGTTCCCGCTGCACTGGATCAAGCAGGACGGTACCTGCTCGTGCAGGCTGGGCGCAATGTGCCAAGCCAAGGGCAAGCACCCGCGCATCAAGGGCTGGTGTGAGGAAGCGACCACCGATATGGCCAAGATCACAGGCTGGTGGTCGAAAACGCCGCAGGCCAACATTGGCATTCCCATGGGCGAAAGAAGCGGACTTGTTACGCTTGACGTGGATACGCGCCACGGCGGCGAGGAAAGCCTCGCGGCGCTGATCGAAGAATTCGGCACACTGCCGGAAACGGTCACGGCCACAACGGGCGGCGGTGGAAAGCACTATTTGTTCCGCTATACCGAGGAGCTTTGTCTTAAAAACGCAGTCGGCTTTCGTGATGGTCTCGACGTGCGCACGCAGGGCGGCATGATTGTCGCAGCTCCCAGCATGCACCAAAGCGGCAGCCGCTACGCATGGGACGATGGGCACTCTCCCTTTGACAGGACGGCAGCGGATATGCCGCGATGGCTGATCGATGAGATCCGTAAGGTCGGCACCAAGATGACCGTCAAAAAGAAGGCTGAGGACGCAGCACCCCGCAGGAAGATCAAGGAAGGCGGCAGGAACAACCACCTTACCTCGCTTGCAGGGAGTCTGCGGCGCAAGGGCATTGGCGAGGAAGGCATCCTTGCTGCGCTTCGTGCAGAGAACACCGATCGTCTGGAGCCGCCGCTTGACGCGGATACCGTGACAGCAATCGCAAAAAGCATCACGCGCTATCAGCCCGAGGATGACGCGGCAGGCTATAAGCTGACCGACGTTGGCAATGCCGAGCGCTTTGCCGCAATGTTCAAGGACTGCATCAAGTATTGCAGCATCTACAAGAAGTGGTTTATCTGGAACGGCAAGTACTGGGTGCAGGATGACACGGGAAAGATCATTACCTACGCGATAGAGTGCGTTCGCAGTATTATACACGAAGCCGATCTGCTCCCCGAGGGTGATAAGCGCAAGGCAATGGTGCAGCATTCGTTGAAATCCGAATCCAGCGGGAAGCTGCGGGCGCTTTTAGAGATTGCCTGCGGAATGCCCGATATTGCGATTCGCAGCGAGGATCTGGATCGGGATGTGTGGCTGTTGAACTGCGAAAGCGGCACTGTCAATCTGAAAACGGGCAAGCTGCAGGCGCATAGCCCGAAGGACTTCATTACCAAGCTCTGCAGCGCGCACATGGACCCGGCCTGTGCCATACCGCTTTGGATGCAGCTGCTTTGCAAGGTCACGAAGGACGACAAAAACATGCAGCGGTACATCCAGAAGGCTCTCGGCTATGCGCTGACCGGCGACACCTCCGAGCAGGCGATCTTCATACTCTACGGCACCGGCAGCAACGGCAAATCGACACTTTTGAACGTGTTTGCCGATATGCTCGGCGGCTATGCGCAGACGACGCCTGCGGACACCTTCATGCAGAAAAAGAACGATGCAGTCAGCAACGACATCGCAAGGCTCAAGGGCGCAAGGTTCGTTGCAGCGATAGAAATGGAAGAGGGCAAACGCATGGCCGAAGCGCTCATCAAGTCCATGACGGGTGGAGATAAGCTGGTGACGCGCTTTCTGTACGGCGAGTTCTTTGAATATGCGCCACAGTTCAAGGTGTTTCTTGCGGTCAACCATAAGCCGATTATCCGTGACACCACCAACTCCATCTGGCGCAGGATCAAGCTCATTCCGTTTTCGAGCACCTTCACGGAGCAGGAACGGGACAAGAACTTTCCGGCACGGATCGCGGCAACCGAGCTGCCCGGGATATTGGCGTGGGCTGTACAGGGCTGCCTTCTTTGGCAGCAGGAGGGCTTAACGATGCCGGACTTTGTGACAGAGGCGACTCGGGAATACAAGGACGAAATGGACTCGTTTGCCACGTTCTTCTTCGAATGCTGCGATGCGCGTGAAAGCGGACGCGTGTCAAACAAGCTGCTGCGTGCCAAGTATGACGAATGGTGCAGGGAGAACGGCGAATACACGCTGTCGCAAAGGCCGTTCAGCCAGAAGCTCATCGAGCGGGGCTATGTTAAGAAGAACAGCAGCGCGAACGGGGCCATTGAGTGGCATGGCTTTGTGCTTCGCGGGGAGGCGTCCAGATTATGAATACTGATGAACTGACTGATCCAGAGGCCATTTTCCCTTTTCTCCTATTTTATTTTTTCATACGCGACTTTATAGGAAAAAGAGTAAGTAAGAGTCAGAACCTAAGTAAACAGCAAGTACCCTCTTTTATGGCTTTTTCTTTAGAAGAGGGTTTCAGGGGGAAACAATGATGAGTGAAAAACAGCTGATACAGGAAATACGTAAATACCTTGCAACGCTGCCGGAGTGCTTCTTTTGGAAGGAGCACGGCGGGCAGTACGGTACGGCAGGGATTCCCGACATCATCCTTTGCTATAAAGGATTGTTCGTGGCATTTGAGGCGAAGGTCGGCAGGAACAAGCTGACCAAGCTGCAGGAAGCAACGATCGCACAAATACAGGCGGCAGGCGGCTATGCGCTTGTAGTCCGAAGCGTAACAGATGCCCGGGCGCTGATCAGCGCCATGGATACAGAAAGGGAGGCACAGCATGAACCAAATCGGCGACCCGTATGAGAATCTGGCAAACGCCATCGTGATACAAGCGGCTGCGGACTACAAGCGGGCGCTGCGGACAATCCGCAGAGATCCCATTAGTGCCTCTGCAAAGGAACGTGCGAACCATATCGAGCGGTTCTTCCACTCAGAATGGTACCGGCATCTTACAAAGGTTGATGGAAAGCTGCTGGTCAAAAAGCTGAAGGAGGCGGTCATATGACGGCGAAGGCGTATCTGGAGCAGGCGTTTCGATTGGATCAGCGGATCAACAGCAAGATCGCACAGGTGGGCGCGCTGCACGAGCTCGCAACAAAAGCCACATCCACCATATCGGACATGCCCCGCGCGGCCTCCCCCAATGTGCACCGCATGGAGGATATCATTATGAAGATATTCGCGCTCGAGGAGGAGATCAATGCGGATATCGATGCGCTGGTAGATCTAAAGCGTGAGATCGTTGCAGTGATTAAGGCAGTGGAGAATACGGAGTACCAGACGGTATTGGAAAAGCGCTATCTCAACTTCGACAAGTGGGAGCAGATAGCGGTCGATATGGGATACAGCATGGATTGGCTCTTTGCTATTCATCGAGCAGCACTAAAAAATATCGAAATTCCCGAAAGACAACAGTAAACAACAGAGAAAAACAGTATGGATGTGTGATATCTTTATACTAACGAAATCCAGAATTTCAGACCGGCCTCCGAGGAAGAAACTCGGAGGCCTTTTCTGTGCCAAGGAACGCATTGTGAAATGCTTCAGGAAGAGGGGAATGGTATGCCGCAAAAGCCAAAGACGCCCTGCCGGTATCCCGGGTGCAGCGCACTGTGCGAGGAGGCGTACTGCGACAAGCATCGGCAGCAGGTCAATCATGAATACAACACGCAGCAGCGGGACAAGGCAGCCAGCAGCTTCTATGCCTCCGCTCGGTGGCGAAGCCTGCGAAAGCAGAAGCTCGCCCTCAATCCCATGTGTGAGGAATGCGCGCGGCAAAACCGGCTGACGCCCGCAACAATGGTAGATCATATCATACCGATCAAGCAGGGCGGCCAAGCGCTGGACATGGAGAACCTGCAAAGCCTTTGCTGGAGCTGCCACAGCGCGAAATCTATTTTGGAAGGCAGTCGCTTCGGAAGATAGTTGCTCTTGCCCTATCGGGTGGGGGTATCTGAATCTCCAGCGAGGATGAATCATAGACGGGCGTGGGGTCACGCGCGAATAATCGGGAAATCAAGAAGGTATATTGACCGCCTTTTCAAGTTTTTCCGCGTAATCAACCATTTTCAAGCGAAGGGAGGCGGCAGATATGGCCAATGGCCACGGCGGAGCGCGTCCGGGCGCCGGGCGCAAAAAGAAAGCGCTGTCGGAGAAGCTGACGGACGGCAACCCCGGCAAGGCACCGCTGACAAAGATGCAGTTTGATGTGCAGCATAGCAAGCTGGAAGGCTGCGATATGCCGCCCATCGCCGAATATCTCAAGCAGGTCACAAAGAACTCGCATCAAAATCTTACACCGGAGATCTACGAGAGCACATGGAACTGGCTGAACGAGCGCGGCTGCGCGCAGTTGGTGAAGAAGGAGCTCATCGAGCAGTATGCGCTGTACGTTACGCGCTGGGTGCAGTGCGAGGAGGGCATCAACCAATACGGGCTGCTGGCAAAGCACCCAACCACGCAGATGCCAATCGCAAGCCCCTACGTTTCGATGGGACTGAGCTTTTTGAAGCAAGCAAACATCCTGTGGCTGCAGATCTATCAGATCGTCAAAGAGAATTGTGAAACGCCGCTTGGCAGCAATCCGAACGATGATCTGATGGAACGCATACTGGGGAGCAAGACATAACGGAGGTATCAATGAACATCGAACGAATCGCGATAGAGAAGCTGCAGGCGGCAGCATATAACCCGCGGAAAGCCTTGAAGCCCGGTGACGCGGAATACGAAAAGCTCAAGCGCAGCATGACCGAGTTCGGCTATGTGGAGCCCATCATCTGGAACAAGACCACAGGCAATGTGGTAGGCGGCCACCAGCGCTTAACCGTCCTCAGGGATTTGGGAGAAACCGCGGTGGACTGCGTTGTTGTCGAGCTCGACGCAAAGCGTGAAAAGGCATTGAACGTGGCATTGAACAAGATTCAGGGTGAATGGGACAAGGATAAGCTGGCAGAGCTTTTGACCGAGCTTGACGGCAGCGAGTTCGATGTATCCCTCACCGGCTTCGACGCGACCGAGATCGACGAGCTGCTCAACGCGTTCTACTCCAAGGAAGCGGTGCAGGATGAATTTGACGTTGACGAAGCGCACGCCAATATTACAGCAAAGGGCGCGGTCACGAAAACGGGCGATATCTGGAAGCTGGGTGTCCATCGGCTCATGTGCGGCGACTCCACCTCGGCAGCAGACTTTGCAAAGCTCATGAACGGCAGCCATGCACAGATGGCTGTCACCTCCCCTCCGTATGGAGTCGGCAAGGAATACGAGGCGCAGGGCATCGAGCCATGGTTCAAGACCATGCGGCCTGTCATACAGAACCTGACAAAGTACGCGGGAATCGTGTGCTGGAACCTCGGCGACCTGTATGCCACCGGCACCCAGTTCATTGAACCTACGAACTTCTATTCCTCCGAGCTGTTCAAAGAGTGCGGCTTTCGCCCTCTATGGATCCGCATCTGGAAGAAGCAAGGGATGAACTTTGGCATAGGGCCCTATCATCTGGTCACGAACAAGCCCGTGCAGCAGTACGAATACATCTCGGCATTCAGCCGCAGCGGCGACGTGGAGTACAACGATCAGGAGTATGTGTGGCTCTCGGCATATGCCAGTCACTCCTTCCGCTTCGTCAAGCGGCTTACAAAGGAGGAGCGCAAGAACTGGGGCTATGCCGGCATCTGGGAAATGACAACGGTCAGAGCGAATAAGGAGCATCCGGCCATGTTTCCCGTCGAGCTCCCGTGGCGCTGCATCAAAATGCACGCCGACCGAGGCGACATTGTGCTGGAGCCCTTCTCCGGCAGCGGAACAACCATCATCGCCTGCGAACAGGCGGAGCGGGTCTGTTATGCCATGGAACGGTCACCGGAATACTGCGACCTTGCGGTGAAGCGCTGGGAGGAGTTTACGGGC
>DAOPJM010000054.1:0-6834 GCA_035399665.1 Clostridia bacterium
TCGCGACAGCTTTTGTATTTTAGCACCCACCCACCCCCTTGTCAACACCTTTTTTTGAAAAAACTAATCTTTTTTTGCTGTTTCATGTGAAATACTTCGAACGTGAGATTTTAATGTCCCATGCCCTCATGAATCTGGCACAACGCTCCCTTTGCACCCTATTTTGTATCACATTCGTGCCATATTCCGCAAATTGCTTATCTTTACCTTTATTTTGTCGCCGTCTTGTGCTATTATGTAATCAACAAACCATTTGTTAAGGAGAGATTATCTATGCTTTTTACCTGTGACTATCTTGAGGGCGCTCACCCGAAGATAATGGAGCGACTCATGGAGACTAACATACGGCAGACCATAGGATACAGTGAGGACGTCTACTGTCAAAGAGCGCGTACTGTTATAAAGGAAGTGATTGATCGTGAGGGCGCTGACGTGCATTTCCTTGTTGGCGGCACACAGACCAACATGAGTGTTATCGCAGCTTCACTAAGGCCGCACCACGGGGTTTTTTCGGCGGCTTCGGGTCATATAAACGTACACGAGACCGGAGCGATTGAGGCTACGGGTCACAAGGTACTCGCGCTTGAAACGGGATCCGAGGGCAAGCTCACGGCGGCGCAGGTTGAACGCGCCTATCTTGCGCATATCACCGATGAGACCCATGAGCATATGGTCAAGCCGCACATGGTCTACATCTCCAACCCCACCGAGAATGGCTGCGTCTACACGAAAGCGGAGCTTGTCGCCATGCGCGAGGTCTGCGACAGGTACGGTCTGCTGCTCTATCTTGATGGTGCGCGCCTGGGCTACGGCTTGGTCTCGCCCTGCTGTGACCTTCAGCTTCGCGACCTTGCGAGGCTCTGCGACGCCTTCTACATTGGCGGTACCAAGCAGGGCGCGCTGTTTGGCGAGGCTGTCGTCCTCATTAACCCCGAAATCAAGTCCGACTTCCGTTATCTCATAAAGCAGCGTGGGGGTATGCTTGCAAAGGGCAGGCTTTTGGGGATTCAGTTTGAGACGCTGTTCACCGATAATCTCTACTTCGAAATATCCAAGGGCGCGGTTGACCGTGCGCTGCACATTGCAAGAACCCTTGAGAACTGCGGCTTTGAGCTGCTTACCACTCCACAGACCAATCAAATCTTTCCCATACTAACCCGCAGCGAATATGAATTGCTCGCGCCGCGCTACGGTCTGGAGTGGTGGAAGGACGTCGATGCCGAAAGCAAGGCCTTCCGCATATGCACGAGCTGGGCTACCACCGATGAGATGGTCTCCGCCATCGAAAGCGACATATGCTCCCTGAGGAGGAAATAATATGAGGGTTGAGTTCGTCGGACACAGCTGTTACCTCATAGAGCTTGACAGGCATGTGCTTGTCTTTGACTACTTCCACGGACGGCTTCCCGACTTTGACCGAGGCAAATGCGTCATGGTCTTTGTCAGCCACTCCCATCCCGACCATTACAGCGAAAGCATCTTTCAGCTGTTCTCGGACTGTCCCGACGTTCACTACATAATCTCCTCCGATGTAAAGCCTAAGCTTGCTCCCCTGCTTGAAGCAGGGCGGCTCAAGGGCAAGGTAAAGCGCGAAAGCGTCGTCTTTGTCTCGCCCGATGAGCGTCTTGAGCTTTGCGACACGAAGATTGAAACCCTAAGCTCCACCGATATGGGCGTGGCCTTCGTCACGGAGTGCGAGGGCAAGACCGTGTTCCACGCGGGCGACCTCAATATGTGGCTTTGGAGCGGCAACACCCCTGAGGAGGACACGAGCATGAGGCAGCGCTTCCAAGCCGAAATTGCCAAGCTCGCGGGACGCAGGATCGACGTTGCCTTCATTCCCGTTGACCCGAGGCTTCGTGAGCGCTGCTATGAATCCTTGGATTGGTTTATGCGTCACGTTGACACAAGTAAGGTATATCCCATGCACTTTTGGGGCGGCTATCGCGCCATAGGCAAGCTTTGCGAGCTGCCCTGTACCGAACCCTACCGCGATTGCATTGTATTGCCGCAGCGACCTGTGATGATTGCGAGGCGAAAGCTATGAAGTTCATACATTGTGCAGACTTGCATCTCGGCTCCGCCCTTTCGCTGAATTTCGACAAAGCGAAGGCCGGCAAACGCAAGGATGAGCTGCTGAACGGCTTCTCCGAGCTTGTAGACCTTGCCGACAGGGGGGGCTATGACGGTTTGCTTATCGCGGGCGATGTGTTCGACTCCGCCAAGGTCTCCGCAAAGACCCGCAGCTTCTTTGAAAAACACATTACAGCACACCCCACGCTGCGGTTCTTCTGTCTTATGGGAAACCACGACGGGGCGGTTGAGCTGTTTCCAAACGGTAAACCCGACAACTGTTTCCTATGCGCGGACAAGGTCGTCTGTGAGAAGCTGGGTAATGTCAATATCGTCATGCTGCCCTCGCCCGACGCGCCCCTTCCCGCGCTCGACCCGAACGACTACAACATAGTCATTATGCATGGCACGGTGGGCGAAGGCGCGGGCTGCGTCAAACTTTCGGCGCTTTCGGGGCGCGGCATCGACTACCTCGCCCTGGGACACTATCACGATTTCAGGCTTGAGACCTTGGACAGGCGCGGCAAGTGGTGTTATTCGGGCTGTCTTGAGGGACGCGGCTTCGACGAATGCGGCGTAAAGGGCTTCGTCTCGATAGACGCCGACAGGCGCGAATACGAATTCGTCCCCTTTGCGAAGCGAACGCTTTTTGAGCTGCACTTGAACCTTGACGGCAAGTGCGACGCCGCCGCGCAGCTTGACGCGGTGCGCGAACTCATTCGCGATATCGACCCTAAGGACGGCGTGAGACTCATACTTGAGGGTTCGCACGATGAGGATGATGAAATCTATGCGGATCAGATTGCCGCTCTCCTGGAGGGGCGCTGCTATGTTTCCAAGGTCAAGGACGAGACTAAGCTTACGATAGACCCTTCAAAATATGTCAACGATCCCTCGCTCAAGGGCGAATTTGTTCGTCTCGTCATGAAGAGCGAGCTTGTGACCGAGCGGCGCGACGCCGTGCTTATGCTTGGGCTTGCCGCGCTTAGAGGGGAGGAGCTGTAATGAAACTTCTTCGTTGCTATATTGAAAGCTTTGGGACACTCTCGTGTTACTCCCGCGAGTTCTCCCCCGCGCTTGACTGTGAGGTGCGCGAAAACGGTTGGGGCAAGAGTACGCTTTTGGTGTTCATCAAGGCCATGCTCTACGGTCTTCCGCAGACAAAGCATACAAGCCTGCTGCAAAACGAGCGCAAGCGCTACACGCCTTGGCAGGGCGGAAGCTACGGCGGCTATCTGGAATTTGAGAAGGACGGCAAGGAATATCGCGTGCAGCGCTTCTTCGGCGCCTCGGGCAAGGGCGACAGCCTGAGTCTCTACGATGTGGCGAGCGGCAAGCTGCTTCCGCTTCCTGAGAAAGAGCTTGGAGAGTGGCTGTTCGGTATCAACGCGGAGGGCTTTGAACGCACCGTCTACATCTCGCAAAGGTATATGTCCGACGATGACACCGCCAAGAAGACAGCGGCTGACGAGGATAGAAAACGCGGCAACACCTCTGTCGCGGCGCGCATCAACGCGGCGGTTGACGAGGGCGGCAATATGGGCTCTTACGATAACGCTATGTCACTGCTGAACACAAAGCGTCAGTTCTACGCCAAGACGGGCGACCGCGGCGCGATTGCGGACACGAAGCGTGAGATAGAAGCCCTTCACATGGATCTTGACGAGTGTAAAAAGTGTCAAAGCCTTGCGGAGCAGCTCAACTCCGAGCGCATGGAAAAGGAACGCGAAGCTTTTGAACTGTTCCAACGTGCTGAAGAATTAAGGCGGCGCGGCGATGATGCCGCAAAGCGCGGCGAGCTTGACGCCCTATCCAAGCGGCGTGCAAGCATAGCGGAAGGCGTCAAATCCTCGCAGGTGCGCGTAAGCTGTGCCGAAGCCGAATTGCCCAACATTGAAGAATCTCGTAAGCTCTGCGATGAAGCGATTACCCTGAGCAAGGCCGCGACCGAGCTGCAATCGGCGATGAACGGTTTTACCGAGCGCCGCGAAAAGCTTGAAAAGGCGGACGCGCTCGACGCAGACGCGGGGCGTTTTGAAATGGCGTCAAAAGCGGCGCGTATGCGTGGACGCATAGATGAGTTAAGCGCTAAGGAGCGGAACGGGATTGAGGCCGAAAGGCTGAAGGCTCAGGCTTTGGAGCTTAGGGCGGAAGCCGACAGATACGCCCTAACGCTGCGAATGCTGAAGTCCAAGCTTCGTATTGAGGAGCTTGAGAGGGGCTTTGCCGCAGACAGGGAAGCGTATGCGCACAGCTGCGCCGCCGCAAAGCGCACACGCCTAATGCTTCTCATCCTGCTTATTGTGGTCACGGCGGCTCTTGTTGCCTGTGGTCTGCTCGTCCATCCCTACATGTTTATAGGTGCGGGCGTGTGCGCGGCGTTGGCTGTGGCGATTCTGTTTGTTTTCAAGCCCAAGCTTCGCGAAAAGCCCGAGGAGCCCTCCGAGCTCATTAGGCTGCGTTTTGAATATAAGGATTTATGCATGAACGTTGGCATGACGCCTTCCTTGGACAGCTCAGGAAACTACGCCGAGATGTTGTCCGAACGCGAAAGGGAAAAGCGCGAAAGCGCGGATAAGCTTGATGAGAGTGTTCAGGGTTTGGATATTGCCGATGATGCGGATAAGTCCGAGCTTGGGCAGCTCAGGGATGAGTATAAGGCGCTGACCCTGAATGCAGGTGCGCTTATGCCAAGCGAAGTCGGCATAAACTACGCCGACGCCTATGAATCTGAAGCGCGAAAGTGCAGACAGGGCGCGGAAGCCCTGCGCGAGGAAGCTGCGGCGATTACCGATGTCGCGGACCCCGTCGAACACAGCGATGAGCTTGCAAGGCTTTGCCGCGAATATGACGAAAAGGCAAGGGTCTTGGGGATAAACCCCGGAGGTGAGATTGCGAAGTCCGCAGAGTTGAAAACCAAGGCGAGCTACCTCAGCTCCGACTTGAGGGCAGCGAAGGAAAGCTTCAAAAAGTATAGTGAGGAGCTTGCGGCTTTCGATGTGGAGCATGGCGAGCTGCCCGAGCTTACGGGCGAGGTCGAGGACGCGGGCGAGCTGCGCCGACTTGAAAAGAATACCCGCGATGAGGGCGACGTCGTTCGCGAGAAAGCGCAGCGGCTACTGCGCAAAGAAGAAGTCAACATGGAGATCGCGGGCAATGCCGCGCAGATTACAATGGACATCGCAGAGCTTGAGGAGCGGCAAAAGTCCTACGATTTCGAACTGTCGGTGGTCAGTGAAACGCAGAACCTCCTAAGGACAGCCAAAACCGAGTTGAGTTCACGCTATCTTGGCTCTGTCGGCAAGGCTTTCTTCAATTACATAAATAGATTCTCGCCCGAACTGGCGTCCAAGCTCAGCCTTGACGCCGACTTTGGGACGCAGTTTGAACAGGGCGGCAAGCTCACAAGCTGTGTTCAGCTCTCTACGGGCTTGCGCGAACTGGTGGACGTCTGCGCAAGGTTTGCCCTGACGGACGCGATGTACGAGAAGGAAAAGCCTTTCATGCTGCTTGACGACCCCTTCGCCAACCTTGATGATGTGAATTTGGCGGAGGCTATGTCCCTGCTTCGTTCGCTCGCCAAGGAGCGGCAGATAATCTACTTTAGCTGCAGCAACTCAAGAAACAACATATAAAGTCTGTTGGGGCGGCAACCTTGCCGTCCCTTCCTCATCACCGGAAGCCCCGCTCCTGCTGTAAGCGCCTTACCAATGCCGCGTTGTCCCACGGGGGGAGCGGCACTATCACCATAAGTCTGTTTCAAGATCCTTCGTCGCTGTCGCTCCTCAGGATGACAGTGAGGGCAATTGCTGCTATCAAAGCCCATCCCCTATCCACCCCTTAATCCCCGCCGTTGTACAATCATGCACCATCAACACACCCCGCTGTCATCCTGAGCGAAGTCGAAGGATCTTGCTGAAAACATAGAAGTCAAGACCCGCTCCCCCTGTGGAGCAATGCGGTCATTTGAACCCCAAGCTTCCGTTTTAGCAAATCCCGCCTTGCATCTGCTGACGAGGGCGGCCATTTGGCACGGCAATGAATGCCCCTCATCGACGGGGCTTAAAGCAACGACAGTTCGGGTTACAGCACTTTCAGCTCCGCCGCCATTTCCCTATATGTCTCCGCCGAGATGCGTTCCGCCACGGCATGGACGAACAAGGCGTTGGAAGGCTTTAGGCTCTGCGTTACAGCCGCGCCGAAAAACCGCTGCATAGTATCGCCCCCGGAACAAATCCACGCAACATCGATTGCATGGCGCATCGCAAGATCCACCGCCGTGGTGCTTGTGCCGTATGCTCGCGCGATTTGCGGATACACGTCTCGGCTCATGCTGCAAAAGTTCATGCCGTTTCTTATCACAAGAATAATTGCGTCACGAAGGTAGCGATAACCGCGAAGATGCTGCATCACGCCCATGTTCATTAAAATAGTAGAAACCCTATACGCAAGCGTGTAAGGCAGCCCGTTGCCGGCTCCCAACATGTCTTGACCGCGCCCCTCGGCCGTGTCATAATCGTTCATTTGTTGCTCCTTCACATGCAATTTAATTGTAATTTACTCTTCGGAATTGCAATTAATATTATCATATTTACGCATTTACTGCAACAATTGTCGAAAAAAGTTAACAATTATATCAATTATCGACATTAATTACATTAATTCGACAATTATCGCGCTAATACAAGATGGCATCGAAACGCGGCGGCAACGCAATCCGGTCACAAGATGAACGTTCAAGCGAAAGCCTTCATCATCCTA
>DAOPJM010000054.1:6934-9562 GCA_035399665.1 Clostridia bacterium
AGCTTTACAGTGAGGACTACTATTACGGTATGACGGGCATGATACGACCTATGTTTGACTGGCGGTTTGAGGCAATATTCTCACGTGAAATGTTTGAAGTGATGCAGTCCGGCAAAGGTACCTCGCAGGAGCGCGCCCATGTTGCTGACGTCGTGGTGACGGAGGAACCCGAACAATGGGAACCTCTTGTGTACACAAACGATGAATATGCCGTGTCCTTCACAATCAATCAGCCGAACTGGGAAGCCGTGGTCACCATCTATGGCAAAATAGAGGTTAAGCCTTCGGACTATTATGGAGATATGTGCATCTGGATTACGCCCACGGCAATCACGGGTGACGCACAAGAAATACTCGATGAGCGCTATGGGCAGGACTACGGCCTGTTCTTGCGCGACAATGATGATGCTGTACATAACCTTGCACAGAAGCACACACTTATCGGAAGCCGTTGCTTTACTCGTTTGAGTTGGGATTGGGTGGACGAGGGCGGTACCCTTTTCGGGCATAATGTTTTGGTTTATTGGTACGGCGATGATTACTGCTATGACCTGTACGCGACCTGCCAAACGGGTTATGAAGGGAACTTGGATTCGGCGGTGGACGACATCATTAAGAGCTTCAAAGCGGGTTCCGGTACATAGCATATCGCGTATCGCTTTGAGATAGCCTGAGGATGTCTTGAGAGGACTTGGGCGGCATGGCCGCGGGCAGCGGCACAAGCACAATCATTCAACGCTTCAGCAACGACAGCAGCGGCAGCGTGGTGTCGGTGGACTACTCATCCGATAATGGTACTACCTTCACTGCCTACTACTACTTACGCAACGGGCAAGGGAATGTTGTCAAGCTCATTGACGGAAACGGAACCACCGTTGTACAATATACCTATTATAGCTGGGGTCAACAGCTTTCCTGTACCGGCTCTTTATCGACCTCATTAGGCGCAAACCAACCCTTCCGCTATCGTGGATATGTCTACGATACGGAGACTGGTTGGTACTATCTGCAAAGCAGGTATTACAACCCGACCACCTGCCGCTTCATCTCGGCGGATGTGCTGCTCTCCACCGGGCAAGGCGTTCTTGGTAACAATAGCTTTGCATACTGTGGGAACAATCCGATTGCTCGTACAGATACCGAGGGCACTTTTGGGAACATAATTGTTGGAGCAATTGTGGGAGCCATTGTAGGTGGTATTACTGCCGCAGTAAATGGTGACAACGTGTTGGCAGGTGTTGGAATTGGAGCTGCAGTCGGTGCAGTTGCGGGTGCAACTTTGGGCGTAGGGTTAGCCGTTGCAGCAACTGGAACAGTCGGGGCAACGATCGGTGGAGCGGCGATTGCTGTTGCAGGCGGAGCCGCTGCATCGGCGGGTGGAGAGATTGTTAGACAGGAGGTAAACCATGAACAACGTGACTGGAACAAGGTTGGGAAAGAGGCTCTTGTCGGCGGAGTAACGAATATGGTTGGCTTTGGTATTGGCTCAGTCTTAGGAAAAACATTTAACTCGACAAGACTTGTTTTAGGAAAAACAGGAAGTGTGAATGTTATCAAGACTATGGCTGCGACATACAAGGCTCAAACGGGAGTTGAGAAACTGATTTCGATTCATTTATCCGCTACAATAGCGACGCCACTTGGTGTCACTACAGGAATATGCATGGGAGAATAGCTATGAAAAGCAAGCCGGACACTTATTTCTTTCTTGCAGGCTTATTCTTGCCGACCTTGTTCATTGGTACATTTGTTCTTCTTGCGGTATTTTGGACAAAGGCGCCGGACATGGAGATTGTCGTTGAATTCTGGACGATACTATCGGCTGTAACTCTTATGGGACTAATTCCGTGGATTTGCTTCTGGCGTTTGTGGTTCAGCTTTTTTGAAATCGACCAAGAAGGTATGAAACAGTGCTGTATACTTTGTAAAACGACGGTCATTAGATGGACAGACTGCACGGATTGCGGAATTTGCAGAGTGCAAAACGGCATGGCAGGGTGGAGATACTATATCTATGCCTCAACAGTTTCGTTGACGGAAGCTCAAAAGCTTGGACTGGTGACGATGAAAAAGGGTCCAATGATTTGGGGAAGGACAGCATTGCGTGTTGCTTACAGTGATGAGAGTTTCAATGCGGTTTGTAAGTATGCTCCTGCATCGCTTATTGATATGCTTGAATCCGCTCCAATGTTCCCCGCGAGTCGCAACTAGATACAGAGCGGAGAGCAACCAGAAAGATCGCGATCGGCGTTGCAATCATCGCCGTTGTCGCAGTTGTCGCGGCGGTAACGGTTGTGACCTGTGGAGCGGGTTCAGCGGTTGTGTGCATTGCGGCAAGCGCATTGACAGGCGCGGAGGAGGGTTTTGCCGACGGATTCATGATGGGCGCCGCGACAGGCGCCATATCAGGTGCGCTGAACCCTTCAGTCTGCTTTGTGGCGGGTACCGCTATTCTAAGCTCAGCCGGCTATGTAGTCATTAAAGCAATCCGTGAGGGTGATTACGTCTATGCCACAGACCCCGAAACGGGCGAAAGCGGCTACAAGCGTGTGGTGCAGACATTTGAACGGGAGACGGACGAGCTTGTTGAAGTAACGATTGGCGATGAAACCACAACTACCGTAACAC
>DAOPJM010000055.1:0-9303 GCA_035399665.1 Clostridia bacterium
ATTAATCTCATATGCCATGTATAGCGCGGACTTCATATCGCCGTAAAGTCAAATTAAGGACTTGAAATGAAATCGGTTTTGATATATCATATCGTAGTATAAGTTTTTCGGAGGGCGACATGAAAAAGGGTTTCGACAACGATCTTTACATTCGAACGCAGTCCGAGCATATCAAGCAGCGCATCGCTCACTTTGGGGGCAAGCTCTACCTTGAGTTCGGCGGCAAACTCTACGACGACAACCACGCCGAGCGCGTTTTGCCCGGCTTCCTCCCCGACAGCAAGCTGCACATGCTTGCGAGTATGAGCGATCAGGCCGAGATAGTCATCGTCATCAACTCCTATGACATAGAGAAGAACAAGCTTCGCGGCGACCTTGGGATAACCTACGACCTTGACGCGCTGCGCCTCATCGACGCTTTCCGCGCCCATGGCATGTATGTCGGCAGCGTCGTTCTGACCCGCTACGCTCAACAGCCCGCCGCTCTCGTCTTTGAGAACCGCCTCTGTTCCCTCGGCATACCGGTCTATCACCATTTCACCATACCCGAATACCCCGCCAATACCGAGCTTATCCTCAGCCGCGACGGTTTTGGGCGCAACGACTTCGTTCCCACGAGCCGCCCGCTCGTCGTCGTCACCGCGCCGGGGCCGGGCAGCGGCAAGATGGCGTTCTGCCTTTCACAGATATACCAAGAGCATGAGCGCGGCGTCACCGCCGGCTACGCAAAGTTTGAGACCTTCCCCGTTTGGAATCTCCCGCTCAACCATCCCGTTAACCTTGCCTATGAGTCGGCCACCACCGACCTCAACGACGTCAACATAATCGATCCCTTCCACCTTGAGGCGTACGGCAAGACCTCCGTCAACTATAACCGCGACGTTGAGATTTTCCCCGTGCTTTCCGCCATGTTCAAGCGCATATTCGGCAGCTCGCCCTATCGCTCTCCCACCGACATGGGCGTAAATATGGCGGGCTTCTGCATAACGGATGACGAGGCGGTGCGCTTCGCCGCGGGGCAGGAGATAATTCGCCGCTTCTACACGGCGCTCTGCGCACAAAAGCAGGGCATGAACAACGAAAACGAGATTGCCAAGCTTCGCGTGCTCATGGCGCAGGCCGGCATTTGCCCCGACGACAGACCCTGCGTCAAGCCCGCAAGGGATAGAGCGGTCTTAACCTCTGCGCCCGCCGCCGCAATAGAGTTGACGGACGGCACGATTATCACGGGGCGAACCTCCGAGCTTATGGGCGCGGCCTCGGCCATGCTTCTGAACGCTTTGAAGCACTTGGGCGGTATACGGCATGAGCTTCGGCTGCTTGCGCCTTCCGTCATAGAGCCGATCCAAAGGCTTAAGCTTGACAACCTGCACCACAACAACCCGCATCTGCATATGGATGAAACCCTGCTTGCTCTGTCCATCTGCTCCACAACCAACCCCACCGCAGAATTAGCACTGGCTCAGTTAGGCAAGCTCTATGGCGCCGACGTCCACAGCACGGTTATTCTCTCATCCGTGGACTATTCGCTTATGCGCAGGCTTGGCATTAACGTCACCAGCGACCCCGCATATCAGACCAACCGCCTGTTCCACAGTTGATTCGAACAGTACTGAGACATTATTGGTGCAGTTAGTGAAGGCCTGCGCGGACGGATGATGATGCCAATGCAGCATGGGATAAAATTAGTACATGGGCATGTCGAAGCGCGTCAAGGGCTTGTTCACCTGAGTACATGAGACTAACTTGGTACATGGATGTCATCCTGAGGCGGCAGCCGAAGGATCTTGAAACAAACTTGCGGTGAAAACCCCGCTCCCCCGCGGGATAAGCGGTTTCCCGCCGTGAGCGCCCCTTGTCTTTCAAACTTTCACCAAAACCCTCGCGATAAGCTCGGGCCGACGGCGAGGACGCGGCACGAAACGATATGCTTTTTCAAGCGGCAAACCTTAGAAAGGACGTGCTTATGGACGCACAAGAAGGCCCGAACCTCTCCGTCTTGGAGGGGCTGAACGAAATCCAGCGCGAGGCCGTGACCTGCACGGAGGGCTTTGTGCGCGTTGTTGCGGGAGCCGGCAGCGGCAAGACGCGGACGCTTTCGCGCCGCTTCGCCTATCTTGTGCTGGAGCTTGGCGTTATGCCGCAAAACATCCTATGCGTGACCTTCACCAACAAGTCCGCAAACGAAATGCGCACGAGGATACGTCAGCTGACGGGCGACAACGACACGGGCTATATCTCGACCTTCCACGGCTTTTGCGTGAGCGTGCTGCTTGAGGACAGCAACGCAGTATCATATCCGAAAAGCTTCCTTGTGCTGGACAATTCGGATATTGACGACATCCTTCAGCTCATATACGAGGAGCGGGGGCTGTCGCTTAGGGACATGACCTTCTCGTCCGCCCGCGACATGATAGAGATACGAAAGTGCGTGAGTGACGTCCTATACTACGAGGATATGATATCCATGCCGCTCGGCGCGCTCCGAGCTAAGTACCTTGATTCCGCAGAGGCGCGAGACATTATTTTCTGGGGCTACATCTATTATGAGAAGAAGTGCTTTGGACTTGACTACAACGATCTTATCAACTTCACTCTGCATATATTTGCAACCAATGACGAGGTTCGTCTAAAGTGGCAGCAGCGTCTTGAGTATATAATGGTTGACGAATTTCAGGATATCGACCGCCCGCAGTACCGTCTGATGGAGGTTCTGTGCGACTATCACAAAAACCTTTTCGTGGTGGGCGACCCCGACCAGACTATATACACATGGCGCGGCGCCGAGATACGCTTTCTGCTCGAGTTCGACAAGCGCTTTAGTCCAACCAAGACCATCATGATGATGAGCAACTACCGCAGCACTCCGGAGATTTTGACCGTCGCGAACTCGCTCATTGACAAGAATTCCATGCGTATAAAAAAGGAGCTTGAGCCTGTCATAAGCGGCGGCGACCCTGTAATCTGCAACCATTGTGAGACTGCCGAGAAGGAGGCGCAATGGATCGCCGCCACTGCAAAACAGCTTCAGGAGGCGGGCGTTCCGCTTCGAGATACATGCATACTTTACCGCGCCCACTATGTTACCCGCTCCCTTGAGGACGTGTTTTTACGGTGCGGACTGCCTTACAAGATATACAGCGGGCAGCCCTTTTACGGCAGGCGCGAGGTCAAGGATGCCTTGGCCTATCTGCGTTTTTCCGCAATCAGAGACGATCTGTCCTTCCTTAGAATAGTCAACAACCCCAAGCGCGGCATGGGTGAGCGGCGTATACGTTTTCTAAAGGAATATGCAGAAAAAAGCTCGCTCTCGCTCTACGATTCTTTGAAGGCTACACAGGGCGATGAGATATTCAAGGGTACGGGTGCTTCGCGCTTTATCGCCTTTGTCGAGAGCTTCTCGGGAAGGCTGAATCTTCCGCTTCCGGAGCTGCTCGCCGCCCTCTTGGACGAGAGCGGCTATATGATTGCCATGCGCACCTCGGGTTCACAGGAGCGGCTTGACAATTTGGCGGAGCTTGTCCAGTCCGTCCATGAGTACGAGACGAGCTGCGGCGAGGAAGCCACGCTCATGGGGTATCTTTCAAGGGTCGCGCTGCTCACCAACATGGACTCCGAGAGTAAGGCCGACGCCATTCGAATGATGACCGTACACTCCGCCAAAGGGCTTGAATTTCCTTATGTATTCTTATGCGGACTGAATGAGAATATTTTTCCATCCAAGCGAACCGAGACCGTGGAGCAGATGGAGGAGGAGCGCAGGCTCTGCTTTGTCGCGATGACTCGCGCCATGAAGGGACTGTTCATAAGCGAGGCTGCGGGCAGTGGGTATCACGGCGGATTCAGGTATCCATCACGCTTCATCTTCGACATTGACCCAAAGCTTTTGAGCTATGTTGAACGTCCTGATGAGGGCTTGGTCAGGGGTGCGAAACGCTTTATAAAGGAGAGCGAGGAACGCATGAGAATCAAGCATGGCGGCATGGACTTTTCGGTGGGTGAGAGGGTGTATCATGAGGTGTTCGGCTCTGGGGTCATAAGCTGCGTTGACGCCGACACAGGGGCTTACACCATAGAGTTTGACAAGCTTTCAACGCCCAGACGCATAAGTGTTAAAGCGAAGCTGACAAGAGATAACAAGCGGTAAAACAATGAATGCGTTGGAGCGGTTCGGCTATTAGGGATGCGCTCCTTTTATTCACCGAATAATGGTGCATATATGTCCCATGTATTTGATGCCTGTTATGTGTCCACGCATAACAACAGCAATTCTTGAAACGCATGGTGCGATTATGGTACATATATAAAGCGATAAGCAAATTACGCTTGATTAACTGCTAAGGATAACAATAAAAGAGGTAGATAATGATACAAACGATCAAGCGCTGCTTGCCCGTGCCGTTTACGGTGAGGAGTAATTCATGATTTTCAAGATTTAAGGCAAGATCCTTCGCGATAGCTCAGGATGCCAGTGAGGGAGGGTTGGCGGAACATTATTCGATGACAACGGGAGGTTCGGGGGAGCGCCTCTTGACTTACAAGTTTTTAGTAAGATCCTTCGCTATGGCTCAGGATGACACGGAGGGGCGAGTGGGAGCGGGGGTTGACTTTTGAGTTTTTAGCAAGATCCTTCGCGATAGCTCAGGATGACAGCGGGGGCGGGGTGGCGGAGCATAATTGGATGACGGCGAGGGTACGGGGGAAGCGGGAGGGTGACTGTTATGTTTTTAGCAAGATCTTTCGGCGGACAAGAGGATGATGGTGGGGGGTACAGCGCGAACATAAAGCGGCGACCGCCAATGCGGTCGCCGCTTTATGTTCATAAGGCAGCTTTATGCCTTCTTCTTTTTAGCCCTCGCAAGGCAGGCCGTGACAAGCACGACAAGCGACAGCGCACATACTCCGCAGCAAACGAGCGCGGAGCCGTTGAGCGCGGCCTTCAACAGCGCGGAAAGCTGTATGCCCATGGCAGAGCCGCCCAAAGCGAGCCTTCCCGCATAGTTGGAGATGATTATCTGCAACAGCGTCAAAGCTGGTATCGCTGAGCCCAAGAATATCCCGCCCGACATAAATATCAGCCCCACCTGAAGCTTTTTCGGCACGAACAGCAGCAGCACCGCGGCGGCCAATACCAATGGTATGAGCAGCCAAATGAGCCTCGCGCAGCCCTTGGCGTACTTGTTGGACAGCGCGTTCGTTATCGTACCCGACGCTAAGGGGTCGGTGATGGCAAAGACGCAGCTCTCCACAGCGTCCGCGGCGTCCTCCGCGAAGTGTTCGGCGGCCTCTGCGTCACCGCCGTTGGAGACCATGTAGTCATAGAATCGTGTGGAATCAAGCTGCAAGCTCGGCGTTTGTCCGCTCTCGGACGCCGCAAACAGCGCGTCTATCGCTGTTTGAGCACAGTAGCGAACATCGGTCTCGGTAAAGAGCGGGTCAAGCTCGCCGTCAGAGAAGCCGTACAGCACACCGACGTAATCCAGATTGTCCCGAACCTCGGCAAGCATACTGTCAACATACTTGTCGCTCACGGAGTACTTTACATAGAAGCCGCTGTTCAGCAAGCAGGCCTTAAGCGCGACGGAGACCACACAAAGGCAGGTCAGCGCCGTCAAAACCAGCATCAGCAGTACCGATATGAATATTCTAAAGCCCTTCATGGCGTCACCTCCAAGCCCTCTATGCGTTCACAGATCAAAGCGCAGCGCTGCGTTCGCCTGTGTCCGCCGTTGTCACGGGGATAGCAGGTGTACATGATGAGCTTGTTATCCGCGTTGCTTGCGGTAATCAGTGCGCGCTCCGTGCCGACAAAGGTCTGCATATCGGTCACGCGATAGCGATACGTTCCGTACAGCGTTTCAAGCGTGACTATCGCGCCCATGGGAGTGTCCTCAAGCTGTGCGAAATGGCGTGTGACGTGCGCGGAGATGATGCAGCGCCCCTTTTCGCCGGGGAAGGACGAGCCGAAGCTCATGCCCACGCCCACCTTGAGTATGCTCTTATCAGCGCCCAGGTACACGGGTATATCCTTTATGCTCCAGGAGCCGCCGTCCCAACTGACGTTCAGCCTTGCCCACTGCTGTCCAAAGGCCACTTCGGGAATCTCATAAAGCACGGCGGGCGCTGCGGCGGGAGTAAACTCACCCGCTGAGATAACTATCTCCTCGTTCGCGGTCTCCGCATCGTTTACGAGCAGCGAAAAGTAGGCATTCTCCTCCAGCACGTTGCCCAAAAACCAACGTGTGAAGAAGAATATGCCCACAGCACATATAATGAAGGGGATCAGCGCGAATCCATACGAAGCCCCCCGTGAGGATTTGCGTTTACTCTGTGACATTCGCCCTCCGCTTTCTTGCAGCAAGGACGATGGCGAGGGCTATCGCGGCCAATACGCAGGCGCCGCCCGCCACCAGGTACCAAATGGTGGGGCCGTCCGCAAGGTCGGTCTTGGCGTCGCTGTCAATCTTGCCGAGCAGCTTGCCGTCCTTGTACACCGAAATAACCACCGCGTTGTCGCTCTGCTTATCGTTGGTGGGGCTTATGGTGTAGGATATGTCCAGTATGGTGCATACCCTGTTGATGTAGTCAATCGCAATCTCCTGTTCCTGCTCCGTGTAGTCGTAAAGGCTTGTGCCCTTATCGACAAAGGTCAGGTCGGACTGCGCAAGCTTGAGGGCAAGAAGCTCCGTCGCCTGTTCGTCACTTACCGTCAGAGCGTCCATGTAGAGTATGCGCTCAACCTGCTTTAGGATGGCGGGATGGTTTGACAGCACGGTCTTTTCCAACGACTCCATTATCTTATCCTTGTTCTCATCATCCGTCGCGGCGAGGCTCACGCTTGCAAAGAGCAGGAGCAGCGCGGCGAGGACAACACATAACATACGTTTCATCATAAACACCTCCGTAGTGTGATAATATCTTCTATGAGATGCCCATATTATAATGCGGACTTGTGTATAAATTGTAACCTCCGTAAGAATTTGTTTTGGACTTCGGGCGCAAAAACGCACCAACCGAGCAAATTAACATCCGCGACAGGTCGAAATCCCTGTTTTTTTACTTGACATCTCACGGGTCACTCATCTATAATATGTAAGGTTAACTGTGGCGTATGCCGTGTGAACGGCGGCCATTGACGATACTACGATAAAGAGAGGTGTAAGATATGATCCGCACATATCAGCCGAAAAAAAGGCAGCGCAGCAAGGTTCACGGCTTCCGTAAGCGCATGGCTACCGCCGACGGCAGGAATGTCTTAAAGCGCAGGCGCGCACGCGGCCGCAAGAAGCTCAGCGCATAAGATAAGAGTCGGCAACATATCGCGGGCAGCGGATTCTCCTGCCGGGCTTGCGATCTATTCAGGTTTTGCTTGCGGCAAGCTGTTTTGGCTTGCCGCACATTACTTTACAGGGCGGGGCGCTTTGCCCCCGGTGAGGTTATTCGGGTGAACCGCAGCAATTCGCTAAAGCGTCACAAGGAATTCCGCTACACCTACCGCGTGGGTAAGTCGCAGGGGTGCAGGCAGATGACTATGGTGTACGCAAAAACGCGCACACACGAGGTTCATGTCGGGTTCTCGGTCTCCAAGAGGATTGGCAACTCGGTCATGCGCAATCGCTGCAAGCGCAGGCTTCGCGCCTGCTTTTCGCCCTTTTTGCCTCGCATAGGCTGCGGCTGCAACATCATCATTGTGGCCAAGCCCGACGTCTTGACCGCTCCCTTTGACGAGCTTTCAAGCTCTATGGAAATCCTGCTCAAACGAGCCTCTTTGTTGGTGGACAAGCAATGAAGAAGGCCATGCTCGCTTTGATAGGATTCTATAAGAGAGCGATTTCGCCGTACCTGCCCCCCGCGTGCCGCTTTACCCCGACCTGCTCCGAGTACGCGGCGGAGGCTGTCGCCAAGTACGGCGTCCTAAAGGGCGGCGCCTTGGCCGTTTGGCGTATACTGCGCTGTAACCCCTTTTGCAAAGGCGGATACGATCCCGTCCCCTAACTACAATAAAGGAGATATACCGTTTTGGAAAACTGGATCTTTATTACTCGCTGGTTCTTTCAGGGTATGCGTTGGCTCTACGAATCACTGCTGTCGGCAACGGGCTGGCAGATAAGCTACGTCGTAGTCCTTACCGTGTTGATCAGCACTCTGTCAATCAAGATTATCACATCCTTCTCCGACATAGCTGCGCGCAAGTCATCCATGAAGATGCAGGCCATTCAGCCGGAGCTTGACAAGCTCAAGAAGAAGTACGGCAACGACCCGCAGCGCATGAACACCGAACAGCGTAAGCTCATGAAGGAGCGCGGCGTCAGCACCATGGGCGGATGCCTGCCGCTGCTTATCATGATGCCGATATTCTTCATCTTCTTTGCGGCGTTTAGGGCATGGTCGAATGAACAGACCCTTCGCCTGTTGGTGCTGTTGGACTCCGATCCCGACGCGGGTCTTGAGATGTTCAAGCAGTATCAGTTCCTTTGGATGAACAACATCTGGCGCCCCGACAACCTCAGCGCCGCCTCGATGATGACGGGTGAGCAGTTCTGGAATATGTTCGCCAATTCGTCAAGCTCGGGCAGCTGCTCGATGTGCGCCACCAACACCAACATACATAACTTCATCTATTTCAACGAAAACGAAGCGGTATTGACCGACCTTTTGACAAGGCTGAATTTCTTCCAGAACGTCAATGGCACAATTCAGATAGCTTCCGACAATACCGCCTTTTTAGCCTCCTATTCGGAGCTTACACGCGACTGCGTGGCGCTGCATGAGGGTTACTCGAACGGCATGATGATACTGCCGGTGCTTGCGGCGGGAATAGCCTTCCTCTCCATGTGGCTGACCTCCAAGAATCAACCGCAGAACGATCAGAACAAGTCCATGAAGTGGATGAACTACATCATGCCCCTGTTCATGGGTTATATCTGCTGGAACCAGGAAGCGACCTTCGCGCTTTACCTCATCTTCAGCTACCTCTTCTCTACACTGCTGACGCTGGGGATCAACAGATACTTCAAAAAGAAACAGCAACAACCGATAGTGGAGGTTAAGAAATAATGGAGCAGGAAACCAACGTTTTTTCCGGTAAGACCATAGACGAGGCCATATTCATAGGCCTGCAAACCATGGGCGTGAGCCTTGACGAGGTGGAGATAACCACCGTGCAGCATGAGAGCAAGGGACTGTTTGGGATAGGCGCAAAGAAGGCCTTAGTTCGTCTCACCCGCCGCGAGACACCCGTTGTGCCTGTGTTCGAAAAGCGTGAGGACAGACCTAAGAGCGACCGCCCCCGTGAGGACAGAC
>DAOPJM010000056.1:0-9000 GCA_035399665.1 Clostridia bacterium
ATGCCGGCCTGTCCGCTTGACTTTGACGCTCCATCAATTTATAATATTCAACGAGATACAAATAGGGAGGGCGAAATGGCGCTTTTGTGGGAGTTTATAAAGTATGCTTTGGTCGGTGGTTTGGCCTTCCTTGCCGACTGGGGTACCCTTTTTGTCTTTAAGGAATATGTATTCTTCGGGCTGGGCGACATCGGGCTGTACCTTGCCACGGCGATGGGCTTCATTGTGGGCGTTGTGTGCAGCTATATCCTGTCCAACGTTTTTGTCTTCACCTCGCCAGATGAAAAGGGCAAGGGAAAATCCGTCAAGGCATTCATCATCTTTGTCATAGTGGGCGTCATAGGACTTGGGCTTACCGAGCTTGGTATGTACCTTCTTGTGGACGTTTTGGACTATGAAAGCATACTTGCATCATGGGATCTTGCAAGCTGGAGCAAGTACTACTACATGTTCGCAAAGCTGTTGGTCGCCGTCATTGTTCTTGTCTACAACTATATAGCTCGCAAGAAACTCATATATCAGCATAAATCCAAGGAGGTCGCCTAAATGAGCAAGACTGCCGTCATAATCGGAGCGGGACCCGCAGGTCTTACGGCGGCGTACAGGCTGCTCACAGAGACTGACGTCACCCCTGTTATTTTGGAGGAATCCGCTTACATCGGCGGTATTTCCCGCACCGCCGAGCATAACGGCAACCGTATGGACTTGGGCGGACACCGCTTCTTCTCCAAAAACGAGGAGGTCAACGCGCTGTGGGCGGAGCTTATGCCGCTTCAAGGCGCACCCGCTAAGGACGACATACTTCTTCACCGCGAAAAGCCGCTTGAGGCAGGCGGCCCCGACCCCGAAACCAGTGACAAGGTTATGCTTGTGCGCGACCGCGTTTCGCGTATATACTACCTTCGCAAGTTCTTTGACTACCCCATAACCCTGAAGTTTGAGACGCTGCGGAATATGGGCTTTGTGCGCACGATGCAGGCGGGCTTCGGCTTCGTTTGGAGCAGCATATTCAAGCGAAGGGAGGAGAACCTGCGCGATTTCATGATAAACCGCTTCGGCAAGCCCCTGTACGGAATGTTTTTCGAATCCTACAATGAGAAGCTCTGGGGCAAGAACCCCAAGGATATAGCCCCCGACTGGGGCGCGCAGCGTATCAAGGGGCTTTCTTTATGGAAGGCGCTTGCGGATATGTTCAAAAGGGCGCTCGGTATAAAGTCAAAGCATGTCGAGACCTCGTTGATAGAACAGTTTATTTACCCGAAGAAGGGCCCCGGTCAGCTTTGGGAAACCTTAGCTGACAAAGTCGTATCCTCCGGCGGTGAGCTTCGCATGAACTCCTCCGCAACTCGAATCATCACCGAAGGGGAGCGGGTCACAGGCGTTGAGGTCAACGGCGGCGAGGTCGTACCCTGCGACTATGTGTTTTCAAGTATGCCCGTTAAGGACCTTGTGGAACGCCTTAGCGCTGTTGTTCCCGCCGATGTACAGCGGGTGGCGCATGATCTGCCGTACCGCGACTACATCACCGTGGGTCTGCTCGTGCCTCGTATGAAGCTTGTCAACAGGACGGGAAGGCCGACAGTAGGCAATATTGTACCCGACTGTTGGATATATATACAGGAACGTGACGTACACATGGGCAGGATGCAGATATTCAATAACTGGTCGCCCTACATGGTTAAGGACTTGGAGCATACGGTTTGGATAGGGCTTGAATACTTCGCGGATGAGGGCGATTGGATGTGGGAGATGTCCGACGAGGACTTCATCAAGATGGCCGAGGACGAATTGGTCAGGATGGACGTCATTGAGCCTGACTGTGTGCTTGACTCCTGCCGTATCAAGGTTTTGAAGGCCTATCCCGCCTACTTTGGCAGCTACGATGAGTTCCATATCGTCAGAGAATATCTTGACGGCTTTGATAATCTCTACTGCATAGGCCGTAATGGACAGCATCGCTACAACAACATGGATCATTCCATGCTCACCGCGATGGAGGCGGTCCGGGCTTTGCGCGGAGCCGCAAGCCGCGACGCGGTTTGGAATGTCAACACCGAGGAAGAGTATCACGAGGTGAAAAGCGACTGATGTATACAAGTTCTTTCTACCCCCTCATAATGGCGGCGGTCTTTATCGTTCTTGCAGGCGTGTTCGTACTGGATTACGCGCTGTCGCTTCGCGACGCCGAGAAGCGAAAGAGACAGGCCGCGTTCTTCAAACGCTATATCAACGCGATAATCTTCACCGTGGCGTTTCTTGTATTCTTCCTTCTTAATAACCACAAATCTATATACTACAACAATTATTCCTACCTCTGCGAGGCTTGGCTTGACGGAAGGCTTTATGTCGTGAATTTCCCCACCTGGCTTGAATCCGTGGAGTTCGGCGGCTTTACCTACATGCATTTTGCGCCCGGAGCGGCGCTGCTGCATCTGCCGTTTGTCGCTCTGTTCGGGGTAAACGGCTTCAATACGGCTTGGCTTTCGTACCTTTTGGGCGCGTCAAACGCGGTGCTGTTCTATAATGTTTTCACCAACCTTCGTGTGGGCAAAACCATGCGTTCAAGGCTGTGGTGTACCGCTTTTGCCGTGTTCGGCACGGTTCATTGCTTCCTTTCGGCCATTGGGCATTCGTGGTTTATAGGTCATACCTCCACTCTGTTCTATCTGCTGATTGCCATGCTGTTCATCACCGATCGCAGGGAACGCAAGTACAAGTGGCTCTTTCCCTTCCTTGCGGGTCTGTTCTACGGGCTGTCGGTCACCTGCCGTATCTCGAATCTGCTGTCAGGGCTGTTCTTCTTGGGGTATGTTCTGTTCTATAAGGACAAGCGCGATTGGCTCGTCTGCTGCATCGCCTTTGTCTGCGGCGCGGCCATCCCCGGCGGACTGTATATGCTCATGAACTACCTGCGCTACGGCACCATCATGGACATAAGCTACAACCTGACGCACCTGAAGGATTACTACCGTGATATGTATAACTACATGCAGACGCTGCCCACAAAGTCTGAACAGCTTGCCTACCTAAGAGCGGCGGAGCGCGAGGTCGGAGGGCCGCAGCAGCTTCAGTTTGTAAAGCACAATCTGTACTCTATCTTTCTGATGCCGCCTAACTTCTCCTCAAGCTATCCGTACATAATCCCAAGTCAATCGGGCTTGGCCGTTACGATATGCTCACCCGCTCTGTTCTACGCGGTTCTCGCACCTTGGAAAAAGCGTTTGAAGCTCTGTCTTACACTTATAGTAACCGCTGTGATATGCTCTGTACCCTTCCTGCTCAACTATGGAAACGGCATGGCACAATTCGGTATGCGCTACGCTATGGACTTTTTACCCTACCTTATCATACTCGCCTGCATGGGTCTTTCGCGCTGCAAGCGGCCGCTTGTCGGACGCATAATTATACTGCTTTCCATCTTCGTTAATATTTGGGGGCCTGTATACTGGAACTGTTTCTACCTCGGCTGAGCCTTATGGCTCTCCTAAAATACTATACTTTGGAGGGGCAAACCTATGAAGAAAATCATCACTCTTGTCATCTGTCTCACTCTTGTTCTCTGCATCGCGGTCCCCGTGTTGGCCGATGAGAACAGCTGCACCCTGAGCGCAAGACCCATCACGGGCAGCGTTGGCGATGTTGTAACCATTCCTATCGTTGTGCAGAACACCTTTGCGGCGAATACCACGGCGATGGACTCCATGGGGCTTGCGGTAATCTACGACTCAAGCATACTAAAGTGCAACGGTGCGCTTACAAGCTCATCCGGTGATTATGCTTCTGACGTATTTGCCTTGGACTCGCAGTCTCTCGCCCTTGAGAACAACGCGGCGGGAAGATACTCCTTTACATACGCTTCCGCCTATGGCACAAAGAATTCCGGCATACTCATCACTCTTGAGTTTGAGATTACCGGTGAAGGTGATTACAGCTTGAGCTTGGGTGAAAGCACCTGCTCTTTTTATGACACCGCTTCCAAAACCCAAACCTCCATCGACATTCAGACCTCGCTTGCCGTTATAAACGAGAGCGGAGAAGAACCTGCTAAGAACAACGATTGGATATGGATAGTCGCGGCCTGCGCCGCAATCGTCGCTGCCGTCGTGATTATCTTGGTCGTTCTCAAGAAAAAGAAGGCATAAGGTCAAAAAACCGATAGCCATATATTCCATACCCCATGGACAATCTTGTGTCAAGCGTTTGTGCGCGATGACGATGCTTTTTTGCGCCATCGACAACGTTTGACACAATATTTATCGCGCATGGTTGACGAAATCATGATTTTCACATATAATCGTTGTGTATGTTGGTGTGGATGAGAAGTTCGCGGTTTTGTCCCTGCCCGCATATGTTTGATGCGCAAGACATGCCCCCTTTCGGCTCTTTGATCTATTGTCGGAAAAGTGGTTATATGCGCAAGCGTTGAACGTGTTGAAGCGTTTAGCACTATCCATAAATTATGGAGGTAACTTATGAAGAAAGTATCTGCTATCCTTGCCATAGCCTTGGCGGTGATTATGCTGGCTTTCGTCCCTTATGCTTACGGCGCATCCGAAGGGATTATTTCGGACAGCGTTGACGGCACAGCGGGCTCCGAGGTCACCGTTTCGCTGTACTTGGATCATGAGCTGAAGGACAACGAAGCCATATCCGCATTACAGTTCAGCATTATGTACGATCCAAACTCGGTAGAGTATGTCGAAGTCAATGCTCCCGAAAACTCCATAGCGGGTGATTTTCAGTTCTTTGTCAACCACTGTAAGGACGACGGCACCGACGCCAAGAAACCCATCGGTGAGTTTGCCGTTGCCTGTGCCGATACCACGGGTGTAGAGAGAACGGGGCTTATATTCAGTATCAAGTTCAAGCTCCTAAACGATACAGGTTCGGCTCTTGTTATACGCGATTTATTTTTCTGCTGCTGCGACACTGTCACTCAGGCGATGACCGATTACAGCGGCAACAACATCATAATGGGCGGCATTTCATGCAACGGCAAGAGCGTTCCCAACCCCTTGGCGTCAATGATTAGCGAAGGTGCGACCGTAACCGCTCCGCCCGCAAGTGTAACGACCTCTAAGCCCACTTCCTCGGGTTATGCTATCTCGACTCCGAATTCGACGCTTTCAGGTACCGCAAGGGCAACGCTGTCCACAACCTCCGTTGCAGGTACGCCCGCGCCCGATGTAACCTCAGCCGCGACCGACGCCATTATCGACGCTCCCTCACAGGAGCCTGTCGTTGAGGTTTCCACGGAGCCTGAGCCTACCGAGGCAAGCCCCGAAATAGGTCTCACCACGGAACCGCCCACAGGCGGTGACGTAACGAACGAGCCGATGCAAGCGGAAACCGCAGCGCCCGATGACACAGAACCCCAATCCAACACCGCGCTTCTCATTATCATTATTGTGGGCGGTCTGGGCTTGGCTCTTGTGGTAGTTGCGGCAATAATCCTAATCGCACGCAAGAAACGGTAGCTTTTACAGTAAATTGCATAGTTTATCGGGGGCAGGGCTTTATGCCTTGACCCTCGTTCTATGATAACGGAGGCGTTGATATGAATTATCAGGAATCCATTGACTACATACACAATATGTATGACAGGGGCAGCAAATATGGACTGTCCAGAACCTATGAACTGCTTGAGCTGTTGGGCAACCCTCAGGACAAACTCAGGTTTGTCCATGTGGCCGGCACGAACGGCAAAGGCTCTACCGCCGCAATGACCGCGTCTATACTCAAAGCGGCGGGATACAGGGTCGGGCTGTATGTCTCTCCCTATGTCCTCAGGTTCAACGAGCGCATACAGTTTGACGGTAAACAAATCTCGGATGAGGAGCTTTCCGAAGTCGTAAGCTATATACGCCCGAAGGCCGAAAGCATGGTCAACCTGCCCACTGAGTTTGAGCTTATTACCGCGCTTGGCATGGAATACTTCGTGCGCAAGAGCTGTGATATCGTGGTGCTTGAGGTTGGCTTGGGCGGTGAACTCGACTCGACTAACGTGATTAAGACGCCGGACGTCGCTGTAATCTGCGCAATGGGTTACGACCACACTCATATATTAGGCAAGACTATGACCGAGATTGCGACCGCTAAGGCGGGAATAATCAAGCAGGGCGGCAGGGTCGTTAGCTACGGCAACGAACCGGAGGCCAACACGGTAATCGAGGAGAAATGCCGCAAGGTCGGCGCAAGCTTGAGCTATGCCAAATTCGATGAACTCAAGCTCGGATGCTACACTCTTGACGGACAGCGTTTTGATTACAAGGGATACAAAGACATCTTCCTTCCGCTTGTTGGCGAATATCAGCCGCGCAACGCCGCCGTTGTGATAGAAACGATAGAACAGCTTCGGCTCGCGGGTTGGAGTATTTCCGATATCGATGTTTATAAAGGTTTGGCAAGCACCGTATGGCCTGCGCGCTTTGAGGTTCTGTCACACAAGCCCGTGTTTATAGTTGACGGCGGACATAACCCGCATGGGATACACGGAACCGTCGCGTCGCTTGAACGTCTTTTCCCCAATGTGAAGTTCATCTTTATCACAGGAGTAATGAAGGATAAGGATTCCAACACCATGCTGAACGAACTCGTGCCTTTAGCACAGAAGTTCTACACCGTGCGCCCCGACAACTGGCGCGCAATGCCCCAAGACGAGCTTGCGGAGCACATCAAAGCCTTAGGTGCGAACGCAATTCCCATGAACAGCATTGATGACGCCGTGAAAGCCGCCTTTGCCGACGCGGGACACGACAGTGTGATATGCGCCTTGGGTTCGCTTTACATGGCCGGAGATGTGCGCGAATGCGTGAGGAGGTATCAAAATGCTCATGCTTGACGGCAGGCCGGCTGCCAAGGCACTAAACGAGAAAACGCGCCGTCTTATCGCTGAGTATGGGCTATGTGTTCGCTTGGCGATAGTTATGGTCGGAGACGAACCTTCCTCCGCCTCCTATGCAAACAGTATACAAAAGCGCTGTGCCGCCATTGGAATTGAAGCATTGCGCGTGGATCTTCCGTCCGACATAGACGAAAAGGAGCTTATCGCCAAGGTAGAGCAGCTCAACCTTGATATAAGTGTCAACGGCATAATGCTCCTGAGGCCTCTCCCCCGCGGAATCAACGAGACCTTGGTTTGCGATTCGATAACCCCCGAAAAGGATGTGGACTGCGCTTCGTTTGCTTCGCTCGGACTGTTGATGCGCAACAGAGGCTTCGCTCCATGCACAGCGCAGGCCTGCATTGAGCTGTTAGACTACTATGGCATAGGCGTCAAGGGCAAAAGAGCCGTTGTGGTTGGACGTTCACTCGTAGTCGGAAAGCCGCTTGCGCTATTGCTCATGGCGCGGGACGCAACCGTCACGGTATGCCACTCCAAGACCCTTGATCTTCCGTCTGTAACGCAAAACTGTGATCTTCTCTTTGCCGCGATAGGCAAGCCCCGCTTCATATCGGATGAGTATGTGTCCGTCGGACAATGCGTAGTGGATGTTGGGGTTAACTTTGATGCAAACGGGGTTCAGTGCGGAGATGTGGACTTCGCCGCCGTCAATGAACGCTGCGGCGCGATAAGCCCTGTCCCGTTTGGCGTAGGCTCGGTCACAACGGCTGTTCTGCTGAATAACACAACAAACGCCGCTATAAGGCAAGGAGAAACTCATGAATGAAATCAAATTGGTAGCCTTGGATATTGACGATACCCTGGTCGATCATTCCTCCGTCCTGTCCGAAAGAAACAAGCGCGCCCTGCAAGCCGCTATGGCCGCGGGCGTGTATGTAGTACTCTCAACAGGCAGAGCCACGCTTGGCGCAAAGATGATAAGTGATCAGATTACCACCAACGCACCCGTTATCTGTTACGGCGGCGGGGTGATAATGGATCCCAACTTCGAAACTATACTGAAATCCCGATACATGGATCCCGCAGACGTTCGCCTTGTGATAGAGACGGGCTACGCCATGGGTCTGCACGTTCAGATATATCAGGGCGACGACGTCGTTTTTAAGGCCGCGAACGAATTCACGCATATATATACGAGTGTTCAGCGTTTGCCTTGGCACGAGGAACCCGGTATGCCCGACTGCGATCTTTCGAATGTGCCAAAGGTTTTGATGTTTGCCATGCCTGATGTTTGGCTTGAAACCGCGGCAAAGCTTAGAGAGATGCTTCCCGCGCACCTCAATGTGTTGGTGTCAAAGAAGGGCTTTATCGAAATCGGCGATGCGCATTGTACCAAAGGCACGGCGCTTGGCGATATATGTGCGATGCTGAATGTCCCCCGCGAGAACTCCGCCGCGATAGGCGACAACACGCTGGACGAGAGCATGATTATCTGGGCGGGAACCGGCTGCTGTGTGGAGAACGGAAATCCGCATACCAAGGACATTGCGGACCTCATACTGCCCTCATGCCAAGAGGACGGGGTCGCTTGGTTTATCGAAAACTATGTCTTCTCTGCGGAGCGTAAAGCGCGATAGAAGCGTCGCGTCATTCGCCTCCCATGGGCGGACAGCTTAGCGTTCTGTGATGAAAAGTTGTTTTACTGAGCTTTTTTCAAAAAAACGATTGACATCCGTTGAAAGCTCTGATACAATCCTAATTCGGAAATCGATGCGTCTGTAGCTCAGCAGGATAGAGCAACGGCCTTCTAAGCCGTAGGTCCCGGGTTCGAATCCCTGCAGGCGCGCCATCTGCGGGCGGACGGGAACGTTACGCGGCGCAACAAAGTCTTCGACTTGAGGACATGGTGGGTGTAGTTCAGCCTGGTTAGAATGCCAGATTGTGGCTCTGGAGGTCATGGGTTCGAATCCCATCACCCACCCCATAGTACTCAAGTCGAATACGTTGGGGTGTAGCCAAGCGGTTAAGGCAACGGACTTTGACTCCGTCATTCGAGCGTTCAAATCGCGCCACCCCAGCCACCTGACCCGTTAGCTCAGTCGGTAGAGCACTTGACTTTTAATCAAGGTGTCCGGAGTTCGAATCTCCGACGGGTC
>DAOPJM010000057.1:0-8765 GCA_035399665.1 Clostridia bacterium
CGCTTCGAAAACAAAGCTTGAAAAGTTTATCTTTGAGACTTACAATAATATTGGCTTTTAAGGCAAGATTTAACTTGATACGATAATTTAGCAGAATGGATGGCGTGGACTTCGTGATGCGCTGTCCAAAGAGAAATGTGAACTCCTGCGCTGAAGAAAGGAAAGAGGGACGATTATGAGATTACTTTTGGCCGAAGACGAACGGGACCTGTCCTATGCGCTGTGCGCTATATTGACGCGAAACAACTATTCCGTGGACGCCGTATACAATGGGAGAGACGCCCTTGACTATCTTGAAGCGGGTAATTACGACGGCGCAATTTTGGACATAATGATGCCCAAGATGGACGGTATAACCGTGTTGAAAACTATACGCAAGAACGGCGGCACATTGCCTGTGCTTTTGCTTACCGCCAAGTCGGAGTTAGATGACAAGGTAGCGGGGCTTGACAGCGGTGCTGATGACTATCTGACCAAGCCCTTCGAGGCTAAGGAACTGTTGGCGCGAATACGCTCCATGACCCGCCGCCAAAACGCTCTGACCGACAACGTACTGACTTTCGGCAATATCAAGCTTAACCGGGCCAACTACGAGCTTACAGGCCCTTTGGGAACATTTCGCCTGGCGAATAAGGAGTTTCAGATGCTTGAAATGCTCATGATGAACAATCGTCAGCTTATATCCACCGAGCGCTTTATGGACAAGGTTTGGGGATACGACAGCGAGGCCGAGATCAACATTGTGTGGGTCTACATCTCATATCTAAGGAAGAAGCTTGCAAATGTCGGCGCGAACATCTCTATCAAGGCTATAAGGGGCGCGGGCTATACGCTGGAGATAAGCAATGATTAAGCGGCTTCAGAAACGATTCGTGTTCATTTCAATATGTTCGGTTGCAATAGTGCTTCTGATTATTCTGGGAGCCATCAATCTGTACTCATTCATACAGATAGTCGAAAACGCCGACTCAATGCTTGAGCTTGTCAGCAAGAACGCTTTTATTATGCCGGATGACCACGGCGGCAATGGCGGCAATGGCGTTATACCTGATGAGAACAGGTGGCAGAACGGTAAGAACCTAAGCCCCGAAACGCCCTATATGCTGCGCTATTTTACTGTGACGTTTACCGAGGATGGGCAGGTGTCAACGCTGAATGTTGACAAGATAGCGGCGGTTAACGAGGAACAGGCGAGCAATATGGCGCTTGACACCTTCGAAAACGGGAGAGCGCAGGGCTTTGACGGAGTGTATCGCTATCTTAGAATCGAGCTTTCAGACGGCGGATGCAAGATATCGTATCTTGACTGCAGCACGGATCTGAACACCTTCTACACTTTGCTGAAAACCAGCATAGCTGTCTCCCTGGGCGGTACTGCCGCTGTACTGCTGCTGCTGATACTGTTTTCCAAAAAAGCAATAGGCCCGCTTGCCGAGAGCTATGAGAAGCAGAAACACTTTATAACGGACGCAAGCCATGAGCTGAAAACCCCGCTTACCATCATCGATGCAAATACCGAGATTATCGAGATGGAACACGGCGAGAGTCATTGGACAAAGAGCATACGCGCCCAGGTGAAAAGGCTTGCGGACTTGACCGGCAATCTTGTATCGCTTTCGCGCATGGACGAGGGAGACCAAAAGCCCTTGGTGACCGAGTTCTCATTAAGCGACGCCGTCAAGGAGACCATGGAGGGTTTCGAAACACGCGCAGAGCAGTCCGGCAAGCATATTGAGATGAATGTCGGCAACAATATCTCCTATGAGGGCAATGAGGATTCGATAAGAAAGCTTATTGGCATACTTGCGGACAATGCTTTGAAGTATTCGCCGGACGGCTCGGTAATATCCTTAAATCTCAGCAAAAGCAGCAAGGGGATAGTCCTTACGATAACCAATCCCGCAGTCGGGATGACAGCGGGCAGCCACGATGAACTCTTTGAGCGTTTCTATCGCGGCGACAGCTCAAGGTCAAGCGAATTGCCGGGATACGGGATTGGACTTTCGATTGCGCAGTCCATAGTTATACAGCACAATGGAAAGATTCGTGCGATAAGCGACGGCGCCTCCCTCAAGTTCACGATTCAGCTTTAGCAATCAGCAACCCGAAAAGTGCGTATTGAAGACTGCAATAATTGATTAGCGAATTAACCGACGCGTGGCTATGAGAAAAATCTCAGAGCAGCGTCGGTTTTTTTCATGCAAAGCAGTATTGAAAACATATACATAATTGTGAATAATGTTTCTTCGTGCTTTTTTAGTTGCGCTTAAGGCTCGCGGGTTATCCTATGAACATGCTAATGCGAAAGGAGATTTGACCGATGAGAAAACTATTGGCAGCGCTGCTTGCAGCAACCTTATTTGTAGTATCGGGATGCGGAATTATATCGAACATTAACGAGGACAGCGACGACAGCTATGCTGAAAGCACAGCGGAACCAACTCAGACGGCAGGAACTGCTGTTGAGGCGGACGAGACTTCTGATACTGAGGAGCCTGCGATTGACGCTATTTGGTCGGAAGATGAGTACAGTTCAGACGATGTGTTCTCGAATCGAGACAGCAACTCAGGGTATGAAGATTGCGTTGAGATCATACTCAAGGATGGCGCAAGCTATTGTGACAATGAGGATGTGAGCATTGACGGCGACGTCATTACGATTAGCGGCGAAGGCTCATACCTTGTCTTTGGCAGCTTATCCTCAGGTCAGATTATCATCGATTCCACCAACGAAACAAAGATACAGCTCATTCTGAATGGTGTTACGATTACCAATGACAGCAGCGCTTGCATTTACATTAAACAGGCGGACAAGGTCTTTTTGACATTAGCCGAGGGCAGCGAAAACACCCTCTCTGTCACAGGTGAATATGTCGCGATAGATGACAACAACATAGACTCCGTTGTGTTTTCAAAAGACGATCTGACAATAAACGGCAGCGGAAGCCTCACCATTGACGCAGAGTACGGTCATGGCATTGTCTCTAAGGATGATTTGATTATCACGGGCGGCGAAATTGTGATAGATGCACAGCTGCACGGAATGACGGGCAAGGACTGCATAGGAATAAAGGACTGCACTCTTGATATTACCTCGGGCAAAGATGGTATACATGCCGAGAACACCGATGACGCTGACGCCGCTTACATCTACATCGAGAGCGGTGAAATAACAGTCAACGCGGGGATGGACGCGATATCCGCGATGACCAAGCTTCAGATTGACGGCGGCAGCTTCGATTTGACAAGCGGCGGCGGCAGCTCTAACGCCAGCTACAACGATTCAGGTATGAATTGGAGTTGGGGACAGTGGGGCAACAACGCTACGGGTACAGAGGATTCGGCTAAGGCTCTAAAGGCAGACGAAGATATAGTGATCAATGGAGGAAGTTTCGTGATTAATTCCTCCGACGACGCTATCCACACCAACGCATCCGTTTACATAAACGACGGAGAGTTCGCGATAAACTCAGGTGACGACGGAATCCATGCCGATGCATCGACCGCAATCAACGGCGGCAGCATTGATATTCAGTCGAGCTACGAGGGTATCGAAGGCATGGCAATCAACATAAGCGGCGGTGAGATAAACGTTGTCTCATGCGATGATGGTCTAAATGCTGCGGGCGGTACGGATTCAAGCTCCAAATCAAGACCGGGAGCAGGCGGCTTTGACAGCGCAAGCACCGATTGTTACATCTCAATAAGCGGCGGATACATCGTCATTGACGCTGATGGCGACGGCATTGACAGCAACGGCAGTCTTGTGATAAGCGGCGGCGAAATCTACGTCAACGGACCTACCAACAACGGCAACGGAGCTTTGGATTACAGCACAAGTTCGGTTTCCAACGCGGTGGTTGTGGCGATAGGCTCAAGCGGAATGGCCTTAGGGCTCTCAGGCGCGTCGATTGATGTTACCGTCAGCACACAAAGCGCAGGCACAGCCATTCAGCTATTCGACTCTGACGGTAATTTACTCGTTGAGTATACGTCACTGAAACAGTTTACAAGCGTGGTCATAGCCGCACCCTCCATGGTAAGCGGAGAAAGTTATACCTTAAAGGTGGGAGGCAGCGAATATACAGTTACTGCGGGCTCAAGCTACAACTCAGGTCAAACGGGCGGATATCCCGGCGGCAACCCGGGCGGCATGGGCGGCGGTATGGGCGGCAACGGCGGCAGACCATAAAGTTTCCTTCATAGATCAGTTCCTTCCTCCCCCTAAAAAACAAAGAGCATCCCGAAAGCGGTGAGTCGGGATGCTCTTTGTTTGTTACTAAATGTTTTGACGGCGGCGTCGTAACGTGAAGGCGCCGACAAGATTCAAAATCTTGATCCGCTCATTATTCACATCACAATGCTTCAATCGATGGAACGGTTATGCGTTTCTTCCGCAGCACTTTTTGTACTTCTTGCCGCTTCCGCAAGGGCAGGGATCGTTACGGCCAACGTGCTTTTCCGCCTTGAAGATTTTCGACGCATGGAAATCCTTGGTAATGGCTTTGCGCTCTTCCTCTGTGCGAACACCACCCCATTCGGAAAGTCCAAAAAGCCAATCCGCTTTTGCGTTCAGCATGTTGAAATACAGCTTGTCAAAGTCAACCTCAAGCGATATGTCGCTGTCCTCGGTCAAGCTCTCAAGGTCATACTCGCCATTCTTAAGGCTGGTGTTAATGCCGTCGATGAAGCCTGTGAACATGGACGGGTCCATGTTTGCAAGCTCGGCAAGCGCTGAGAGCTTGCCTGTAATGGGAGTGTCGCTCGAAGACAGTATCTTGCGGTACATCTCCTTTTCAAGCTCGAAGTAGCTTGCCCAAAACTTATTGTATTCCTGCTGTGTTCTCTGATTCTCGGCTGTCTCGCGCCAAGCTTCGTATAGACTCATGTTCTATGCCCCCTTCTAATTATGACTCGGATATTCTAATACAAACTTGTCGTCAATGCAAGTCAAACGTTGAACTGTTTTTGCTATATTGTGATTCCACAAGAGTAAAGCGCCCTCGCCTGTGTCGGAATAGTAACGCTTTCTGAAACCCTCGCGGACGAAATCAAAGCTGTCGTACAGGTTCTGTGCCACGGAATTGGATTCTCGGACCTCAAGCGTCATGCATTCTGCGCCGTGGCTAATGGAGACCTTCATAGTTCCATAGAGTAGAATTTTACCAAGCTCACGGCCGCGGAAGTCGGGACGAATTGCGATATTAGCTATATGCGCCTCGTCAAACAGCACCCAAAGCCCGCAGTACCCTACGATTTCATCGTCAACTGTCAACACAAGATAATGAGCAACCTTGTTTTTGAGTTCACCTATAAGCGATGCCTTCGACCAAGGAGTGCGAAATGAAGCGCGCTCGATTCCGTAAACATCGTCAATGTCGGTTCTTGTCATTGCTCTTATGGTGATCATAGCTCCGGATGCAGCCTTTCCGCCTGTGAAGGCCTAAGATACATGGGAGAGGCCTGCTTTTCACCCTTTCGGCAGGATGCGATAAGTGCGACAGCCTCGGCGCTTGGCATAGCATTCGTGACAATCTCCGTACCTATGGGCAGACGTGCGGCTAATTCGTCGTTTACACAGGCGCAAGGCTCGATTACCGTCTTGCCATCGCTGTAAAAAGCGGCGTATCCGTTCCCGTTCTTCGCATCAATAATAGCGCAAACCGGATGCTCCTTGCCATAGCAAATCGCTTCAAGCGCGTTGACTGCGATAACGGGTTTATTGAGTGCAAGCCCTAAGGCATTCGCTGTGCATACGCCTATTCGAACTCCGGTAAAAGACCCCGGACCGACGTCCACCGCAAAGGCGTCGATGCAGCAAAGTTCAAGCTCATGCTCATGCAGAAGCTTCTCCGCCGCGCAAAGAACGGTCTCCGCATGGCGCTTGGAATCGTCTATTTTGACAGAAAAGAGCTCCTGCCCGATAAGCAGGGCAACGCCTGCAATCCTGTCCGTGGTCTCAAAAGCCAGTATATTCATAGCTTTTCTACAACCTCCTCGTATTGCTTACCATGCGGCGTCATAGTAACGAGACGATTCTCGGAACCGCTGCCGGCTATGTTGATATCAAGCCTGTTTATCGGCAGACACCCCTTTACAAGCTCTGCCCATTCCATAACTGTAATCGCGTCCATATCCATGTAATCATCATAACCTATGGCATAGAGTTCGTCCTCGTCCTGAAGACGATATGCGTCAAAATGCAGGAGGAGACGGTCTGCGTGATGTTCATGTACAATATTGAAGGTGGGGCTTGAGATATCCACAGCTCCAATGGACAGTCCTATGCCGCGTGTCAGAACAGTCTTTCCCGCTCCAAGCCCGCCGCTAAGCGCAACAAAAGCGGGGCAAGGAAGCAGCGAGCCAAGACGCTTCCCAAGCTCCGACAACGCGGCTTCAGTCGTGCAGACAAAGCTTCTCAAAACAGCTTCCTTTCCAGCATAGAGTGTGCGAAGTCCAAGTATCTGTCCTCGGCGATAGCTTTTCTTACTTCCTCCATGAGCCTGACCGAAAAGCGTATATTATGCATGGTGATAAGCTGAGCGGACAGTATCTCCTCCGCTTTGATCAGGTGTCTGATGTAAGCCTTGGTGAAGTTACGGCAGGCATAGCAGTCGCAGCCCTCCTCGATGGGCGTAAAGTCATGGCTGTAAGTGTTGTTTCTAAGCATTTTGCGTCCCTCACCCGTGAGCGCTAAGCCATTCCTTGCAGCTCTGGTCTGAAGCACACAGTCGAACATATCGATACCGCGAAGCACGCCCTCTAACAGGCAGTCGGGACTTCCTACGCCCATGAGATAGCGGGGTTTGTTTTCAGGCATATAGGGCATGAGAGTCTCAAGCATCTCATACATGACAGGCTTGGGTTCTCCGACGGAAAGCCCGCCGATACCATAGCCGATGAAATTCATATCGGAAAGAGTTTTTGCGCTTTCAATTCTGAGGTCCTTGAACATGCCGCCTTGAACAATGCCAAACAGCGCCTGATCCTCGCGTGTATGCGCAGTCTGACAACGTGCCGCCCAGCGATGTGTACGCAGCATAGCTTCTGAAGCATACTTATGGTCGGCGGTATGCGGAGCGCATTCATCGAAGCACATGGCAATGTCAGCGCCCAGAGCCTGTTCCACTTCCATAACCGATTCGGGAGTGAACATATGCCGACTTCCGTCGATGTGCGAGCGAAACATAACGCCATCCTCGCGAATGTCGTTTATCTTGGCAAGCGAAAAGACTTGAAAGCCGCCGCTGTCGGTTAGAATGGGCTTGTTCCAATTCATAAACTTGTGAAGCCCACCCGCTTCCTCGACCAGCTTATGACCTGGGCGAAGGTAGAGATGATAGGTGTTTGAAAGAATTATTGAGGCTCCGGTCTCCTCAACATCACGAGGCGTCATGGCCTTGACAGCGGCCTGTGTTCCAACGGGCATATAGCAGGGCGTGTCGATTACACCGTGAGGGGTGTGCAAGCGGCCGAGCCTTGCGCCCGACTGACGGCAGGTATGGATAAGCTCAAAACTAAAGTTATCGTTCATATTATTTAATCAGCATCGCGTCGCCGAAGGAGAAAAAGCGATAGCGTTCATCCACGGCGTGCTTATAGACGGATAGTATTTCTTCACGGCTGCAAAGCGCGGATACGAGCATGAGCAGCGTGGACTCCGGCAGGTGGAAGTTGGTAATCAGAGCGTCAACAGCCTTGAAACGATAGGGGGGAGTGATGAATATTCCCGTCATACCGCTTCCGGGGCAAACAACGCCGTTGTCATCAGCAACGGATTCAAGTGTTCTTGCGGATGTCGTGCCAACACAAATGATGCGTCCGCCGCGTTCCCTTGCGCGATTTATGCGCTTGGCGGCGTCGTCACTGACTTCATAGTATTCGGTGTGCATATGATGATCTTCAACGTTCGCTTCAGACACCGGACGGAAGGTTCCAAGGCCCACATGCAGAAGGATGTCAACAATATCAACGCCCTTATCGCGTATGGAAGACAGCAATTCGGGAGTGAAGTGCAGCCCCGCCGTAGGCGCGGCGGCCGAACCGTTCTGCCTTGCGTAGACGGTCTGATAGCGTTCTTTATCGTCAAGCCGCTCGGTAATGTAGGGAGGGAGGGGAGTTTGACCTACTTTATCCAAGACCTCCTCGAAGATACCCGAATAGGAAAGACGAACGAGTTTGCCGCCCTCCATATCAAGATTATTTAGAATCTCGGCCGACAGATCTTCACCTATATGATAGATTGTGCCGACCTTGGCGCGCTTGGCGGAACGGCAGAGACATTCCCAGTCATCGCCCTGTGTTCTGCGAAGGAGAAGGAATTCCATAGTCCCACCGGTATCGGGACGAGTTCCGAAAAGCCTCGCGGGGATAACACGGGTCGTGTTGCGCACAAGAACGTCATCGGGAGTAAGATAGTCGATAATATCGGAAAAAACCCTGTCCGAAACGGACTTGGTTTGCCGATCATAGACGAGCAGACGCGATGCGCTGCGGCAGGGCGTCGGAGTTTGAGCAATAAGCTCGTGGGGCAGGTCGTAGTAAAAGTCGCTTGTCTTCACAAAAACCTCGATGAATAGAATGGCAACAGTATATAGCCTTAGAAAGAAAAAATCAAGATTGGCAAATAAAAGTCTTGCAATTAGTGCGGACGTATGTTAAAATACCGCACGGAACAAGCCGAAGTGATGGAATTGGCAGACGTGACGGACTCAAAATCCGTTGGTAGCGATACCGTGTGGGTTCGAGTCCCACCTTCGGCACCA
>DAOPJM010000058.1:0-8238 GCA_035399665.1 Clostridia bacterium
TCTTCATCATCGAGTGGGATACCGCAGCCTAAACGAACATCACATTCCTCTATCACAAAATAAGCGGTATGGCAGCTACGTCAATCGGAGCTGCCTTTACCGCAGAAGGAGGCATCAAAATTGAAAGCTAAAAAACTCTCGGCGTTTATCCTTGCCGTTATGCTTGTTCTTTCGCTCGGCACGACCGCTTTTGCGGCAGGCTCAACCGAAGCTACCGTTCCTGTAACGCTCACTGTTGCCAATGAGTACCGCGCGGTCAACGTCACCGTTCCCGCCAGTCTTCCCGTCTATGTCATCAACGGCACAGTTGTGACGGCTGATAACGCAAAGATTACGAACAACTCCAAAACCGGCGCAATTCAAGTCACGGATATCAAGGTCACAGACGGGGCGTATAAGGTCGGCAGCTATGACAGCTTCTCCGGCTCCAAGACTATCGCTCTGAAAATAAACGGCTGTGTCACAACCGGAGCCGGCAACATGTCTATCCCAGGCGGCGCTTTCCCGGTTATCGCAGCGGGTGGTAATCAGATTCTGACCTACTATGCCAAGGTCTCTGGCGACGCGCCCAACGCGGACAACGTTCAAGCCGCAAACGTCGTATTTACAATCTCTATCGCGGATTAAGGGGGCAAATGAATGACACGATATAAACCTAAAATGCTGCTCTCTCTGCTGCTGGTGCTGGTCATGATCGTGACCATGCTCCCCATGACCGCGCTGGCGGCAGAAGCATCAGACGAAGCCCATACCTGTACCGATGAAAACTGCACACACGACCATGAAGCAGAAGTCGTTGACGTATATTCGATTCAAGATGATGTGGAATCGGAAGAGCTTCCTGTAAGCAACACCGATGAAACGCTCATTGAAGAAACACCTATGCCGGAGGCAACCGAATCGCCCGAAACGCCCGTCGAGACAAGCGCTTACTCCGGTCACGTCGGGGATAGCGAGGTATTATGGGAACTTGACCCGGCAAGCGGACGGTTGTTCATCACAGGCAGCGGATATGTCGAACCATTCTATACTCCCGAGGAACAGCCGTGGCATGAGGTGCGTGAGCAGATCTCTTCAGTACGTTTTGACTTCTCTGCCACAACAATGAAAGTTCTTGATTTGTGCTATTGGTTTGATGGCTGCATCAATCTCTCCGATGTTGAAATTTCAGTTTATGTCTGGCAAATCTCCCCGGCAGATTTTGTAGACTGCGCTTCTCTTTGCAAGCTCACCTATGGTGGTGTGGATGTTCACGATATAATTACAGCGGATTATGACGCTCAGACCGGCATTGAAAAGGAACCGGAAAACAGCACAGCGGATGGAAGTATATCTTTATTTTCGTCATCAAATTGCGGTGTTACCAGATGTACCTGTACCGGATCATGTCAATGGGGCTACAGTGATTACCAAGTCGCGCCGGAATCAAACAATCGGCATGTTATGGTGGTTTATTGTTTAACCTGCGGGAGAACGGACGGTATCGTCGCTACCGGCAACCACAGCTACGGGAGTAACGGTTATTGCTCACTTTGCGGTTATTACAATTCCGCATATGACCAGACAAGCGTCTGCTATCACACCTCGACGTATAAAAGCTGGTCGGGCTGCAACTGGACGGAATACTGCTCAAACTGTGGGCAGTATATCAGCTCCGGCACAAGCCACGGTTCAACCTACACCACATGGTCGGGCTGTAACTGGTACGATTATTGCCGCGACTGCGGACAGCTTATGAACTCCGGCGTCAGTCACAGTTACAGCTACGGAAGCTGGACGTATTACAACAGCTCCCGGCACAGCCGGACGGGAACCTGTACCTCCTGCGGTACGACGACTACCTCTTACGGCTACCATTCAACCAGCACGAAGTATTCGCCGTACAGCTCAACTCAGCACAGCTACGGCAGTTATTGCTCCACCTGTGGTTCGCATGTCGGTTCTGTCAGTTATGCCAGTCACAGCCTCAGTTATGGAAGCTGGCAGAATTACTCCGGTACTCAGCACAGACGGACGGTAAGTTGTTCCACCTGCGGATACAGCACTTATGAATACGCAAATCATTCATTGACGAGCGGTTCATGGTCGTCTATTTCTGCTACTCAGCACCGGCGAACGCTGTCCTGCTCCTGCGGGTACAGTACGACCGAAACGGCAAATCACACGTTGACCTACGGCGTGTGGGCATCCGTCTCTGATACCCAGCACCAGCGTACAGGCACTTGCTCCTGCGGCTACAGTACGTCGGAAACCGTCGCTCACACCGACGCCAACGACGACGGCTGCTGCGATGACTGCGAATACCTTATGACACGTTTCTCCGTCACTGTGCCTGCGTCGCTTACAATGACCGTTTCCAAGTACGGAGAGGTATATACCGCCGATAACGCCGTCATCGTCAATAACTCTACCGGCACGGTTGCTATATCCGGCGTGACAATCCAAGCGGAGAATGGCTGGACACTTGTGCCGTATAGCTCCAACATGGCGAATACAAAGGTGGACAGTAAGCTCATCGGCTTCTCACTCAACGGCGCACAGAGCGCCGTCACCGGTACAACGGAAAGTCTGCTGCTCCCCGGCGCATGGGCGATCACTAAGGGTGCGTCACTGCCGCTGACTTACGATGCGGTTGTGTCCGCTCTGTCCCAGCCGGTCAGCGAACAGGTCTTGACTGTAGTATTCATGTTGGAGTGGGCGGTCAAATAAGCGTTGGTCTATCACCCAGGAAGGGAGGTTTGATTCTTGCAGGAAGAAGTAGAAAACAGATCGGTAACGCTGTGCATTAGCGGCGTAAAGCTGACGGGGCGCGTCCTTAAAGCCGCGCTCTCTAAGTATTTACAGCACAAAAGAGAAAAGAAACAGGAAAAAGCCCGCGCCGATCCTGTTAAGCCGGAGGGTAAACAGACGGTAAAGCAGCTTATCGGGCAGAATCAAGGTGTATCGAACATCGAAATCAGCGACAAGAACATTAAGTCGTTTGACCGCGTAGCCCGCAAATACGGTGTTGACTATGCCGTAAAGAAGGACAGGAGCGGAGACATCCCGAAATACCTTGTCTTTTTCAAGGCGCGTGACGCGGATGCACTGACTGCCGCTTTTACAGAGTACACTTCCAACGTGACAAAGCAGAAGCAAAAGTCCTCCGTAATTCAGAAGCTCAGAACCATCAAGCCTCTGGAACAGGTGCTGAACCCCACAAAGGTAAAGCACAAGGACAAGGGGCTGGAGCTATGAAGAAACCAATCAATATTAAGAAACTCATTATCCCCAATATCCCGTATGTGTTTATAGCCCTGCTCGCCACAAAACTCGGGCAGGGCTGGCGGCTTGCCGTGGGCGGAGATTTCTCCGCTAAGGTCTTGCACCTGCTTGACGGTTTAGCCGGCGCATTTTCCACCATTCTGCCGAGCTTTCATCCTATCGACCTCTGCGTCGGCATAGCCGTTGCCGGTATAATTCGGCTTATCGTCTATGTCAAAGGCAAGAACGCAAAAAAGTATCGAAAGAATGTGGAATACGGTTCTGCCCGTTGGGGAACGCAAGACGACATTGCACCCTTCATTGACCCGGTATTTGAGAATAATATCCTTCTCACGCAGACTGAACGGCTGATGATGTCAAACCGTCCGAAAGACCCCCGCAACGCGAGAAACAAGAATGTGCTTGTTGTCGGCGGTTCCGGCTCCGGTAAGACGAGGTTCTTCATTAAGCCCAACCTCATGCAGCTCCATTCCAGCTACGTCGTTACTGACCCAAAAGGCAGCATTGTAGTCGAGTGCGGAAAGCTCCTGCAAAGGAACAATTACCGCATCAAAATCTTCAACACCATCAACTTCAAGAAGTCCATGCACTACAATCCGTTTGCCTATATCCACTCCGAAAAAGACATTTTGAAGTTGGTCACAACGCTCATAACCAACACCAAGGGCGAAGGAAAATCCGGGGACGATTTCTGGGTGAAAGCCGAAACGCTTCTGTATGCAGCGATTATCGGGTACATCCATTACGAAGCTCCCATCGAGGAACAGAATTTCGCCACGCTCATTGAGTTTATCAACGCAATGGAGGTCAGAGAGGATGACGAAACATTTGAAAACAACGTGGACTTAGCTTTCAAAGAGCTCGCTTCAAGAGAGCCGCAGCACTTCGCCGTGCGCCAATATGCCAAGTATAAATTGGCCGCCGGCAAGACCGCGAAGTCGATTAATATCTCCTGCGGTGCTCGGCTTGCGCCCTTTGATATTCAAGAGCTTCGGGACATCACCGCATATGATGAACTGGAGCTCGATACTTTGGGTGGAGGAAGCAAGGAAGACGAGAGAAAAACGGCGCTTTTCCTCATAATGAGCGATACCGATTCAACCTTCAATTTCCTGATTTCGATGATTTACAGCCAGCTTTTCAACCTGCTCTGCGAAAAAGCGGACGACGAGTTCGGTGGCAGACTCCCTATCCATGTACGCTGTCTGATTGACGAAGCCGCGAATATCGGTCAGATACCAAACCTTGAGAAGCTCATGGCGACCATCCGCTCAAGAGAGATTTCCGCATGTCTTGTATTGCAGGCTCAAAGCCAGCTAAAGGCACTGTATAAGGACAACGCCGACACCATTATCGGCAACTGTGACAGCTCCATCTTCCTCGGCGGTAAAGAGCCGACAACGCTCAAGGAGTTGAATCAGTCGCTCGGGAAAGAAACCATCGATACGTTCAATACCGGAGAGAGCCGCGGACGTGAGGTTTCGCACAGCCTAAACTATCAGAAGCTCGGCAAAGACCTCGCGTCAATAGATGAGCTTTCGGTACTTGACGGCGGCAAGTGCATCTTACAGCTTCGCGGTGTGCGCCCGTTCAAGAGCGACAAATACGACATCACCAAGCACCCGAATTACAAGTATCTTTCGGATGCCGACCCCAGAAACGCTTTCGACATCGAAAAGTACCTCTCGACAGAGCTCAAACCCAAGCAGGATGAGGTCTACGATGTTTACGATGTTGATATGTCCGACGATGCTGAAGCAGTAGAATAAAGGACAAGCACCCTCGTAATAACCGGGAATCACCGCTCCGTAACAAGAGCGGTTTTTTCATATCATCAAGGAGGCTTAATTCACAATGACCAGACAGAAGACACCGGCTCGCGTTGCAAAGTCGGGGTGAATTACAACTTCATTAAAACTTGAAAGGAGAAGCCGGAATCGGGAGCCGCACACAGCGGTTTTCATTTCGGATTTTGCAATCAGGAGTATAGCAAGCATTTTCAATCCCATTTGATTCCGGCGAAACATTATGGATTTTTTCAACAGTGCAGTCGATGTATTGCAGACCCTCGTTATCGCCCTCGGTGCCGGTCTCTGTATTTGGGGCGGTATCAACCTGCTCGAAGGCTACGGTAACGACAACCCCGGCGCGAAGTCCCAGGGTATCAAGCAGCTCATGGCGGGCGGCGGTGTCGCGTTGATCGGCGTTATCCTCGTCCCCCTGCTTTCCGGGCTTTTCGGTTAATCTCAAAACAGCCTAACCCCCTAAACTCACGAATCCTACACAGCGTCCGCGCAAGCGGGCGCTGTGGGAAAGGAGGTAACGCCCATTGGATTTGATATGGGAGAAATTCACTGAGTGGCTCAAAGAAATACTGGTAGGCGGCGTTATGAACAACCTGACCGGCCTCTTTGACAGCGTAAACAACAAGGTCGGTGAAATCGCAGGTCAGGTCGGCTCGACCCCGCAGGCGTGGAACAGCAGCATATTCAACATGATAAAAACGCTGTCGGATAATGTCATCCTGCCGATAGCCGGCGTAATCCTGGCTTTCGTAATGACTCTGGAGCTCATTCAACTCATCACGGATAAAAACAACCTCAATGACGTGGACACCTGGATGTTCTTCAAGTGGATATTCAAGACTGCATGTGCCGTCTTGATCGTGACAAACACATGGAACATCGTCATGGGGATATTTGAAATGGCGCAAAGTGTCGTGAACAGCGCGTCGGGCGTTGTGGTCGCCAACACGTCCATCAACCTCGCAGACAACATTGCAAACCTCGAAGCAAGACTCATGGAAATGGAGGTCTGGGAGCTCTTAGGACTGTGGCTTCAGTCTTTCATCGTCGGTATCACCATGTGGGCTCTGACCATCTGTATTTTCATCATCACCTATGGGCGTATGATTGAGATTTACCTTGTGACCTCCGTTGCGCCTATTCCTATGGCAACAGCGGTCAACCGCGAATGGGGACAGATGGGTCAAAACTATCTGCGAAGCTTGCTGGCACTGGCGTTTCAGGGCTTTCTCATTATCGTATGCGTGGCAATCTACGCCGTACTTGTACAGAACATGATTGTCGATGAGGACATCAGCACGGCGATTTGGACGTGCATGGGCTACACGGTGCTGCTTTGCTTCACGCTGTTCAAGACAGGTTCTCTCGCTAAGGGAATCTTTAACGCACATTGACGGAGGTGACAACAAAACATGGCTTATGTACCCGTACCCAAAGACCTTAACGCCGTAAAGACGAAGGTCATGCTCAATCTCACAAAGCGGCAGCTCATATGCTTCGGAGCCGGAGCCGCGATAGGCGTACCGCTGTTCTTCCTGCTCAAAGGCAGCATTGGAACGAGCTCCGCGGTCATCTGCATGATTATTGTCATGCTCCCGTTTTTCCTGCTGGCTATGTATGAAAAGAACGGCCAGCCGCTTGAAAAGATACTGCGGAATATCATTCAGGTGTATTTTCTGAGACCGAAGCAGCGTTCTTATCAGACAAATAATTTCTATGTCCTGCTTGAACGTCAGGATAATTTAGACAAGGAGGTATACCGGATTGTCAACGGCAAAAAAGCTCACCCGCGCGGACAGAAAGCAGATCGAAGCGGCGATAGCACAAGCAAACCGCACGGACAGAAAGCATAAATCGGCGCAGGACAGTATTCCGTTTCAGCGGATGTTCCCGGACGGTATCTGCCGCGTAACGGACAGCTATTACACCAAAACCATCCAGTTTCAGGACATCAACTATCAGCTCAACCAGAATGAGGACAAAACCGCCATCTTTGACGGATGGTGCGACTTCCTCAATTATTTCGACAGCTCTATACGGTTCCAGCTCTCTTTTGTGAATATGTCCGCTACAAAGGACAGCTTCGCAAGAAGCATCACCATTCCCGCGCAGGGCGACGATTTCGATAAAATCAGAAGCGAATACACGCAAATGCTTCAAAGTCAGCTCGCCCGGGGAAACAATGGGCTTATCAAGACCAAATATCTCACCTTTGGCGTGGAAGCGGAAACGCTGAAAACGGCAAAGCCAAGACTGGAGCGCGTGGAGACTGATATTCTCAATAACTTCAAGCGGCTCGGCGTCAGCGCGGAGGTACTCGACGGCACACAGCGTCTGGCGCTTATGCACGATATGTTCCACATGAACGAGCCGGAGCCGTTTCGCTTTTCATGGGACTGGCTGGCTCCAACCGGCTTGTCGGTCAAGGACTTTATCGCACCGTCTTCTTTTGAGTTCTGTTTGGGCAGTACCTTCGGCGTTGGAAATAAGATAGGCTCTGCGTCTTTCCTGCAAATACTCGCGCCGGAGCTCAACGACCGTATGCTGGCGGATTTCCTCGACATGGAGAGCTCGCTCATCGTCACCATGCACATTCAGTCGGTAGATCAGGTCAAAGCCATCAAGACCATCAAACGCAAAATCACGGACTTGCAGAAAATGACCATTGAAGAACAGAAAAAGGCTGTCCGCGCCGGGTATGATATGGACATCATCCCTTCCGACCTTGCCACCTACGGCACGGAGGCTAAAAAGCTTCTGCAAGACCTCCAGAGCCGTAATGAGCGCATGTTCCTGATGACCTTCATTCTGCTCAATACTGCCGATACGAAGCAGCAGCTCGACAACAACATCTTTCAGGCGAGCTCCATCGCGCAGAAATACAACTGTGCGCTGACACGCCTTGACTTCCGGCAGGAGGAAGGGCTGATGAGCAGCCTGCCTCTTGGACTCAACCAAATAGAGATACAGCGGGGCTTGACCACATCGAGCGTCGCTATTTTTGTGCCTTTTACCACCCAGGAGCTGTTTCAAAACGGCAAGGAAGCTCTGTACTGCGGGATCAACGCCCTGTCAAACAACCTCATCATGGTAGATCGGAAGCTTCTGAAAAACCCAAAAGGGTTGTACTATAAAAGAACGGAGGAACAATATATCACAAAAGCAACTA
>DAOPJM010000059.1:0-7444 GCA_035399665.1 Clostridia bacterium
CCCCCGCCTATATCCAAGACAATGTGTTTATGGCGTGGATCTGCCATTATTTTTGAGGGAGGCTGAATTTATGGATCTGTTGGACGCGATGAAGGCTCGGCACTCGGTGCGCAGCTACACGGATAAAAGGATAGACGGCGAGGTCTGGGCGGAGCTTACCCGCGCCATCGATGAAGTCAACGCGGAGAGCGGGCTTCACATTCAGCTTGTCTGCGACGAGCCCAAGGCTTTCGGCGGAGCGGCGGCGCATTACGGCCACTTCGAAAACTGCCGCAACTACCTTGCGATAGTCGGCAAAGGGCCTTGCGGCGAGACCGCGGGCTATTACGGCGAGAAGTTGGTTTTATTTTTGCAGACGCTTGGGCTGAACAGCTGTTGGGTTGCGATGAGCTATGACAAGGGCAAGACCCCCTGTGCGATAGGCAAGGGCGAAAAGCTTCAGATAGTCATAGCCTTGGGCTACGGCGCGACGCAGGGCGTTCCCCACAGGAACAAGCCCACCGAATCCGTCTGCCGCATGGACGAAAACGCCCCCGCGTGGTTTGGGCAGGGCGTTGAGGCGGCGCTGACCGCCCCCACCGCCATTAATCAACAGAAGTTCTTCTTCGAGCTTAAGGACGGCAAGGTCAAGTCCACGGCCGGCTTGGGCTTTTACGCCAAGACCGACCTTGGCATAGCCAAGTATCACTTCGAGCTTGGCGCGGGCAAGGCAAGCTTTGAGTGGAGCTGAGCCTGCGCAAGCAATTGACGCAGTCCAATTATGAACATTGTGAACAGCCTTTCGGCTCAAAGCTGCCGTAAGGCTGTTTTATTTCACAAAAAGTTCGCCTTTAGAATCGTTTTATTATGTTATCATATTAGTATTGTATATTTCTTGAACGGAGACCCAAACAATGCAAAACAATGAAACCGATTACATACTAAGCTGCTGCTCGACCGCGGACCTGTCCGCGGAGCATTTCGCCCGTCAGGGCATAGAATATGTCTGCTTCCATTATGAGTTGGACGGCAGGCAGTACTTGGACGATCTCGGGAAATCCATGTCCTTTGAAGATTTCTATCAGGCCATGGCGGACGGCGCGGACACCAAGACCTCGCAGGTCAGCACGGGCGAGTTCGTCGAGTACTTCGAGCCGTTCCTAAAGGAGGGCAAGGACGTCCTGCACGTCTGCTTGTCCTCGGGTCTGTCCGGCACAATCAATTCTGCGCTCATGGCCAAGAGCATTCTGGAGGAGAAATACCCCGAACGCAGCCTTTATATCGTGGACTCTCTGGGCGCGTCAAGCGGCTACGGTCTGCTGATGGACACGCTTGCCGACCTCAAGAAGGACGGCATGGGCATTCGTGCGCTCTACGACTGGGTGGAGCAGCACAAGCTTGAGGTTCACTACTGGTTCTTCTCCACGGATTTGTCCTTCTATGTCAAGGGCGGCCGCATCTCCAAGACCAGCGGCTTTGTAGGCAAGGTTTTGGGCGTATGCCCCCTGCTCAACACCAACTCCGACGGGCGCCTTGTACCCCGCAAGAAGATTGTGGGCAAGAAGAAGGTCATTCGCGCCATCGTGGACGCCATGGAGCAGCACGCTCAGGGCGGCCTTGATTACTGCAAAAAGTGCTACATCTCCCAATCCGCCTGCATGGAGGACGCCCGCAAGGTCGCGGAATTGGTGAAGAGCCGCTTCAAGCATCTCTGCGGTGAAATCGTGATCAACCCCATCGGAACCACTATCGGCAGTCACACGGGTCCCGGCACGGTCGCCCTGTTCTTCTGGGGCAGCAAGCGTATGCCCGAATGCCCCGCTGTCTAAGCGCCTAACCCAACTGATAAAGCAAGCGTCGAAGCTTTGGCGATATGCCTTGAAGCGTTCGACGCTTTTGTTTTGTCCTGTTATGGGCTTTGCTCTCCCCTTGCTATTTCAGCGAAAAGCTGTAATTTAGGAGCAGCGCGCTGTAAAGGAACAGCACGTCGACGTTGTCCGTTGTCTCAAGGTAGCTTTGGAGTACCGTTGAGCTTATGTAGCGCAGGTCTATCACGGTTATCTTGGAGTAGCACTCGGCCATAAGCGGCACAAGGCTGCTGCCGTAGGAATCGCGGAACACCACAAGCTCGCGTCCTGAGTCATTGCTTGGATTCTCTATCGTCATGAACGCCGCCGAACCCGAAAGGAAAAACTCATAGGGGTCCTTGCTGTACAGCTTGTCAAAGTCGTACAGTCCGCCCGTGACATCGGTCTCAAGATTCCATGTCACGCATTGGTCAAGCGCCGCGTTCGTCAGGTAATCGAGCTTTTCCGCCGCTATGGGCAGGGCAAGCTGGCCGTAGTACGCGCCGTAGAACGTTGTAAGCGCGGTCATCCGCTCAAATTCGCCCGAAAAGTCCTCATCGGCCCCCATCCCGACAGCCAACGCCCTTGCGCTCTCGACAAAGGACTCCTGCTTGCAATGCGGGTCGGTGCGATAAAAGCTGTCCTTTGACAGCGTGTCGGTAAGGTCGATGTACCGAGCGTTGGGAAGTCCTCGGCACATCGTCCCGATAAGTTCATCATAATCCATGGCGGGGTAGCCGTTGGCCTCGGCAAGGTAATAGCCCTTGTCCGGAACTATGGCAAGGTACAGCTTTGCGTTTGTGTCGGCAAAGCAGCTCTGATACACACCGTTTAGGCGGGCAAGAGCATAGGTCAGCGAATCCATATTGACGGGATAGTCCAGCTTGGCAATCTGCCCGTCAACCATGTACAAGCCGTTGTTGTCGTTTTGGCGCAGCAGCTTCAGGGCTACAAAGCTCTTGACGGAGCGGAAGGCGTCGCGAAGCGGGAACTGATCCTGAGTATAGGTCTCAAACGCGCTCATGAAGCTGCCGTTCAAAACGGAAGTCGCAGTCAGCTTGGGAAGCTGCGCAAGGGTACGCCTCTCGGCGTCGTAGCTTGCCTTATCGGGCAGGAAGGTACACAGCGCAAGAGCTGTCCACACACTTATCACGGCGACAAGGCTTATCAAAATACTTTTCTTCATCTTGCCCCCTCCTAAAAGCGGAAATACAGGAACGGGTTGAAGGAGCCGTCCACAAGGTAGGCCGTGCATACGACGAGCAGGGCGATTAGAGCAACAGGCTCCGCCACAAGCATAATCTTTGCCCCCACCCTGCCGCGCTTAACGCGCTCGACAAGCAGCTTCACGGCGGGCGTACTGCCCACCGCGCCTATCACGAGCGGCACGGCGTAGCCGCGAAGCCCATACAGCGCAAGCGAGTTTACAAACGGGATATGCCCCGCTCCGAACATCCCTCCAATCTGAGTGAACGCCGCCGTCAGGCTTTCGGCGTTAAACACTACGAAGCTCAAAATTACTATGAGCATAACATACACGCGGCAAACGGCGGCGGGCAAACGCTTCAGCACGCTTGAAAGCCAGTACTTTTCCACCACAAGCATCACCGCGAAAATTAGCCCCCACACGACGAAATTCCATGCCGCGCCGTGCCAAAGACCAGTCAACGCCCAGACTATGAGTATGTTGCGGAGCTGCTTTAGCTTCGAACAGCGGTTGCCGCCGAGGGGTATGTAGATGTAGTCGCGAAACCATGAGCCAAGCGTCATATGCCAGCGCCGCCAGAACTCGGTAATCCCCGTCGATATGAAGGGATAGTTGAAGTTCTCCGGGAAGCTGAAGCCGAATATGCGCCCAAGACCTATCGCCATATCGCTGTAACCAGAAAAGTCGAAGTACACCTGCAAAACGAACGCCATGGCATAAGTCCACCATGTCACCACGGAGCCGACGCCCTGATCAAGGCAGGCGGCGGTCAATGCGCCAAAGGTGTTCGCAAGCAAGACCTTTTTGCCCAAGCCTATGATAAAGCGACGCGCCCCAAGGTATGCGCCTTCCACCGTGGTACGCCTGTCACGAAGCTCCCGCTCTATGTCGGTGTAACGCACGATAGGCCCCGCGATAAGCTGCGGAAAGAGCGCGACATACGCCGCAAGCGACACTATGTTGCGCTGCGCCTGCGCCTTGCCCCTGTACACGTCTATCGTATAGCTGAGCATTTGGAAGGTGTAGAAGCTTATGCCTATGGGCAGCGCAATCTTGAGCAGCGGCACATCAAGGCCTGTGACGGAATTGAAGCTTGATAAAAAGAAGTCGGCGTACTTGAAGTAAGCAAGCAGTCCGACACTCACGGTACATGAAAGGACGAGCCACAGCTTGGCGCGCCTGCCGCCCTTCTCCCTCGCCCTGCCTATGGCAAGCCCGAACACATAGCACATCAGTATGGACACGGCCATGAGCAGCACATACTTTGGCTCGCCCCAAGCGTAGAACACGAGGCTCATCACAAGGAGCAGCGCGTTCTTCAGCTTTTTGGGCGTAACAAGGTACAAAGCTATCGTGAGCGGCAAAAAGTAGTATAGGAACGGTATTCCCGAAAACAGCATTTAGCCCTCCAAAAGGCGAGGCCGCCGCAGCTATCTGCGGCGGCCCCTCGGTCAGTAAAAACGACTAAGCAGACAAAACTATTTCAGAGTGAGGGTGAGCTTTCCGCCGCAAACCTCTTGGAATGCAGCGACAATCTCGTCGGAGGTAACCGCGTCGCTCAACGCAGAATCGACCATGATAAGCAAAACGACGTCGCCGTATGCCGCGACCTGCAAGTCGTCCGCCATGACGCAAACCCACTTGGCGGTGTCAATGCCCGCCTTCATGCTCTCGGCTACGGACTGCGCATCGGCGTTGTCCTTGACGCGCACGAGTACCAGCGAGTAGGCCTGTGAGCCTATCATCGCTTCCGACACCGCCGCCGCGCTGAGCTTGTCCGCGCTGTCAAGTCCTGTGTAATACTTCAGGGAGTAGGCGTCGTCCAACGCGACCTCCGTCGTCATAAGGGCAAGCCCTGTGTCCTTCTTCTCGTAAATCTTTTCTATAAGCTCAGGGAGAGTTCCCTCCAGTTTGACGTCACTCGCACCGCCCGCGGAGCAGGCGCCCAGAGCGCAGATAAAGACCATGGCTGCAAGAATCGTAATAAACGTTTTTTTCATTTAATTTCTCCTTTCAGTCGCTTGATATTCATTCGTTTATACCGACATCGGGCGTGCGGCGGTTCAAGACCACCCCCAAATAAAAAACGGGGAACGCAACACTCCGATACGCCTGCATTATACTCCCCGTAAAGTGCAAAAGCAATACCACGCCTAAAGGAATCATTGTAAATTCTTATAGATTTCATAGTCGAATTGCGTCATTATTGTGAACTGCTTCACCCTGAAGGAGACTGCACGGCAAAGCGGGCCGCGTGGCGCGGGCGCTTAATCTACGGCAAGCGGCACAAAATTTAGCTTGAAAAATTGCTGTGCTTATGTTAACCTAACTGCAATAACATTCGAAAGAAGGTATTGGCTTTATGAAGATAAGGAAAGCTTCCGAGGATTACCTTGAGGCCATGCTGATGATGAAGGAGAAGCACGGCTACATCCGTTCCATGGACGTAGCGGAGCAGCTCGGCGTAACTAAGCCCTCCGTCACCTATTCCACCAAACGCCTGCGCGAGGCGGGCTACATCGTTATGGACAGCGACAGCCTTATAACGCTGACCGATTCGGGCATGGAGGTAGCCTCCCGCATGTACAACCGCCACAAGGTCTTAACGCAGTTCCTTATACGGCTCGGCGTGGACGAACAGACGGCGCGTGAGGACGCCTGCAAGATGGAGCATGACATGAGCGAACAGACCTTTAACGCCATTTGCAAACACGCGGGCTTGGCGGGGCGTTAGCATGTCGATGTCGGAGGAACCGTGCCAATTCTGATAGTTGACGGTCAAGGCGGCAACATAGGCAGGCAGTTTGTCAGAATGACGGCTGAACGTTTCCCCGATGTCGAGATAGTGGCGGTCGGAACCAACTCCACGGCGATGGCTAACAGCGCAAAGCGTGCCGCCACGGGCGAAAACGCGGTAATAGTCGCTTTTCGCAAGGCTGACATCATTGCGGGTCCCGTCGGCATAGTCTTCGCGGACGCGCTTATGGGCGAAGTCACCGCGGCGATGGCGGCGGCGATAGGCCGCAGCGACGCGTTTCGCATTCTCTACCCATGGAACACTTTTCTCAAGCGTCATGAACGTTCCCACATTGGTTCAATCGACAAAATAGCCGCTCTTATTCAAGCGCGTGACATGCGCACCGATGCGTAATAACCAGACGGCTCTTTTTTGACTCTTTGAAAGCCATACAATTTTGCGGAGGTGATACCTGAAAGAGTATGAGAAGTTTACCGAATGATAGGGCTTTGTGACCCCTGGCTGTTGATAGGACAGAGTCTGACGAGGAAAACGCGAAGTGCACATCTGTGTAAAGACAAAAAATGAGCAAAGTATCCGTGTCCCGAATGCGGCATGCTATGCAAGCGATATGATGACGATGAAGAACGAGTATGGCGGCATTCTCCCCATGCTACGTGCATCGCAGACGCCCGCGTATCAAGCGTGACGGACACACTAAATATTTCTACTTGGGTCAATCCCAAATTCTGTGTAAACTCCAAATAGTGGAGTAGCTGAGGCAAGGTATGTATTGGCGGTAGCGGTTTTATCCGTTGCCGCCTTGTTTCAAGGATAACGCGGTCGGTGACGGATGTCAAGGGCGGCGCAGCCGCTTGACCGTGTCAAGTTGTTCCGGGTAAATTAGGAGCAGAAGGCGTTGGGGACGGCGGAAAGGGTTTTCAGGAGAAGATAGCGCCCGTTGACCTTGCCAAAGGTCTGCGGCGCGGGTTCAGGCAGCTCCAGTCTCGTTTTTGGTGCAGGAAGCCTTCAATCTGTTTCTTTGCGTAATGGCGGTAACGCGCATAGCCCATTTCCGAAAGCGCCTTTCGATCTACGGCTTGTTCGATACGGCTTCGCGAAACGCGAACATCGTTTGAAGTTACAACACCTCCGTTCTTGGTATAGGTACGCAGCATCGTTATCTGCCTAAGCCCATCGGCACTCCATGCCAATGGGTTGCGCGAAAGACGGCCGGACAAGATGTGGCTCACCAACGGTTCAGTGCAGCTGCCGCAGAGGTCGCCCAAACACGTTGTGACGCAATGGGGCGTGTTGCGCTCGCAGATGGTGACGCCATCGTTCTTTCTTTGGGCTTTGGCTTCGACCAATGCGGCGTCAGCTTGCTCAATCGCCGCTTGTAAAATATCCAAAGCACAGTAGTTGGAAACGGTAACGAGAGGTTGGGGATTCTGTACCAACGCGGTCAGGTCTGAATTGTCCAAAATCTCCAAAACTTTTTCTGCCATATTGGCAGCAATTTGTAGTATACTATCTTTCACAGGGAACTCCTTTCGGCTTCTGGTTGTTCGCACTTACAGAATACCACAGATCGGGGCTCCCTGTGCTTATTTTTTTGCGAACCGAGCCGCCGCGCCGCCGCGCACTCCTGCCCCCGCGGGGGCAGGAGCCAAA
>DAOPJM010000060.1:0-1252 GCA_035399665.1 Clostridia bacterium
AAGGGCGCAACTCCGCCTCCCCATAAAGAGCCTGCCGCCGTCTCCGAGTGTGTCGGCTGTCCCTACGGTCGGGATTCTCCCTGCATCGGCTGGTGTACGCTCAAGATACTCAAAGAGATGGGACGGTGGCCAAGGTGACGCTGGACTATTTCTACGGAGACCAGGCGGAGCAGTTTTCGTTTTACCGCATCCCCAAGGTGCTGTTCACGGATGAGCGTTTTCGGAATATCAGCGCCGAGGCTAAGGTGCTCTACGGTATCCTGCTTGACCGCATGAGCCTATCACGAAAGAACGGCTGGCTTGATGACGACGACCGTGTGTATATCATCTTCACGTTGGATGAGGTCATGAGCTCCATCGGCTGTGCCGTCCAAAAGGCTGCAAAGCTGCTGAGTGAGCTGGACGAAAAAAGCGGCCTCATAGAGCGCAAGCGTCAGGGGCTTGGCAAGCCGAATGTCATCTACGTCAAGAATTTCATCGGCGGCTCGGAATCAAAAATCAAGAACTTTGAAAATCAAAGTTCTGGAACTATGAAAATCGAAGTTCAAGAACTTCCGAAATCAAAGGGTAGTAATACTGATCTTAATAATACTGACTTTAGTGATACTGATTCTTTTCCCTTCACTTCGTTCAGAGAGAACCACGGACGGGAAACGAATCGAAGTGAAGCGAGGCGAGAGTACAGAGAGTTCATTTGTGAGAATATCGACTACGAAATTCTTTGCGGCGAGTATCCGTATGATAAGGACACGTTGGAAGAAATTCTGGAGCTCATAGTCGATACGGTCTGTACCACAAAAGAGACCGTCCGAATCTCCGGCGATGACAAGCCCGCCGATGTAGTAAAAAGTCAGTTTTTGAAGCTGGATATCGAGCACATCCGTTTCGTCATGGACGCGCTCCGCGAGAACACCACCAAAGTTCGCAATATCCGGCAGTATCTTCTGGCGACGCTGTATAACGCGCCGCTGACTATATCCAATCATTTCCGCTCGCTGGTCAATCACGACATGGCGAACGGTTTGATATAACCGCCGCAGCTCGCGCTGCGGCTATTTTCATGCGGAGGTGTAAACGTGCCAAAGGAAAAAGACAAATCCACTCAGCCGGAGGAAGTCCGAAAGATACCTGTTTCCGAAGTCCATCCCTTTGAGGGGCATCCCTTTCGTGTGGTGGACGATGAACTGATGCAGCAGACAGTGGACAGCATTAAGCAGTTCGGCGTTCTGAATCCCGCCATCGTGCGGCCTGC
>DAOPJM010000060.1:1352-7085 GCA_035399665.1 Clostridia bacterium
CCTGAGCTTCAGGAAAAGGTGGACAGCAAGGAAATCGCGTTCAACCCCGCTGTGGAGCTGTCGTATCTCAAACCCGACGAGCAGAAACGGTTCCTCGACGCTATGGATTATTCCCAGGCCACGCCGTCGCTGTCTCAGGCACAGCGCATCAAAAAGCTCAGTCAGGCCGGCGAATGTACGCAAAACGCCATGTACAAGGTCATGTCCGAGGAAAAGAAGGACGAGCTCGACCGCATCACCATCAAGAGCGATGTGCTCCGCAAGTATTTCCCCCGGAGCTACACGCCCATCCAGATGGAGCAGACCATCATCAAGCTGCTGGAACAGTGGCAGAAAAAGAGACAGCGCGAGAATGAACGCTGAGAAAGGGGTTTTAACTATGGATAACGTAAATATCACCCTCAACGGAGATATCATTATCAATTTTGATGTTGACGACTTCGCCGGCAATGAGGACTTTATCGAGGCTCTCGCCTCCGCCATCTGCAAGGCCGCGCTCTGTGAGGATGAGGATTTCGGGGACGATTGCGAGGATGCCCGCTCTGTGGTCAACACCGCAATCGCACTCATCTATCCCGATGGTATCAAAAATGTGAACACCTATGACGAGTACAGCCCCATCATCGACGATATGGACGAATCCTGCGAGTTCAGCGTGAAGGGCGAACCTTTCAATCTGGTGTTTGAGCACAAGGGCCTGATTACCGTGGACGGAGCAAGCTATCTGGCAGTTCCGGCGTTTGCCCTGTTCCACGACAGCGCCATGCAGCCGGTATCTGCCGACGCAGAGCTGCTGAAGGAGCTGGATGACTTTCTGGACTGCAACCGCGCCGCGATTTCTTTCGGCAGGTGTGACGTTGAGGTCATTGAACTGGAGGGCGGAATCTGTGCGGGAGTTTGAAGTAACGGTCACGGAGACGCTGGAAAAGAAGGTCACGGTGGAGGCCCTATCACAGGACGAGGCGGAGCAGGCCGTCCGGGATATGTGGAACGAATCGGATATCATTCTGGACGCTGAGGACTTCATCGACGTGAGCTTCAAAACCGATGACGGCAAAGAGCTTTCCGCTGTGCCGGAAAAGGACACACTGGATGTGCTCATGGTCGAGCCCGGTCAGTACGCCAGAATGGTCACTATCGACTCCGGTTTGAAGTCTTTGCAGGCTGCGGTCGGCGGGGATATCGAAGCCACGTATTTCTTCGATGACCCTTTGGCACTCATTTGCCAAGAGGAAGGTAAAATCAACGGCAGCGAGCTGAACCGCGCTGTCCGCGGCGAGGACGGAGAAATCGTGGATATCATCGCCGGTAAGTTTTTCATCTGTGGGCTGAGTGACGATAACTTCGCATCTCTCCCCGATGGTCTCCAGAAGAAATATGAGGGTATGTTCCACCAACCGGAGACGTTCTTGAAAATGGGGCAGAAAATCATCGCCCTGCCCATGGAGCCGAAAATGGCGGCGGATATCAAGAAGGACAAGCCCGCCATCGCTGCGGAACGCTGAGTGCGAAATGAATACCTGTCCGGCCTGCCGCCTTAGCGCGGCATTTTTGCTGCCCGTAAACAAACGACACTTCACCGCTTATGCGGAGAAATTCAAGGAGGAATACGAATATGAGCAATCCCGCTAAACACACGCAGACAAAGAAAAACAACACCAAGACCATCGGAATCGTCATTCTGATTTTGCTCGTCATCGCCGCTGCCGTCTTTCTGTTCAAGAGCTGCTCCGGCGACGAACAGACAGACAAAATGCCGAATACCGGCATCGTTTACGACACCGGCGCTGTGGAGGGCGGCTGGGACGAAGCTGACCTTGACAAAATCGTGGAGGGGCTGAACGAAAAGGTTGAGGAAGGCATGATCAATATCAGCATGAACACTTCCCCCAGCTTTGAAAACGGCACGTCTGCCGGAAGCCTGATGATTGTCAACGAGGGTGTCAACCGTTACCCGCAGGTCGTGGAGATCACCCGCAACGATACCAATGAGGTCATCTACAAGTCTGGCGCGATTCCCGTAGGCAGCAAAATCGAGAGTACCAAGCTGTCCATGGATTTGGATGCCGGTACTTATGAGTGTACCGCCATGTTCTATAACGTGAACCCGGACACCGGCGAATACCTCGGCTGCGCCGGGGCTATCATCACGGTCACAGTGCTCGGCTAACCCGAAACCTATTGAAATGAAGGAGAAAACCGAATGAAAAAGATTATCTCTCTGTGTTTCGCTCTCTGTATGATCTGCGCCCTGTCCGTCTCCGCATTTGCAGCGGATATTGACACTAATGGCGGCTCCGGCTCCACGCCGGTCAATCTGAGCTCCACCGATGACGGCACCATCGGCGGCGACCCGTCCGCAACCGCCATGAGCGTCACGCTCCCCACCGCGCTGCCTATGGCAATGGCACAGAACGGCGACGTGACCACAGCGGACAACTGCCAGATCGTCAACAACTCTTACGGCGCTGTCCGTATTGCCAGCGTAACTATCACCACCGCAAACGGCTGGAAGCTGACCGCGTTTGGAGATAAGACCACCCTTGCCAATGAGAAGGTCGATTCCAATAAGCTGGGCTTCGCACTGTCCGTTGGTAACGGCACACAGACCGTGACTGACAACTCCGACGCATCCTCTCAGCGCCTAATCTCCGCGCCTATTTCCGGCTGCTATATGTCCGGCGTGGGCAACAGTGCCGGCAACAAGGTAGATGTGGAATACAGCGCCATCGTCACCCCGCTGTCCTCTCCCGTGACTGAGGCTACCGTCGCCACCGTTATTTTCGTCGTGGAATGGGATACCGCGGCCTAAATCGTCACCTAAATCATCTTTATAGCCGTAAGGCAGAAAAGGAGCTTATATGAAAAAGATTATCTCTCTGTGTCTCGCTCTCTGCATGATCTGCGCCCTGTCCGTCTCCGCATTTGCCGCTGAAATCGACACGTCGGGCGGCTCCGGCACCACTCCCGTCAACCTGACCACCACCAATGGCGGCGTAGGCGGCGGCGAAGACCCCACGCCCACCAAGCTGAACGTCGTTGTCCCCACCTCGCTGCCCATGGCTATGTCCGACGACGGCAGCGTCGTGACCGCGAGCGATTGTAAGATTACCAACAACTCCTACGGTGCGGTTCGTGTGAAGTCCGTCGCAATCTCTGCTGCGTCCGACTGGCATCTGACCGCTTTCGGCAACAAGTCCACGCTTGCCGGTGAAAAGGTCGATTCCAACAAGCTGGGCTTCGCACTGACCATTGGCGGCGGAGCTCAGGTGAAGACCGCCTCTGACGCCGCAACGCAGGCGCTTATCTCCGCGCCCATCACCGGCTGCTATATGACCGGTATCGGTGACACCTCCGGCAACAGCGTGGCTATCGACTACTCCGCTATCGTCACACCTCTGTCCGGTGCGGTCGAAAACGCCACCGTCGCAAACGTGGTCTTTGTCATCGAGTGGGACACCGTAGCCTAAGTCACTTCGGAACAAATAAAAGCGGCGGGGAGAGTCCGGCAACGGATTCTCCCTTTGCCGCAGAAAGGAACTTTTATGAAGCATAAACGCTTTTCGGCAATTCTTCTCGCACTGGCACTTGCCCTGTCTCTCGGTACTACGGCGTTTGCAGCCAGCTCCACAACGGCTACCGTGCCGGTCACGCTGACTGTGGATAACGAGTATAGGGCAGTCAATGTCACAGTCCCCGCCGCGCTGCCTGTCTATGTCATCAACGGCACGGTTGTGACGGCAGACAACGCTAAGATCACCAACAACTCCAAGACCGGCTCCATTCAGGTAACCGGCGTCAGCATCACAGACGGAGCTTACAAGGTCGGCAGCTATGAAAGCTTTTCTGGCAGCAAGACGATTGCCCTGAAAATCAACGGCTGTGTCACCAAGGGCGCGGGCGGCGTGGCGATTACAAGCTCCGCGTTCCCGGCTATCTCCGCAGGCGGCAGTCAGCTCTTGACCTATTATGCAAAGGTTTCCGGCGACGCGCCCAACGCGGACAGCATTCATGCCGCGAATATCGTCTTTACGATCTCCATCGTGGATTAAGGGGGCAAATGAATGACACGATATAAACCCAAAATGCTGCTCTCTCTGCTGCTGGCGCTGGTCATGGTCGTGACCATGCTCCCCATGACCGCGCTGGCGGCAGACGATACGGAGCTTACAGAAGCCCAAACAGAGGAAGTCTGTACCGACGAGAATTGCACCCACGAGCATGAACAGTCGGGCGAAACCGAAGCATCCGATGTTTATGAGATTCAGTCCGACACGGAGATAACGGAAACTGTTGACCCGGTTGTGACCGATGAAGTCCTCACTACTGAATCGCCGGAAGTCTCAGACGAAGCCCAGAATTCCGGCTTTGAGTGGGATTTTGACGCAGACTGTGGCGAGCTGTTTATCTACGGTACCGGCGCTCCCGAAACCTTTACCTCCGCTGACGATCAGCCGTGGGCGGCTTTCCGCGAAAGAATCGTAGCCGTTCACATGGATGATTATGACGGCCTGACCGTGGACAGCATCGCCTATTGGTTTTCGGGCTGCGTAAATCTGGAATATGCAGAAATCGCCGCGAGTGTCCGTGAGATCGGCTATCACGCCTTCAATAATTGTAAATCGCTGCAAAGTCTTGTGTTCTTCCACGAAGATTCATTTCCGTCTCTCGTTCAAGGTGCTTTTACCACAAATCATCCGATTGACTGGACAAAGGGATATGACCCGCGCCTGCATATCACGGTCATGGAGGACGGGATGCTCGATAATATCTGTGCCTATGATTGGGGCGCAGATGACTGTCCTGTTACCGCAAGCAATGATTACGGCGGAGCGGCTACCTATTCACTGACCGCTGCGTCTTTGGCTGCTACTCGTGCCGTTGGGTATTGCTCGTCCTGCAAAACAACCTGCGCGTATACCGAAGCGTATGAACAATGGACGGCAAGCGTGCATTGCCACCGGCTTTGGTGCTCCAACTGCGGATACGATCAGGCAGGTGGTGTTCTCGGAGAAGCTCATGTGTTTTCTCACTACAATTCAAGCTATGACCGCTGTACCTACTGCGGTTATCTGACCGCCTGCACCTGCACCCCCGCTTGCACCCATCCGTCCTATACGACAACGTGGGTAACAAGCTGTCAGTGGGAGCGTTACTGCAGCTCATGCGGCGCGTATCTCGGCTCCGGCACAACGCATGGGCCGTACACCTACGGGAGCTGGACGTATTACTCCGCCTCTCAGCACCGGCGTTCCTACACCTGTTCCTACGGTGATAGCGGCACTTACTACGAATATGGAAACCACTCGCTCACAACGCAGTATTCGCAGTACAGCGGCACTCAGCACAGCGTCCGAAGCTACTGCGCGACCTGTAGTTCGTATGTCGGCTCTACAAGCTATGCAAATCACAGCTTCACCTATGGCGCATGGCAGTCCTATTCCGCGACGCAGCACCGGCGATTGAAAACCTGCTCTGTCTGCGGGTACAGCGAATATGAGTATTCAAGCCATGCTCTCAGCTACGGAAGCTGGACGAACTATTCTGCGTCGCAGCACCGGCGCTCCGTTAGCTGCTCCACCTGTGGGTACAGCACAACGGAAACAGCAAACCATTCGCTTGTTTATGGAGGCTGGACGGCTATCTCGGACGCGCAGCATCAGCGAACAATCACTTGCTCTGGCTGTTCATATAGCAACACCGACACGGGCAACCACACCGATGCGGACGGCG
>DAOPJM010000061.1:0-7060 GCA_035399665.1 Clostridia bacterium
GACTCGAAATCAAATGCGGTGTTTGGAAGCGCAGGGCTGAAAAACCTTGATACGGCGGGGTTTCTGCCGGGTAGTTGAAAACAAAATACGGTGAGTTCTCTCCATCAGTTCTCTCCAAAGCGCAAACCTTTGAGAATTGATGTTGAAGATAGATACGGAGAGGTATCGAAGCGGTCATAACGGGGCTGACTCGAAATCAGTTTGGGAGCAATCCCACGTGGGTTCGAATCCCACCCTCTCCGCCAAGCAATCAAGCGGTTTCCCTTTTTTGAGGGAAATCGCTTTTTTGCTTTTTCGGAGCCAGTTCTCTCCACTCTAAGGAGAGAACTGGCTTTGCCGTTCATTCCGGCAAAGCGGCGGTCATACCCATCGCGGGTTGCGCCTCAGGCATTTTCAGCCCTGTTATCATGGCCTGTGCCGAAGAAATCTTGGAATTGAAATCCAAGTGCGCGTAGATATTGGCCGTCGTGGAGAAATCGCTATGTCCTAACCATTCCTGTATCTGCTTCATTGGTACGCCATTGGCAAGCAGCAAACTCGCGCAGCTATGCCGAAGATCGTGAAAACGGATTTTCCTCAAACCGTTCTTTTCAAGCAGCAGCGGAAACGATGTAGTCAGATAACCGGGCTTTAGGAGGTTTCCCATCTCATCCACGCAGATGTATCCGAGATAATCCTTGTTGTATGAGCGCCCGCAGAGTTTCATGTTCTGCTCCTGCTTGGCCTTGACATCGAGCAATCGTTCCTTGAACACTTGCACAAGGGGAAGCGTTCTCATGCTCGACTTTGTTTTCGTGGTGTCCGAAGCGACTAATACCTGTTTCCCATCGAGGTTGCAAGTAGTGACGGTGTGGCGAATGGTAATGGTTTCGTTGGCGAAGTCAATCGCGTCCCATTTAAGGCCGATGACCTCGCTCCGGCGCAGTCCGTAGAAAGCGCCCAACAGGATAGGCAGTTCAAGCCTTGTTCCCGCCGCTGCTTCAAAAAGACTGTTCATCTCATCGCTGTCGTAGAAGCTGCCGACGAACCGTTCCATCTTGGGGCGGTCAATCTTGTCGGCGGGGTTTGTAGGGATAAGGTCTGTCCTGACCGCATACTTCAAAGCACGATGGATTATCACATGGTAGTGAATGACGCTGCTCGCCTTAACCCGTTTGAGCTGTTGGGTATAGAACTCCTGAATGTCTCGCGGCTGCAAGCCAATCAGGGTCAACTCCTTGGGCTTAAAGTACGGGATTATCGTATTCTTAACCATCGAGGAATACGATGCGTAGGTGGTCAATGCGACTGACCCCTTGGCTATCTCCAGCCATTCGGTGAGGTAATCGACAAAGAGCATATCCTCCGCGACGGGAACATAGTCGGCCACAAAGGTCTTTCGTGCTTCTTGAAGCATTGTCTCGGCTTTCCGCTTGTTGCCCTTGATAGGCAATCCTGTCGGAACCCATTTAGTCTTTCGCTTGCCGTCTCTGTCGCTGTAACTGAGAACGATGTAAAACAAGCCTTTTTTCTCTTGTAGGTGTCCTGCTACCATAATCTGTACCTCCTTTACTTGGCAGCCGGAGACAACCTACCGTTGACAAGAACATAATATGCCAAGCGGTAGGTAATCTCAAGTTTGTCGCGTTCACATAGCCTGCCTGACTTCAGACCCGATTTTGAGATAGGTCAGCAAGTGGGCTTTCGGAATACGATAGCTGCGTCCGACCTTGAGGCAAGTGATCTCTCCGTTTCGGAGAAGCTGGTAGCCGGTTTTCGTACTGACGCCGAGAGCAGCGGACATCTGATTGATGTCGAGCACGTCCGGGTACTCTTTGAGCATCAGGTTATATGCGTCTTTAGTTGAGAGGATAGTATTCAATGTTTTCTCCTTTCCATAACGAAAGACGGGTTTCCCCGCAGAAGTTGAATAGATGTCGTATTTGCCACGCCTCCCCGACAACTGGGGTCTTTACAGGCCGTCTCTGGCGAGACTGTCATAGTTCCATGATGCCGCTGCTTGTAGGGCTGGCGCACATCACAGGACTCCGCCTCAAGTCTGTGGGCGGGCGTGAGCAAGTTTCATTATCTTCCGCGCTGTCATCGCGCCCGGATTGCCTGTCCGGGGTCAAGCCTATACGCTGATCGCTCTGGTGTTTCCACTGTCATCGCGGCGCGGCTTGTTTCGCTATCACGCGGGGTTTGTGCCTGTAAAAACGTATATGAAGTTGTCAAGGTTCGGCGAAAGAAGAAAAGTCCTCTCACTTCTAAAGCCGAAAAAAACGGGGTTTGAGCCATTTTATTTTTCATCTCCGACAACTTTTTTTAGATACCTGAGTATGCGCCGCCTACGGTTGTTGATCGTTTTTTGCGGAAGTCCGCTTTTATCTTGGTACTCCCGTTCCGTTAAACCATCGAAGTACAGCGCGTGGATAAGGTCATAGTCGCTACTTGGCAGGTTCTCTACTGCGTCAGCAACCATCTCGACCATCATGTTATGGATGACTTCATCTTCGACGTTGGTGAGAATATCGACGATGAGTTCCTCGCCGGAATACTCAGCACAGTCAGCGGCGTTATATGAAAACTCATTGTGCAGTTCTGCTTCCTCGGCAAGATACTTTTCCCTCCGGCGCTGCCGCTGGTAGTCACGATAGGTTTTCTCATCCACTTCCAGCAGATAGCCGTGGAGCTTCACAAAGCGCCGGTTCTCATATCCGGGCTTCCATCTGCCGTTCTCTACAAGCTCGTTTGTCGGCGCTTCCTGATAGCTGCCGTTTACAAGCACAAACCCGTTCTTCTTGTTCGTATCCATTTCAATCCTCCAAATAGTATGTTTGTGTTGGGCTGCCGGTGTCGGAGGCTACGGATACTTGTCCGCATACGATTCCCATTGAAACATCTCTTTTCCTTTCCGCTACGGAGAGCCGGAAAGGACTAAAGAGAACGGGGCCGCATGACCTGAAACAAGCGAAGTCGCACATGGACAGCTTTTGCATATAGCAATAGCGTTCCTTGTCATGCGGCTTCAGGTGTCTCGATATAGTCATATCGGCCCCGTAGCACTGCCACGAAGATATTTAGTTGTAAAGCTGCAAGCCGGGTTTAGTGTCTCTTTCTGCGCCAGCTCACAAGGTCAATTACCATTTGTCGTCCGCATTTATCGCACTTGCCGTCGATGTGTCCTCTTGTGTCGGGGTACTTGCGCGTAAGCAAGCGGCCACAGTACGGGCATCGGATGTCCTTTGGTTTTATTCCCTCAACCGCTGATCTGGAGACGCGAACTTTCTCCAGCGTTTCGGCTGTCGGAGTATTACATACTGTCCTCATCGTTTACCACCTCCAATGGGTCAGAAAACTCGTTGTACGGCTTCTCCACGATATATCCGAGCTGACGCAGCCGGATGACCATAGCGGCTTTTGAAACCTCCAGAGCACCGCACAAGTGTGTTAGTATCAGTTTGTCGTTACTCGCAAAATGGTTCTCATAGCTTGTCAGGCTACGGCCACGGGCGTACTTCTCCATAAGCAGCTTAACGCTGTTGGGCGGCATAATCAGAGCGGCTCCGAGAGCGTTTGCTTGCCATTCGCTCCAGTCATCCTTCGTAACGAGTTCCCGCAGAGAGTATGAACGTCCCGCGTATTGCCGCAATAGAGACTGCTGCTGCTCGTCAGGTTCCTGCCGGAATAGAATCTGATGAGAGCACTCATGGGATATTGTGAAGCGGCGTCGGCCTTTGTTGCTGTCAGGCTGAGAGAATGGCTTTATAAGGCTGTCATCAATCAAAATGGTGTTCTTGGCCACCTTGATAATCTGCTTGTCCATGTAGCGTTCCAACTCAACCTCCACATCGGCATAGGTCGTCAGACCGAGAACATCGCCGTTATCCGACAAGCGGGTGTATGCGACGTTCAAGCCAAGGCAACGCGAGGCAAATGCCTCTATGTCAATCGGATGGACGTGGTTCGCATCATCCGGCAATGCGCCAAGATAGTCTTTGAGTATGGCTTCTGCCAAGTCCTCAATGTTTGCGAGGGATAGAATCATCAGTTTCTTGCTCCTTATGAGTACATCATGCCGGGCATGATAATGTCGTGGCTGCTATGACCGGGGAGTTTCATTTCTCCCAAGAGCGCAGCGGGATAAACAGCCCACTTCCCAAAGCGCCCACGAATGTCCTCAATTGCATCTTCCAGCTTGTCACGCTTCTCCCGTTTCTCGGCATCATCGAAAAGGATAAGCTGCTGGGGTGTTTCCTTGGGAATGAGATTGATTGCACGGACGGTCACGGCTCGAACATCCGTGTGCCAGCGGTAGTTGGTGTCAAAAAGCCTCCTTGCAAGTGCGGCTATCTCCATAGAGCTTTGCGTTGCTATTTCAAGGGGCGCTTGGTACTGTTTGTACGCCAGCCCATTGTCCTTTACGGTAATCTGTACCCCTTTGGCGCAGAGTTCGTGAACACGGAGCTTATGCCCTATGTCCTGAGATAAATGGAGCATCACTTTCCATACTTCGTCGGGCGTTTCAAGGTCAGCGTTACAGGTAATACCGTGACCGATTGACTTCACCGGCGAATGAAAGCCTGATTGCATGACGCGGGAGGTGTCCGCGCCGTTGGCATAAACCCATAGCTGCTCTCCGTTCTTACCGAGCTTGCTCCGCAGAAAATCCGGCGAGGTCTTTGCGATGTCCCCTATGGTGTGGATGCCATAGGAGGACAGTTTCTTTTCTGTTGCCCGTCCAACGTAGATCATCTCCGACGCTGCAAGCGGCCAGACTTTCTCTTTATACTCGTCATGGCTTATCGTTGTGATGGCGTCGGGCTTCTTCATATCCGAGCCCAATTTTGCGAAAATCTTGTTAAACGAAACGCCTATGCTCACCGTCATTCCAAGTTCCTCGCGCACGGTCTTTCGTATTTCCTCTGCTATTGAAAGTCCGTCGCCGTAAATGCGTTGGCTGCCGGATACGTCCAACCAGCACTCATCCATGCCAAAAGGCTCTACCAAGTCGGTGTACCGCTCATATATGGCGCGGGTGAGCTTTGAGTATTTGAGATACTGCTCGTACTGCGGGGCAACCATTATGAGGTTTGGGCAGCAGCGTTTCGCTTCCCAATTCACCATGCCGGTTTTCACTCCGGCTCGCTTTGCCAATTCTGACTTTGCGAGAACAATGCCATGTCTGTCCTCTGTTGACCCGCATACCGCAACCGCTTTATCTCGCAGCGCCGGATTAAGCATCGTCTCCACGCTGGCATAAAAGCAGTTCAAGTCGCTGTGCAAAATAGCCTTTTCCAAGTATTTTTTCACCTCCCCACTTGACAATGAACTCCGTTTCGTGTATTCTGTAAACACGAACCGTCATTCGCCTTGCGGTGATTTTGATTATAGCGAATATCGGTTCGTGTGTCAAGGGGTTAGCGAAAAAAATTCGTTCTCGAAGGAGGCCATACAAAAATGCAGTATGGAGAGAAAATCAGAGCTGCTCGTGAAGCAGCGGGCATGACACAGAAACAACTGGCCGAAGAAGTCGGAGTCACCGTCCGCACCATCCAGCTTTATGAAGCAAATGACCGGCAGCCCAAAAACGCTACTGCACTCATCACAATGGCTCATGCTCTCGGCGTCGATACCGATTATTTTCTTTCGGCGCAGGAGATTGACCGCATAAAGGAGGAAGAAGCGTTCCTTGCCGAATCCGCAGAGAAGTTCGGGTCAAGGGGCAAGGCACAAGCGCAGCTTATCCTCAATCAGACTACTGCGCTGTTTGCCGGTGGCGAACTGGACGAAGCGGACAAGGATGCTTTCTTCCAAGCTATGAGTGAGATATTCTTTGACGCCAAGAATCAGGCGAAGAAGTACACGCCCAAGAAATACAGAAAGTCGGATAATAGCCAAGAATGAGTGAAGTACGTTTTTTCGTACAGCACTTGTGGTAGGCTATATTAACGACATCCGACCTAAAGGAGGTGGGCTGTGTGCAGAACGCAATTATTCAAGAGATCGAGCGGCTAAAAAAGCGATACGGGACTTCAAACCCGTATGAGCTGATAGACGCTCTGAATATCCATCTGATTTGGAAGAACAACTTGGGAAAGCTGAAAGGCTTTTACTATGTTGTTTTGCGTGAGCGGTATATCGTGATAAACGACAGGCTCCATGAGCGTGACAAGTTGCTTGTTGCCGGACATGAGCTGGGGCATGACAGGCTCCACCAGAGCTTGGCCAAGGTTGCCCCCTTAAAGGACTTCATGCTGTACGACATGACCTCTCATGCAGAGTATGAAGCAAACGTGTTTTGCTCTGAACTGCTGATTGAAGATGAACTCATTGCGGAGTGCATCGCGGATGAAATGGACTACTTCCAGATGTGCAGCACGGTCGGCTTCAAGCCGCAACTTGTCACGTTCAAGCTCTATGGCATGATGCAGCGTGGGTATCCGATAAACCTCCCCGAAAGTCCAAACAGCAATTTCCTTAGAAAGTGAGGGTGACGGTACAGCTATGGAAAGCATCAAGGTCTATGTGCCGGTACTCGCTGCTTTTGCCGCAGACGGCAAAATGATACCCCGCCGTATCCGTTGGGAGGACGGCGAGGTCTACGAAATAGATAAAGTTCTTGACTGTCGCCCAGCCGCCGCTTTGAAGGCTGGAGGTCAAGGAGACAGATACACGGTGCAGATCGGCGGCAAACAAAGCTATCTGTTCTTTGAGCACAATACAGATGTGAGCGCAAGGGACATTGGCCGCTGGTTTGTCGAAAGGCGCTGACAATGGAGGGCATCCTAATATGGCGCTAAAGAAAATCACGCTGATTTCCAACAATATTTGCTTTGGGCCGGAACCGTCCCCGGAGGATGAGGTGGAACAACGTCTCACCGTAAACTCAAAAGGGCAAGTTTGGTTTACCGGGTATGCCTATGCCAATGGTTTTGGACAATATGCCCCAAGTCGGCGGCTTCGGATTGCCATCGGAGATAAAGCGGCGAACAAGGTTCTATCGCTCGTTGACCGCTACTTCCAAGGAGATTATCTTTGCTGCTATGCAACGGATGTTGGCGACTGGACGATAGAGCTG
>DAOPJM010000062.1:0-7008 GCA_035399665.1 Clostridia bacterium
GCGGCGCCCCACGGTATCCCTTGCAGCGGCGCCCACGGTATCCCCATATGCGGCGCGTACTGACGATTTTATACGAACTTAAACGGATTGGCGATTCTGTCGCGCTGCCAGAAGCTGACGGCCTTGCGGAACATCGCTTTGGCGTGTATGCGGTCGTGCCAAATGACGCGGCGGAGCAGCTTTTTGAGCGTCCAAAGCTCGCCGTCCTCGGCGGTGTGAATAAGCGGCTCAAGGTAGCGCGGGGAGGCCTCGATAAGCTTGAAGAGCTGCACCCTGTTTTGAACGAAATCATCGCAGTTCTTCAGATCAAGCCCAAGACCCGCCGCGTAGTATGCCATGACCTCGTTAGAGTGTTCGAGCATCTCCCTTGCGCTGGTGGGAATCTTGCCGTAGAAGCAGCGGCGCGACTTGACAAGGCCGCGGTCAGGCTGAGGGACGGACTTGTAGAGGGTCATAAAGTCGCGTGCGGAGCGCAGGCACAGCTCCTTTAGGCGTATGTACTCCGAGACGGAGAGCGGCAGCTTTTCGGTTGGCAGGAGTATGCCCGTATCGGCCTCGTTTATCTCAAGCTCGCACTTGCGTTCAAGGACGAGCTTGACGGGCAGATGCTCTACTTCGGGGGTGGAGGAGCCTTGCGCCCAGACGAGATAGCGCGAGACTTCGACGGGCAGCTTTGCAAGGGCTTCCTCGCGGGTTTCGCCGCGTGAGTATGCGCCGGGGTAGTCCTCCGCCCACGCGGAGAAGCCGTTCTCGCTGTATTCCAAAGCCGCGTTGATGCTTTCCATCTTCATTTACATCGCCTCTTTTTCTATTCGTTTGGCAATTTCGTTAGCCTTGCGGTATATTTCATCAGGGTCAAGCCCCATGTAATAGCTTCCTCGCTCATAAACGACCTTGCCCGCAATCATGGTCAAAGCAACGTTGGATTTGTTTCCGCTGTAAACCAGGTTGGCGGCGGGACGGGTCACGGGCTGCATATTGGGCATGTACAGATCTATCATCACTAAGTCCGCCTGCTTGCCCACGGCAAGGGAGTTGCAGTCTGACAGCCCCATGGCGTCGGCGCCCACGGTGCAGGCGGCGTGAAGTATGCGCTCCGCCGGCGCCGCGTCTGCTCCGTGCCTGAGCTTTTGCAGGCAGGAGAGCAGGGACATTTCATGGAAGAAGTCAAGGGCGTTGTTGCTTGCCGCTCCGTCCGTGCCTAAGGCCAAGGGTATGCCCCTGTCCCAAAAGGCGCAGGCGTCGATTATGCCGCTTGAAAGCTTGGCGTTGGAGCCGCAGCAGGAGACAGCGTACAGCCCGCGGTCTTTGAAAATCTCAAGGTCATGCTCCGAAAGGTGAATACAATGGAAGCCGCCTCCGCCGTAATCAAAGAGACCGAGACGGTCGAACAGCTCGGTTGGGGTGCAGGCGTGACGGGCAATACAGGCTTCAACCTCGGCTTTTGTCTCGCTGTTATGCATATAGGTCGGGGCCTTTAGCTCGCGTGCAAGCTCGCCCATGCCGCTAAGGAGCGGAAGGGAGCTTGTATACTCGGCGTGGACGCCCAAGTGGGCGGAGACAAGGGGGTGATAGGAGTTGAATTTATTGTACTGCTTAAGGGCGGATTTGGGGGTTCCGCCGTAGTCGTTTACGCCGCCGCAAAGCACAAGCCGAAAGCCCGTATCGACGGCGGCGTTGACCTCGGCGTCCTTGTAAAGATACATATCGAAGCTTGAGGTGATTCCGCCGGAGACGTATTCCATGAAGGCAAGGCGTGAAAGCTCGTAGATATCGTCCTCGTTGAGCCTGCTTTCGCGGGGGAGAACGTCCTCATAGAGCCAGTTCGAGAGCGGCTTGTCATCCGCCCGCGAACGAAGAAAGACCATGGCGGAGTGCGCGTGGGCGTTCTTGAAGCCTGGTATCAAAAGATTCCCTCGGCAGTCTATCTCGCGGTCGAAGCTTTGCCCCGTACAGGGTTCACCGACATAGGAAACGAGACTGCCATGGGTGTGCAGTTCGCCAAAAAAGCACTCCGCGGCAAGCCCGTTTGTGTGCAGTATCATCGCGTTGTAAAACCGAATCCGCATTGACTTGACCTCGCTTATATTTAATCTCAGTATAGCATAATTGTTGCGAATCGCGGGTGAACAAATTATAAACACAGACGTGCCGCTTGTAATCCCAGGCGCGAAATGGTATACTTTTCATGATAAAGCTTCGGAGGCATTTTATGAAACGATTCCTTGCGGCCTTGGTCGCGTTGATCCTTGTCTTTGTGAGCGCGGCGACGGGCTTTGCCGAGGGCAAGGAGCATATTACGCTTTACGGCGAGCAGAATTACGAGGAGGACATGAGCTCGGGCGCCGACCCTGATACGGGCGAGAGCTTTGTTTGCTGGCACCTCTATATGAAGCTGGAGAACCTCAGCTCCATCATGGGCATACAGTATCAGCTAAGGTGGGATTCGGAGCTGCTGACCTGCACCAAGGTGGTGCAGGGGCAGGGCGTGAACGGAACGCTTAACACAAGCAATCTAAGCGCGGGGCGCGTTAATTATGTGGCGGCGTCGTCGTCGTCGCTTGCGTACAGCTCGACCTGCATACTGACGCTGTACTTTAGGATAGCCGAGGGCGTCACCGAAGGCACGGTGATTCCGATAAGCTTCGCGCCCGACCCCAACACGGTTGAGGGCGACGCGGGGTTCCTGCTCGTGGTTACGACCCAAAGCAACCAGAACGGCTATAAGCGCGGTGACGAGGAGCTTGACGCATATGACGGTTATATCGTTGTCGGCGAAAGTCCCGTTGTTGTTCGCGGCGACGTCGACCTGAACGGAAGCGTGAACTCCACGGACGCGGCTATGATACTGCGCTATCTGGTCGGGCTGGAGACGCTGAGCCGTCGGGCGCTTTTGAACGCCGATACGGACGGCAGCAATACGATTATGGCGAACGACGCTTCGCGCATACTGCGCTATCTTGTGGGACTGGAGGACAGTCTGTGATATGGCAAGGGTGAAGCTTTTACTGACCACCTTCGAGCCGTTCGGCGGCGAGAGCGTGAACCCCGCGCAGCTTGCGGGCGCGTTGGTGCGCCCGAAAAGGGTTGAGCTTGTGAGGGCGGATATTCCCGTGAGCTACGATAAGGCGGGAAGAACGGCGATTGCGGCTGTGGAGCGCGAGAAGCCCGACATGATACTATGCGTGGGGCAGGCGGCGGGCAGGACGGGCCTGAGCTTTGAGCGCGTGGCCTTAAACGTTGACGACGCGGCGGCGACGGACAACGACGGGGTAGTTAAGTGTGACGCCGTGATAGAGCCTATGGGCGAAAACGCTTACTTCTCCACCCTGTCGGTGAAGGCCATGGCAAGGGGGGCGACAGAAGCGGGGGTCACGGCTTCGGTGTCGAACAGCGCGGGAACCTATGTCTGCAACCACCTTTTGTATGAGCTGCTGCACCATGAGAAGGGCATACTCTGCGGCTTTGTACACGTTCCGCTGACCAAGGAGCAGGCGGAAAACAGGCTGAGTTCGGGCAAGGCGAAGGCGTTGGAGCCGTATATGTCGCCCGAGGAGGCGGCGCGTGGCATAGGGGCCGCGATAGACGCCGCAGTGACAGAGCTGGGGCTTTAGCGCTCGAACAAGTGAAATAATGATTATTCCGTGCCGCGGGGGGAAGTTCCCTTTTGCGGCATTTTCTGTTTTGATATGTCAAAACTGTACTCTATCACCGCGACTTCCCGCGATGTTACAATCAGTCTATCACAAATGAGCGCCGAACGGCGAAAAGGGGAGGGACGGATGCCGAAATTCAGAGTCTTGATAGTCGATGACAACGCGCAGTACGCGGAATCACTGAAAGGCTATTTTCAGTCACAGGAGAAGGTCGAAGGCGTGGATGTGGCACAGGACGGAAAGGCTGCGCTGACCATGCTCAAGGAACGCCGCTATGACGTTGTGACGCTCGACCTTATCATGCCGAACACGGACGGACTTTCGGTATTGGAGCAGCTTCCCGCCGTCCTCGGTGCGCAGGTACCTCCCGTGGTTGTGGTCTCCGCGCTGCGCAACGAGGCCATGGTACGACGCTGCTGCGCTCTGGGCGCAAGGTATTACATGGTCAAGCCCGTGGAGCCGGACGTACTGTACAAGCGCGTTGCGCAGATGCTGGAAGCCGAACCCACGAAGGGCGGACTGATGCCCTATGCCCAAGCGCCGCGCTCGTTTGACGAGAAGGTCACGGCAATATTCCTTGTCGCGGGCATACCCGCGCACATCAAGGGCTATCATTACCTGAGGGAGGGCATACGCATGGTGTATCGCCAGCCCGATTTAATCAACCGCATCACCAAGGAGCTGTACCCCGGAATAGCCAAGAGCTTCGGCACCTCGGCAAGCAAGGTCGAGAGAGCCATACGCCACGCCATAGAGGTGGCTTGGACAAGGGGTAAGATAGAGAACCTCAACTCCCTGTTCGGTTACAGCATATACGGCAAGAACGATAAGCCCACAAACGGTGAATTCATTGCGCTGGTCGCGGACAAGCTGCTGATGGAGGAGCAGAGCAAGAAGGCCGGGTAACGCGCCGAAGATAATACAAAGCTTGCAGGAGAAGCCCCGTCTCCATGCAGGAATGCCCCAACCTCATAATCCGTGAAGTGCCGCAGTCTCCCCCAAGGACGGCGGCATTTCACGTTTATCCACAATCCTTGGGGCTTAAAAAAGTCAATAAAACAGGCTAATTGTGGACAAGTATGTGGATAACGTGTATAAAGTCCGCAAAACGCCTGTGGATAATTCAAAAATGCGGTATATTCAAAGCAACTCATACGGTTTGCATGGAGAGGTGCAGGTCACGCTTGTCGGCAAAAAGCGCTCGTACTATGGGAATGACGGCGGGTGGTTATTCGCGATATTCAGAACAATGACACAGGGACAGGGGGCGGGGTGAAGGGGTTAACGCTCACAAAAAGGAGGGTTTAGGGCTGTAAAGCCTGTGGCTTGTCACGGCATATTCAAGGGCGAGTATGCGTTATGGAGAGGGAATAAAAAGCGCCGCGCCACCCCGAGGGCGGCAGGCGGCGCGCTGCGTTTTTATTCGGTATATTCAAGCCATGCAGAAGCCCAATAAAGGGGCGGTCACGGCCCTTTATGGGTTATCAGTCTCTGAGCTGTCGTCGGATTGCCGCTCGTCCTGCGATTCCTCGGCGGCTCTTTTGGCGGCTTGACGCTTGGCCAGGTCGTTGGTGTCGATGCTCTTGCCGAACACCACGAAACGCTGGAACAGGAACTCCGTGACGAAGTTCAAGAGCATGTTCATGACGGTGACAAGGTACTCGTTCCACAAGCATGTCTCGGTCAGGTACTTTTCAAGCAGGGTCGAAAGCGGCGTGAACACGCAGTAATAGCCCAAGGTCATGAGCATGGCCAAGGGAACGTTGTTGGCCGACTTGAAGGTGAACTTGCGGTTGAAGGTGAAGTTCCAAATGACGGACAGCACCAAGGCGATGAGGTAACAGGCCCAGTAGCTCAAAGTCGTCAGCTCGTTTAGCAGGGTAAAGCTGCCTATCTGTATGACGCCCGCGCTTATCGAAAACAGCGTGAACTTGATTGCGCGCCACGCCTCCGAATCTCTGAATCGCTTTTCCATAGTATCCCCCACATTGACCCGCGATGGGCTTAATATATCTATTATAAAGAGGTTCGAGACAAAAATCAATCAAAATCAGACTTTTCAAAGCCTGCTGAAAACGAAACGCATACGGACGAGAAGGCGTCACGGAAAGTCCACGATTTATTCACAGGAAACGGTGGATTTTTGGGCGGTTTCGGGATACTATATCATTGTATCAATATGATGCAAGGGCATCGAAAGGAGGACGCCATGAACGGATTGACATATATTGTAACCGGAGCCGCGGGACATCTCGGCGGCTATGTAGTTTCCTATCTGCTCAAGGACGACAGGAAGGTTCGCGCCTTTGTTCTGCCCAAGGAAAGCTGCGGTGTGAACGACCCGAACTTTTCGGAGTACAAGGGCGACGTCACGGACATGAGCTCCTTGGAAAGGCTGTTCGATGGTGTGAACGGTGAGGACTGCGTGTTCATTCACTGCGCGGGCATTATCAGCATATACGGCAAGGACGATCCCTTTGTGACCAAGGTGAACGTCACGGGAACTCAAAACGTTGTCAGGCTGTGCGAGGAGCACAAGGTAAAGCGCCTTGTCTACGTCAGCTCGGTACACGCTCTGCCTGAATTGCCGAAGGGCTGCAGCATAGAGGAAGTCGCCCACTTCAAACCCGATGAGCTTCGCGGATGCTACGCCAAGACAAAAGCGGAGGCGACACAGATCGTACTTGATGCGGTCAAGGTCGGCCTTGACGCGGTAGTGGTGCATCCTGCCGGTATTATCGGGCCTAACACGAGCAAGGGCGGCAACATCAACCACCTTGTGCATATGTTTCTGGGCGGCAAGCTGCCCGCGGCGGTGCGCGGAGGCTTTGACTTCGTGGACGTGCGCGACGTCGCGAACGGCGTTATCGCGGCGGCCGACAAGGGCCGAATGGGAGAATGCTATATACTCTCCAACCGCTTCATAAATCTCAGGGAGTTCTTCGACGTATTGGCCGAGGTCAGCGGAGTAAGGAAGCTCAAGGTGTACCTGCCGATTTGGTTTGCGAAGATTGCGACGCCGTTTACGGAGCTGTACTATCGTGTGGCCAAGAAGATTCCGCTCTTTACCGCATACTCGCTGGATACCCTCAAGCAGAACGCCGTGTTCTCGCACAAGAAGGCCGACCGTGAGCTTGGGTACAAGACGAGGTCGCTGTATGAAACCCTGCGCGATACCGTCGCCAAGATCGACGTTGGCGAAATGAAGCGCAATGCCGTGCGCAGCATCAGACGCGGCGCAAGGCGCAAAAGAAAGACAACATAAAATAGGGTTCGAAGGGAACGATTCCCCGCCGGAAGGGGAAGTTGAATTCTTAGATGAATTATCCGGCTATGATAAAGACGATTCCCG
>DAOPJM010000063.1:0-6807 GCA_035399665.1 Clostridia bacterium
ATGCGTTCAAAAGGGCTGTCGGTGAAAAGGGTCATTCGTCGTCACGCCCCGTTTCATCGGTTTCATCAGCGACCTCCGGCTCAGTCTCATAGGGTTCGTCGTCATCCTCGTCATCAAAGCCGTAATCGTCAATGTCATTTTTGCCCTTGGCTGTATTCTTGGGCTTGCGGAGCTTGAAGTACCAGACGGCAACGCCACCGATTGCAAGCAGTACCACAACGATGGCGATTGCCCCGACAGGGCTGCTCTTGGTTTCTTGCTCCGGCTCATCCACAGGCTTCTCCGGCTCGACTTGCGCTTCTTTACCGGCACACTCACTCATATTGCTCTTGCAGACCGGGCAGTTGGTGTTCACATCACCGGCAACACACTTATCTGTGCAAGTGCAGACTACCGGCGTTTCTACCGTCTCTCCGTCAAGCAGCGCCATCAGGTCGGCATCATCGACAAGGTTCAGGAAATAGGTTTCGTAGCTCTCGCCGTCCTCGTCAATGGGCTTGTCATAGTCGATAACGATGTAGAAAGTGTCGCCGTCTTTCGTCTGTACGGCGATGAACTGCTTATTGGTATAGCGGTCATACAGTAAATCGCGGGTAACGGCATTTCTGTTCTGCGAAAAACCGTCGCCCGGTTCAATCGTGACCTCGGCTGCCGGTGTCGCGCTTGGCGTCGGCGTCGGAGTCGGAGTCTTTGTACCTGTTCCCGTTGTGGGAGCTGTCGTAGGAGCCGGGGTCGTGACAGGCGTTGTGGTCGGCTTTGGGGTAGGCGTCGGGTCGCACACATCATCGTCGTAGTAGGGGTTCTTGATCTGCACGGTCTTGGACTTGTTTCCGGCATAATCGACGGCAACAATGCTCATCTGCTCGTACTCGTCGGCATAGTCTTTGAGCCGAATATCCAGCGTACCGTTCACAAGGCCGGTAAAGCGAAACCCGTTCACATAGATGCACTCAACGCCGGAAAGAGCGTCGCTGGCTTCCACGCGCAGCAGAGCACCGTCAATACCGGCGCGAATGGTGGGTGCTTCTCTGTCAAAGCACTCGATGTAGGCGTTCTTGGTATGCGCGTTTCCATCCTTATCCGTTACCGTCACATAGACGGTGCAGTTTTCAGCGATCTCAATGGTAGTGGTATCAGTCTCGATGAGGCTGTCGGTAACATCCACCCAGCTTCCGTTTTTCTCAATCTTTACCTCGACCTTTTCCCACTCGGTCTTGTTTACGTCGATAATCCGAATGGATACCGTAGCTTTCTCCGTGTACCACCCGGAAGGACGCTGGATGAGGATTGTAAAATCAGGCGAAAGAGGTTCGCCGACGCAACCGTCAATTCCGGCAGCGCAGGCGGGACACTCCATGTTCGGTGCGTCTGCATGGCAAAGCGTTTCGCATATACACACGGGTTCCGGCGTTTCCGGGTCGGAAGTTGTTTCCGGGTCAGTCGGCGTCTCCGGGTCAGTTGGCGTCTCCGGGTCAGTAGGTGTTACGGGGTCAGCAGGCCCTTCGGATTCGCTCTCATCTTCGGGAACGATGTCAATAACGACAATTTCAGGCTCGCCGGTGTCCTCGGCGCTCTCACCGCCCTCGGCCATCGTTGCCATGCCCATAAGAGGCATACAAACAAGGATAAGGCAAAGAGCCATTACAAGAGCGCGGCCAATGCGCCGTTTGCGGTTCTTATTCTTCATCATCAGATTCCTCCTGTTTCGGAATAGTAAAAGACGCTCCGCTGTCAGAGCGGAACGTCTGGAGATAGGCTGCAAAATCTTCGATGCTGATTTTCTGGCTTCTCATCATGGAAACAATCTCGGTGTTCTCAGTTTCGGTGATAAGCCTGTCAAGCTCTCGGTTTCTCGCTTGCAGCTTCGCAATCTTCGAGCTGTTTTTGTCCTTTTCTGCGCGGTATTTGTCGAGCTTTTCGCTCATAGACAGTCCTCCTTTTCATAGTGGCAAACGCCCGTAGGCGTATAGGTTGTTCCTTAACCCGCTGTGCTCCAAATCGAGATAGCCAATGGGGTTTCCCGCGTGGATAATCCAACCGTCGCCCACGTAGATGGCCACATGGCTGACGCCCGGCGTATCATACGTCCCAACGAAAAACACAAGGTCGCCGGGACGGGCGCTTGAAGCGGGAATGGGTGTGCAGATGTTGTATAAGCCCTGTGCTCCTAATCTGCCGGTATTGAGTACGCCGGAGTTCGTGAGCACCCAGCTTACAAAGCCGGAGCAGTCAAATGAAGTGGTCGGGTTCGACCCGCCCCAAACGTAGGGGTAGCCGAGGTATTTCTCCGCTTCCTCCATAATCGTGGCAAAGGTTTCGTCTGCAAGGTATTCTTCGGGTATCTCATGGTCTGTGTATTCGAGAATGGTTCCGCCGAACAGGTCTGGTCGATTACCGAGCACGGAGATATAGACGGCGTACATACCGACTTGCTCCTGCCCCATGATGTAGATTGGCAAGTGAGACAGGTTCTCGTTGTTCAGCGATACGTTGCAGATGTAGTAGTTGTACGGCACTTGAACGTCGTACTCATAATACTCTGTTACCCATTCGCCCGTATCCGGGTCAATATAGGAGTAGCTGTCCACCCGTGTCTCTGTTCGATAGCGCACCTCCGTGACGACTTCTTCCGTGAGCTGATACTGCTTTTCAAACAGCATTGCCATCGCTCCCTGAACTTCATCGAGTGTCCACGCTCCACCATGATAGGCCGTCAGGATGGATATGAGCACATACGGGTCGTGCTCAATATCCTCAAGGTCGTAATGGTACTCATCGTAGTCGGGGTGCATCGTCTCATAGTGGTCAACCTCGTATTGCAGCTCCGCTTCCAGCGCACAGTAGGCAGCTTCCGCGCCCAGCATATCGCTATCCTCGGATGGATAGGTGGAGGCGGCTATGGACTGTATGCCGGACTGGAAGATGACTGAGCATGAGGACATACAGTTCAACAGGATAACGAGCATGACGCCGATCCCGCCGACAATAAGGAACCCCTTTTTGTGACGGGCGATAAACTCGCCCGTCTTTTTCGTCGCCTCTGCCGTCTTTTCTGCCGCTTTCTTCGCGCCAGTCGCGGTTTTCTGTGCCGTCTCTGCCGTTTTTCCGGCCTTTGCTGCCGCATACTCTTTCTTTATTGCCTGTTTCTGCTGCCAGCGGGATACGGGGTTTGAAGAAAGCTGCGGATTTTCCTTCGCGTTCTTCTGCTGCAAGTAGTTCACGTTGGCCTTATCAAGCTGCTTTTCTGTTCTTGCTGCTTCCCGATATGGTTTGAGCTGGTGGGAATGATAAGCGTTCTGACCGGCACGAACGGAAAACTCAGCCGCTTCCTCTGTTTTGTGAGCTGCTTCAACGCCAACATTGTCGTCCTCATACTGGCTGACCTGACGGTGGGCTTCCAGCCCAGGAACAGCCTCAATCGCATGGGTGAGCTTCGACGGAGGCTTCTTTTTGTCTACTTCCTCAAAACGCAAGCGCACCGTTGCTTTTCCTTTTGCATCAACGGTGCGCTCTTTGGTTATGACCTTTTTCTTGGGGATTTTCGCCTCGGCTTTTTCCATCTTGGCAGATGCTTTTTCTGCCTTTCGGATTGGTTCTTTAAGCTCCGGCGTTTCCATTTCTTCGTCCGAGAAATGGAGGCGATAGGCTTGTGAGCTTCGCTTTTTCAAGGTTCCTCCTTTCCGCGTAATTAGGGCATACGCTTATCTGTCCAGCCGGTATTTGATTTCTTCCAGAGCTTCGAGCAGCTCATCGGTGGTTTTGAGCAGATCGGCAGACTGCACCACGCTGTTCGCGGCGTCCTCCTTGAGTTCATAGAGGCGGTCACACATACGCTCAACCTCCATGTAAGTCAGGCCGCCGTCGCCGTCTGCTTCCTCGTCGTCATAGTCGAAGTAGTCATCGTCATCGCAGTCCTGTTCATCGTCGTCGGCGGGAGGCTCCTCGCCCATGTTGAGGATTTCGTTGACAAAGACCTCTTTCGCTTTCATAAGCTCCAGCTTGTCACCGCACTTACCAGCGAAGTAATCAAGGGGGAAGCCAAAGCTCAGAAATGCCTCATCAGCTTTGCATTTCAACTCCATACAAGCAGACAGAGTGTGGATAAGCTCCTGCTTCGTGACTTGGCCGAGGGTGAGACGATTGATGGTTTCAAAAAAGCATCTGGAGTAGTTGTAGAGCGAAGCCGCAGCCTCAGTCCGCTTATCGTAAACAGTTTCGGGGATGAGAAAGATACGGTTCTTCTGTTTCATGTGATTTCTCCTTATTTCTTTATTTCGCTGGGTTTGGTGGTCATAATGCGGTACAGCTCGGTATCCTTGGGGAAACGGTCTGCAAAGGGCAGGATGATGTTGCCATAGAAAAGCAGCCCCTCGCCCTCGCCGGAATGAGTGACATACGAAAGCTGGTGGGGGCTGATGTTGAGCTGCTTTGCAAGTATCTGTCGGTCGCCGGAGGCTTGGTTGAGCATATACACGAAGTCAGAGTTCTCAAAGATGTTCTCAACCTCGCGGGATGAAAGCAAGTCTTTGACGTTTTGCGTGATTCCCGTGGGGATACCGCCCCATTTTCTAAAACGCTTCCAGATTTCAACGGAATAAGCAGCGGTCTGTTCCTCTTTGAGCAGAAGATGGAACTCATCCATGTAGTATCTGGTTGCTTTTCCCTCGGCGCGGTTGGCGGTCACACGCCCCCACACTTGGTCTTGAACGATGAGCATACCCAGCTTTTTGAGCTGCTTTCCAAGCTCTTTGATGTCGTAGCATACAAGCCGGTTCTCAATATCCACGTTGGTTCTGTGGTTAAAGACGTTCAGGGAGCCGGAAACGTAGATTTCCAACGCGGTGGCGATGTGCTTTGCTTCCTTTTCCTCCTGATCCAGCAGCGCCTTATATAAATCTCCGAGAATGGGGACGTTTTCGGGGCGCGGGTCGTTGAGGTATCCCTGATAGACGAGACGAACTGCACGGTCAATGACGGTCTTTTCGATGGGCTGGAGGCCGTCGCGCCCGCCGACAATCAGCTCACACAGGGACAAAATGAAGTCTGACTTCAAGGACAGCGGGTTTTCGTCCTCTGAGTAGTTCAGGTTGATGTCCATCGGGTTGATGTACTGCGTACTCGTCGGAGCAATCTTCACCACCTGTCCGTGGAGCCTTTCCACCAGCGGATAGTATTCGCCCTCCGGGTCGCAGATGATGATGTCATCGCGGGAAATTAGGAAGGTGTTGGCGATCTCACGCTTGGCGCTGAAGGACTTGCCGCTGCCCGGTGTGCCGAGGATAAGACCGTTGGGGTTTTTCAGCGCCTTCCTGTCCACCATAATGAGGTTGTTTGAGAGAGCGTTGAGGCCGTAGTACAGACCTTCGCCGCCGGTCTGGAAAAGCTCTTGCGTGGTGAACGGGATGAAGATGGCCGTGGAACTGGTCGTCAAGCCCCGCTGTATCTCAATCTCATTGAGGCCGAGCGGAAGCGAGGACATGAGCGCCTTTTCCTGTTGGAAGTCAAGCCGTGCCAGCACACAGTTGTACTTCTGCGCGATGCTCTGCGCCTGAAAGATGTTGTTTTCAAGCTGCTGCTTGGTGTCAGCGGTGTTCATCACAAGGAAAGTGAGCAGGAACATACGCTCATTGTGGCTCTGGAGGTCTTGAAGCAGTTTCTTGGCCTCGCCGCCGTAGGTCGCAAGGTCGGACGGGATAATGTCCATGTCATAGCCGGAACGGACGGCCTTTTTTTGTTCCTCGATTTTCATTTTGTCCAAATCCGTAATCTTGCGCTTGATGGTCTTGATGGCCTTGGTCTGGTCAACAGACTGAATGTGGAGGTTTACCACAAGGGAACTCTCCATATCCAAGAAGTCAGCCAGCATACGGTCATTAAGCTCCGGCGCGAGAATCTGGAGGAATGATACAGCGCCAGCTTTGCCGCCCATTCGGAATGTGCGCCCGTCCGGGAACTCAAACGAGGACGGCGCGATGAAATCCTTTGTGGAGAGGCCGGAAAGAGGCAGCCAGTCCCACTCAAACAGGAACTTTTCATGCCCGTCCATGTGAAAGATGCTGTGCATCAGGTAGAGACGCTCTTTACCGTTCATCACGTCAGCACTCACACCAAGGCGCTTGAAATTATTGAGTACATCCGTTTCTATGCGCTCCAGACGCGGTTTCGCGCTCTTAATGCTGTCGGCTTCAATGCCAAAGGTCAGATACTTGGTCTTTGTCAGGCCGTTATTGCCCTTGGCAAGCTGGTTCTGAAGCATTGCGGCATACTCAGCGCGTATATCGTCAAAGGCGTCGCCCTGCTGGGGAATGAAGATGGATTGCTCGAAGTTTTCCATGCTCACGGAGAGGTTCAAAAAGGAAAACTGGAACTTGATAGAACTGTCGAAGTAATTGAGGAAGTCGCACCACCCGTCAAAAATGGCCGTCTTATCCTCGTTCTGTGCCAGTTGGTAGTTGATGTCCTGAAACTGTACGGTCTTTGTGTAGAATGTATCAGTTACCCGGCAGATACCGTCCGGCCAAATGCGCTGATACGGAATTGACTGCTGCGCTGTCTGCGGAGCTTTCGTGTCCCGCTTGGCTCGTTCCACAGCAGCGGCGATCTGTTTACGCTCCGAGCGTGTCAGCGTTCTTCTTTGTGTGCGGTTCTTTTCGGACAATAGCCTGTACCTCCTTATCGAGATTTGCCTGCCGTTCCAGCACGGCATAGAAGTTGTCGGTTTTGTAAGGCCGCTTCTTTGGCCGAACAAACATGGTTTGAATGATGTTGTTGAGGATTACTTCAAGCGGCTGCCCGTTCTTTTCGTAC
>DAOPJM010000064.1:0-6654 GCA_035399665.1 Clostridia bacterium
TCACGAAGAACGCCGGTACAAGCGTTATCAGCGAAACCATGGCCACAAAGCCGCCATTGTTCGGCTCTATGCCGCGCACCATCGCCATGACAAGAAGCGCAAGGGCTGCAATGCTCATAAGAACATAGGCATACCTCTCCGCCGTCCGCCGCGATTGTGTCGCTTGGCGTTCATACAGATTGCCTTTGTAAACGTAATTCCTTTTGGGCTTGCCGTTCTTCCCCACGGTCGTTTCGACGTCATAATCCTTAAAATACTTTGATGCTCTCATAGACGTTTCTCCGCGCTGTAATATTTAGTGGTCGCCTGACTGTGTAGGGTCACAGGCGCGTTCCCGCGCCGAGCTGATAAACGGACGCCTTATATACGCCCTTACAAGGAAGCGGCGGGCCCGTCCATAAGTCGGACCCGCTGCCGTTGTTCCATTGTATTGAACCTTTGCCTTTGATTTAGCCTTATGCCGCGGGACGCATTGCCCAGCAGTTCGGCCAGCAGTGAGCGTCATAGAGCATACCGGTGATACTGCTTGACCAAGCGTCGGTCAAAAGCACGTTGTCGATAGCGGTGGTCACATAGTGATCCGCGCAGAACTGCTGTACCGCTGCGTAAGCTTCGTAGCGGGAAGCGTCGTCGGCCGCCCAAGCCGCGTCAATGAGGTTGTGCAGCTCTTCTTCATACTCGCCGACATAGGCGTTGAAGCTGCAATACGGCGGCAAATCGGTTGGATCAATAATCTGACCCTGAACGGGCTGCAATCGCTCCACATCCTTGACCAGAGAGGGAATGGACTCGAACAGGCCTATCGTGTACGGGTGCTGCGGTCTGTCGAAGATGTCCTCCACAGTGCCGACCTCAACAATCTGACCGGCGTAGACGACCGCGCACTTGTTGCAGATGTCCGCCACTATCCCAAAGTCGTGGGTGATAAGCAGCAGCGCCGTACCGAGCTTATCCCTAAGCCCCTTTATCATGTCAAGCACCTGCGCCTGAATGGTAACGTCCAATGCGGTTGTAGGCTCGTCGGCTATCAGCAGCTCCGGGTTGCAGGCAAGCGCTATGGCTATGACAACACGCTGCTTCATGCCGCCCGAAAGCTGATGCGGATAATCGTTGAAGCGTTCGGGTCTTATTCCGACCATCTCAAGCATCTCAAGCGCCTTTTGCTGCGCTTGTGCCTTAGAGCAGCTCTCATGCAGAAGTATGACCTCCGCTATCTGCTTGCCTATCGTCATCACGGGGTTGAGCGCGGTCATGGGGTCTTGGAATATCATGGAGACCTTTTTTCCGCGTATCTTCTGCATCTGCGACTTGGACTTCTTGGCGATGTCCTCGCCGTCAATCTCAACCTTGCCCCCGATGATATGGGTCGGCGGGTAGGGCAAAAGCCCCATAATAGCCAAGGCGACAGTGGTTTTTCCCGCTCCCGTCTCGCCCACAAGCCCAAAGGTGTCCGCCCTGTTAAGCTCGAAGCTCATGCCGTTGACCGCCTCGACCACGCCGTCGCGGGTCTCGTAATGCACCACAAGGTCGTCTACCCTGACCACGGGAGGGTTTGCCGTAAGCTCGTCGGTTTTTTCGGGCTGAAAGCTGTTAGTCAGTTCTTCCATCTTCACGGCCTCCTTACTTCAGTCTCGGGTCAAGCGCGTCCCTCAGGCCGTCGCCCAATAGGTTGAATCCCAGTACAGCCAACATGATGAACAGCCCCGGGAAGAAACACAGGTACGCGTGCGTGGTCAGGTACTGCCGCCCCGTGGACAGCAGCGAGCCCCATTCAGGTGTTGGCGGCGCGATGCCTACGCCGACAAAGCTCAGCGCGGACACGCACAGAACCTCTATGCCCAACAATCCCACGATGGCGATTATCACAGGGCCTACGGCGTTCGGTACCAAATGCTTGAACATTATGCGCAGGTTGCTCGCGCCCATGGCCTTGGAGGACTCGACATAATCGCTGTCGATAACGGTGAATATTGCGCCCCTGAAGGTTCGCGCCATATTCGGCACGGCGCCCATTGAGAGGCCTATGACAAGCACTATCTCGTTGTTGCCGAGACAGGCTACAATCGCGATGGCGAGCATGATACCCGGGATTGAGCCCCAAATATCAATGATTCGCATGATGATATTGTCCGTCGCGCCGCCGAAGTAGGCCGAGATGATTCCGAGCAGACCTCCCACGGTAATCGCAAAGACCACGGCGCACAGCGCTATCGGCAGGGTTGTTCTTGCTCCGTAAAAGCAGCGTGAGAGCATATCGCGCCCTAACTGATCCGTTCCGAACGGATGCTCAAGCGACGGCCCCTGAAGCTTCTCAGGCATATGAACCTCGTCGTAGCCGTACTTGGTGAGCTGCGGTGCGAAGATTGCGACTGTGAACAGCGCAAGCAGTAAGACAAGACCCAACACGGCGGTCTTGTTCCGCATGAGGCGGAACCATGCCTCCGAGGATGGCGTAGAGCGGCGAACCTTGCCGTTCTTCGTGCGTCTCGCGTTTATCCTCGTCATTTCGGGAGTTACATTCTTTGCCATCAGTCGGTCACCCCCCGCTCCCTGAGCAGCTTATTGAACTGCCGTTTGCTTGCCTTTTTACCCGTAATCTGTGACTTTAGGCGCGGGTCGATGATGACATACGCTATGTCCACAAGCAGGTTGACTATCGTGAACATGATTGCCGTTACCAGTATTCCGCCGAGCATTCCGGGGTAGTTTCGAGAGCCTATCATGTTGACGATATAGTAGCCAATGCCGGGCAGACTGAACACGGCCTCAATGGTCATGTTGCCGCCGAGCGCGTTCCCAAGACCTGAGCCTACGCTCGTCGCAACGGGAATCATGGCGTTTCTCATCATGTGATGAATGACTATCTTGCCCTCGGTCTGTCCCTTGGCTCGCGCTGTCCTTATGTAGTCGGCGCGCATTACCTCAAGCATGGAGGAACGGGTTATACGGATTATGCCCGCCATAGAGCCTATGGTCGCGACAGCTACCGGCATTACCCAGCCTGAGAGCGTTTGCACGCCGAACGACGGAAGCCACCCAAGCTGCACCGCGAACAGGCTGACCATCAGCATGGACAGCCAGAAGTTGGGCATAGACACGAACAGCACCGAGAAGAAGAGGATTGCGCCGTCCGCGAAGGTGTACTGCTTCAACGCCGACCAAACCCCAAGCGGAATGCCGAACAGCACGCCCAAGGCGGTTGACGCGACGGCCAAGGCAAGCGTATACGGCAGCTTGGCCAACACCTCGTTTCTGACCGGCTGCAGCGTCGTGTATGACGTCCCCAAATCGAACCTTGTGAATACTCCTATCACATAGTTGAACCAGCGTTCGATAACGGGCTTGTCAAGCCCCAGCCTGTGATGCACCTCGTCAATCTGCTCCTGTGTCGCGTTCTTGTCGAGCAGCGATGCGGCGGGGTCGCCGGGGGTCAGGACCGTGATAGCGAACACTATGGTAATAACCCCGATGATAACGGGTATCAGCCACAGCAGTCTCTTTAGGATATATCTGGTCATTGACTCTCCTCCATATCGCCGCGCCCGCGGGATGAAGCGCGGACACGGCTTGTCGGTTAAGAGGGGTGACGGCTCAGTTCATGCGCTTTAGGGCTATGACCTGATGCTCATAATTGGCTCTTGTCGGGAACAGATAGAGGTTGCCCTTTGAGTCTGCCGCAAGGTCGTGCGCCCTTAGGCTGTCATTGAAAAATCCAAGCTCGCCCACGATGTTGAAGTCAAGGTCGAATATGGTCAGATAGCCGCCTCTGCCCACAACATAGACGTACTTGCCGTCGGTGTCGATGCCGGAGGGCTGGCTCATGTCGTGACTGCAATAGGCTATGCAGTTGCCGTCGTTGTCAAATATATGCACGGCGTCCTTCTCGCGGTCGCAAAGCCAAATGTTGTCGTTGGCGTCTACGCAGATTGCGTGAGGAACCACGAACTTACCCGGAGTGTCGGTATAACCGTCGAATACGCCCTTGCCGCCAAAGGTCTTGATAAGATTGCCCTTGCGGTCGAACTTGTGTATCGCGAAGTTGCCGTAGCCGTCGGAAACGAATATGTTGCCCTTGGAGTCAACGTCAACGTCGTTGGGGTTGTTGAAGGGCTTCTCGCAATAGACCGTATTGTTGAAGTCCATCATCTGGCTGTAAGTGCCGAACTCTATGCCGTTGAAAGGCTCGGTGGGGATAATGCCGTTGTGCAGACGGGTCAGCATGACGTCGTTGCGCTTGTCATGCAGCTTGTTGCCGTTGTTCTTGCCCTTCTCGCCGATAGCGGATACTATCTTGCCGTCCATGTCAAGCTCCAGAATCTGCTGCTCCATTACGGTGGCGATAAGTATGGTGTTCTCAGCGGTCACGTTGCCAAAGTGCAGGCTTGAAAGAACGCCCTCGCCTATCCTTCTGACGTAGTTGCCATCGGGGTCGAGTATGACAAAGCAGCTCTTGGGGCCGGGGTTCATGCCGTGTCCGCCGCCGCCTCTCAGACCTACATAGAGGTTGTCCAAAGAGTCGCAAAAGCCGCCCGCTATGCTGCCCATATAGGGAATGGCGGAAAGGTCCTCGGGCAGATTCTTGCAGTAATCCATGTCCAACAGATACTTGAACTTGCCGTTTGCGGTTTCATAGGTTACCTTCTGGTGCTTTGCGCGTTCGGGATCGCCGTGCATCATTTTAATATTGCTCATCATTATACCTCCAAACAGTTTTCTTAGTCTAAACGCTTTAGGGCTATGACCTGATGCTCAAAGTTGGCTCTTGTCGGGAACAGATAGAGGTTGCCCTTTGAGTCGGCCGCAAGGTCGTGCGCCCTTAGGCTGTCATTGAAGAATCCAAGCTCGCCCACGATGTTGAAATCAAGGTCGAATATGGTCAGATAGCCGCCTCTGCCGATGACGTAAACGTACCTGCCGTCGGTGTCTATGCCGGAGGGCTGGCTTAAATCGTGGCTGCAATAGGCTATGCAGTTGCCGTCGTTGTCGAATATATGCACGGCGTCCTTCTCGCGGTCGCAGAGCCAAACGTTGTCGTTCGCGTCTACGCAGATTGCGTGAGGAACCACGAACTTGCCCGGAGTGTCGGTGTAGGCGTCGTATACGCCCTTGCCGCCAAAGGTCTTTAGAAGCTTGTACTGCCTGTCAAACTTGTGAATCGCGAAGTTGCAGTAGCCGTCGGAAACGAAGATATTGCCCTTTGAATCCGTCGCCACGGCGTTGGGGTTGTAGAACGGCTTCTCGCAGTACTCTAAATCGTTAAAGACCATCATCTGCTCGTACGCTCCGAACGCCATTCCAAAGAACGGCTCCGTGGGTTGAATGCCGTTGTGAATGCGCGACAGAATCACGTTGTTTCGGTCGTCGTCCAACCCGGCTTCATTGTACTCGCCCTTCTTGCCGATTGCTCCGATGATCTCTCCCTCGTCGTTCATCTCTATGACCTGCTGATCCTTGAATGTCGCCAAGAGTATGGTTCCCTCCGCGGTGACGTTGCCGAAATGCAGGCAGTCGCCCCCGCCAAGCTTGCCCTCGCCTATCCTCTTGATATACTTGCCGTCGGGGTCAAGCTTTACAAGGCTGGACTTGGGGCCGTGAGTAAGCCACACGGCGCAGCCTCTGAAGATAACGTAAAGATTGTCCTCCGCATCGCAGAAACCGCCTGAAACCGCTCCCATGTAAGGCATTAGCCTTAGGTCCTTGGGCAGCTCTTTGCAGTAGTCCATGTCAAGCTGATAGCGAAACCTTCCATCCTCGGTTTCATATACAACCTTTTGGTTCTTTGCGCGGTCAGGATTGCCGTGCATCATCTTGATGTTGTCCATTATATACCTCCTGTGTCAATATCGTAAAGCATTCTGTTAAGCTTTGCCATACTTATTCCTGTCCTCAAAGCCCTGTGAGCTTACGGAGTTACGCCTTGCCGTTCCCGCCTTACAGCGTTTCCTTATGCCTTGCTCTTGTCCTCAAGCGCGTGAATGAGTGCGGGCAACGTCTTAATACGGTACGCCCTCGCGCCATTGTCGAAAAAGGCGGCGGGTTCACGCCTTGTCAGGCCTGCTCTTGTCCTCAAGCGCGTGAATGAGTGCGGGCAACGTCTTAATACGGTACGCCCTCGCGCCATTGTCGAAAAAGGCGGCGGGTTCACGCCTTGTCAGGCCTGCTCTTGTCCTCAAGCGCGTGAATGAGCGCAACTATCGCTTCATGGCAGGGGACGTCCACCCCAAGCTCTCGCGCCGTTTCAACAACGCTTCCGCTGATGGTGTCAACCTCTGTCCGGTTGCCGTTCTTGATATCCATGTATATTGAAGTATAGCCGTTCGGCGCGTTCCTGCACACGGTTTCAACGCCCTCTATCGCTTCGGCGTCGTCAAACTTGGCAAAGCCGCCCGCGTTAGCTACGGCAACCGCCTCACGGCAGAGCTTTATCATCAGCTCATGAGCATAGGGGTCGGAGCAGAGAAATCCCAACGGAACCTGGAGAACCGCAGTCAGGCTCGAAGCCGACGTATTGGTAAAAAGCTTAGTCCATATCTGCTTCTTTACCTCGTTGGACGTGACAGTCTCAAAGCCGCATTGAGTCATGTTCTCCGCGATGTAGTCAAGGCGCTTGCTGTCGCCCGTAAGCGCCCCTATTGAGGACGCGCCGCTTCCGCC
>DAOPJM010000065.1:0-6486 GCA_035399665.1 Clostridia bacterium
GCCACAATTGAAGGGCTATATCGCCCTCTCCGCCACATTTGCGCCACAATTGAAGATTTGTCCCTAGATCATACACTTCAATAAATCTTTGCTTCCCGCGCATTGAAAGCGGCGTAGAAATTTGCTATACTATAATGTGCTTGAACGAGTTGCCCGGCGGTTGCTTTGTGCCGTTTCGGTTTGACGATACTATTTGTGGTTACGGGAGGGTTACATGAACATTCTGCATATGAAATACGCTGTCGAGGTGGCCAAGACTCACTCTATCAACCAAGCCGCCGAAACGCTGCTCACCGCTCAACCGAACCTGAGCAGGTCTATCAAGTCCCTTGAGTCCGACCTTGGGATAACCATATTCGAACGCTCAGCCAAGGGTATGTTTTTAACGCCTGAGGGTGAGCGCTTCATAGGCTACGCACAGAAAATCCTCGACCAAATAGACGATGTGGAGCGTATGTACAAGGAGGGCGCACCCTTGCAGCAGCAGTTCTCCATCTGCGTACCACGGGCAAGCTATATCTCAGACGCCTTTGCACGCTTCTCCGTCTCCATTACCTCCGACCCCGCCGCCTTCATCTACAAGGAAACCAACTCATATGACGCCGTCTCAAACCTGCTTGACGGCAGCTGCCGCCTCGGTATTATCCGTTATGCGTCTAACTTTGACAAGTATTTCAAAGAAATGCTGAATGAAAAGAGCTTGAACTTTGAGCTTGTGTCCGAGTTTCGCTTTGTCCTTTTGATGCATAGGGAGAACCCCTTGACCTCCCTGCCCGACATTCATTACAAGGACTTGGAGCCTATGATTGAGATTGCCCATGCCGACCCTTACGTTCCCTCCTTGCCGCTTGCCATAGTCAAGAAGGAGGAGTTGCCCGACAACATCAAACGGCGCATCTTCGTATTTGAGCGCGGAAGCCAATTTGAGCTGTTGGCGCAGAATCACGAGACCTTCATGTGGGTCTCCGCAATGCCCGAAAACATATTGGAGCGTTACGGTCTTGTTCAAAGGAGCTGCTCCGACAACACAAGGGCGTACCGCGATGTGCTCATCTACCGCAGAGATTACAGGCTCTCCGAGCTTGACAAGCGTTTCATCACCGAGCTATGCTATTCGAAGCGGGCTATACTGTAAAAAGCATGATAATATATGGCATTTTGGTTATATCTCTCTTGATCACACCCCTATGCTAAATCGATAATTCACAAGGTCGAATCTTTATGGTATTGTCAGGCTGTCCAAGGGACAGACTACTATTATTACAGGAGGATTTGACTATGGCACGTTTTACACTCCCCCGCGATATATATCACGGCAAGGGCGCATTGGAGGCGCTCAAAACCTTCACCGGTAAAAAGGCAATGATCTGCGTAGGCGGCGGCAGTATGCAGCGATTCGGTTTCCTTGACAAGGCTGAAGCGTACCTGCGCGAAGCGGGCATGGAGGTTGAGAGGATTGAAGGCATCGAGCCTGACCCCTCGGTTGAGACCGTCATGAAGGGCGCCGCAAAGATGCAGGAATTCCAGCCTGATTGGATTATCGCCATGGGCGGCGGCTCGCCAATCGACGCGGCTAAAGCTATGTGGATCAAGTATGAGTACCCCGAAGTTACCTTCGAGGATATGTGCAAGGTATTCGGTCTGCCTAAGCTGCGCACCAAGGCGCACTTCTGCGCAATCTCATCGACCTCAGGCACGGCTACCGAGGTCACAGCGTTCTCTATCATCACCGACTACAACAAGGGTATCAAGTACCCCATCGCCGACTTTGAGATTACCCCCGACGTCGCTATTGTTGACCCCGATCTGGCTGAGACCATGCCCCGCAAGCTCGTCGCGCACACAGGCATGGACGCTATGACGCACTCCGTCGAGGCTTATGTCTCCACCGCTAACAGCGATTTCACCGACCCCCTCGCGATTCACGCGATTGAAATGATTATGAACGACCTCATCCCGTCCTATAACGGCGACGTCGCCGCACGCGACAGGATGCACAACGCCCAATGTCTCGCGGGCATGGCATTCTCCAATGCTCTTTTAGGCATAGTTCACTCCATGGCACACAAGACCGGCGCGGCCTTTGCCGACTGCGGCGCACACATCATACATGGTGCGGCAAATGCCATGTATCTGCCAAAGGTCATCGCGTTTAACGCCAAGGACGAGACCGCAAGAAAGCGTTACGCCAAGATCGTTGATTACATGGGTATCACCCGCAGGGACGCCTCCGACGATGAAAAGGTCAGGGACTTGATAAAGTATCTTCGCGGCATGAGCGACGAGCTGAACATCCCGCATTGCATCAAGAACTACGGCGCGGACAGCTATCCCGCTGATATCGGTTTTGTGCCCGAGGACGTGTTCCTTGCGCGTCTGCCCGAGATTGCCAAGAACGCCATCGCCGACGCCTGCACGGGGTCGAATCCCCGCCGGCCGAGCCAAAGGGAGATGGAAGAGTTGTTGAAGTGCTGCTACTACGACACGGAAGTTGACTTTTGATTGCAAACTGTAAGGGAGCGTTCTTCAACGCGGAGCGCCCATGAACGGTGAACGACTACTTATCGCTTTCGTCTTTGACGGGTCGGAATCCCTTGCGGTTTGCGCGGCGATCGGGGTTTGTATGTATCCCGCTTCCTTTGCCCTTTCCGCTGCACAATAGGCCTTAGGGCTTCCGACAATATACGAGCTGCCGCAGTTAGTCCCTGCCGCAGCTCTATTTAGTATGTGGGGAGCAGCTCTTTCACCGTAACTATGACAAGCTTAGTTTCACCGCCTGTTGACGGGTAAACGGGTAGGCATTGGCGTACTGATTACACCTTCACCGGATTAGCGTCATTCACTTACAAGTAAAGAACAAGGGTTCAGCTTTCAAAGCTTGAATCACTTCTTATGGTATCGCAGAGCGCAGATTTCATCACCCTTGGCGATGCATTTCGGAAGGTCAAGCACGCTGTCGTAGCGCTCGCCTATCCCGTGGTCTCCGCACATGGCGATATCGCAGAGCATGGAGATTTCGTCATCCGAGCAGCCCGCCTTTTGCCACGCCTTCACCAAGGGGCAGTAGTGGAAGTCAATACTGAGTTTGTCCTCGTTGCATTCCTTAATATCCATCTCAAAGACCCATTGCGCAGCCTTTGAGAATAGGGTTTTCTTGAGACCCGTCAAGGCGTTAGTGCCGCCCTTCTTCACCAGATTAGCGCCCTGCGTCAGCCCGCAGCGCTTTACCGCCGCCGAACCGAAATCCTTTGGGTCAAGTCCGCGCTTTGAGGCCTCGTCACATAAAAGGTATAGCCATGTCGCCCTGTGTTCAAGCTGCTCGCGTATCGCTGCGATGAGCTTGTTCTTGATCCTTGCCTCGTTAACTACCTTGCTCATATCTTACCTCCCATATAGCCTTTTTGCCATTTTACCACAATCGACAATACTTGTCAGCTGTTACTTAGTATGTTAATATCAATGGACGCACATCATCAACTGCCGGTATTCCTCTATATGTTATGCCCATCTTATGATATCGCTTTCCTCATTTTGGCGAAACGAACTTGGCAACAGGAAATTCCATACAAGCTTAACCATACAAAAATAAGTTGGTTTCTTGTCGCAGGGCTGAATACAAACCAATATCTTTGTAAAATATCATAAAGGGGCTTGCATCTTTGTAAAGTCTGTGCTATGTTATTAATGAAAGCGATTGCATGAAATTGACCGAACAGGGTTGAACGCATGAGAACCGAAGCTTCGGCTGCCGTAACTACGCCCTCTTTATACAGCGTTTCGATGCAATTGCAAATGACATAATATGGTACTCACCCGAAAGGGTTAATGAAAAAAACAAAGTGAGGTGCGATATGGACACAGTATACATGATGAACGGACTTAAGGTCATAGAGCTTTCAAAGATAATCGACCCCGCCACCGAGACGAGGCGCTGCAAGCTTCATCGTTTCAACACAGGCGGAGCAATCCCCGATTTTCACACCAATTTTGATATAATGAGCCATCTTGGGACGCATTGCGAATGTCCCTATCACCACGACGAAAACTGGCCTGACGTCACGGCGCTTCCCCTAACCTCCTTCTTTGGGCGCTGTGTGTATGTCAATTTCGTTGATGCGGAGCCGTGCGAGTACGTTACGCCCGCCATGCTCGACCTGTACGGTTCAAAGGTTAGAGAAGGCGACGTTGTCATCATCGATTCACCCTTTCGCATCCCGCCTTTTACCCCGCTTACGAACTCCGATGCTGACAAGCGTCTGCGCGTGAACGGGGCTTCGGCGGAGTGGTTTGTTCAGCATAAGGTCAAGTGTGTTGGCTTTGGCGACGGCGTGTCCATCGAAAGCACCAATGACGATGTAAAGCCCTTCCACGACGTTTGCATGGCAAAGAATATTCTCTTTATTGAGGTGCTGAAGAACCTTGAGCAGCTCACAAGGGACGTCTTCTTCATCAGCTATTCTCCCTTGCCCATCAAGGGCTTGGATTCAAGCCCCGTCAGAGCCTATGCCATCGAGGGCCTGGCTGAGTTTTGCGAGTAAGTGTACTTGGGCGGTTTCAAGACAAACGAGAGGCGAACGCTCGAGGCAGCTTGCCTAAACCAAGTGTCGGCTGCTTGCGTCAACAGAGCGTGCGAGTTCCGGGTACGAAGCCCGGCAGATAAAAAGAGCGGAGTCAATAATGAGCTGCGGCAAAGACAATTTGCCGCAGCCCATGTTGGCTTAAAAATGTCAGTTATACAGTATCAGGGCGATTAGCTCAAGGGGGATGGCGCCGGTGTTGAGTATGCCGTGACAGGTTCCGTCGGGGGTAAAGGTGACGTCACCTGCGGACACAGGGACTATCGTTCCGTTGTCGTTGAACTCGCCGCTTCCGCTGTATATGTAGTAGGTCTCGCTTTCGCCCTTGTGAATGTGATAGCCTATGCCGCATCCCGGCTGAAGCGTCGTGTGGGCGAATACGCGTCCCTTGCCGTTCATCTCAGCGTCGCACTCTACAAGCGATCTTACGAGTATGCTGCCCGGTGCGTTGAACTTATGCTCGAAGACCTCGCTCTTGACATTCTCACTCTTTCTAACCATGACAACCTCCTGATTGTGCAATCGTTTTCATAATGATTTTACACCATCGTTTACCTGGTTGTCAAGCATTACTGCATACGCTTTATCGTGAAATTGCTGAAATCTTGCTTGACTTGCATGGTTGAATACGAGTATAATGAAATTAATATATTTAAGGGGTATACTTGATGACCATCTATGATATTGCAAAAGAAGCGGGAGTGTCCGCGAGTACCGTTTCACGAGTTATCAACAAAAAAGGTAATGTTAAGTCCGCCACCAGAGCCAAGGTCGAAACTCTGTTAAAGCGGTATCACTATGCACCCGACGCGGGCGCAAGGGCTCTTGTGAGCGGCGCAAGCAAGACGGTGGGCATACTGATTTCCGATATTCGTACTATGCACCACACCGATGGTATACACTACCTTGAAGGAGAGCTTGCCAAACTCGGCTACTGCTGCATAATCATGAATACAGGCAGCTCAGAAAAGAGCAAGGCCGAATACATCAAGAAGCTTTCGGCACGGCGTGTTGAGGGAACTGTGCTTATTGGTTCAACCTTCCAAACAGACCTTGTCAAGCGCACCATCGAAGAATACATGAACAATATTCCCGTGGTAATTTTGAACGGAGCGCTCGACTTGCCCAACGTTTACGGCATAATCGCGGACGAACGCGGCGGAGTCAGAAACCTTGTGAACCTCATGGCAGAGCGCGGCAAGAAGCACATTGCTTTTGTAAATGGCAGAGCTACGCCGAGCAACACCTTCAAGCAAGAGGGCTATGAGGACGGTATGCGCCTGTATCTTCCCGATACCGAATGTATAGCCATCTCCGGCGGCCCCGATATGGATGACGCCAAGGCAGCTACGACGGCGCTTTTGACCCAACATCCAAAGATTGACGGAATAATTTACGCCGTGGATCTGCTTGCTGTGGGCGGGCTTGAAGCCCTTCGCGAGAAAAAGCTTCGCGTACCTGAGGACGTAGCCGTGGCGGGCGTAGACAACTCCGCGTACTCAAGGATATGCCAACCCAAGCTCACGAGCCTTGACAATAAGCTGTTGGATCTGTCCATAGCGGTTGCGCAAACGCTCATCTCGGCGCTTGAGGGCAAGTATGTTACGCAGCGCATCATGATATTCTCATCGATAGTCGAGCGCGAAACGACATAGCAGAGTTCTCCCACGCCCCTTCACGCCCAATGCGGAATAATAGAAGTGGCGGCAGTGCAAGATCCTGCGATAGGCTCAGGATGGCTTTATAAAAGCGCTTTTGTTTCCCGCATTTAATATGAACATCCTCATAACAGGTGAATAAGTGCTCAAGCAGCGCGAACCTCAGTCTTTCGGGGTCGCGCTTTTATTGTGCTTGCATTATTGTGCTTCGACAGACAGTAGGTTGTGGCGGGAATCACATAAGGGGAGCG
>DAOPJM010000066.1:0-6333 GCA_035399665.1 Clostridia bacterium
GCGGAACATTATTGGATGACAGTGAGAGAGGTTTTGCTGAACACTATTGGATGACAGAGGGGGGCGAAACAGTACTGAATAACAAATGATGTCAGGGCTTTGGCGGTTTTACTGCAAAGCGGCATTGATGATTCACCCTACGGTTATCCCGCGCAAGCCCGCAAGCAAAACAAAGAGGCGTGTTTGCCACGCCTCTTTCCACAATAAATCACAAGCCTTACAGCAGCTTGCAGGTCAGCGCTTGCGCCGTTCTCTGGCGATTGGCAGAGAAGGTCTCCGGGCTGCGGCGCATAAGCTCCGTATAGAGCATATCGACAACATACAGCTGCGCCATACGCGCCGCGACCGAGCCGCTCCTGAGCGGGCTTTCGTTGCTGCCGCACTTCAATACCATCGTTGCCGACTGCGCTCCGGGCGACATCGGAAATCGCGAAATGAGAATGATCTTAGCTCCGCGCGCGCACGCCACCTGTTCAAGCTCAAGCAAATCCTTGGTAGCGCCCGAATATGAGAAGAAGAGTATTACGTCACGCTCGCTCATCAGCGACGCGTTGAGTATCTGTAAATGAGAATCACATACCGAATGCACCTTCGGGGTAATCGTCAAAAACAAGCTGTACGCCTCCTCCGCAAGCACGAAGGAACCGCCCTGACCCATGCAATAGATGTTGTCAGCATTAAAGAGCAGGTCTGCTGCCAGGCGTATTTTGTCCTCCTCCACGAAGGAGAGCGTCTGCTTTAGGGCGTCCGCGTTGATTGCATACAGCTTTTGACACATCGTGCGAATGTCATCCTCCTGCGTGATCTCGGCCGTGGATTCGTCCAGATTCACTACCGTTCCGCCGGCCGCCACGCTTGCTTTGGCAAGCTCTAACTTAAACGCGTTATAGCCCTTTAATCCGAGAGTGCGGCAGAAGCGCGATATTGTGGCTTCCGCGACGTGACAGGACAAGGCCAATTCGGAGATGGACATATACTTCGGCTCGACGCGGCGTGACATGACGAAATCCGCGACCCGCTTTTCCGCTTTGGTCATGCCGAAATAACAGTTGTTAATATGGTCGAATACCGTAGCTTCGCCCTCCGCAAGTTGAAACAGCTCCATACTCTACCTCACCTCGCCCAATATATCGGTAATCAGCCTGTCAACCATGACAAGGCTGCGCGGTACATGGAAAGGTCCCTTGAATATGCTCCCCTTGCAAGGCGGCTCGGTCGGTTTGCCGTCCCTGCGGCAATAGCCGAACCACTCGCCGTACTCGGGGTCGCTGAATACTCGCTTGCAGTAATCCAGGGTGCGCAAAAAGTGCTCAAGGTAAGTCTCGTCTTGAGTGTGACGGTACATCATCAGCGACGCGATGAGTATCTCGTTATGCGGCCACCACAGCTTCATGTCGTGCTCATAGGCCTGAGGGGGCTTGCCCTCGCAGTCAAGGAAATACAGCAGTCCGCCGTAAACCTCGTCCCAACCCGCGCTGAACGCTTGGTCATAGATGCTCTGCGCCAAGGCGGCGGCAGTCTCGTCATGGGACAGTCGCGCCTGCTCCAGCAGGAACCAACTGCATTCTATGTCGTGACCGGGGTTGACAAAACGCCCCTCCGTAATGTCGCCCATGTACTCGCCGTTCATGCCTACGGTCTCCAAGGTGCAGCCCAATTCAGGCTTGTAGTGGAAGCGGCGTATAAGCTCGACACACTCCTTGGCGCGCTCGTTGTACAGCGCCTCACGCTCCGTGTCCACGCGGCGAAGCACGCTTGTGATGTTCAGGTATATCATGGGGTCCGCGAGCGCCCTGCCGCTGCGAGTTTCGGGTATGGTCTTGGGCCCCATGCCGACAGGGTCGGGCATTCCGTTATGCAGGTCATAAATTAGCTCATAGGCTCTGCGCGCACGTTCAAGGCAGCTCGTGTCGCCCGTAACGCCGTAATACTCGGCGTTGGCTATGGCGTAGAAGCCCTCCGAAAAGCAGTAGCGACGCTGTCTCAGGGGGCAGCCGTCCGCCGTCACGGTGAAGTACATTCGATCCTTACAGGGACGGTTTATGCAATGCGCCTCCATGAAGTCAAGGCAGCTTTTGGAAAACTCAAGCCACTCCTCCCTTGCTCCGTAAACGCCGCAAAGATACGCATAGGTCCATGCGCAGCGTCCCTGCATCCAAACGCTTTTATCCGTGCTGTAAATGTTTCCCGCTCGGTCAAGGCAGGTGTACACCCCGCCGTTGACCCTGTCCCAACCGTGGACAAGCCAAAAATCAGCGACGCCTTCAAGCTCGTTTCTCGCCCACCGGCGCGCCGACAACAACATCTCCTGCTTCATAGAGGAAGTCCTCCCGTGTTTGATGTCTTATCATACCATTGTTGAAAATGAATTTCAAGATTTGTTTTGAAAAAATAATTATTTTTAGATTTGGCAAATTGGGGGTTTCGCTGAGCGGCGCGAGATGTTATAATTCCTGTGTATAGAAAGTGAGGGCAGAACATGGCAAACAAGTCTTTTCGTTCGGACAGCGCGTTTTGGGGCGGCATAGCGAAGCTGAGTGACGTTCTCGGCCTGAGCGTACTCTTTGTGTTCTGTTCGCTTCCGCTGTTCACGATAGGCGCGTCGCTGACCGCGCTCTACGACGTCACTGTGCATTGCGTACGCGGGGGCGAAAGCGGGCCGTACAGCCGTTTCTTTAGTACATTCAAAAACGAGTTCAAGGTCTCAAGCCTTGTGTCCCTGCTCTGGATAGGCATTTGGGGCGTGTTGTATCTGCTGTATTCCTTTGTAATAACGGGTGCGAACGCGGGCGTTCCCTTCATGATAGTTCTGAAGTACGCCTACCCGCTGCTCGGCATAATACCCGCGGGCGTGACCTGTTGGCTGTTCCCGCTGCTGTCGCGATTCACGCAAAGCTTTAAGACGCTTAACGCGAGCGCGTTTCGCGTCACCTTCGCCTATCTGCCGCAAACGCTGCTCTGCGTCCTCATCGCGGCCGCCTGCATAACGGCCTGCGTGCTGTGGCTTCTGCCGCTTGTAATCCTGCCCTGCGTCATGATGCTGCTCTTTTCGCTCATCATGGAGCCTGTCATGCAAAAGCTCCCCTCATCCGAGTAAACGCCGGCGGCTTTCCCGTCGCATAGGCAAACCTAAAAACACATACCAAACGAAAGCGGCGCGGCGGACAATACGCCGCGTTTCTTGTTGACAAGCCGCAAAAGCGCCGCCTTCAGCGCAGGCAAAGCGCCCACAGCAGTGCGCCTATGGCGGCAAGCAGGCACAACGCCCAGAACGGCAGACAGCATATCAGAAGCAGGGCCGCGCCCGCCGCGAGGACGGTGCATACTACTCCGCCCGTGTTACAATTTCGACAATTTTTCTGCATATTCAATACTATGCCGCCAAAGTCCCAAACGTGCGGACCCACACAGTCACCAAAGCCCGCGTCCCAAGAATAGTATGAACTATTACAAAAACAGAGGATATAGCCATGCAAGGTTCATTGATAAAGCTGTCGGGCGTGTGTTGCTCCTATCAAACGCCCGAGCGGGAAACCGACGCCGTCAGAGACCTCAGTTTCTCGGTGGATGAAGGGGAGTTCGTAGCGATAGTCGGGCCTTCGGGCTGCGGCAAGACTACGGTGCTTTCGCTCATCATGGGGCTGATGCAGCCCTCAAGCGGAAGCATAACCGTGCGCGACGGCTCCAAGTGCGGCTATATGCTGCAGCGTGACAGCCTATTGGGATGGCGCAGTGTCAGAAAGAACGCGCTCTTGGCGCTTGAGGTCACCCACGCCGTGACGCCCGAGGGGGAAGCCAAGGTTGACGCCCTTATAAAGCGCTGCGGGCTTAGCGACTTCGCAGGCAGCCGCCCCGCGCAGCTTTCGGGCGGAATGCGTCAGAAGGTCGCGCTCATTCGAACGCTGTCCACAGATCCCGATCTGCTGCTTCTGGACGAACCGTTCTCAGCTCTTGACTATCAGACACGCCTGACCTTATCCGATGAGGTTTACAGTCTCATAAAGAGCTGCGGTAAGACCGCCATTTTGGTGACGCACGACATATCTGAGGCCGTGTCAATGGCGGACAGGGTGCTTGTGTTCTCGAATCGCCCCGCGACGCTGCGCTATGAGACGCAGATTTATGAGGGCCGTGCAAACTCGCCGCTTGAGCGCCGCAACCAAGCGTGGTTTTCTTCCTACTTTTCCGATATATGGGAGGAATTACAGGCATGAGCTCAGGAATGTCGATACAAAGACAGCGCTATCTTGGGCGCCGTAAGCGTTATGGCGCGGCAGTCACCATAACGCAACTGCTGCTGCTCGTGCTTTCGTTGGCGCTGTGGGAGCTGCTGACCGATATAGGCGTCATAGACTCCTTTATCATGTCAAGCCCTTCAAGGGTCGCCGCAACGATATTCCGCCTGCTCGCGGACGGGTCGCTGTTCCTGCACATAGGGGTGACGTTGCTTGAAACCGTACTTGGATTTGTGATAGGCGTGGTGATAGGCGCAATCATCGCGGTTGTGCTGTGGTGGCTGCCATTCGTCGGGCGCGTTCTTGACCCATACCTTGTGGTGCTGAACGCCCTGCCGAAGATTGCTTTGGGGCCTATACTCATAGTTTGGACCGGCGCGGGAATGAAGTCCATCGTGGTAATGGCGGTGCTTGTGTCCTTCGTCGTCACGGCGGTCACGGTGCTTAACGGCTTTATGACGGTTGACCCCGATATGCTGTTCCTGATGCGCACCCTCAAGGCGTCGCGCTTTCAGACCTTCGTGCGTGTGGTGCTGCCCGCGAGCATACCCGACATGGTGGCCGCGCTGAAGATTTCCGTGGGCATGAGCTGGGTCGGCGTCATAGTTGGCGAATACCTTGTCTCAAAAGCGGGGCTTGGATACTTGATAGTCTACGGCGGGCAGGTGTTCAAGCTGGATCTCGTTATGACCGGAGTGGTGATACTGTGCATACTCGCGGGACTAATGTACTTCGGCGTCGCCGCCATAGAGCGCAGGGTCGTGGGAGAACTCACTCACGGCAGGTAATAATTTCAGTGCATACCACAGCGGCTGTTTGCAGTTTCGTATGACCTCCTTGTCGAAGGGGGGAGCGCTTTGCATCACGTCCTTAGTCTCTGCGATATGACCGCCTTGTAACACGGGGAAGCGGAGCTTTTCCCGTAAGCTGCTTTCAAGATCCTTCGGCTGCCGCCTCAGGATGACAAAGGTGCTTTAGCCGCTCTCAAGCACATACTCTATCCGCCATTCAACCCTCGCTGTCATCCTGAGCTTATAGCGAAGGATCTTGCTGAAAACTTCAAAATCAACCTCCGCTCCCCCGCGACAACAACCAAAATGCAGAGTGCGTACTGCGTTCGTCCCCCTTGTCCCGTGGGGGAGCGCCTCTATCATCGCAAGCTTGTTTCAAGATCCTTCGTCGCGGTACGCTCCTCGGGATGACAGCGGGGGTATTCGGGGGAGCGGGGCTTTTCCCGCAAGCTGCTTTCAAGATCCTTCGGCTGCCGCCTCAGGATGACAGCGGTGCTTTAGCAGCTCTCAAGCACATACTCTATCCGCCCTTCAACGCTCGCTGTCATCCTGAGCTTATAGCAAATGAATAACAAATGCATATTGATTATGTCTTGATATAGATAATCAGAATAGCTGTAAACGCTTTGTAAGTCTCAAGCGATCCCCCTTTTTGCAGCGATTACCGAACATATCACACTGCGGCGGCATAAAAACGGACAGGTCCGCAGTTTGACCCTGTCCGTTTGATATTATCGTCACCGTTGGTTTATGTTGCTTTACAGCGTTACGGCTCGTCCCACCAGTTGTCGCCGGGGTTGAAGGGGACGCCGCCCCCGCTTCCCGAACCGCCCGGATAGTCGGGCCCGCTCCAAACGTCGCCCGAAGCCGTGACCACATCATCATAGTCGAGCGCCACAAGCTCCATGATCGGAGGTTCGTATGCTCTATACTCTTTCATCTTTCCCTCCAATCCGTTAAGCGGCAGGATAGAATTCCTGTAGGTCCTCAGACGGCGCGAACAGCGACCACCCGTTCAGATCATTTGAAACGGGCAGGTCGCCCTGTGACGTGAGCCAAATCGAATTCGCCCAATCGCCCGTTGACGCGCCATAATAGAAGTAGTGTCTGAATATTCGTGTCGCGCTGTTGGTCTTCTGATAGCCAAGCTGTACGTCGTAGACCGTATACTCGTCGCTTGCGTCCTTCGACAGCTTTACGAACACGCCTCTGTACGCTATCTCCCTGTTCGCCTGAGCAAGTCTCGCGGCGTTGGCCGCCGATTCATCCGCGTTTGTGTCCTTATACGCGTCGCCGTTGCTGAACAT
>DAOPJM010000067.1:0-6034 GCA_035399665.1 Clostridia bacterium
GGTTTGAATGATGTTGTTGAGGATTACTTCAAGCGGCTGCCCGTTCTTTTCGTACATGGCAAGAAGAAAACAGGGAAGCATGGACAGTACCATGACAATGGCCGCCGTGCTCACGCCGGTTGAGTTTTTGAGCAAAAAGAAAAGCGGTACGCCGATAAGCGCCCCGCTGCCGAAACAGATCAACTGTCTCTTGGTGAGATTGAACATCACCTTCGTCTTGACTTTGGTGAGGTCTTTGGGAACTGGAACATACGCCATGAGAAACCTCCTTCCTTAATGGGCGTTGAAGATGGACTTGGCAAGGCTCCCGGTCTTAAACAACGTGAAGCAGAGCAAAACCGTATATCCCATGCACGTCCAAATGGCATTGCCGATGTCGGCTTCGACGGCGATGGACTGAACCAAAACCGCATATATAGCGACACAGACGATTATCAGAAATGCTTGGAAACCGAGCGCCATCAAAGAACGGAAGTAGTTTTGTCCCATCTGCCCCCATTCACGGTTGGCCATTGTCGCCATAGGAATTGGTGCAACCGACGTAACAAGGTAGATCTCAATCATTCGTCCATAGACGATGATGAAGATGCAGATGGTCAAAGCCCACATGGTAATGCCCACAAAAAGGCTTTGAAACCAAAGACCGAACAGGGGGCCCAATTCCATTTCCATCAGGCGAGCCTCCAAATCGGTGATTGCCGTTGTAATGTCGATGGAAGCGTTGCCGACTATCACTCCGGCAGCGCCGTTTACCACCGTCTGAGCCACGTCAAAGACGGCCATGACGATGTTCCATGTGTTCGTTACTATCAGAACAGCGCAGAACGTCTTGAAAATCCACTTGAAGAAAATCCAAGTGTCAAAGTCATTCATGTTGTTCTTGTCGATGACCATCTGTATGAGTTCATAGGTCATAACAAACGCGAGTATCACACCGGCTATCGGGAGTATCACCGTTTCGGAGAGGTTCCGCACCATGTTAAAAACGCCTGAGTTCCATGCTTGCGGTGTCGAGCCGACCTGACCGGCGATTTCTCCGACTTTTTGATTTACGTTGTCGAACATTCCTGACAGGTTATCCAGTATGCCGCTGACCAGCACTTCTTTGAGCCAATCGGTGATTTTTTGCCATATCATATCCAATGGGCGTTACCTCCTTTCCCGTGCTCTCCCGCACGGGGCGGGAGAGCACGAAGGGTTTATTAGTTGTGCCGATTGCGGATTAACCGAACAGGCCGGAGAGAAGCGGGACGAGGACGAGGCCGACGAGTGCGACGCCGCCACCGGCCATAAGCTGCTTCATGCCCTGACTCTTAGCGCCGGGGTTATCGTTGCCGTAACCTTCGAGCAGATTGATTGCGCCCCAGATGCCGAGGCCAGCGCCCAGCGCGATAACGAGGGTCTGAAGAACGTCAACAGCAGAGTTAAAGAAATCCATAGTGTACCTCCATATAATTTGTTTTTGATTTTGGGTAACAAAAAAGGCCGCTTATTCAGCGGCCACGGGTTCGCCGGACAGGTCAACATCGTAAACGTCGAACACTTCATCCGGCTTCGGTTTGAGTTTTGTGGATAGGAAACGCTCAATGTCAAAGGCATTGCGCGGGTCTGCGTCGGACAGATACTTATAGTTGGGGTGCCGCGTTATATCGTACTTATCCGACAGGAACGGCCGGACGCCTCTCAACTGCAAGATGCACTTGCCGCCGTCGAGAACGGCCAGCTCGTCAATGCTCATCAACTCCTTTCCCAATTTCTGATAGTTCAGGCTGTGGGAAACTTCGCGGCCTCGGTTTTCCCCGGTGTTATAGGTGTCGATAGTTTCCTTCCCCAGCGTTTCGGCCAGCTCCTTTAATGTGGTGCGCTCCTTGCCGCCCAAGAAAATGGTGCTGTCCATATTGCCGATGATCGTGTCCGAATTGTCCTTGTAGAGAGCCTTTAGCTGGCTCTGCGCCTGTAAAACCAAGCAGCATGAGATTTCTCTGCTTCGGATTGTGGCCACCAGCTTTTCCAGCTTCGGTATTTGCCCTATGTTGGCCGCCTCATCAATCAGGCAGCGCACATGGACAGGCAACCGTCCTCCGTACACATCGTCCGCCTTGTCGCACAGAAGATTGAACAACTGCGTGTAGGCCATGCTTACAAGGAAATTGAACGTATCGTCGGTGTCGGAAATGATTATGAATAGAGCCGTTTTCGTATCGCCAAGGGTATCCAGCTCTAATTCATCGTAGGAAGTCAGCTCGCGGAGTTCAGCGATGTCAAAGGGAGCCAGCCGAGCGCCGCATGAGATAAGGATGCTCTTTGCTGTCTTGCCCGCAGCCAGCTTGTACTTCTTGTACTGGCGCACCGCAAAGTGGTCGGGCTTCTCTTTTTCAAGAGCTTCAAACATCAGGTCAACGGGGTTTTGGAAGTCCTCGTCGTCCTCGCGCACCTCCGAAGCGTTGATGAACTCGATTAGCGTGGAAAAGTTCTGTTCTTCGCTGGGGGCTTCATAGTGGATGTAGCCGATAAGCGCCGTATAGAGCAGCGTTTCAGCCTTGACCCAAAAATCGTCACCGGCTTTGCCCTCGCCCTTGGTATTGGCAATCAGCGTCGTGACCAGCTTCAGGATGTCTTTCTCCGAATGGATGTAGGCAAATGGGTTATAGTGCATACTCTTTCGGAAATTGATGGTGTTCAGGATTTTCAAACGGTAATGCTCTCGTTGAAGGAGCTTCCCGCACTCAACCACGATGCTGCCCTTGGGGTCAGTCACGACGTAGGAACTGTGGCATTGCATGAGGTTCGGTTTGAGCCAGAAACGGGTCTTGCCGGAGCCGGAGCCGCCAACGATGAGGACATTCTTGTTCCTCGCCGTTTTGGGGTCTTTCGGACGGTTGTTCATCGTGAGCCGTTCAGTCTGCGTCAGGATGACATTGTTCTGGAAAGTGGGGTCGATATACGGCTTGATGTCGTCGGCGTTTCCCCACCGAGCAGTCCCGTATTCCATGTTCTTTCGGAACTTCTTTGCGTTCTTCCCCTTAATGTAGACCGCCAAGCGGAGTGCTACCGCAACGGCGATGCCAACACACAGGTCAATCGGATGGAAGCTGGGCAGGATGCTCTGGAAAGCAGCGGCAAAGCCGCCCATCAGGTGAATTACCTTGCCAGAGAAGTCAGCACCCTCGGCCATACGCCATGCCTGTCCGACCTTTGTTGCCAAGAGGCCGATAAGCACATAAGGCAAATTGGGGAGGATGAGCTTTTTGATGTTCACCTTCATCGCGTCAGCTCCTTGTCTCGGTTCTTCACGCGGTCAATGGTGTTCGCCTTGACAATCGCTTTGAACTTCGCAAGCACGGCGAGGATTGACGGGCGTTCTGCGTGTCTGATTTTCTTCGCCGAATACTCGGTGAAAGCCGCCGTCAGAGCGTCAGCATCCTTGGCCTTGAAGAACACAAGGTATTTGGGCTTTTCGCCTGATGTGTCTTTTTTGAGCGCATAGTCAACACCGTATTTTCGGGCAACACGTTCAAAGCTCTTGATATTGCTGTCCGTGATTTCGATGTTGGATACGCCCTGACCCTGACCGACCAGCTTCTTGACAGACTGTTTCCCATGAGGGGTAACGGGACTGTCGCGGCTGTTGAGCCGCTTTTTCTCCTTGACATAGGCCAGATACTTGGCAATGGCAGCTTTCAGCACCCGCCCGGTGAGCTTGGTGGTGCTGATGGCCAGCGTTACCGACCTGTTTTCAACTTCTTCTTGCATGAATGGTTCCTCCTTTCCCTGATATTGGCCGTATCACTAAGGCGGCACGACCAGCCTGCGAATGAGATAGTCATAGGTCATTCTCCGCTTCGTCCCTGACCTTTAACGGTGAGAATACCGTCCAAGGTAGTAGCGGTGATACGCAAACGCTCTGCGATGGCGATGTCGGCTTTCATGGCTTCATCTACGGTATCGCCGCAAACGACGAGCACACGGGAACGCCGGAGCATTTCATGGCCGATGTCCAAACCGTCCTTGTGCTCCTGTGGAATAGCATCGTTGATAAAGAGCGGCAGAAAGAGAAGCGGACAGATCGGGGCGAACCCGGCGTCGAACACCTTGCGGCAATATGCAGCCGCATCCTCGGTATTCTCAAATTCGTTTGCGCCCCAAGGGGCAGTAATGTAGGCAAAGGGTCTTGTCATATCTTGGCTCCTTTCATCGTGCGTCGCGGTTGACGGTGTGTTTGATTTTGTCCTTGTGCTTCTCGATAGTGGCTGCTTTCGGCTCAATAGGGATGGCCATTATCCGGCTGCCGAGCTTCATAAAAATCTCTGGATGTGCGAACTTATCTTTGAACTGCTCTGCAAGCTCCGGCGTCAGCGACGTGAAATCATCCTCTCCCAGCCCGCAGACGAAGAACTTACCGGCGATGATGTCATATATCTCGCCGTTTTCGTCACGCAAAGCACGGTTCAGTTTCATGCCAAGGATTTTCCCGTCCTCGTTGCAGACAAGCGCCACCGGCTCATCAAAGGGGTAGACAGGCTCGATGCTTCCGCCTACGGCGTCCTGCATGGCTTTCAAGTCGCTGCCGATGTTGGCCATGTATGGCGTTTTCTCAGGCTCAACGACAAGCACGTTCATTGATTTGCTCTCGTCAAAAGTGTCCATTATTTCATCCTTTCAAAAAAATAGCTCATGCCTTTCAGCGTGAGCCGTCTCCGTACATATCGTGATTGACCAATGCCGAGTAGTAGCTGTCGATGGTGCTGGGGGCATTGAACAGCGTGGCAAGCATATACTTCTTGATGTTCCTCACGCGGGTGGTATTGTTGTTGAGGCACTCAAAGACGTACTCAACGTGCATACTGTTGAGCTTCAAGAGCTTGTCTTTCACAAAGGACGCCGGGTATTCATCTCCGGCAATGTTTATCGTGGGTTTGGTAGAACAAAGCGTCTCGACAATCAGCTCCACGATTTCATCCATACGGCTGCGGTCTGCCTTGGGGTCTTGCATGAGAATATCGTACTCAAGATTTTCTCTGACAATCTCTCTCATCCCATCCACATCAATCCCATTAGGCGTTCTCTTTGATGGATAGATAGATGGATCAGTATAGCTATTTTCAGGATTATTTTTCTCAAGATAACTACGCGCCGATTCCGGGAAGTCTGCACTTCCTGATTGCGGAAGTCTTGACTGCCGATTTTCGGAAGTCTGCACTTCCGATTTTGAGAAGTCTTGACTGCCGGTATGCGGAAGTCTGGCCTGACCGAAAAACGCTTTCATCACATAAATCTTTGTCGGGCGGCCTTGGCCTTGCTTAACCCTGCGAATAAGCCCGATACCCTTGTCTGCATCCAGCTCTGCAAGCAGCTTGACAGCCTTACCATGCTGACAGTTCAGTTGCTCCATGATGTCCTCCAGCGTGAAGTAGATATATACGCGGTTCAGATCGTCCATCCAGCCGTTTTTCATGGAAAGCCCCATGCGGTCAAGCATCAGGCCGTATAAGAGCTTTGCATCGGTGGAAACGTGTCTGAACCGCTCATCGGTGATAAGAATACGGGGAACACGGAAATAGCTGTACTGCTCTGCCTCCGTCCCGTAGTGGTATTCAAAGGGGTCGCCCAAGCGTTGTCACCTCCTTACGGGCATGAAAAAGGGCGCTCCTTTCGGAACGCCCGCGCAGCACAAGCATTATCTTTCTTGCTCTCGCTGTCGCTTTTTCTGCCATTGCTCCAACAGCTTCAAAATGGTCTGCTCCATCTGTTGGGGCGTATAGGACTTGGGGAAGTATTTTTTGAGCTTGTCGCCGGTGAGCGTAACCTTGTCCAACTCTCCTTTCTTTTCCTCGGACATGATAGCGTTCATTACGTCCAGCGACAGCTTGCCTTCCTGTGAAAACTTCTTGAGGCGCTGTGCCTGAGAAAGTGAAGGCGTTGCCTGTTCGCTGTCCATAGCTTCCAGTAGCATGGTCTGTTCGTCTGGTTTGAGATAGGACAGCTCAACAGCAGGGTTGATGGCGATTTTCTTTGCGTCCACCATATCAAGAAG
>DAOPJM010000068.1:0-5832 GCA_035399665.1 Clostridia bacterium
CCGCAGGTTCCGGAATAGGTGGACTGTATGGTCTCGCCCGGGTCGGCGGTTTTGTCTGCGGCGTTCTCGCGGACTTTGCCGTCATAACCCAGCCGCTCATCCTCATAGAGGCGGTACCGCTCCGACGGGTCTTGCCTTGGGTCGTCCTCATCGTCGGTTTCATGGCTATATACTTCATATTTATTGTACCTTGAAGTATCTTCATCCGATGTGTCAATCGGTATGGCTGCGGCCGACGCTGTCTCGACCTCCTTTGCCAACACGCTCGGCGTGGGCAGCAGGCTTATGAGCATCAAAAGCGCCAAAGTCAAATACAGGCAACGTTTCATCCTTACTACCATCCTCTCCCCATGTATATCCGTATCACTTATCTAATTCCATTTTACGAAGAATTGACATCGTTGTCAATGTGAAATGCTGAATTTTGCGTCTTGTTCGGCTTTGATCGAAAGCATGGCAGCAGTAAAAACCCTCCTTCGGATAACCGAGGGAGGGTTGGTTGATTGTTGTTTTACTGGCGAATGGTTGGATTACTCAGCTTCGGCTTCCGCGTAAACACAAACTACGCGCTTGCCCGCGTGACGTACTTCAAAACGGACTACGCCGTCAGCCTTCGCAAACAGGGTATCATCCTTTCCGATACCGACATTCTCGCCGGGATGGAAATGCGTTCCGTGCTGGCGAACGAGTATATTACCCGCAAGCACGAACTGACCGTCCGCACGCTTGGGTCCCAAGCGCTTGCTGTTGCTGTCTCTGCCGTTACGTGACGAGCCAACGCCCTTCTTGTGAGCAAACAGCTGCAGATTCATCTTGAACATAACTTACACCTCCCTGTGATGAAATTTGAGGGTGCCGGGATACGAAAGCTCTATGGATTCAAGCCCCTTTTGCATCGTGTCTATCAACAACGCCGCATTTTCGGCTTCCCTGTCCGTCATATCCTTCGGCAATGTTAAGCAGGCGTCTCCGTCCTCAAGCGAAAAACCCGCCTTGATACCTACTACCTCGGTAACTCCTAATATGGCTGTCTGCGTTATGGACGAAATCGCCGCGCAAACGAGGTCATATCCTTTGCCACCGTGTCCCGCGTGTCCCCTAAGCTCAAAGCCGCAGCTGCGTCCTTTGCTTTGAAACACGGTCAACTTGACCATTTCCTTAGCCAATCGCGGTAATCTCAACCTTGGTGAAAGGCTGACGATGTCCGCGCTTCTTTCTGATGTTCTTCTTGGCCTTGTACTTGAAGACTATAACCTTCTTCGCCTTGCCATGCTCTTTGACCTTGCCCGTCGCCTTGACGCCCTCTACCAAAGGCTTGCCAATGGTAACGGTCTCGCCGTCGCCGACCATCAAAACGTCAAAGCTAACTTCGGTTTCGGGTTCGGCTTCGAGCTTCTCAACAAGAATCTCATCGCCAACCTCAACCTTATACTGCTTTCCACCGGTCTGAATGATTGCGTACACTGTTGTAATGTTTCCTCCTTCTTCCCAGACTCGCTCGGATTCGGTGACGCGCCTTTTGGCACACACTTATATACCGCTCCGAAGCGGCTCACCGAAGCATTGTAGCACAAAGAAAACGTGCTGTCAATGCACTATTTTACAATTATTTTTGACTTCCGAAACTTTTTTATCCGACAGCGGGCGCACCGTGAACTTCTCAATATGAAGCTGCTCCAGCGGCTTGACATAGCAGGTGAGATTCTCCGCCTCGGGGAAAAGCGTCCCCGATTCGCGCTCACATTGCTGCATGACCTCCGCAACCTGCGGATGGCACTCGATATACAGACGCTTCGCCTTACTCCCGTTGACCACCTGCAAGGCCTGCTTTCTAAGCCTTGAGAACACGCTCTTGGCGGACAACACCGCCGCGTCGCCATTGCAGTACGGGCAGGTCGTCTTGAGGGTATCGCCTATGCTCTTGCCCGTCTTCTTGCGCGTCAGCTCGACAAGCCCAAGATGGGTAAACCCGAATACATGCGACCTCGTGTGATCGTCCTTCATCGCCGCCTTGATGGTTTGCAGCACCAGCTGGCGATTGGATTCCTTCTCCATATCGATAAAGTCTATAATGACTATACCGCCTATGTCCCTCAGTCTCAGCTGTACTGCTATCTCCTTGGCGGCCTCGCAGTTCGTGGCTGTAATGGTCTTTTCAAGATTGTCCTTGCCCACGAATTTGCCGGTGTTGACGTCGATAACGGTCAGAGCCTCGGCCTTGTCGATGATAAGATAACCGCCGCTCTTGAGCCAAACCTTCCTTGACAGTGCCGTTGTTATCTTTGCTTCGCATTCGCACCTGTCAAACAGCGCCTCGCTGTCCTTGAACAGCAGCCTTGGCTTGAGCTTGGGCGCCATTAGGTCGGCCATCTCCTTGAGCTTCTCGTACGCCTGCGCGTCGTTCACGAACACCCTGTCAACATCCTTCATCAGAAGGTCGCGTACAGTTCTAAACAGCAGCGACTGCTCCGCGTGCAGCAGCGCGGGTGCTTTGACCTGCTTTGTTCGCTTCTCTATGTCCTGATACAGCTTCAAAAGGGAGTCAAGATCCTCCTCGAACATCTCCTTGGTCTTGCCTGTCGAAGCCGTCCTGACGATTACGCCCATCTTCTGGGGCTTGATCTCATTCAGAATCTTGCGCAGCCTTGTGCGCTCGTCCTCGCTGTCGATGCGCCTTGACACGCCAACATAGTCCACGGTCGGCATAAGCACAAGCGAACGCCCCGCCAAGGTGATATAGGTCGTGACCCTCGCGCCCTTCGTACCCACGGGGTCCTTGGCAACCTGAACCAAAATGCTCTGACCCGGTCTCAGCAGATCGCCTATCTTTTTGGAGTTCCTTACTTTCTCTAAACCGTCGAAGCTGTCACCCGGGAAAAACACATCCCCGGCATATAAAAACGCGTTCTTTTCAAGGCCAATGTCCACGAACGCCGCCTGCATACCCGGCAGTACGTTCTGAACCTTACCTAAGTATATGTTGCCCACAAGACGTTCGTTGCCGCCCTGCTCAACATAAAGCTCGACCGGAACGCCGTCCTCAACTACCGCAACACGGATTTGAAATCTGTTTGCGTCAACCAATATTTCTTTACTCATTATAAAACCTTTCCTTTTTGCAAAGGCAAGGAAGGTCTCGCTTCTCTTTTTCGCCTATGGAAACCGTACCTATAAACTAATTTTGCGGTACTGTCGCCGCGCTCGATGCTTCGAACCGCGGCAGCTTGGCACAGCCTTCAAAGAGCATTTCGCTGCGATGCACCTCGACGAACCCGTCCGTTCCCAGAAGATCGAGCAACACGTGCATAAAAGCATCTGCGCGCAACCCGCCATCGGCGAACAGAGTCCCAAGAACGTCGAACCTTGCAGTACAGCCGCCGGCCTTGATAACCTTCGCTTCTAAAATCTGCGGACGCATGTCCACGGTGCGCATCCCGCCCTTGGACTTTTTATCCACCGTTATTTCCGTCGCAGTGAGCATTTTCTCCACGGCGGTTTCCAATTCTCCCTCTTGCAGCGGTTCCTTGGTGGTGAGTGTGATAAGATACCTTGCCGCTCTCACAAGCTTTGCAAGACTGCTCATCCCCTCCTCCGCCACAAAACTGCCCCAAACGCTCATCCCGTTCGGAAGCGCGGCGTTCATCCTGCGGGTGAACTCCTCCGGCTCCATCTCCTGTGTGAGACCGCATTCGAACCACTCGCACTCGCCGGTGTAACCCGTAGCAAGCGCGGTGCAGAAAGCGGTTATGGGGTGAGGGTTGAACCCCTGCGAATACATAAGCGGCAGATCCGCCCTGCGCATAGCCCTGTGGAGTATGCGTTGGACGTCCAAATGTGAGGTATAGCTTATACCCCCTTCTTTACGGTACGCGGCAATCATTCTCATCGTCTTTACCAAAGCATCCGTTGCAGCCTTCCCTGCAGTCGCGGGTAGTCCTCTCCTGTTTTGCCTTGTCGTATTCCCTCTTTAGATATTCCTGCGTCACAAGGACGTCGATATGCGCCCAAGGCAGCGGCTCATCGATATCCCTTTCCCTCAACGCGTATTCCTCAATTGTCAGCCCGTTTTCTGTAAAGGCCTCCTCCCATTCCTGCGGCTTGAAGTGTTCAGCCCAAGAATCGAAGCGGCAGCCCTTTTGATAAGCCGAGATCAGCACGCTTGACAGCCTTCTGTCGCCTCTTGAAAAGGCGGCTTCAAGTACCGAAAGCTGCGATGGGTGACAATGCAGCTCCGCGCCCCTCACGCCCTTCATGCAGGCGTTGAGCAGGCGCTGCTTTCTTCTGATTTCATCAAGTGAATTCTGCGCGCTCCATTGAAACGCGGTGAACGGCTTAGGCACGAAGGTCGATGCGCTTACCGTCAGCCTCAGCCCCTTTCCCCGCTTTTCCTTGGGTACAGAATAATACTCCCTGCTGACCTTTCGCGCAAGGTCAGCGATTCCCGCTATGTCCTCGTCGGTCTCGGTGGGCAAGCCTATCATGAAATAGAGCTTCACGCCCGTCCAACCCAACTCAAAAGCGGCGCGAACCGCCGTCAGAAGATCTTCCTCGGTGACGTTCTTGTTGATGACGTCTCTTAGCCGCTGTGTTCCCGCCTCAGGCGCGAAGGTCAGCCCGCCCTTTCTGACGGACTGCATCTTCTCCAAATCCTCCCTAATGGACGAATCGATACGCAGTGAAGGCAGGGCAACAGAAACGCGCTTGCAAGCCATGCTGTCCATAATCTCGGGCAGGAGCGTGTGCAGCTCGGAATAATCGCCCGTGGAGAGCGACAGGAGCGACACCTCGTCATAGCCCGTGCATTCGACAAGCTCCATGGCCTGCCTCTTCAGCGTCTCCTCGGAACGTTCCCTCACCGGTCGGTAGATATACCCCGCTTGGCAGAAACGGCAGCCTCGCGTACAGCCGCGCATGACCTCGACCGCCACCCTGTCGTGTACAATGCCCATATTTGGCACGACCTGACGGCCTACGAACGCGGTTGTGTCAAGGTCCTTGACTATCCTGCGGCGAACCCTGTCGGGTGCGTCTCCATTGGTCTTGACAAGCTTAGAAAAATGCCCGTCCTGCGCATACTCCGCCTCATAAAAAGAGGGAATGTAAACTCCGCGGAGCTTGGACAGGCGCATAAGGGTCTCGTGGCGGGAAAGCTTTTGACGTTTGGCTTCGATAAGAATGCTAACCATGAGGGGGGTCACCTCCTCACCGTCGCCCACAACCACCGCGTCCATAATGGCTGCGATTGGTTCGGGATTGACGGCGCAAGGGCCTCCGCAGATGACAAGCGGCATATCTTCGCTTCGTTGGCTTGCAAGGAAGGGCAGCCCCGCAAGCTCCAGCATGGTCAGAATGTTGCTGTAACACATCTCATACAGAAGCGAAAAACCTATTACATCGAATTCACCCAAGGCGCGTTTTGTCTCAAGCGAAAAGAGCGGCAGCTTGGCTTTTCTAAGCTCCGCTTCCATATCCGTCCAAGGCGCAAACACACGCTCGCAGTATACCTCGTCCATGTCATTCAGCACATGATAAAGTATGCGCGATCCTAAGTGCGACATTCCAATTTCGTACACGTCGGGAAAACACAAAGCGAAGCGAAACCTATCGCCCTCCTTGCGTATCATGTTCCATTCCTCACCCGTGTAGCGTGCGGGCTTCTCGACCGCTGTAAGCAGCCGCTTCAGTTCCAATGTATCCAACAATCATCCTCCGAGCCGAATGCCATAACGACCCAACTGTGAGTATAGCATAAAGCAGCACTAAGGTCAAACTGAATATTTATTCATGACCGTGTCAAGTTGTTCCAGGTAAATTAGGAGGAGAAGGCGTTGG
>DAOPJM010000069.1:0-5430 GCA_035399665.1 Clostridia bacterium
CTCTTCGAATCGCATGGATACACAAAAATCAGAATTACTCGTCATCTGTTTGGAATGCAGATGGACGTTTCCGCAAAGAGTGAGGCCGGAAGCAAGCGCCAGTTTGAATGTATGCCGGAGCACAAACACGGCCAAGACTACGTTGCGGTCAAAAAAGTCGGTAGCCCCGACTGGATTGATGCGCTCGAAGCGATGGATGCTATTGACACATAAATGAATTTAAGGATTATGGTTCTACAAAGGAGTTTATCTGTTATGTACATAGGCTGCACAAAGAAATTAATTGAATATGCCAAAATTGCGCCCATCGTATTGCTCGGCACAGAGCCATTTTTCTCATGGAGCGCGAACATGATAATAATTAACCACCGCAGGGCAATTGTCGTGATTAACGATGCTGTGCGCTATGGTTTTATGCTGTATGGAATCACAGCAAAGACTATTAAGAACTTGAATTCTTTGATAAGTGAGGGCATACGTTCCTGCCTTGAAGCAGAGTGCGTGTCTGAAGAAATCATCAATCAGTACATGAGGGACTGCGGCAACATCACATATGGGAAAACTACAAACCGCTCAAATGTTGCACGGATGAATAAGCTGTGTGAGCGCACTTATTATTTCGCAGCGGACTTAAATAGCGACTTCATTCTGCAAAGGCACCTGATAGGGCGCATAAACAACGATGTATTTGATATCAATGGACAATATTCTTCGCCAAGCGATTTACTGTATGGTGAATTGGAAAAGCACTATTCAACGCAAAATATTCGCAGCTGCCGCGCTGCCATTCTTGATGTCAGATTGGATATTGAGACGGTATGTTCTCGAAGAATAGCGATTCCAATAAATCGTACCTTTTCACAACTACATCGTGCCCTGCAATGCCTGTTCAACTGGCAGGATTATCACCTGCATCAGTTTATTTTAGATGTTTATCCCGATGGAAGGACAAGAAATGTGCTTGTTGGTGCGCCTCCTGAATATGAAAGTGAAGACGAAGACTGGCGCCTAGATTCTGCTGTTCTGCTCAGTGATGTATTTCCAGAGAAGAATGAGATTATCTACAATTATGATTTCGGTGATGACTGGTATCATTATATAAAACTCATCGATATTCAAAGTGACTATGATAAAAACTACCCGATATGCCTAAGCGCAGTCGGCGATGCGCCACCGGAGGATGTTGGTGGTACATACGGTTATGCGGAGTTTTTGCGTATTCTTGATGAGCCAAACGATCCGGAATATGAGGATACGAAGACATGGGCGGAGGGCATGAAATACCGGTCGCTCGATATAGTCGAAATCAATCGAAGGCTAAGGTATAGTGCCTACTGAGTGCCGAACATCGAGATACCAAGTAGCTTTACAAGGAGTTTGAGGAGTCTTGAGCAAGCAATGCCTCCTGCCGTCAAAAATCCACCGGAGCCCCTCACGGGACTCCGGTGTTTGCTTGATGGGGCAACATCCCCATACCCCTTGAACAGAGATTTCATCTCTGGCTGCGCACCGTGCCGGCGCTTATTTTTCTTCACGCTGACGCTCCCTTTCCTTGGATTTTTCTTCTTCGATACCCAGAAGATACGCGGCGTTTGCTTTGTGGACAGCCAGCTCGCGCATTTCGTCCTGAGCCTTGCGGTACTCTGCGTAGGCGGCTTTTTTGTCGGTCAGCAGTGTATTGAATTCCTCCTGTAAGGTCTTGACCGTAGGCAGCTTCTTGAGTCCTAATTCGTCAAAGGCTTTTTTTGCCGCCTTGTGGAGAATGATATCTCCCTCGTGTTCGGCAAGGAACTTTTTTGAGTACCCCTCTTTTCGGTATTGCGTGTAAACCTCGCGGGTCTTGGAATAGTTGATGATATGAGTTCGGAGCGTTTGAATCTCCGCCATTCGTGTTTCTGCCGACTTGATACGCTGCTTCAAGTCGTAAAACTTGGCGTCTGCCGTTTCCGACGCCAGAGAAAGTGCGGCATAGTCGGGGAAACTCTTTTCCTCAAGATACAGGAGCGTCTTGGCCATCTGTTTGAGCTTCACGACCTTCATGGTCTGGTCGTACCAATAGCCTTTGCCGGAGTTGAGCTTGCCCTCAATCTCCTGAATCAGAGTAGGCCGCTGACTGCGCTTCGGATATTTTTTCTTGACGAAAGGATTATGAGCCTTGCATCCATCAATGACCGCCCGCAGCTCGGTCTCAGAATATCCGTCACCGAGAGAAGACAGACGAATGTTTTGCTTTTGCCCAGCGTGGAGAAAAGACAGGTTTTTGCCCCGTCGCGTGGCGGTGTAGCCGGAATTTTTCAGAATCAGCAAAAGTGCGTCAAAGTCCTTCGGCTTCTTTTGCAGCGCGGCGTCGATGGTCATTTTCAATAACTCACGGTTGGAGAGCTTCGCGTTACCGCCCAGCCACTTGTTATAGCTTTTGCCGTGTTTCTGCGGATTCTCGATGACGGACAGCTTGTGCTCCATGCAAATCATATCAGAAAGCCGACGTATTGCCTCGGTGCTGCCCCAGAAGTTTCTGAACTTCCGCGTGCAGTCCAGCGACGTGGAGTTCCAGATAATATGATTGTGGATGTGTGCCCGATCTATATGAGTACAGACAATATAGGCTTGCTCACCTTTGGTAAATCGTGCGGCGAGCTCACAGCCAATTTGATTTGCTTCCTCCGGCGTGACCTCTCCCGGCTTGAAGGATTGACGGAGCTGATAGGCGATTACGTCGCTGTGCTGTATTCTGCCGGTGTTGTCGAAGTATTGTTTTTTCGCCATCTGAAACTGAGAGCTTGCAAAATCCGGGTCGCACTCATAGGCGGAAATCAACTTGCCGCCTTCTGTCTTCTCCGGGTTCATCGCGTAATCCGTCCTGTCTGACAGGCACTGAGCTATCGTTTTTCCTTTATTGTGGTGCATGGGAATAATGCGTGTTGTTGCCATGAGCGGCGGCCTCCTTTCTGAAACGGGCAAAAAAATAAGCGGGCGGTTCCGAAAAACCGCCTGCGCCGTGTATGAGACTTATCCGTAAATTGTGTCCTTGAGCCAGAATCGAAAAATATGAAGCTGCGCCAGCAGCCATGTTGCCAGCATTGGTAGTCCATATGGGCACATAAGAAACGCAACGCCCAAACCGATGCAGCCTCTGAGCGTGGAGCCTGTCACAATGGTAATCACGCCCATGATGGCAAACAGAACCGCGACAACGCTCAGCACGGTAGCGGACACCCGGACAAGCAACGTACAGATTCCAGTGACGAGCCAGAGCACAAATATAATCGGGGTAAACAACAGCTTCAAAATGAATTTCATAATCAACGCCTCCCTCATTTCTGACTTCATTTTACCTGTCAATATGTACTTCGGCAAGGATGTCAATACTAATGATACCCTTGCCGAGAAGCTCACAGCTCCGCGAGCTTAGAAATGATTTCGTTGGCCTTTTCAAAAAGCTCCGTTTGCCGCTTTTGAATATCCGAGATATCTGCCTCATAGACGCGCCCGGTCTCGTTGAGCCGCTTTGCCATCTGGTTAATATTATTACCGGTGTACCGAAGGAGAGAAACCATTTCCTTCAGCTCCGGCAGATTGAGCCGGACATACAGTCCGTCTATCGCCATGCGGCGGAGATATGCCTCCTGATTAGTCGTGCCGATAAGCGCCATTTTCTCGTGAATGAGAGCGTGTTCCTCCGGCGTGACGCGCACCGTCATCTTCACGCTCCGCCGAGCAAACTCCGCACTCACAGCTCTGCCTCTTTCAATTTCTTCGGCGCAGCCTTGGCCTGTGAGCTTGCCGCTGCCGTCTTTTGAAGCATATCAATGACAGACGGTTTCTTCTGCGGCTGCTCTTTTTCAAGCGCCATTTCCTTACGAACATGGGTCACGAGCAAATCCACAAGACCGGTGTGCGCCTGATCCACGACAAAATAGCAGTTGCGGTCAGTACCCGTCCCATCAGGGTTTTCGGCAACGGGAATCGTCTGCGCCCACTCCTTATTGCGGTGGTCAATACGCCCGTCCCAATCCTTCTGACGAACCGTATTTGCAAGAACATAGACCACGCGGTCGCGTCCAAAATCGTCAGTGACCTGCTTAAGCGCGGTTTTACAATCGAGACTGTTGTCATGGTAATTCCCGTTGATTGCTTTTTCCAGTGCCTCCTTACAGGCGATATTCGCATTGTTGGAGGCGCGGTAAACCGGAAGCTCGTCATGCTCGCGGGCATATGCGCCGGAGTGATTGTAAATCGGCGTGTTCAAGATTTCTTCGTGCTTCCGCTGCACAACATCGTTGGCTCTGCCGGTAATACAGTCGAGAATATTTTCCATGTGGTCGGTCTCCCGGTTTTCAAACTCATGGAATACATCCTCAAGCGGCGTTTTCGATGAAAGCAGCGACTGTGCCTGCGCATCGGTGAGATCGTTGTACTCCAGCGACATCAAAATATCCTCCCGCATGGTGTATTCATAAGCGTGATCCAGTACGGCTGCGGGTTCCTGCCCCAGCAGCCAATCTCTGAACGTGTCCTGCTCCGCAAACATCTTTTCGTAGAGCTTGGTGTTGAGTTCATCGTTATTCATAATCATCGTTCCTCCTGTTCGTGATTTTTGTGTTGCTGTCCCTGCGTTTGGGCAGAGAAGCTTTTCAGCTTTTCTATGACGGATGACCGCTCACGTTTTTCCGTAGCGGATTCATCGGCAAACTGTTCCATCGGCGTCCTGTCATCAATATTGAGCGCAATATTCAGTTCTGCCAGACGCGCCGACTTTTCTTTCAACTCGTCCTCATGCGGAAAGGGCTTGCCCAGCTCTGCCTTTGCGTGCTCTACCTGCTTATAGAGATTATCCAGCGTGTTCTGCACATTGGTCATTCGCTCCGGCATGGCGGCGAGTGCGTTGTCGATACGAATGAGATTGCCCTTTGCGTCCTTGCCCAGTGTGACGCGATGGGTCATCTGCCCCTTGAGCGTGAGCACATAATCTTTACCGAAGTCCTCCACGGTCAAGCTCATTGCAAAGCCGCGATAGCTGCCGATAGAGACCGGCTCTAAGCCTTTCGCGTCCTTGCAGGCTTCCAGAATCGCAGCACCGGCATTGTCTTTGTCAGTCAGTTTATCGCCCTTGACCTCCATGCCTGCAAAGCCATCCTTCGGATGAGGATGCTCGGTAAGCGTTCTAATATCTGCCTCAAAGCCGGTGATGAAGCCCTTGTTCTTTTCTATCTGTTCCGGGAAATGGCGCAGGAGATTATCCTCCAAACGGTACTGCTGACTTTGGTGGCTTGCCTTCATCAGCTTGAGCTTGGCAACGTCCACATCCAGCGTCATTTTCTCCTTGATGCGGTCGTCACCGGCGCACAGCGCCTTGATCTCCGCATAGGACAAAGCAGTCTCGTCCACGTCCTCGCAGGAGCGCACAGGAGACTTGGAAGTCATAATCTG
>DAOPJM010000070.1:0-5399 GCA_035399665.1 Clostridia bacterium
TTCCCACGCTGAACGGCGTCCGATGATGACAGTCCGTTGACAGGGGCGGGCGGGGCGGCAAAGAGGCTCGCTGATAACTTTGAAAGAGTGTAATAAACTAAATTTTACTTGCTATCATTCCGCGTTGGATATATAATGAAAAGACCTGTTACCGTTCCGTTTTCGGATTGAAAGGAGCAAGGATGAAGGTTCCGTTTTCGCCGCCTGACATCAGCGACGCCGAGATAAACGAGGTTTGCGAGACCCTGCGTTCCGGCTGGATAACAACCGGACCGCGCACCAAGGAATTTGAGCGCCGCATAGCGGAACGCTGCCGTGCTGACAGAGCCGTGGCGCTGTCCTCGGCCACCGCCGCGATGGAGCTTGTTCTGCGTATGCTGGGCATAGGCGAGGGCGACGAGGTGATAACCACCGCGTACACCTACACCGCGACCTGCAGCGTTATCTGCCACGTTGGGGCAACCCCCGTCATAGTGGACACGGCGGAGGGGAGCTTCTACCCCGAACCCGAAGTCATAGCGGAGCATATTACAAAAAAGACCAAGGTCATAATGCCTGTGGACATAGGCGGAAGGATGTTCGACTATGCCGCGTTGTATCGCGCCATAGAGCCTAAGAAGGGGCTGTACTCGCCCTCGACGCCCTTACAGCGCTGCTTTGACCACCCGATAATCCTTGCGGACGCCGCGCACAGCTTCGGTTCCGTGGAACACGGGATTCACAGCGGTTCCGCCGCCGATTTTACCACCTTCTCCTTTCACGCCGTTAAAAACCTTACCACCGCCGAGGGCGGAGCCGTGGCTTGGAAGCACAACGAAGCCCTTGATTCGGACAAGCTTTACCGTGATTTTTGCCTCATGAGCTTACACGGTCAGTCCAAGGACGCGCTTGCCAAGATCCAAGCGGGCGCATGGGAATACGACGTGCTGTACCCCGCCTACAAGTGCAACATGACCGACATTCAGGCGGCCATAGGCCTTGTGCAGTTGGATCGCTTCGATTCGCTTATCGCAAGGCGGCGAGAGCTTGTGGCGCGCTATGACGCAGCGTTAAAGCCGCTCGGCATACTCACCCTTGACCATTTGGAGGAGGGCAACGCCTCCAACTGCCATCTGTATCTGACGAGGATTCCGAGCTGTCCACTAAAGCGCCGCAGCGGCATAATAACCCGCATGGCGGAAAAGGGCGTGGCCGCCAACGTGCATTTCAAGCCCCTGCCTTTGCTCACCGCCTACCGCGATTTGGGCTTTGACATAAAGGATTATCCGAATGCCTACGCCCAATACTCCAATGAGATTACCCTGCCCCTGCACACCAAGCTCACAAACGAGCAGGCGGATTTCGTGATTCAAAGCTTTATCGAAGCGCAGGCCGAGGTGTAGATGTACGGGCGTTATGTAAAACGCATACTTGATATCGTGCTGACCCTGCTTGTCGCTCCGTTTGCCGCGCTGCTGACCTTCAGCTTCGCGCTTGCCGTGATAATTGAGGATGGTTCGCCCGCTTTCTACAACGCCGTGCGCGTCGGCAGGGGCGGCAAGGAGTTCATCATGTACAAATTGCGCTCCATGAGGAACAATTCCCCCGATTTGCGCACCGCTGACGGGGCTACCTATAACGCCGCGGACGATCCGCGCACCACGAAGGTGGGCAAGCTGCTCAGAAGAAGCTCCGTTGACGAGCTTCCGCAGCTTCTGAACGTATTCAAAGGTCAGATGAGCCTGATTGGGCCAAGACCCGACCTGCCCGACGAGGCGGAGCGCTATACCGAAGCGGAGCGCAGACGGCTTGAGGTTCGCCCCGGCATAACGGGTTACAGCCAAGTTTACGGGCGCAACTCGATAACCTACGCGCAGAAATACCGCCAGGACGTTTACTATGTGGACAACCTCAGCTTTGAGCTGGACGCAAAGGTTTTCTCCAAGACCATAGGCGCGGTACTCGGCGCGAAGGGTGTGTATGTCGCGGACGATACCACAGGCGAGCTGGTGGCGCGTGGGAGGAACGAAGGATGAAGGTCGTATTCCTCTGCTGTCAGGCGCAGTCGCTGCTGTCATTCCGCAAAGAGCTGATGTGCGCGCTTATGGATAAGGGCTGTGAGGTTTTGGCTTTCGCGCCCGAACCCGAGGCACAATGGAGAGAACGCTTTATTGAGATAGGCGTAAGCTATGGTTCGTTGAAGCTGCAAAAGAACGGCACCAATCCCTTCTCCGACCTTGCGGGCATGGCGGATATACTGAAGAAGCTCAAGGCTGTCAAGCCCGACGCCGTGTTCTGCTATCACGCCAAGACCGTGATTTACGGTTCGATCGCGGCCAAGCTTGCCAAGGTCAAGCGCAGGATTGCGCTTATCGCGGGCGTGGGTTCGGTGCTGCGGGACAAGCCGACAAACCTAAAGTCGCGTTTGGTGCGCGGCATACTGGCGCTTGAATATCGTGCGGGGCTTTCCGCAGCGACTGCCGTGTTCTTTCAAAACCATGACGATTCCGAGCTTTTTTTAAGCAAGCGACTTGTCAAAGAGAACAAGATAGCCTACATCAACGGTTCGGGGGTCAACCTTGAGCGCTTCACGCAAAGCCCCGTTCCCGAGGCGAAGCGTTTCCTATTTGTGGGGCGGCTTATCCGCGACAAGGGGCTTGTCGAGTATCTGACAGCGGCGCGGGAGCTGAAAAGCCGTATGCCCGACGCGGAATTTGGGGTGATAGGGTATTTCGATACCAACCCGACTTCGCTGTCGATGGCGGACATTCAACCCTTCATAGACGATGGGAGTATAGCGTTCTATGGTTTTCAAGAGGATGTGCGCCCCTGCCTTGACGCCTGTTGCTGCTTTGTGCTGCCCTCCTATCACGAGGGAACGCCGAAGTCCGCGCTTGAAGCGCTTGCGGTGGGCAGACCCGTGGTGACCTCGGACACGGCGGGGTGCAGGGAAACTGTGGTCAACGGCGAGAACGGCATACTTGTGCCGGTGGGCGATTCGGCTGCCTTAGTGAAGGCGCTGGAGCGTATCGCGGGCGATTATGACATGTGCCGCAGTATGGGCGAGCGTTCGCACAGGCTTGCGGTCGAAAAATTCGACGTCAGGGCGGTCAACGGGATTATCGTGTCCGCCGTTTTGGGGGATAGCTATGGGACTTTATGAGGAACTCTTGGCGGGCGGGGAAAAGCTCGCTCTTGTCGGACTTGGGTATGTGGGTATGCCTATCGCGGTGGCGTTCGCAAAGCGCGTCAAGGTCATAGGCTTTGACGTGAACGCCCAAAAGATTGAACAGTACCGAAGCGGCGTTGACCCCACCATGGAGGTGGGCGACGAGGTCATAGCCCACTGCGGCGTGGACTTTACCGCCGACGAGACGCGCCTTAGGGAGGCGAAATTTCTGATAGTCGCGGTTCCTACGCCCGTGTACTCGGACAACAGGCCGAACCTTGAGCCGGTGATAGGCGCCTGCGAGGTCGTGGGCAGAAACCTTGTCCCGGGGAGTGTGGTTGTGTTCGAGAGCACGGTCTATCCCGGAGTGACCGAGGAGCTGTGCCGCGGCGTCTTGGAGCAGACGAGCGGCTTAAAGTGCGGCGTTGATTTCAAGTTGGGGTATTCGCCCGAACGCATCAACCCCGGCGATAAGCTGCACAGGCTTGACACCATTGTGAAGATAGTATCGGGCATGGACGAGGAGACGCTTGAGCTTGTGGCCAAGGTCTATGAGCTTGTCGCGCTTGCGGGCGTGTACAAAGCCGAGAGCATCAAGGTCGCGGAGGCCGCTAAGGTCATAGAGAACAGCCAGCGCGATATCAACATAGCCTTCATGAACGAGCTGTCGATAATCTTCGCTCGAATGGGCATAGACACCAACGCGGTATTGAGCGCCGCCGCCACGAAGTGGAACTTTCTGAAGTTCTCCCCCGGGCTTGTCGGCGGGCATTGCATAGGGGTAGATCCCTACTATCTGACCTACAAGGCGGAGCAGCTGGGGTATCATTCGCGCATAATCCTTGCGGGCAGGCAGATTAACGACGATATGGGCAGGTACATTGCCGAGAACCTTGTAAAGCAGCTCATCGCGGCGGACAAGGCCGTGAGGGGCGCGAAGGTGGCGATACTGGGACTGACCTTCAAGGAGAACTGTCCCGACACGCGCAACACCAAGGTTATGGACGTCATACATGAGCTGGGCGAATACGGCGTCGTCCCCGTGGTCTGTGATCCTGTCGCGGACGCGGACGAGGTTAGGGCGCATTACGGCATAGAGCTTACGCCGCTTGAGGATATACGCGGTATGGACGCGGTGGTCGTGGCCGTGGCGCACAAGCGTTTTTGCTGGATGAACGATAAAGAGCTTTCGGAGCTGTTCGCGCCCGGGGTCAGGGTGCTTATAGATGTCAAGGCTATATATGACAAGAACGGGTTTGCCGCACCCGAATGGCGGCTTTGGAGGCTGTGATGGGCTATAAGGACATACGATTCCCCAAGGATTCCATATTTTTGGTCACGGGCGGCGCGGGCTTCATAGGCTCCAACGTCGCGGAGGCCCTGCTGAACGCGGGGTACCGGGTCAGGGTACTGGACAACTTCTCCACGGGCAAACGCGAGAATGTCGCGCCCTTTATGGAAAATCCGAACTTTCGCCTGATTGAGGGCGATATACGCGACCTTGACAGCTGCCTTATCGCCTGCGAGAACTGCGACTTCGTTTCGCATCAGGCGGCATGGGGCTCGGTTCCGCGCAGCATAGAGCTTCCGCTCATGTACGAGGACGTCAATATTACGGGGACTCTTAACATGATGGAAGCCGCAAGGCGCAACAACGTTAAGCGTTTCGTCTACGCCTCAAGCTCGTCCGTGTACGGGGACGAGCCGACCTTGCCCAAGAAGGAGGGCAGGGAGGGCAGGCTGCTTTCGCCCTACGCGCTGACCAAGCGAACCTGCGAGGAGTGGGGGCGGCAGTACGCCCTGCACTACGGGCTTGTGACCGTGGGACTGAGGTACTTTAACGTTTTCGGCAGACGGCAGGACCCGCTTGGCGCGTATGCGGCGGTCATTCCCAAGTTTATCATGCAGCTTAGGGCGGGCGAAACGCCGACCATACACGGCGACGGGCGTCAAAGCCGCGACTTTACCTATATCGAGAACGTGATAGAGGCCAACCTGCGCGGTATGTGCGCCCCCGAAACGGCGGCGGGCGAGGCGTTCAACATCGCCTACGGCGGCAGGGAGTACCTTATAGACGTATATTGGGCGATAAACCATGCGCTGAACATGAACGTGGAGCCTAAGTTCTCCGAGCCGAGGGCGGGCGACATAAAGCACAGCAACGCGGATATCACAAAGGCCCGCGAGTACTTGGGCTATTCGCCCGACTGGGACTTCGAGCGCGGCATCGCCGCCGCGATAGACTGGTACA
>DAOPJM010000071.1:0-1147 GCA_035399665.1 Clostridia bacterium
TCTGGCTGTTCATATAGCAACACCGACACGGGCAACCACACCGATGCGGACGGCGATGGGTACTGCGACGATTGCGGATATGCTATGACGCGATTCTCCGTGACTGTGCCCGCGAGCTTAACTATGACCGTCTCCAAATACGGAGAGGTTTATACCTCTGACAACGCCGTCATCGTCAATAACTCCACCGGCGCGGTTGAAGTGACTGCCGTGACCGTATCTGCGGTAAACGGATGGACGCTTGTGCCTTATAATACCGGCATGGCAACGGCAAAGGTGGACACGAAACTCATCGGCTTCTCCCTCAACGGAGCGCAGAGTGCTACAACGGGCAGCTCGGAAACGCTCTCGCTCCCCGGAACGTGGTCAATCCCCGCCGGCAACTCACTCTCGCTGTCCTATGACGCAGTGGTATCCGCTATGTCGGAGGCCGTCAACGAACAGGTGCTGACCGTCGTATTTGTTCTGGAATGGGCGTAACGGCAACACCATCACTCTTGAAGGAAGGAGGCGACGCTCATGCAGGAGGAAGTGGACAGCAGGACGGTAACGCTGGTCATCAGCGCGACAAAGCTCACAGGCCGCGTGCTCAAGTCGGCAATGGCAAAATATGTGGCTCATGTGAAAGCGAAAAAAGCTGAAAAAGCCAACACAAAGCCCACCGGCAAGCAAACGGTCAAAGAACTTGTGGGGCAGAATCAGGGTGTGTCCAATATCGAAGTCAGCGACAGCAATATCAAGAGCTTTGACCGTGTAGCTCGGAAGTACGGCGTGGATTATGCCATCAAAAAGGATAAGACCGGCGAGATTCCCAAGTATCTGGTCTTCTTCAAAGCACGGGACGCCGACGCCCTGACGGCGGCATTCTCTGAGTTTTCCAATAAAGTTGAAAAGGCCAAAGAAAAGTCCTCGGTCATCAAGAAGCTACGCGAGTTCAAGCTGCCGCAGCTTGGTAAGGATATTGCCAAGGTACGCAGCAAGGATAAGGGGCTGGAATTATGAAAAAGCCTCTCAATCTGAAAAAGGTCATTCTCCCCAATATTCCGTATGTGTTTATCGGACTTTTGGCAACCAAGCTGGGGCAGGCGTGGCGGCTTGCCCCTGGTGCGGATTTCTCTGCGAAGGTACTCGGACTCATGACCGGCTT
>DAOPJM010000071.1:1247-3417 GCA_035399665.1 Clostridia bacterium
CTTGTAGTCGGCGGCTCCGGCTCCGGCAAGACACGGTTTTTCATCAAGCCAAACCTCATGCAGCTTCATTCCAGCTACGTCGTTACCGACCCAAAGGGCAGCATCGTGGTCGAATGTGGAGACCTCATGAGGCGCAATCACTATCGGATCAAGATATTCAACTCTATCAACTTCAAGAAAAGCCATCACTACAATCCCTTTGCGTATATCCACAGTGAAAAGGATATCTTGAAGCTGGTCACGACGCTCATAAGCAACACCAAGGGAGACGGCAAATCAGGGGACGATTTCTGGCAGAAAGCGGAGACGCTGCTCTACACGGCGCTCATCGGCTATATCCATTATGAAGCACCGGTGGAGGAACAAAACTTCGCCACACTGATAGAATTTGTCAACGCAATGGAGGTCAGAGAAGACGATGAAACCTTTGAAAACCCTGTCGATCTGGCGTTCAAGGAGCTCGCTTCGCGTGAGCCCCAGCACTTTGCTGTGCGGCAATATGCCAAATATAAGCTTGCCGCAGGCAAGACAGCTAAGAGCATAAATATTTCCTGCGGCGCTCGCCTTGCCGTCTTCGATATCCAGGAACTCCGCGAGATCACCATGTACGATGAGCTGGAGCTGGACACCCTCGGAGACGAAAAAACGGCACTGTTTCTCATTATGAGCGACACAGACAGCACCTTCAATTTCTTGATTTCGATGATTTACAGCCAGCTTTTCAACCTCTTGTGCGAAAAGGCTGATGATGTTTACGGAGGACGCCTGCCTGTTCATGTCCGCTGCCTGATTGATGAGGCGGCGAATATCGGACAGATACCGAATCTGGAAAAGCTCATGGCGACAATCCGAAGTCGAGAGATTTCCGCGTGCCTCGTGTTACAGGCACAATCTCAGCTCAAAGCTCTGTATAAGGACAACGCTGATACCATCATCGGCAACTGTGACAGCTCTATTTTCCTCGGTGGCAAGGAGCCGACGACGCTCAAGGAGCTAAATCAGGCGCTTGGCAAGGAGACCATCGATACGTTTAACACCGGCGAGAGCCGGGGCCGGGAAACCTCCCACAGCTTAAATTATCAAAAGCTCGGGAAGGACTTGGCGTCTATCGATGAGCTTGCCGTCCTCGACGGAGGCAAGTGTATCCTCCAGCTACGCGGTGTGAGACCGTTTATGTCGGACAAGTACGATATCACAAAGCATCCCAACTACAAATACCTGTCCGATGCAGACCCGCGCCGTGCCTTCAATATCGAAAAGTTCCTATCTACAAAGCTCGTACCAAAGGAAGACGAAAAATACGAAGTCTTCAATGCGGACGAAGCTGATGCAACCCCACCCGCTTCTTTATGAGGCGGGTGTTTTCATATAAACCATGACGACAGATAAATGACACTTCCTCGCTGCAAGGTCGGAATGGATCATCAAAACCAACTAAATATTTGAAAGGAGACGCCGGAACGTGACGCCGCAAAATGCGGCTGACCTTCCGGCTCTTGCTTTACGCGAGATTATTCTCACAAGTTCACGATCCGGCAACCTAATTATGGATTTCTTCAACAGTGCAGTCGATGTACTCCAGACCCTCGTTATCGCCCTCGGAGCAGGTCTCGCCATCTGGGGAGCTATCAACCTTCTCGAAGGCTACGGCAACGATAACCCCGGCGCGAAGTCCCAGGGTATGAAGCAGCTCATGGCCGGCGGCGGTGTCGCGCTCATCGGTCTTGTTCTCGTGCCCCTGCTCTCCGGTCTGTTCGGTTAATCCCCGCCATATCGACCCGTGGGGTTCCCCTCTTAACTGAGGGGAACCCCGGAAAGGAGGGTAATGCCCATTGGATTTGATATGGGAAAAGTTTACGGAATGGCTAAAGGAACTGCTGGTCGGCGGCATTATGGACAACCTGACCGGTATGTTCGATAGCGTCAATACCAAGGTCGGAGAGATCGCGGGGCAAGTGGGCGCTACTCCCCAAGGCTGGAATGGCGGCATCTACAATATGATTCGCAATCTGTCAGATAACGTCATCTTGCCAATCGCCGGTGTGATTCTGGCTTTCGTTATGACGCTGGAGCTGATTCAGCTCATCACAGATCGAAATAACCTCAATGACGTGGACACTTGGATGTTCTTCAAGTGGATTTTCAAAACAGCCTGCGCGGTGCTCATCGT
>DAOPJM010000071.1:3517-5280 GCA_035399665.1 Clostridia bacterium
TTTATGGCATACGTCCCTGTACCAAAGGATTTGACCGCCGTGAAAACGAAGGTCATGTTCAACCTCACAAAGAGGCAGTTAATTTGCTTTGCCAGCGGAGCCGCACTTGGTGTTCCGCTGTTTTTTCTTTTGAAGGGCAGCATCGGAACCAGCGCGGCGGTCATCTGCATGGTCGTTGTCATGCTCCCGTTTTTCCTGCTGGCTATGTATGAGAAGAACGGACAGCCCCTCGAAAAGATCATCAAAAACGTCATTCAGGTCGCGTTCATCAGACCGAAGCAGAGACCGTATATGACAAACAATTTCTATGACGTGCTCAAGCGTCAGGACAATCTGGATAAGGAGGTACACCGTATTGTCTCAGGCAAGAAAGCTCACAAGAGCGGAGAAGCGGCAGATTGAAGCCGCAATCGCCAATGCTAAGAGACAAGATAAAAGACAGAAATCCGCACAGGACAGCATCCCGTTTCAGCGGATATTCCCCGACGGCGTTTGCCGCGTGACGGATAATTACTACACCAAAACCATTCAGTTTCAGGATATCAACTACCAGCTCAACCAGAACGAGGATAAAACCGCAATCTTTGACGGCTGGTGCGACTTTCTCAACTACTTCGACAGCTCCGTCAAGTTTCAGCTCTCCTTCGTAAATATGTCCGCGACGAAAGACACCTACTCCCGCAGCATCAGTATTCCCTTGCAGGGCGACGACTTCGACGCCATCCGTACCGAGTACACCGGTATGCTGCAAAATCAGCTTGCCAGAGGCAACAACGGGCTTATCAAGACCAAGTTTCTCACCTTCGGCATCGAAGCGGAGTCTTTGAAAGCCGCAAAGCCCCGATTGGAGCGTGTGGAGACGGATATCCTCAATAACTTCAAACGCCTCGGTGTGTCTGCGGATACGTTGAACGGTCTGGAACGTTTGAAGCTCCTGCACGATGTGCTCCATATCGACCAGCCGCATCCCTTTCAGTTTTCATGGGATTGGCTGGCTCCCTCCGGGCTGTCCGTCAAGGACTTCATCGCGCCCAGCTCCTTTGAGTTTAAGAACGGCAGCACCTTCGGTCTCGGCAGTAAGCTGGGCAGTGTGTCCTTCTTGCAGATTCTCGCACCGGAGCTGAACGACCGTATGCTGGCAGACTTCTTGGATATGGAATCGAGCCTCATTGTCAATATGCACGTTCAGTCCGTGGATCAGGTCAAGGCAATCAAGACCATCAAGCGAAAGATTACCGACCTCCAGAAAATGACCATTGAGGAACAGAAAAAGGCTGTGCGCTCCGGATACGATATGGATATCATTCCGTCCGACCTTGCCACCTACGGCACGGAGGCCAAAAAGCTCCTGCAAGACCTCCAGAGCCGAAACGAGCGTATGTTTCTGCTCACCTTCACGGTGCTCAACGTGGCGGACAACAAGCAGCAGCTTGACAACAACGTGTTTCAAGCAAGCTCCATCGCGCAGAAATACAACTGTGCGCTGACAAAGCTGGATTTCCGTCAGGAGGAAGGGCTCATGTCCTCGCTCCCGCTGGGCTATAACCAGATTGAGATACAGCGCGGTTTGACTACCTCAAGCGTTGCCATCTTCGTGCCTTTCACCACACAGGAGCTGTTTCAGAGTGGGAAAGAAGCTCTGTACTGCGGCCTGAACGCTCTTTCCAACAATCTTATCATGGTAGACCGCAAGCTCCTGAAAAACCCCAACGGTCTGATTCTCGGCACGCCCGGTTCCGGCAAATCCTTCTCCGCAAAGCGTG
>DAOPJM010000072.1:0-5261 GCA_035399665.1 Clostridia bacterium
CATCGCGGAGGTTGAGCGTATCTTCAAGTATCTTATATGCGTTGGCTCTGTCCGTACCGTAGGTCATATATGCGTTTACATCGCTGTAGCTGGGTTGGCTCTTGCCGGTGATATTCCATTCGGCGGTGAACTGCGAGTAATTGACCTCAATGCTGCGGCGCAGATAATATGGCGGCTCAAAGGTTTCTATCATAAACTGCTGGATATAGCTGCGGTCTATCCACGTCGCGCCGAGACGAACCTCAATCTCGCTTGCGTCAAGGTCTTTGGGCTGCGCCGCTTCAAGGGCTTCCACGTTTGCGGCGAACTTCGGGTCAGCCGGCAGCGCAAGACGCGCAAGTCTCAGCTTCTCGCGCACATTTCCGGAGAGATATTCGTCGGAGGTTTCATACTGCTCGTTCTGCGGATTCAGAAAGATGATCCCGGCAAGCTCCGCTGCCAGCGCATCTTCGGCTTTGCCTGTAAGACGGCTCATATAGGGCATGTCCACCTTTGCCTTCTCAGAGATAGAAAGAGCAAGCGCCTCCGACGCGGTATCTACGGATTCGACCGCTTGGTGCGGCTTTATCGTCCGCTTGGTGAACATATCTGCTTTGCGGGAAAGGTTGTTGTCCTCATCCAACACTTCAAGGGAACACAGGAGGTAGTAGGAGCTGTCGTCCGCAAAAGCAAACGCATTTCCGCGGCTGTTCAGAAGCCCATATTTCGCCGTGAAGCTGTCATAGAGATCGTTCAGCTCTGCCTGTGTCTGCCTGATAGCAGCGTCCGAGATAAAGCCGTCCATCTGCTGACCGATGAGCTTTTGCACACAGTCGCGCAGCTCAACCATACCTTTGACACGCTCGATAGCGGTGGCATTCAGCTCCGGTTTGACCATGCGGCTGTTCTCGCGGTAGTAGACGCTTCCGTCCACAACGGTGTAGCTGTAATTCTTCACGTTTGGGTCTGCGGGGATAGAGGTGTCGATTTCGTCACCTTCGCCAAGCTCAGGCAGCTCCGCTTCGGTATATTGACCTCCGATATGGGAGACCGCTTCATGAAGCTGCTCGGCAAGGTCTGCGCCCTCAAGGGGTACAACGGTGAAATCCTGTTTTCCGTATTGCGTGCTCTCCGAGGTTTGGCGTCCGAGTATCATTTCGGGGTGCTCGATAAAATAGCTGTTGATAGAAAAACCGTCTTCGTTCTGACCGAGGCGTACCCAATCCGGCTCAATGCTTATCGGACTGTCCCGCTTTTGCAGGAAGATGATGTCGCTGACTACATCCGTTCCGGCGTTGGCTCTGAAAGCATTGTTCGGCAAACGTATCGCGCCGAGAAAGTTCGCTCGCTGCGCGATATATTTCCGTACCTCCGGGGACTGCTTGTCCATGGTATAGCGAGAAGTGACAAACGCCACCACACCTCCGGGGCGAACCTGATCCAGCGCTTTGGCAAAGAAATAGTCATGAATGGAAAAACCGAGCTTATTGTAAGCCCGGTCATTGACCTGGTACTGACCAAAAGGGACGTTTCCGACCGCCAGATCGTAGAAATCCTTTCGGTCTGTGGTCTCGAAGCCGGCAACGGTGATGTCAGCCCTGGGATAGAGCTGCTTTGCGATTCTGCCCGTGATGCTGTCCAGCTCCACACCGTAAAGTCTGCTTTCCGACATGCTGTCAGGGAGAAGTCCGAAGAAATTCCCGACGCCCATCGACGGCTCCAAAATGTTGCCTGTCTGGAGGCCCATGTTGCCGACTGCCTCATAGATGGCGCGGATGACGGTAGGGCTGGTGAAGTGCGCGTTTAGAGTCGAGCTTCTTGCGGCGGTGTATTCCTCTGGTGAAAGCGCGGCTTTAAGCTCCGCGAACTCGCTTGACCACTCGGATTTTGTCTCGTCAAAAGCGTTAGCCAAACCGCCCCATCCGACATATTTCGACAAAATCTCCTGTTCTTCCGGCGTTGCCGTGCGCCCTTCCGATTCTATCCGCATCAGTGTGTTGATTGCATCCATATTCATACGGAACTTTGTTTTAGCGCCGCCGACACCGAGGTTGTCGTCAGTAATACGGAAGTTTTCGGGTTTGGGTTCCGGGTCGCCGGTGTGCAGCCGTTCAATGACAATATCGTATGGCAGGTTGTTTTGCTCAGCTGGATAGACCGCCACCGTTTCAGCGGTCATTTCCGGTTTTGTAGATGCTTCCGGCTGCGGGTAACGCTCCATCAGCCTTGCAAAGCTCTCGCGGCTTTCCGAGCGCCAAATAGGATAGAAGAGCGTCGGATCGCGGAGTTGGATGTGCATATCCGTGACTTCTTCGACGATGAAAGCCTTGCCGTCCTCAAGATAAACGGTATCGCCCACGCTATAAGGGAACGCTGCCTTTACCGATTCTGCCTGTTCAAAGCGTTCCGGGTGCATGACATGCTCTGCGGCTTCGCTTCGGGCCGGGTCGTCGAACACAACGCCGTCAATCCACTCTGAGGCTTCATTCCAACTTTGAAATGTGTACTGTCCGCCGCCGTCTTCAAGAAAAATGAGATAGCCTCCGTAGCTGTTGATGTCGTCATAGCTGAGTCCGGCGGCTTCAAATGCTTCGGTGATCTGCTCCATGCGGTCGGGAGAAAGTTCCGACGTCACTTCACGAATCGTTCCATTGCGCAGATTGCGGTCAAAGGTTTCTCGGAGCATTTCCACAGGAGCTTGTTCCGGCATATCTGGGAAGGAATAGAAGATCGTGTCTTCGGCAACCTCCGTGAGCACGAACTCAGAGCTTCCGGTGTCCGTGACATTCCTGAAATGATCGCCGACCGTATACTCCAACGGCGGGAGCTTGGCCTGTTCGACATATTGCCATTCAGCGGCTTCCTTGCCCGACGTTTCCTGCCTGACCTGCTGCAAATAATCTTCAGCCTGCCACTCGCTCTTAAAACTCTCCGTCACGCCCGCATCGTCTACATAGTAGTCGTCATGCAGGTCGTCCCAGATGGCATAGCCGTCATCGGTCTCAATGACGGAAAAGCGCTCATAAGAAGGCTCGGCGTCTTCTGCGGCAGTCTTTTCGGCTGTTTCCATCATGGCGTCTGTCCGCTGCGGCGCTTCCGGACTGTTCAGACTTTCTCTGACAGCGGCAGCATCAACATCTTCAAATTTATCAAACTCCTGTTCGGTAAAGAATCTGTCCTCACGGACAAGCTGCGCAAGGTAACGCTGCACCTTTGACCACGGCAGTTCCATAGCTTCAGGACTTCCGGCACGGACGATAAAGAGGCTTTTGCTCTCTTCGCCGCCGTATTCACGAGAGAGCCATGCGGCGGTATCTTTGTCCCGCGCATGGTCGGTCATATAGTCCTGGACACGGCGCTTGCTGGCAATATCTCCATTCCATGCTTGGAGGGCAGCGTCAATATCGTCCTGGGAGAGTGGTCGCAAAAGCTCATGAAGACGTGGATAGGTATCGTCAAATACTTCTTTGTGGAGTTGACTGCTGAACTCCGGTACATCAGAAAACTGGCGTATGAGCTCCATGTCACCGGAATTGAGGACTGCGCGGCGAACAGCGGCGTTGCACTCAATCGCTGCGTTTTCACGGTCGGAATGCCCACAAGCGTTGCGATAGGGCATATCCTCCGAAACGGCGGCAATCACTACGGGCTTATACTTCGTTAAACGATCGCTGACTGTGGGCGGCTCTGGTTCGTGTTCTATTGTTGGCAGATTGAATACCCGGCGCTCGCCGTTCTGCTGCTCAATACCGGAAATGGTTATGGAGTGTCCGGCATCTTGCAGTTTTTCCACATACTGCTCCAAGCGGTTTGAGGGGATACCGTACATAGGGACGCGCCCGACATCGGAGATGCTGCGGGAAGTCAGATTGAGGCTCAGCGCTTCGGCGACTGTCTCCGCATCCGCTCCGTACATTTCAAAGAAATCGCCAACCTGATACAGCACAACATCATCGGCATGTGCGTCTTTGACAGAAACATAGTCGGAATAGGAAGCGACATACGCGGTTTCCTGCGCCTGTACTGCCTTTTCACGCTGAATTTCATCGTATCGAGCCTGTTCCTCCTGCGTGAAATAGCGGTTCTGTCGAACAAGCTCGGAGATACGCTTTGCGACATTGCTCCATGAGAGCTGTTTTTCCGTACATTCGGCCTTTTTCAGACTGATACCCTTACTGTTGTGTTCTTCACCGCTGCTGGAAGAATGTGATACCGCATGAGAGCGCCCGCCGATACCGTACTCATTTTTGAGAAACGTGACCTGCTCCTGTGTGGTGTGGTTTTCCTTGAAATACTCATAGAGCCTGCCCTTGCCGCCTTCCACCGAGCTTCCGTGCGCGATTGCGTCGTTAATCTCGTCTTCTGTAATAAACGCGGCGGCATTGGGGAGAGCAGCCATATCGGTGGAATACGCCCGCCACGGAAGGGACAGTTCTCGCAGACCCGAAAGCAAATCGTCTACATGGTGAAAGTTGAAGCGGAGGAGGCGACGGTCTTCATGATAAGCGTCACGGAATTGTTCAAACTCTCGCGTAATGGCAACTCGGTATTCAGGTTGTGCCAATGCGTCGGCAAGTCTCTGCGTCTCATCCGGAAAGCCGCCGCCTCTGAACTCGTCCATGCTGCTCAAAAAGCCTTGTTCGATAGCTGCCTCAGAAAAGTCATGACGCAGATACCAAATAGCCTGTGCGAGCTGGGTGCGGGTATAACTTTCGGTTTCGTCAAGTTCTACATTGGTGGCAAACTGTCCCTGCTCCATAAGCTCACCGATACGCTCCGCGGCGTCTCTCCACGGAATGATCTGCGCCGACCGAACATATCTCGCGCCGTTTCCACGGGCAAGATGAATGCCGTCCTCCGCATACCATGCGGACATATTCCCGTGCTCGGTCTTGAGTCCGTAGCCGCCGTGATACTCGGCTTTGAGAAACTCCGCAATCGCGTCAAGAGGCTTTTGTTTCATATACTCAGAAGCTATCCGCATACGGCTGTTGTCCGTATTGCTGCCAAGACGGAGCATATTGTCTATATCTGTCTGCTCAAATGAAAAAGCGAAGGGCGTATCTGCTACGCTCTCCGCTTCATCAATCAGGGCTATTTGTTCCTCTTCCGCGGGGAACAGGCTTAGTTGAACACTAACTCCTTGAGTATAATTTCCTCCGCCTGCGCTTTCAGGCTGTTCATCAGTCCTGTCCACTTCATCGGGTCTTCCGCTTTCAGGCTCTCTGTCACGCCCGCTGATTTCATCAGCTCCGGTATCATCTGCTCCAAGCGCCGGTTCG
>DAOPJM010000073.1:0-4784 GCA_035399665.1 Clostridia bacterium
ATTTCAATTCACGCCCCTGCGTGAGGGGCAACCGCAACATACAGTATTAACAATGATAAGAAGCACTACATATGCCTCTTTACTGTATGCGCATTTCTGTTTTGCCCGAATTTTCGTGGAATTCTTCAAAACGACCCTCTATTTTCTGCGCCGATCTCCCATCAAAACATGTATGTACGACATCGGCGCATTCCTCAAAGGATCAGTGGCTCACCCGCTTGTATAGATGCAGTTTTGCCCATTGTTGCAATCTTGTTTTGGTAAGTATTTCCCAATCGATAGAACCGAATGGAATCCAGCGAGGGGTCGATGACCTTCCCCAACTCATGCTTCAGCAGCGTGAGCTGTGCCGCGTCCACCAATACCTCAAAGACGGAGTTTTGGACGCGCATCCCGTATTTTTCGCATAGCTTGGCGACCTGTCGGAGACGCTTTTGCCCCGATGGGTGCGTCACATTCACATCGTAGGTAACGACTAAAAGCATTATTTACCTCCAGACAAATGGCGGATATTGATCCAAGTCACCGCGCAGGACACGAGCAAACAGCATTGCCTGCACATAGGGAATAAGCCCAATTTCGAGTTTCTCATTTAGAAAGGGGTGCTGTATCGTCTCAAATTTTCGCTTCTGCCACCCTTGCAAGACGGTTCTGCGGCCCTTATCGTTCAAATATACCGCGTGCGAATCCGTTTCAAAGTCTTTTTTTGAAAGTTGCCCCTTGTTAAACATCGCAAGCGTGAACCGATCGCACAACGGTGCACGAAGTTCCTCCATGAAGTCCAACGCGAGGGAAGGTCTTCCGGGACGCAGCACATGCAGATAACCTGCCGCCGGATCCAGCCCGACGGTTTCCATGGCAGCTCGCATTTCTCCGGTCAGAAGGCTGTAGGCGAAGGACAAGACTGCATTAACCTCATTTGCAGGCGGACGCCTACAGCGGGAGACAAATTGGTATCCGGAACTACCATCACGCAGCATTCTATCGAATTGTGAGAAGTAGGTGGATGCACATACGCCTTCTATGCCGCGCATAGCATCGATGCTCACGCACTCAGTAAGCTGTTGCGCATATTCCCCAAGATGAACAGCGGATTCGTATAGAGACGCGGATGTTTCCTCGTTTTGGCTTGTTCTGGCGTGACGCATTAGCACGGCTCTGCTGTTGCGAATCTTCGCATACAGAATGTCTCGTACAAGACAAGCGGAGAAATCGACGTCGTTTAGACTGTCATACTGCTTTTTTCGCAGCAGAACATTTCCGCTGACAGGTCCGTTGAAATGACCGTAATATCGCCCTCTTTCCGACAGCAGATTCACAGAAATTCCATGCTCTGCGCAGAAGGCAAGCAACGGCGTAGAGACGCTCATTTTTCCAAAGCATACGACAGAATCGATCGTGACCGCAGGAACGGCCACCTTTTCTTCACCGGCGATACGAATGCCGATAGTCTCGTTGCGAAGGAACAGATCACTTTCCGGCGTCAAAACGTACAATGTGTTCAGCAGCTTTTTCACAGTTCGTCACCTCCTTTTGCCTCCTTCGCAAGACGCAAACAATATACCTTGGCAGAACTGCTTGCATCGGGCATACAATAGCTGTTCAAGGAGCAGCGTTTACATTTTGCGCTCTCCTGTGGGCGGGGAACCGACAGCGTATCGCGAACGACCCATAGCGCCTGCGCTGTATCTATTACCTGTCTGCGAAGCGTATCCGTAAAGATGACTTGCAGCCGTCTGTGGGAGGAAAGGTAAAAGATGGCGCCTTCCGAAATGTCGGTATGGTACATTTCCTCAAGGCACATTGCCTGCGCACAAAGCTGAATCTCATATTCCGTTTCCTCGCGCACCGAACCATGCTTATATTCTATCGGATACAGGCGCACGGGAAAATCAACCGCAGGAATATTGCAGCCGTCAAGCGCCTTTACAGCTTCGATACAGTCGCACTTTCCCGATAAACGCAGTATTGAGGAGAACACGGCATATTCGTACAGCTTGATCTGCTCACCACGCCGTTCTATTCGCTGATTGTGAACATTCTCATGCTCCGCTCGACCTTTTGCCGTATCCGCGTTCTCCACCCATACGCGTTCATTGAGGAGTAACGCGGCGCGTCTCAGGCAGTAAGCCGCCTGAGACAACCACGACAAGGGAAGGTATTCGTTATCTTCAGGCACGGATCCATGTTTCGTCCGCGGGCAGGACGTTCCAGCTTACTTCGCCATAGGGGTTAGTTTGGAAGCCCACTTCGACGCCCTGCGGCAACCCATCCATGCGAATACGCGCATCATAATCAAGATAGCTGCGCGGATGCTCGACTCCGTCCTTCTTATGGACAGTCACAAGCTCAAAGAGTTTATGTGCGGGCGCACAGCCAAGCTTTGCCTGTCTTGCTCTTTGTTCCGCATTGCTGTCCGTTCCAACGTGGCGGAATACGATGATTGGGGAAACAACGGCCATTTCTCCCTTACTGGCTGAATGGTCATGCTCATACATATTCAAGATTGCTTCAAAGAGGATATGCAGGTCGGCATCGTCAAAGCCGGTTTCAGCGGCAAGGTTCGCACTGACAAAACCGCGGATCTCGTACAGCCCAAAGGGAATGAGCTGCTTGCGTCCCATCGTGCGCAGCTTATCTTCCGGGGTCTCCTGTTCCTTCTTGAGATAATCTTCTACGGTACCGTTATCGATTTTCTCGGCGACGGCCATGCGAGTGATGGAGATGTCAAGCGGAATGATGGGGTCGATACTCCTGCCGAATGTGATTTGTACAGGCCCGCGCACCTGTCCCGCGTTAGGTCCCGTTGACATCACGGCGCCGAAGGTGCGCACGTCGAAGAACAGCTCGCAAGCCTTCTTCCTCCCTGCGTAGACCTCGTTCTTCTCCTTGGCACAGTCAGCGACGCCTGCGGCGCGTTTGGCTTCTGCAATGTGACGGTTGATGTTGGTGGATTGTTGGATGATGATGCCCATTCCAGGCCGCTCGGCGTATGCAAGATCCACATAGTTGCGGATACGGCGCTTGGTTGCCACGTCTGTGATATAACCGCGCATCGTTTCAGGATCAATGCGCGGGGTGTTGCCCATGTCGGGATCACCGTTCGGGTTTGCGTTCACGCAGGAAACGTAATACAGGAATTCATACCGATAATCGATAGCCATTGTTATTGCTCCTTTTCTGAAGTTGTTTGTTCCGGGTCCTTGGCAGCCTGACCCTTTTTGTAGGATCTCCTCTGATATATCTCTTTCGCCATCTGGCGATATCCCAGTGCAAAATATGCCTGCTCCTCCAAATTCAGCGTGACGGGCACAACGTCGCCTAAGGCGACATACGCATTGTTGAGAAGCTCCTCATATAGCTTTATAAGCCAACCGCTCTCTATTTTTGACTGATGATAATTGGACAGACGCGCAAGCTGACCTATAACCATGGCAGGAGTCTGACTTGCAGCGGCGTAGTATCGCTGGATGACGCCTGCGTTGACGTCGGGCATCGCCGTTTTTTGAATATCGGCATAGACAGCCATGATGGCGCCGCAGTGGTAGGCGGGGTTTGGGCTCTTGGGGTTGTACTCGGGCATAAGAAATACCTCCTCTTTTTTGTTTCTTGCACGGCGCAGCAGCCATGCCTTCAGCCATTGGCAGCACATGTCATCGGGTAAGGGCGGCGCTTTAAGCTCGTCCGTAGTGTCCATCATCTGCGAACGAATATACGCCAGCGCACGGGAAGCAACGGCATCGGGCAGAATACTGTCGGTCAGGATGGCGTGAATGATCTGGGGAGTAACGCCTGCCAGTTCGCTTGCCATGCGGTCAAAGATGTTGTTGTCGGTCGTTTGGCGGGACAGCAGACGGATGAGCATTGCGCTGAGCTTGTGTGGCTTAACAAGTCCTTCACCACCTCGAGCTGCAAGGGCAATGTCCTCTTGCCACTGTGCTAAACTTGCATAGAGCTGTTCGTAACTGCCGTGATCCCAACGACGGACCATCACACGTCCACTCACGGCGCTGAGCAGCAAGATATAGTAGACATGTGCCAAGGGTGGAGCTTCCTGCCCGCTTTCCACGCTCATTACAAGCCTGTCGGCACCAATCTGCGCCACAAGGCGTTCCTGCTCGTTATCTGCATCGGGTACGGAGTCGTCCTCCGTTTTCTCATCCTCACCGCTGCCAAGATCAAAGCTTCCAACAAAAAGCTTGGCCACAGGGTCATCGAGCAAGGGGAGGGGCTTATCATACCAGTGAATAAACTTCATCCCGGCTAAGGTGGGCGCTTTTGCTATAAGGGCCTCCAGCGCGGCGTTGACGCCTGCCATAGCTTCCTCGGAGACGGGGGCATTGGCGGCCTGCTTCAGCCCGTAGGAGCAAAACGCAGACTTGTCAAAGCAGATTAGCACATCGCCGCTTGCATGTCCTCCGACCGATCGTAGACCCTTTACCGAAGGAACCGTCCGAAGCGGCGCCGTGGGCGCACCCGTTATCAGGCAGACCGTCCGCACCTCGCCGCCGCCTTGTAAGAATTGCCTGCGGTAGGACGACCACCATGTCGCTGTTTCGGGAAGATACGGCAGCGGCACGCCGTCAACGCGGAAGCTGACGCGATCGGCCGGTTTAATCCTTTCGGCATGGAGTGCCTCCTTTATCTTTTGGCGAGTCTCCGCATCCGATAAAGCACGGAAGCATACCTGAAAAGCGGGAATCTGTTTACTGCCGTCTTGCAATGTGCTTAGGAAAAAATCAGTCTTTGCGTTATGTTCATCCGCCAAAATGATGGATGCCTTC
>DAOPJM010000074.1:0-4707 GCA_035399665.1 Clostridia bacterium
CCGCCTGGCATATAAAACCAGACGGCTATGTAATGGGTATTCAGTTTATGTACTCAACTTGCAAAACGTGGATTTAATGAGTGAAGGCTATACTCATGATAGGTTAGTGAAATTATACTTTTCCGAATTCCTGAAGAACCGGCTCATATATCGACCAGACCTCACCGTCTTGGTAAAATTCTCGAATGGTCTTTTTGTTATAGCTGTTGCGGCTTTTAGTATCAGCACCGGACTGGATCAAAAGGCGAAATATCCGCTGAAAGTCCTCAACCATTTCCGGCGTCTTTTTCAGACCCGGATAAAGCTTGCCGGTCAGGAGATCCTTTTGGGGGCAGAGAAAGGACGCCTGCTGTATAGCTTCCGAAAGCGCATTGTCATTGTAATTGTTCACCGCGTTTACATCCGCTCCCATGTCGATCATTCTTTTCAGTAAAGCGTAAGCGCGGTCGGCATCCTCTTTTGTGTGCTTCCATTCAAACTCGATATTGTTCGGGTCGTCTGCGTCAACGCACGCGTATCTTCTGGAATTCCAGATCGCTACACTGACCGCATCGTGCAGTACCGGGTGTGCCTGAGGGATATGCAGCTCCGGAGGCTCCATATAATTGACGGCGGCGCCGCTGTCAAGCAAAAAGTCTGCAATATCACGATGCCAATTGGTCGTAAGGCTGACCTGCAGCGGTGACATTCCCTTTGTATCCACAGGCTTTTTCGGCGCGACCGAATTTACAAGCGACGGGTCTTTTGCAAGCATCGCCCGCACCGCTTCAAGGTCGTCCTCTTTGATTGCCGTAAAAATATCCTTCTCTTTTGTTTTGGCCATGTTGATGCCCTTTCATGATTCGGTTTGTTGTTCTGATGGATTATATAAACAATCTCCAAGTCAACCCTAAAAACATATGGCAGAAGCCCTATTGACTTCTGCCATATATTCTACCTCATCTTTGTGTCTTTTTCTACAGCTTACTCGTCGAAGTCCGGGAACAGCTCCAGCTTAGCGAAATCCTCGTCGCTGAGCGCCTCCAGCTTTTCTAAAACGCTGTCCGTCAGGTCGCGCAGCTCGGTTTCTTCCGGCTCAAGATATTCACGCATGGCGGTGAGCGCATCCGTTAAGCCATCCTTTGTGCCGGTGGTGTAAATGCACATGAGGTTGATCTCGTCATTGGTGAAAGTATTCATGCTCATATCTCTCTTTCTGCATTCTTTGGAATGCTGCGTTCATTGACAGGCGCTGCTTTTATCGGATTTGCAGGCATTATAGGGCTTTTCAGCTTTGCGAGCACGGAGGGCTTTCTCGAAGACTGCTCCGGCTGCTTTTTCGGCTCGCTCTCCGCTTGTTCACGCCGTACAGCCTCCGCATAGGCAAACAGCGAGATAGGCTGACCGGATTTTGCCTGTTCCTCAAGCTCCGCTGTGGTCTGCTGCTTCTGGCCGTTATTCAGTATGCCGTCAATCATACCGTAGTCGTCTTCCATCGCCATTTCGGTGTTCTTCAGGTAGTTTTCCGATTTCAGAAATGTCGGCAGCTCCTTGAATCCCCATGAATCAACGTAGTGACAGGATACCACTCCGGCCTGCCTGAGAGCAACAATGTCGCTGACGCTCATGCTGTGTCCGGTGAAGTCGGCGGGATGGTCAATGTTGAAGGTCTGATACAGAGCGTTCAGCTTGTCCTGTGTATCACCGTCAGGCGGCAGTTCTCCGGTGTATACCGCTTCATAGCGGTCGTGCTCAATCGGAATGCCGCTCTTTTCAAGATACTCCGTACCCATAAAGCGCTGCGCTGTGTTCTCCGGGATGTCCGAAAGCTGGTATATCACATAAGCATCGCCGGCGGCACTCAGAAACGCGCTCTCCAAATCCGGCTTGCTCTGCTCCGCAGGGAACTGGTCTCGCACAGGCTCCCAATCCTCGCGGGTAATGCCGAACATACCGCTGTGGTTTTGAATCTCCTCCGGCTCAAATGCCATCGCCTCGGTATTGTCCTCATAGAGCATATAGACCGTGACATCGCGCTCCGCAAGCTCAGCAGCTCTATCCTTGGAGAGAGGAAGCATGTCCTGATCGGTATAACCGTAGGCATTCATGGATTCCACGGAGACAGACGGGTCGGGCATATACCCGTTATCCGGCGCGGCTTCGGGCATAGACTCTTCAACAACAATTTCGGGTGCCGGCTTTTCCGCGCTCTCTGGGGCGACAGCGCTGTCAAGCAGAGCTTTTGCCTCTTCGGGAGTTTTCTGAGCAGTGTTCAGCTCGTTTGTGACGGGTATGAGCTTATCATAGGAGCTGAACCCGATTATTTCTCCAGGGAGAAGTCCATCGGCTGTGCGCTGATAAGACTGGATAAAGGCGGCGTCCGATATATCGGCAGAGCGCGGGTTGGCATGGAGCTTATATTCGTATCTCGGTTCAGGTGTTTCCATGCCGACAATTTCAGGCTCTGGTTTTTCTGTCTGTTCCGATTTTATCTCTGCGTCCAGACCGCGTTCCTTCATAATATCCGCGTAGTGGCGGTCAATATAGGTGATGAGCCCGCTCGCGGTCTGATTTATCGTTTCCAGAGACGCCCTCAGCTCTGGAAGCTCCTTTCCCTGAGACCAGCTTGCGATATACCCAAAGCTGTTTTCACCGGTAGCAATCCCGTAATAAGCGCATACGGCATAAGAAACGCTTTCGGCTTCGACCTCTTCGGTATTGCGGGATTTCTTTACAAGCTCAGGTTTTGTTTCCTCAAGATATTTTTGAACGGTTTTTCTTTCTCCGGTGAAGTTGAGATCGTCGCCGATGGCAATGAAGTCCTGTTCGGGAATTTCAAGCGGTTCTGACATAATCAGTGAACCCGCGTGATTGACTGTGACGCTCTCTTCGATAGTTGCCGGCTGACCCGGGTCATCGTCCGAGCCGCGCAGATCATAACAGAAAAGTCCCTCTGGGAGTGTGGCACGGTCTATTCGTTCATCCGTGAAGAGCGCAGGCTTTCCCAAATATTCAACAGCTTCGTACCGTTCGACACCATCCGGTTCCTCCCGTATTTTGCTGTTGTGGAGCTTGGAATGGGCAATCTCATGGACGGCAGCGGAAACCGTCTGCACCTCGCTCATACCCTCACGGATGACAATGCTCTGCTCTTCGGAATTGAAATAGCCGTCCATGCTTGGAGCGATAGCGGCGACAGCAATGGGAACCGGCGCGGAGCGTCTCAACGCCTCCATAAAGACATCGTAATTTTGAACATTTCCGGCGAGATCTGCCGCAAGCGTCGGAAGCGCTTTGCCCTGAGTCTGTGCCACATCAAAGACTGACACGACCTTGTACATCGGGATTTTGACTTCCTTTTCCTCTGTAACGACTCTGCCGTCCGCGTCGAGCACGGGAAGACGGGTATCTGGATCAAGCTTTGTCTCCTCGACTTTTCTTTTGAACGGCGTTGGCGCGATAATCTTGATGCCTTTTTCACCCTTCATGACATTTCTGCCAAACTGGTCTCTCCACTTGTTGAAGCCCGCGCAGAGCGTTGCGTCTGGCTTCTGCATAAAGATGAGCATGGTGTTGTTCACGCTGTATTTGTGAAAGCGGCTCATGGTACGGAGATACTGCGCGTATTTGTCAGACTGAAAGAGGTCTTTTATGCCGATTTCTATGCTCGCGGTAATGTCTCTCAGCCGATCTTTGCCGGTTTGATTTTCTGCCATACTGACTCCTTTCCCGGTTTATATTCTCCTGAAAAAAGGCGGCTCCCGCACAGGCAGATAAACCCATGCGGAAGCCGCTTCTTCACTCTGATCTGGAGCTTATGCTCCTGCTCGGCGGCATGATACCCGCTTCTTTTGCGCGTTCGCTTGCAGCCCTGCGTCTGGCGTCGCTGTACGGCTCCCGTATGCTGACGCAGCTTTTCGGGACGATATAGCTGACCGCGCCAGGATGCTCGCGGCGATCTGCATATATCTTGTCCGGGTACTTTTTCGAGAGCTTCTTCAGCTTTTCGCTCAGCTTCTTATCATGGGTGTAAACGCTTGCTTTGTCGTCCGCCTCCGAATAGAGAATGATGGTTTCTCTTTCCTCCGGGCTGAGCTTCACTTCGTGCCCTCCCGGTCAAACTCCAGACGGTACAGGCTGTGCGCACCGTCATCCTCAAGGACAATATATGCGTCATAGCTCTTGCCCGTCTTTTCAGAGTAGATGCCGCTTGCGTAGCTTCGTCCGTCCTTCAAAAGCGCGGACACCATCTTCTTCGAGAGCGTGACGCGCTTGGCTGTCAGGAATTTGTTGTCTCGCCACAGCCCGAAACGGCAGTCATTGTTTTCGCAGAAATAGCCTTTTTTGCTTTCAGTCACATCACTCCCGCAGCGGGGGCACTTGCCTACAACAGCTCTGCCGGAGGGAAACAGTACCTCAGCGCCGCGAACCACCTTATAGGTTTTGACAAGCTCATCGACCATCGCGGTGATAGCGTTCATGAAATCGTCAGGGCTGAGCTCTCCGCGCTCTATCTGCTTAAGCTTGTTCTCCCATTCGGCGGTCAAAAGCGGAGACTGAAGCTGCTCAGGCAGGACGGTAATAAGCGATACGCCGCTGTGCGAGGGGATAAGGCTGACTGTTTTCTTGCTCTTTTGACGTTCCACAAAGCCGGTTGAGACCAGCTTTTCCAGAATCGCGGCTCGTGTAGCCGGTGTACCGAGCCCCTTGCGCTCCGCATCCTCCGGC
>DAOPJM010000075.1:0-4680 GCA_035399665.1 Clostridia bacterium
AAGTCCCGCGTAGTCCAAGCCCTGAAGCTTGAGGACATACTTGAAAATCTCCTGCCAATGCGGATCGCCGGTGGTGTAGGTGTAGAAGTAATCGATGAAGGGACGCATCTTCGCCCACAGCTCACGGCCCTTGTCAACGTTCTTTTCGACGGCACAGGCCTCAAACAGCTTGCGGGAGTAGTTGGGGAAGATGGCGGGCAGACCGGACAGCCAGCCGTCCGCGCCTGCGAAGAAGGCTTCCATGGGGTCGTAGTCGTGGCCGTACATGATGACGAGGTCGCCGCCTACGGTGTTCTTGAGGTCATGGATGTGGTTCGGGTCGCCATGAGCGGACTTGATGGAGCCAAGTATGCCCTCCTCATACAGGGTCTTAACCTGACGGGCGTTGAATTCCTGACCTGCGAACCAGGGATTGTTGTATGCCATAAGATCGAATTCGGGCTTGACAGCCTTGCGAATGGCGCGATAATGCTCGAAAACAGCCCTCATATGCGGCTTGAGGTAGATGGGCAGGATGATCAGGGCGCCGTCCGCGCCGCAGTCAGCCGCGAATTGGGTCAGCTCGATGGTCTGCGAGGTGCAGTAACGGCCGGTGCCGCAATACAGGGGGACTTCGCCCGCGATGTACTTGCTGCATACTTCAATAATCTGCTTCTGCTCATCCATGGTCATGGTGATGTTCTCACCGGTGGAGCCGCAGATGGAGATGTTGTTCGCGCCGTTGTCAATGAGCCAGCGCAGATAGCGCTCCATGCCGCGAACATTGAAGCTTTCGTCGGAATTCCAAATGGTCATTGCGGCAGGCATGATGCCGCCCTTGGTCTTAGTCATAATGATCCTCCTACAAGAATTTTGGTTTGGGTTTTGGGTCTGTGAAAATTCAATGAAATAGTTTTGATTTATTTCAACGCAAGAATAGCACGTTTCAAAGCGCAAGTCAAGCCCCCTCAAAGCATTTCATGAAAATTGCGAAATGACATTTTCGTTGATAAATACGGTCTAAATCGGTTTGTAAACAAATATTGATGAAAATATATTATTTGAATTTGCATTTTCCTATTGATAATTATCGCGGACAGTACTATAATAATTTCATGAATCAATGGGAGGCGCAAGAGGGGATATGGCGAAGAAGAGTACGATGCAGGATATAGCAAGCTTGGCGGGAGTGTCCGTGTCCACGGTGTCTCATGTCTTTAACAAGACGGCTACGATTTCGGACGCTACAAAGGCCAAGGTCGCAGAAGCGGCAAAGACGCTCAACTATCGGCCGAGCGGCGAGGATGAGGGCGAAGCTAATCCCATCATCGCGATAATCGTTCCCGACGTGGGGAGCGAGTTCTACTCCACCTGCGCGGCGGAGCTGGTGAACTACTTCGATGAGAAGGGCTTCACCTCCTGTGTGTTCGCAACAAATTATAATAAGAACATCAAGGCCGACATCGTTGAAAGCATCATCGGAATGCACTCTGCGGGCGTTGTGTTCGTAGGCGGCAACAACGATGATGAGCTTATGACCAAGCTTGAGAAGGAAGGCATACCCTTCGTTCTGGCCGACCGCTACCGCGAGGGTTACAGCTCGGTTGACTTTGTAAACACGGACAGTATGCGTCAGCTTGTGCGTATGCTGCACAAGAACGGACGCAAGAGCTACCTGTGCCTTTCGACCACCACCGACGTTCAGAATGTCAAGGACAGGCAAGACGGGCTGCGGCTGGGCTTCATCGACAACGGAATTTCGGAGAGCAGCTACAAGATATTGGTGGACAGGCGTATGCGTACCCATGAGCTGACCAATTCCGAGATAGTCATGTCCGAATACATCGACACCAACGGTGTGGACTTCGACGTACTTATCGCCTCCAACGACAAACTTGCGATAGGCGCAATCAAGGTACTGCAAAAGCGCGGATACCGTGTGCCGGAGGATGTTTGGGTGACGGGCTACGACGACATTCCCGCGTCGCGCCTTATCACACCCGCGCTCACCACGGTTCATCAGGATATTACACAGATGTCGGTCGAGGTCGTGGGTATGCTCTGCGATAAGCTGGCCAATCCGGATCATCGCGCCAAACGCATACTGCTTGAGAACCGTCTTATCATGCGCGAATCCACACAGTTCGCCGAGCAGGAGGCGTAAGGAGCGCGCAAAGGATTCGAAAAAAAGTTTTTACTTGGACATAAAAGTTTGAAAAAAGGACTTGACATAACACGAGGGTGAAACTATAATGATTGTACGATGTCATACAATAAGACGTCAGACAGCAACAAGGTCGGCAGGGTGACCAAAATCAAGCCGACAAATCATTACAGTAAAGTATGAAAAGGAGAAATTCGACCCATGACTTTTACGGAGAAGTACGGAAAGATTCTGCTGCCCCTCATCACCCCTTACAAGGCCAATGAGGAAGTTGACTATGAGAGATACGCCGAGCTTATCGAGTATCTTATCAAGAACGATCTGTGTGATTCCTTCATAGTAACCGGAACTACCGGCGAAGCGTCGCTTTTGACCTTTAACGAGAGGGTCAAGCTGATGGAAACCGCGGTCAAGGCCGCCGCAGGCCGCAAGCCCGTCATCGCGGGAACCGGCTGCGCATCCACCAAGGAGACGATCGCCCTTACAAAGGCGGCCGAGAATCTCGGTATTGAGCTTGCACTCGTTGTCTGCCCGTTCTACAACAAGCCCACCCAGGAGGGTCTGTACCTGCATTACAAGAATCTGGCGGAGAGCGTCAATATCGACATAATGCTTTACAACATCCCCATCTTCGTAGGTATCAACCTTGAGCCTGAGACAGTACACCGTCTTGCCGGCATCAAGAACATCGTAGCTGTCAAGGACGAGGCGGGCGTTAACCCCACTCAGGTCACCGACTACATATTGGCGGCAAGGTCTGTTGACCCCGACTTTGCCATCTACAACGGCGATGACGTAATGCTTCTTCCGACCATCATTCAGGGCGCACAGGGTCTTGTATCCGGCGGCGCACACATCTTCGGCCATGAAATCCGCGAGATCTTCGAAGCCTTCGAAAAGGGCGACAACGAGAGGGCTAAGGCTGTATTCGTACCCATGTATCGCTTCTGCAAGTCCACCGGTCAGAACGGAAGAATACTTCCGAACTCCATTCTGCGTCCCGCCATCGAAGCCGTTTCCGGCATCAAGCTTGGCAACGCACGTCTGCCGCTGGCGCCTCCGACCGACGCCGAGATGGAAGTCACCCTTGGCATCCTCAAGGAGCTTGGCAAACTGTAAATCAACGAACCGGCCACAGGCCCGCAAGAATAGCGGCACAGCTTAACTAAGGAGGCATTAAAGCGAGATGAACATCAAGGACAACCCTTACGTTTCGAGCGTAGCGCGTGTAATCGAAGGCTCCAAGACCAGATTCTATTCGGAATATGCGTCTAAGTTTGCGGACAGCATCTCCTTCGCCATAGGCGAACCGGACTTCACGACCCCGCAGCACATCATCGAAGTCGCCGCACAAAAGCTGCGTGAGGGCTATACGCATTATGCACCCAACCCCGGCATACCCGAGCTGCGCGCCGCGATAGCCGAAAAGTACAACAAGCTGTTTCCAAAGCAGCATTTCACCTGGGAGAACGTAGTAGTCACCAGCGGAACGCAGGAAGCGAACCTGCTTGCGATGATGATGCTCTTTGATCCCGGCGACGCCGTGATAGTGCCTGCACCCTGCTACATATCCTACATTCCTCAGTGCCAGATAATGCACGTTGACCTGATTCAGGTGCGCACCCTTGAGGAAAACGGCTATGAGCTTGACCCCGAAGCGCTTGAAGCGGCAATCACCCCCAAGGTCAAGGCGATACTGATAAACTCTCCCTGCAACCCGACGGGTACGGTACTCAGCCGCAAGACCCTTGAAGCAATAGTTGACGTCGCAAGGCGGCATAGGATTGCCATTATCAGCGACGAGACCTACTTTGAGATAGTCTACGAGAAGTACACGAGCATACTTGACGTGATGGAGATGGATGAGAGCCTCATCTACTGCGGAGGCTTTTCCAAGTCCTACGCGATGACGGGCTGGAGACTCGGCTACGCCATAGCCACAAAGGAGATGGCGCTTGCACTCAGGCAGTTCCATGAGAACAACGCCTCGTGCAGCAACACGGCCCTGCAATACGGAGCTATCGAGGCCATAGAGCATGGCGATGCGGATGTAGAGTATATGCGCGGACGCTATCTTGAGCGCAGAGACCTCATCTGCGGTCTGCTTGACAAAATAGACGGTCTGAGCTATGTAAAGCCCAAGGGGGCGTTCTACGTCTATATCAATATAGAGAGAACGGGCATGAGCTCCATCGAGTTCACGGAGAAGCTGCTCAACGAGTATCACGTTGTCGTCGCCCCCGGCACGGCGTTCGGCCCTGAAGGGGAAGGACACATTCGCCTATCCTACGCGACAAGCGAAGAGAAGATCAAAGAAGGCTTGGCCCGCATTTCCGCCTTCGTGGCTTCTCTTGACCTGAAGAAATAGAAACGATAAACACAGGCGACCCTAACACCATGACCCTCGCCTTTTCGCGGGAAGGGACCGACGAGCTGAACCTCCATAATATGTCATGTCGGCCCCGACCCTCGAAAGGCAAAGAAAGAAAAAAGACAGGCGACCCAAGAATCAAAGGAACGATCCTCGAAAACCAAGG
>DAOPJM010000076.1:0-4317 GCA_035399665.1 Clostridia bacterium
CTGAGCGTCAGTCGAAGGATCTTGCTAAAAACTCAAAAGTCAAGACCCGCTCACGGCGCAACAATCACCAATGATGACGGGAATCCCACGGGGGAGCGCCCCTTTTGCCCGAAAGCCTGTTTCAAGATCCTTCGTCGCGCCGCTTCTCAGGATGACAGCGGGGTTTGCCGCCTGCGCATTCGCTCCTCAGGATGACAACGAGGGTTTGTTCTCTGAGCATTTACCCTATAACATGATTGCACCGCCAACCCCTCCCCATTGTCATCCTGAGCTATCACACAGGATCTTGCTGAAAGCTTGCAGAATTATCAACCAAATGACAATTCACATGGGCGAGGGGCAAACAGCTTCGCAGCCGAAGCGCCGGAAAAGCTCACTTTGCCCACAGGAAGTGCTTGCATCAACCCCGCCGCGATTGGGACATATTAGTCCCACTTGCCTTTCAATGCTTTATAAAATCTCAATTTCCCGAATAAAAAGCTTGTCAATAGAAGACGGCTGTGTTATTATATATCTGTATTCATGGCGGCAGAGGTATGCCAATTACCCGCCGTTCGAGCAAAGCTTCATGGGAGGAATCACGAGCCTTTCATTCGGGCGTAATGTGCTTTTTCTCAAGGGCTGACAAATCACAAAATACAATATAGGAGGAGAACAACTACATGAAGAAGACATTGGCACTCATCCTGGCACTGGTAATGGTGTTTGCGCTGATCCCCGCGATTTCGCTTGCGGACGATCCCGTGCTCACCGATATCAAGGACGTCAGGACTGCGCTTGCCGCCGGCACAACTGGTGTCGAGTATACGGTTAAGGGCATTGTAACTTATGTTTACAACAACAAAGAGATATATATTCAGGACGCCGAGGGTTACGGCATCTGCGTATATCTCAAGGACGCCAATACCGATGTGACCGTCGGCAAGGAGCTTGTTGCCACCGGCACTTCGACGATGTATGGCAAGAACGATGTTACGCTTCTTCCGGAGCTTAAAGACGCTGTTGTCGTATCCACTGCCGAAGCTACCGCTATTGTCGCCGCTGAAACGACACTGGCGGATATTGCAGCAGATTATGACAAGTACCTCTGCACTCTGGTCAGCTTCACCGCAACCATTGCATCATACGACAGCTACTCCAACCCCACCCTCACCGACGGAACCAACAGTCTCGTTGCTTACAGGGTCACCTTGGATCCGACCACTCTGCCCGTAGGTACCGAGGTTGAAGCAACGCTGGTGCTTTCCGCTTATACGTCTTACCAGTTCCGCGGCGAGCCCTCTTGGATTACCGCGGTTGTGACCGAGCCGGAAGAACCCGAGCTTGATCCCACGGACCTCGTTATCCTGTCCACCAACGACGTACACACCAAGATTGACAACTATTCCAAGGTTGCGTACATCCTCAAGGCACAGGAAGCTCTGTACAACAATGTCGTTATGGTAGACGCGGGCGACTATCTGCAGGGCACCGCTTATGGCGTTCTCTCTCAGGGCGCTATCGCAATCGCCATCATGAATGAAGTCGGCTACGACGTAGTTACCCTCGGCAACCACGAGTTCGACTACGGCATGGACGTTCTCTTCACCCGCATGGAGGAGTTGAACGCCGACGCCGTTTCCAGCAACTTTATTGATCTGGCAACCGGAAACTCCGTATATCCGGGCTATGTCATCAAGGATTATGACGGTGTGAAGGTCGCGTTTGTCGGCATCACCACCCCCGAATCCTACACCAAGTCCACCCCCGCGTTCTTCCAGGACAGCGAGGGCAACTACATCTATGGCTTCTGCGAAGGCAACAACGGTCAGGACCTGTACGACAACGTTCAGGCAAGCGTTGACGCCGCTATCGCGGAAGGCGCCGACTACGTCATTGCGCTCGGTCACTTGGGCATTGACGAAGGCTCCGCCCCCTGGACCTCCACCGAGCTTATCGCCAACACCAACGGTATTGACGTATTCATCGATGGTCACTCCCATTCCAAGGTCAATGACGAAGTTAAGAACAAGGACAGCGAGAATGTGGTTCTCCTTCAGACCGGTACTCAGGCCGCCAACGTCGGCAAGGTCACCATCACCGCCGAGGGCGCAATCACCGCTGAGCTGATCGCAACCGGTGATTCCGATGAAGAGACCGCGGCGTTCATCGCCGAGCAGAAGGCCCCCTACGAGGAGATGCTGGACGAAGTCGTCGCTCACACCAACTATAAGCTGGTCGTCAACGACCCCGCCACCGGCAACCGCCTCATCCGCAAGCAGGAGACCAACCTTGGCGACCTGTGCGCGGACGCTTACAAGGATCTGTTTGATTCCGACATCGCGTTCGTCAACGGCGGCGGTATCCGTGTCGATATCGGACCGGGCGAACTGACCATCAACGACCTGCTGTCCGTACACCCGTTCGGCAACAGCGCGGTCATGATCGAAGCCACCGGCCGCGAGATTCTCGACGCGCTTGAGATGGGCTGCGACGTACTGCCCAACAAGGAAGACGGCGGATTCATGCACGTTGCCGGTCTTACCTATGAGATTCACACCTATATGGCCACCAACGTTGTCAAGGATGACAAGGGCAACTACACCGGCGTTGTCAGCGAAGAGCTGTCCGCCTACCGCGTACAGAACGTCAAGGTCCTGAACAAGGAGACCGGCAAATACGAGGCACTCGATCTTGAGAAGGTTTACAAGGTCGGCGGTCATAACTACATGCTGCAGGATGGCGGCGACGGCTACGCGATGTTCGCGGACAACACCGTTCTGTCCATGCCGGGCGTGGTTGACTACGAAGTGCTTCAGAGATACATTGTCGATACTCTGAAGGGCGAAATTCCCGCCGAGTATGCGAATCCGTACGGCCAGGGCCGCATTGTGATTGTCGCCGAGGGTGAGGAAGTACCCGAGACTAAGACCGACTATTGGTTCGACGCTCCCGAAATCGTCGCGGGCGACAACATGGTCGATATCTATAAGGTTGTCACCACTGTTGACGGCGATGAGTTCACCAAGTTCACCATCGTTGCGGCCGGTTCCGAAGCTCCTGCCGCCGGTGAGAACAAGGTTGTCACCAAGGTCGGCGAGAACCTGCTCCGTTACGACATCGCCATGAACGACCTGCCGGAAGGCTATGGCCTCACCTCCGCTGAGCTGTATCTGCAGTTTGACGCAACCTGCCTCGAGTATGTAGGCTGCGGTCAGGACTATGGCATATACTCCTGCAAGCTTGGCAACGCCAAGAAGGATTGGAGCGTTAACATAACCGACGGCAACGTCCTGCGCGCAGCTATCGCTTCCGATAACCACCTTACCGCCACCAGCCCGATCTTCACCGCGTTCTTCAAGATTAAGGACGGCGTTGAGAACGGCACAGTCGCGGATATGAAGTTCATTGAGATCGAAGAGAAGGATGCCTCCGGCAACGTCATCAACACCCTGCGCCCCGGTATCAGCGTAACCGACGCTGACGAGGCCAAGGTTGAGGGCTTTACCTTCGCAGCTTACGACGGCACCGTCACCTTCGGCGAGATCGTGACCCCCGTTGACAAGACCCTGTTGCAGAACCTCTACAACACCAACAAGGCTGAGAATGAGAAGGCCACGTTCATCGGTGACAAGGGCAACGCCCCCGCCGGCAGCATGTACCTCACCAAGGCTGAGAAGGACAACAACGACAAGCTGCTCGCCGCAGCTCTGGCAGTGCTCGAGAACGAGAACGCAACTCAGGCAGAGGTCGATAAGGCCTATGAGAACCTGCTGTACGGCTTCGTAGCACCGAGAACCGCTGTTGTTGACACCACGGAGCTTGAGGCTCAGATCGCGGCAGCTGACGAGAAGATGGCTTCTGACGCTTGGGCAGGCTATTCCGATGGCTTCAAGACCAAGTTCAAGGCAGCCTATGACGCGGCAGTCGCGGTACGCGATGATGCGGAGCACACCCAGAACGAGGTTGACGCGGCGGCGGCAAAGCTTGCGGCGCTCAACAAGACCGGTGAGTCCACCATCATCTTCGTGTTCGCAGGCGTAGCGATTCTGGCTATGCTCGGTCTCGCGATCGTAGCAATCCGCAGGAGACGCTTCAACTAAGCTGAACTGATGTAACAACATCAACTACTGGGACGGGCAAGGGATTATCCTTTGCCCGTCCCTTGCTTTGCGCCCGAACATGGGCAACAGCTTGGGCGATTACCGCAGCGTGTGCATATTCCTTTGCCTTTAGCAAGATCCTTTGCTAATAGCTCATGATGACATGGAAGTTACAGCCCCTTTCAAGCCTGTTTGGTATTCGCAAATGTACCCCCGCTGTCATCCTGAGGAGCGG
>DAOPJM010000077.1:0-4266 GCA_035399665.1 Clostridia bacterium
TACGGTAAGCAAGGCACCGTTTGCACCGCGCTCAGCGACATGGCAAGCGCCTACTATACCGGCAGCTATACCTACTCCACCCTTTCAGGTCTTTCGGGCAGCGCGACTTCCACCACTTCAAGCGCGCTCTATACCACGCTTTCGAGCCTGATGACCAACACGCACACCAACATCACCAGCTATGAAGCGCTGAAAACCAACTACGCCAAGGCCGACTGTGAGAACGGAAGTACCACCACCCTGCGTCTGTTCTACTGCGGTGATACGGTTTCCTCGACCTGGGACGGCGGCACAACCTTCAACCGTGAGCATATATGGCCTAAGTCCCTTGCGTCCTTTGTTGAGAGCAACGGCGGCGCCGATCTGCACCACCTGCGCCCCTCCGACTCCACCGTCAACAGCACGCGCAGCAACCTTCCCTATGGTGAAGTCACCGACGGCACCGCCGTCTATCGGGGCGGCAGCGGCTCCGGCGGAAGCTTAGCGGGCTACAAGAACAGCAACTATTACGAGCCCTTGGACGGCGTCAAAGGCGACGCTGCCAGAATCCTTCTCTATGTGTATGTGCGTTGGGGAGAAGCAAACCTTACCGACGTTATACAGAGTGTTGACGTTCTCCTAAGCTGGATAGAGCTTGACCCCGTCGATACTTGGGAGATGGGCAGAAACGACGCCACGGAGACCATTCAGGGCAACCGCAACGTCTTTATCGATTACCCCGAGCTTGCTTTCACCCTCTTTGGCGAGAGCGTACCCTCGGGCTATCAGACCCCGACGAGCAACGGCACGACCCCGACATCAACCGCGACCGAAACCGCAACAGCAACCCCGGTCACCACCACGTCACCAAGCTCCGACACCTACACCAAGGTCACCTCAGAGCTTTCCGACTGGTCGGGCGAATACCTCATAGTCTATGAAGCGGGCAGTTATGCATTCGACAGTACGCTTACTACCCTTGACGCTGTAAACGACTACAAAGCGGTCACCATTACCAACGACACTATCACTCTTGCGGATGCTCCGTACTTTACGATAGCTTCGTCCGGCACAAGTTACACCATACTCGCAAGGAACGGGCAATATATCGGCAGGAGTGCAGACAGCAACGGACTTGATACCTCCTCGACCGCGATCAATAATACCATCTCTTATAACAGCACCGATGGTTGTATCAATATCAATGGCGTAGGCGGAGCATACCTAAGGTTCAACTCCGCGTCCAATCAGATGCGCTTCCGCTATTATAAGAGCTCCACATATACGAGCCAACAAGCGATACAGCTTTATAAGCGCGTTGTAACCGCAACGCCGACGCCCGTGACCTCCGAGACGGCAACGCCGACGCCTGTTGTTACCGCAACTCCGACGCCTGTTGTTACCGCAACTCCGACGCCTGTTGTTACCGCAACCCCGACGCCTGTTGTTACCGCAACCCCCATTACGGGCGGCAACACCTATGTTCTGGTAACCGATGGGAGCGCGGTCGTTGCGGGCGAATACATCATTGTCGCTTCAGCGGCTGACAGCGCCATGAACAACACGCTGACAAGCGGCAGGCTCGGAGCCACCGCCGTTACCATCTCCGATGACACCATCGTCACCGAGGATGACAGCATCGTTTGGATCTTTGACGGAACCATTGCCTCGGCCATGACCATACAGAGCAAGGGCAGCGGTACATATCTGCAGATTTCGGGTACCACGACCTCGGGCTTCTCGCTCTCGGATACTTCTGCCTATACCTTTGCGATGACCTATACCGCAAGCAACAACGTTCGCCTTGTTACAAGCGACGGCAACGGCAGGATGATAGGTTATTACAGCAACTTTAGAACCTACGATTCCGGCTCAGCTTCCAACCTGGGTGTGCGTCTGTACAAGCAGACCGGCGAGACCAACCCCACGGCTGAGCCTACATCCACGCCTACCCCTACCCCGACGCCCACCGCAACCCCGACGCCCACCCCGACGCCCACGGCAACCGCAACACCGGAAACCGAGGTCAACACCTATGAGCTTGTCACCGACGCTTCGACCCTTGCCGCCGACGATGTTATAGTGATTGCGGGACTGTACTCGACTAACTCCTCGCTGTACGGCTTGAACTCGACACAGAACTCAAACAACCGTGGCGCAACGGTTATAGTTTCCGATGTTTCCGCATTGCCCGAAACCATAACCATCAGCAGTGATTTGGGCATTCAGGAGTTGACCTTGGGCGGCAATGCCACCGACCATTGGTCGCTGTACACCGGCGCGGGCTATCTCTACGCCGCAAGCAGCAGCAGTAACTACCTAAGAACTCAAACCACCAACACCGCCAACGGGCTTTGGGCGGTCAGCATCACCGATGGAGTTGCAAGCATAATCGCGCAGGGTTCATATACCCGCAACGATATGCGCTTCAACTACAATGGTGGAGCGCCTATGTTCAGCTGCTACGCCTCCACTACGACCACGCTCACGGTCAGCATATACAGGAAGGTTGAGAACAGCGGCGAGCTGTACTCGGTAACCTACAGCTCTAACGACGGCGGCAAGCTCTCGGTTGTCAGCGGCGAAACCTCGGTCTCAAACGGCGCCGGGCTGGCTTCGGGAACGGTACTTACCATAACCGCGACCCCCGATGACGGCTATGCCCTTGAGTCGCTCACCGTCAACGGCGAGGCGTTCACCTCCGGCGGGACCTACACCGTCACCGCTAACACCGTCATCGCGGCTTCATTCACCGCAGTCGCAACCTACACGATCAACTGGAAAACCCCCGAAAACGGCACTCTTACCGTATTATGCGGCGAACCGGATATTGCAAGCGGTGATTCCGTGCTGATTGGCTCGGAGCTTACCATAACAGCAACCCCCGACAGCGGCTATTATTGCAGCGTTCTTACGGTCAACGAGACCGACTTCACCTCCGGTGAGACCTACACCGTGACTGCCGATGTTGACATAGTTGTCAACTTCGAGCTTGACATAACCACGGCGTATGAGCTTGTGACAGATCTTTCGACGCTTGCGGCGAACGACACGGTGATAATCGTCGGCGCGTCCACGGATTCCGAGACGGGTGAGATGAGTCTATTCGCGGCACAACCCTTCGCAGGCGGCAACAACCTGCCCGCAGGCACGATAGGCGGGGGCTATACCGACATGCCCACAACACTTGACGTACCCGTGAGCGCAAACGCGCAGGCGTTCACCCTCGGCAGCGGTGTCACAAACGCGGCTTATTGGAGCTTCTTTGACGGCACGGGCTATCTTGCAGCTACAAGCTCGGGCAGCAACCGTTTGCAGGTTAACGCCGAATTGAGCGTTGATTCCGAATGGGAAATTTCGCTCACGGACGGCTTGTTCTCCGTAGTAGCCACGGGCAGCCCGAACCGCAATGTAATGCAGTACAACATAGCAAGTAAGCTGTTCAGCTGCTACACCTCCGCAAGCCAGAGCGCGGTGTACATATACAGACTTCCCGCCGTCACCACGTTCACCGTGACCTATCAGCAGAGGAACGCGGTAACGGGTGAGCTTGCCGAAGTCGTAAGCTACACGGTTAACAGTGGTTCAACCCTGTCCGAGATTGCAGCCCTGCCCACTATCGCAGGCTGCTATGTGTCCGATTGGGATCAAGACCTGACCGGCGTTGCCATCAGTGAGGACGTCACCGTCACCTGTGATTACGCTCTCTGGGGCGACGCGAACCTTGACGGCGTTCTTACCGTCTCGGACGCTACCGTTATGCTGAATCACATAGTCGGCGCCTCCGGCGCGGCGTTGACCGGTATCGCGTTTGCGGTTTCCGACGTCAACGGCGACGGCAGCATCACGGTCGTTGACGTTACCCTGCTCCTGCAGCGGGTTGTCGGCACAATCACCGCCTTCCCCGTTGAGCAAACGGAGTAAGCCCTCCCCCGCCCCTCCATCCTTGGGGAGCTAAAGCAAGCATTTGCGGCTGTGAGACAGTGTTTCACAGCCGCTTTTTGTATCTCTGCCGCTCAAGCCCTGATGTCGTATTGCTTAATGGAAGCAGTAGTCGCGCTCAGAGCTGTTTCGCATTCGCGATAATCCCACGCCGTCATCATAATATGTTCTATCAACCGCCCCCTTTGTCATCACAATACATTCCACGAACACCCCCTCACTGTCATCCTGAGCGAAGTCGAAGGATCTTGAAACAAACTTGTGGTAAAAAGGCGCGCACCCCCAAATCACCCTCACTGTCATCCTGAGGAGCCGCCGCGACGAAGGATCTTGAAACAAACTTGT
>DAOPJM010000078.1:0-3901 GCA_035399665.1 Clostridia bacterium
CTTTCAAGATCCTTCGGGGCTAACGCTCCTTTATCGGGGCGCTTCGGTTGGCCCGTGCAGCGCGGGCGGACATCATGCCGATTGTGGCAATCCTGCAAACACTTTTAGCAAGCCCTTGATTTTAGCTGTGGACGGGACTATATTATTCTTGAACTTAGCACTCGCCCGCCTTGAGTGCTAAAATCTCTAAGCGAGGTGCTATATGAGCAGAAAAATGTCATTCAAAGCGGAGTCCAAGAGGCTCTTGAACCTCATGATCAATTCCATCTATACGCACAAGGAAATCTTCCTGCGCGAGCTTATCTCCAACGCAAGCGACGCCATCGACAAGCGTTACTATTTCGCGACGCACGGCGGCACGGGCATGGACAGAAGCGAGTTCTTCATCCGCATCGAGCCTGACCTTGCGGCGCGCACCCTCACCATCACGGACAACGGCTGCGGCATGACCGCCGAGGAGCTTCAGCACAATCTTGGCACCATCGCCAAGAGCGGCACACAGGAGTTCACCCAAACCGCCGAAAAGGGCGACGCCGAGGTCATAGGTCAGTTCGGCGTGGGCTTCTATTCCGCGTTCATGGTGGCGTCCAAGATTCAGGTCTATTCCCGCACCGAGAGCGGCGAGGCCAACCTTTGGGAGTCCGAGGGCGACGACGGCTTCACAGTCACCCCGTGCGACTACCCCGACGTTGGCACCAAGATAGTCCTGTCTCTGCGCGAGGACAGCGAGGACAACGATTACTCACAGTTCCTCAACCAATACACCTTGGAGGGTCTTGTCAAAAAGTACTCCGACTACATCCATTACCCCATACGCATGACGGTTGAATCCCACGAGCATTCGGAGGACGGCGAGGACAAGGTTACGACCGAGGACAAGGTTCTAAACAGCATGGTTCCTCTGTGGCGCAAGGCCAAAAGCGAGATTACCCGCGACGAGTACAACGCGTTCTACCGCGGCGCGTTCGGCGCGTTTGAGGACCCCATAGCGGTGCTGCATATCAAGGCGGAGGGGCTGCTGTCCTACACCGCGCTGCTGTTCATCCCCAAGACCGCGCCCTTCGATTTCTTCTCCAAGAGCTATAAGCGCGGGCTTAGGCTGTACTCCAACGGCGTGTCCATCATGGATTCCTGTGAGGAGCTTTTGCCCGAGTACTTCGGCTTTGTGAGAGGGCTTGTGGACTCGCCCGACCTTTCGCTGAACATCTCGCGTGAGATGCTCCAGCACGACCGTCAGCTTTCCGCTATCGCCAACAACCTCAAGAAGAAGCTTCAGACCGAGCTGCTGCGGCTTTTGCGCGAGGAGCGCGAGACCTACGAGAGCTTCTACCGCGTGTTCGGTCTGACCCTCAAGTACGGGGTGTACCAAAGCTATGGCGTGAACGCCGAGTTCTTACAGGATTTGCTGATGTTCCACTCCCTAAAGCAGGACAGGCTGATAACCCTGAGGGAGTATGTGGACACCATGAGCGAGGGGCAGGAGCATATCTACTACGCCGCGGGCGACAGCCTTGCGCGGGTGAAGAAGCTGCCTCAGACCGAGCTTATCCTGGACAAGGGCTACGACATACTGTGTCTTGTTGACGATGTTGACGAGTTCGCGCTCAAGATGATGCGTGACTACGACAAGCGGGAGTTCATGTCCGTCTCCGACCCCGACTTGGAGCTTTCCAGCGATGAGGAGAAGAAGGCCATGGACGAGAAGCGCGAGGCGAATCAGGGGCTTACGGAGCGCCTTGAGAAGGCGTTGGAGGGCAAAATCGCGCATGTGGTCCTGACCGACAGGCTCAAGAGCGCGGCGGTGTGTCTCACGGGCAGCGAGGGCGTTTCCGTTGAGATGTATAAGGTCTTGATGAGTATGCCCAACGCGAAAGCGGATGACATCCCCACCGACTTCACCCTTGAGCTGAACCCCGATCACCCCGTATTCAGCCGTCTTGAAGGCCTGAACGACGATGAGCTAAAGGAGTACGCCGACCTGCTGTACGACCAGGCGCGCCTGCTTGCGGGTCTGCCCCTGGACGACCCCGCGGCGTTCTGCGCCTCCGTGTGCAAGCTGATGTAATCAAACGAACGGACAAAGGGCCGAGCGAACGCTCGGTCCTTCTTTGCTTTAACCTATTTTACTGAGTTCGAGCAAGACCCCGCTTCGCGCCTTGCCGACGGCGGAGGATGACAGCGGGTTCTCAAGACCAAGTCTCATAAAAACCGTGGAGAGGTTCGCGGTCTGTGAGCGATGCAGCAGCTCTATGTAAGCTTGTTTGGCGGCGGCGGCGTTCGTTTGGGACAGGGACAGGAGCTGAAGGGCGGCGGACGCGCTCACCGCGTAGCTCACATAGTAGAGCGGCGAACGGAACGTATGCGGAATCATTACCCACTCCACGCCCGTGGCGGGGACGGAGTACTCGGCGCACACGCTTGCATACAGGGCGTTCAGCGCGTCCGCGTTCACAGGCGACAGCTCGTAGGCAGCTCTCTCGAACTCATCCTGAAGGCATCCTGCTATCATGGAATAGAGCGCGGATACGAGCGCGTCCACCCGCGCCGAGTCCGCGAAGCGCCCGTACAGCGCGTCGTAGGCGGGCATAAGCAGCAACGGCAGCGACTGTGCGTCCGTCTCGGCGGCGTCCAACGCGCCGTATGCGCCGCCCCTTATGCAGAAGCTTGAGAAATGCCCGAACTCATGTATGAGCGCGGAGACCGAAGCATAGCTTTTGTCCCACTTCATGTAGATGAAGGGCGCGTCGTACTCGCCAAAGTAGGTGGTATAGCATCCGTCCAGCTTATTTGGATCGTCCGAGAGGTCGTAAAGCTCCCGCGAAACAAGGCTTTCCGCGGCAAAGCGCAGGGCGGGGAACTCCTCCGTGACCGCCGCGGCGAAGGTCTCAAGCGTTGTCTCGGCGGTGAACTCACCGAAGCTCAGGTACATCAGCTCCGCGCCGCGCCCCGAAACGAGTTCGTAGTACAGGGGGACTATCTCGGACTTGACCAGATCCGCGAACTGCGCCGCCTCCGTCACCGTGTAGTCCCTGCCGTACAGCTCATATCGGTACTCGGAGTAGCTCACAAAGCCCAAGACCTTGGCCTGCGCCTTGCGCACCGCCGCAAGCTCTGAGAACAGCTCGCTGACCTTCGCGTTGTACTCGGAGTACCAAAGCTCGCGCAAGGTCTGCCACTCGGCAAAGCTCAGGCTCTCATCGCTTGTAATTTCGTCCATGCTCCAGCTTCTGCCGTTTGCAAATACGGTGAAATCGGAGCTTATGCGCTCATAGTCGGCTATCAGCACGCGTTCCTTGGCAAGAAGGGGCAGCAGCTGTGGACTTCTTAGGGCGAGGGCGGCGCAGGCCGCGTCCGTCACGGCGTCGTCACAGCAGTTGTACAGCTCGTCGGCGGCGACGACAAGGCGGCAATAGGCGTATTCCAACTCGTCGGTAAAGGATGCAAGCTCTGTATAAGCCTGCTCATGCTCAGGGTCGGGCGTCATGCAGTAGAGGACATAGGCAAGGTTGAGCTGGGAATACAGCCTATCCAGCTCCTTGGAGAAGCTTTGCAGCCTTGCGGTAAGCTCGCGCTCGCCCATTGTGTCAAGCGCGGTCAAAAGCGCGTTGGCGTCCGTCAGGAGCGCCGCAGGATCGCTCGGCGCAAAGACCATTTCATCAAAGGCCGTGTCGTCCTTGGGCGAGCAGCCAAAAAGCAACAGGGTACAACAAAGTAAAGCAAGAATTTTCTTCATGCTTAGTTTTATGCTCACACGGCGATGCTTATGAATGAATGACGATCGTATCGCAGCTTGCGGCGGGGGGTGTAATCACGTCATAGAGCTAATGTTCAGGCGTCAAACCCCCACTGTCATCCTGAGGAGCGGACCGCGACGAAGGATCTTGAAAGAAGCTTGCGGGGA
>DAOPJM010000079.1:0-3796 GCA_035399665.1 Clostridia bacterium
ACGCGTTATCAATCGTCAGTGACTACAAGAACAGACATGACCTCAACACTAAATGGATGTTGATTGCGTTCGCGGTCGAATCGCTGGTATACTCCATTTTCTCAACGGTAATCATGAATAGATTCCACCTCGCTATGGCGGGTATTAAATCAGTCACATCCTCGGGTGTGGTATTTTTCTTTGCGGCCGTTCCGATTGTGTTCTTCCTTCTGTGGCTGCTGTCGCTCATCATTAAGCTCTTTGGAAAGCTGCTCTGCGCCATATTCGCCTCCCGCAAGCCCATTAACGCGCTGCATGATTTTGTATTGGGTAAAAAGGCGGATGAGGATAGGGTCATAGCTCAGCAGAAGCGTGAGGAGGAGGAACGCGTCAAGGCGGAGAAAGTTAGAAGGAACGCCGAGAAAGCTCGTCAGCAAAAAGAGCGTGAATTGGCAAAGCTTCCCTCGGAATTGGCGCGAATCAACGCCCTCAAAAATCAGATGATGGAGATGTACGGAGGTGACTTCAGTAAGGTAGTGAAGTACGCCAACACCCCCGATGAAGTGATTGCCACGATCAGCCTTTCGTGGGACAAATATAAGGAAAGATACCATGAAACCAAGGGCAATATTGATTATGACGTGCAGTACGACATGCTAAAGGGCGTGTTGGGCGTGCTCGACGCTTTGTCCTCCGAGCATATAGCGGCGAAATATTTCCCCGAACGGGACGCGATGGACAAGGAGTACGCATTTGTCACCTCGCATATCTCATCTGACAAGCGCGAGGAGCTTAACAACGCAAGGGCAAAAAGCACGCGTTCGGTAAGCGGCTCGTCAGACTCATATTCCTCCTCATCCTATGTCGGCTCAGGTTACTCCGCTGCGCCAAAAAGGACATTATCCCCGTATGTTGATTGGAGAACGGGCGAGGATTTGTACGAGAGCGAAGGCAAGTTCTATCGGGCAAGCGGCGAGGAGGTCTCAATTTCGTGGACGTCGCTTCCCGGCTATGACGATTGATTCTACGTTTGATATATAGCAACAGTATGAAAGGAGAAGACCCATGTTCTGTCCCAACTGCGGAACCAAGATAGAAGGCTCCGACAAGTTCTGCCCCTCCTGCGGTTCGCAAATCTATGCGCCCCCTCCCCCGCCCGTCGTTCAAAAGCCCGCCGAGCCTGTGTCCTATGCGCCGCCTGTGTCGGCAAAGCCCGCCGAGCCTGTGTCCTATGCGCCGCCTGTGCCGGCGACCGTACCGGTCGAGCTTCAACCCATCCCCAAGGCCGAACCTCATCCCAAGCCCCCCAAGAAGGGCGTATGGAAGACCGCGCTTTTGATAGCCGCGGCGTCGCTCTGTCTGCTGCTTATCGGGCTTTGCGTCTTTGAGTACACTGTGATTCTGGACAGGGAGGACACTATAAGCTCGCAGGCCGATGTTATCACGGAGCGCAACGCCTCTGTCGCGGAGCTTAACGGCAGGGTGGATCGGATGACAGGCGAAATCAGCTCGCTTAACTCTGACCTGCTCCGCCTTGACGGTGAGCTTGAGCTTGCCAACACCGAAATCGCCGCTCAGTTAGACACCATAGCGCAAAATGAGGACGAAATCGAGGAGCTGGGCAAGATAATCACCGACAAGCAAGTCACCATCCACAATCCGAACTCATCCGTGTTGACATATAAACCGGGCTATGATATTTACACCTCGATGATGACAGCTCTTACGCCAAACGGTCAGACCCATTTCAGGGTCAGTAAGAACATAATCGTTATGCGAAGATCATCGAACGGCGAAATCATTACCTTGACCACCATGTTCAACAGATCATCGACGATTAAATTCACGACCTCGGGCAGCTCCGCAAGTATGAAGTTCGCTTCCAACAGCTGGAAAAGTACTGTGGACCTGACCATAAAGCCCAAGCGCGCAGGCGTAACCCTATTTACCTTCACAAACAGCGTTGACTCAACTACCTTCCAGATATTGGTGCTGGTGTACGATTAAGCTGTCTGCCATTTATCAGCGCATTAATATAGGCTCCGTCTAACAAAAGATGACGGAGCCTATCCTTTGGAGAGAGGAACATTACAGGTTCAGAAGTTCGCCCACTGTGATGCTTGGGTTTTCAATGCCCGCATTGAGAATGCGGCGAATGCTCTCCGTGGTTTCGGCAGACAGCTTGGGCGAGGTTACGGAGTCCCTTGTCTCGAAGAATATGCGGGTATCGCTCTCGCTGTTGTCCGCCATAATTATCATATATGTAAAATCTCCGGAAATACCCCTGTTATACCACTGGAAGCGCATTGGCGGGAAGCCCCCCACCTGCGGTCTGATAGACTGCACTGTGACGGACAGCCCAAAGTATGAATATGGTACTTTGGTGCCGCACAGTTTCAGGGTCTGGTTGAAAATCTCTACCGGGTCTGCGTCGGCATGACGGTATGTCGACGTTAGCTTATCATTTACCGTCTGACATAGCTCCAAAAAGCTCCGCTCCTCAGTGACAATGGTGCGCAGCGGATAAAAGTGTACTCGACAGCCGCCGGACTGCTTGTCAATAAGCTTTGGACGATGATTCAATACAGTGTGGAAGCTGATATCGGTTTCGCGGTCACAGGCTTTGGATACTATTGTCCTCAGTGCCGCAAGGTACATCGCTTGCAGGGTAATGTTGTTTTCATGACAGAATGCAAGATACCTGTTGACGTCGTCAATCGGGATATATCCGTCGCTTATGGTGCAATGATTATTAAGTGAATAGCCAAAGATTGCGCGTTTCTTGCCCTTCGACCGCTTTTGCAGTACGCTTCCTCCCTGTAGGCAGGTGAATATCGGCTCAGGCTTTCCCTCAAACTCCTCACGCCAATACAGATAATCCTTCTTGACCTTATCGCTGTCGGCAAGGGCAAGCTCGTTCTTTACGCATTGCTCGAATGACGCGGGGGCTTTCGGTAAATCCGTTCTGTTGAGCAGGGCTTTGTATACCTCAAACACATCATTTAGGAACACGAAGCATCCCCAAGTATCGGCCATAAGGTGACTGAACACTATGAACAGGCCTACATCTCCGTTGGACGCGGTTACGATGCTGACCCTCCCCAACGGTGCGTTGAAGTGGCGAATGGGCTTTCTGCCGAGAGCTGTGAGCGAATCGAACATCGCACGTTCGGTCTTGCCCGTGAAGTCAAGACGATTAGGGCCGATTATCTTAGGTTCATCGAAGTATTGCATCATTCGGCCTCGTACCTTATGCAGTCTCATCGCGAACATATCGTTGCGCACCACCGCCAGGTTAACTGCCTTTTCAAGTAGATCAACATCCAAACCGCCCGCCACTAAAAGCGACATCGGGATGTTGACAGACTCCTTTCTCACGGCATACTGCAAGGATAAAGCTACGGAGATCTGTGCCGGTATTAATCTGTAAAACGTTCTTGCTTCTTTCATATCCCTTTCCTTTCCGATGATTACATGTTCCTTATCTGCCTTTGAAACTCCGCTGTCATCCTGAGCCATAGGCGAAGGATCTTTCCGAAAGCTTCAAAGTCAAGTGCCGCTCACGGGGGGCAGTTTGGCTCACGGGGAGCGGGACTTTGACCGCAAGCTTGTTTCAAGATCCTTCGTCACTGTCGCTCCTCAGGATGACAGTGCGGGATGTTGCCAAAGCGTTCACTTCATGCGATGAATTGCGCTTCAAATTGCACAGCGGAATTTTCTTTTTAGTATTTACTCTCTAAAAAAAGTACACATTTGTTCACATACGGTAAGCAAGGCACCGTTTGCACCGCGCTCAGCGACATGGCAAGCGCCTACT
>DAOPJM010000080.1:0-1189 GCA_035399665.1 Clostridia bacterium
ATATCGTCAAAGGATAACCACGCCGTTTTTACCGTTTCACGGACGTTAAATTCCTTGCAGAGAACGCCGGAAAGTTCGCTGCGGTTCTGCTTGGCACGTTCGACTTTGGCGGTCAGGTCGTCCCGCTTCTTGATACTGTCTAACGCCGGGTTCGCCTTTACCCATGCCGCCGGGTCTGTCCATTCGGCGCGGTCGTCAAGTTCGTACAGCACGGGCAGAAAATGTTCGTCCACGACAGCGCCGTCGGCAACCTGCGCCGCATAGCTGTACATATCGTCAAATATACATTCCCGGACGGTTCCGGCGGTCGTTATCATAATAAGCAGCGGTTGACGGCGGGCGGCTTGCGATTGGCGCATTACTTCATAAAGGTTTCTGTCCCTTACTCCGTGCAGTTCGTCCATGATAACAAAACTTGCGTTCAAGCCGTCCAGACTGTCAGAATTGCGGGAAAGCGGCTGAAATTTCGACATTGTGGGCGTATAGTACAGGTCGGTTTTGCGCTTGCGGAAATACTTTAACAGGTCGGGCGACTGCTTTATCATATTGTGTGCTTCGTCGAACAGTAACCGCGCCTGCGCGTACTTTGTCGCCGTGCTGTAAACCTCCGCGCCGCCCTCGCCGTCGGACGTGAGCATATACAGGGCAAGCCCCGCAAGCAACGTGGATTTGCCGTTTTTGCGTCCCACAAGGAAGAAACTTTCCCGGTATTGGCGCAAGCCCTACGGCGGCAACGAGGCGGGCATAAGACTGGTTATCACCGAAGATCAGTCCATGTCGGACGGCTCCCTGCCCCCGTTCCCCTTCACGAAGGAGGGACAGCGCGAGTTTATGCGCACTCTGTTTGAGACGGTTGAGCGCGTACCCAACGGACACGGCGCGGGGGTGTGCTACTGGGAACCCGCGTGGCTGCCGCTCAAGGGTTCGACCTGGGCGACAAATGCGGCGCTTGACTATGTGCATGAGGAAGGCAAGCCCTTGGGCAACGAGTGGGCCAATCAATGCATTTTTGACTACGAGGGCAACGCGAACCCCGCCCTTAGGGAGTACCTGAAGTTTATCGGGAGGTAGAAGGATGAAGAAGTTTCGTATCATAGCTCTGCTGCTTGCCTTGACCATGCTGTTGGGCTGCGGCTCCGCGATTGACGGCGAGCAGGACGCGCAGGGCGTGAAGGCCGAGATGACGGCG
>DAOPJM010000080.1:1289-3747 GCA_035399665.1 Clostridia bacterium
ACGGCGATATTCATTGACGACATAACCATGATTATCGGCGAGACCATAGTGCTAAAGCCCGAATTCACGGGCGAGCGTGACGCGGTAGCTTATAGCGTTGCGGACGAGTCCGTGTGCGTGGTTCGAAACGGCATGTTAAGAGCTGCGGCCGAGGGCGCGACAGAGGTCACGGTCAGCTGTGAGAACTCCGAAGCCGCCTGCACCTTCAGCGTGACGGTCACTAAGGAAGCGGGCGTCGAGGCCATAGACGAATTCAACATCGCAGGCGGCTTCGACAACGAAGACCCCTTGGGCAAGTGGGAGATTTCGGGAGCCACGGCGGAGCTTCACATAGTCGAGTCCGACGCCGAGGGCGGCAACTCCACCAACGCGTTCAAGCTTTGGTGCTCCGACGACGGCCCCATAGACGTTACGCTTTCAAGAGCCTTGGTGGATATGCCCGCCGGTACTTACACCTTCACCATGAAGGCGAGGGCGGGTATGCTGGACGAGCTTGCGGTCAGCATCAACGGTGAGCAGTTCCTTTGGTCGGCGGGGCAGATAATGCTCAACAAGAACACGAGCTACTTCGTGTATGAGCTTGCCGAGGACGGCGATATCGCTTTTTCCGTAACTGTGACCGCCGCCGAGGGCAACTCGGGCTGGGGCTATTTGGACGACATAGCCGTCGAAAAGGGAGATACAGCGCCGCTCATATCCGTGTTCCCCGCCAACCTCAATTACAGCTTCGAGAACGGGCTTGAGGACTGGGTGCTTGAGCAAAACGACGGCTTCCTGGGAGCTGTGAACGCTTACAGCACGACCACCGCCGCTACGGGCGTTTACGCCATCAATTACTGGGGCGAGAAGGGCGCAAGCGACGCCTTCACCCTAAAGCAGACCGTAACGGGGCTTACGGAGGGTACGTACAGACTGTCCATCATGATGATGATAGGCTGTGATCTGGCCCTAACAGAGCTAAGCGAGGCCTATATCTACATCCGCGACTACGACGGCGAGGGCAGCGAGCTTCAGCTTCCGCTTGGAGCTGTCACAGGCTGGAATGAGGGCAACATGACGCTGTACGCCTTGGAGGGCATAGAGATTACACAAAGCACCGCAGAGATAGGTCTGTACATGAGTATGGGTGAGAACACCGTTTGGATACACTTTGACGACTTCCTCCTGGAGAAGGTTTAGCGGAGCCTATGCGTATGAAACGCTTCATCTGTGTAATACTTGCTGTTCTGCTGCTTGCGGCGTGTGCGCCCAAGGCGGGTGAGAGCGCGGAGCCTGAAGCTTCCACGACCGCCAACAAGAAGCTGCTCATAGTCAGCGACATTGCGGTCGCGGTCGATGAGAAGGTCGCGATTGACGTAATTACCGAGGTCACCGAGCCGATAAGTTACAGCTTTGAGGGCGAGGCTATCGCCATATACAACGGCTGCGTGCGCGGCGTGGTCGCGGGCAGCGAGGTCGAGGTTACGGCCGTGAGCGGCGACTATGAGGGCAGCTTCACGGTGTGGGTGGACGAGGACAGCTATACCCCCTACGGCGCGGAAGCGGACGGCGAGGGCTGGTATGAGGACATAGAGGTCGAGCCGATAGCGGGTCTGTCGGAGGATTTCGCCATGGGCGTGGACGTCTCGACCCTTGCGGTGGTGCTTGAAAACGGCGGAAGGTTCTACAATTCTGACGGAGTGCGCACGGGCGTGTTCAAGCTTTTAAGGGACAACGGCGTGAACTGGGTGCGTCTGCGCCTCTGGAACGAGCCGTATCAGTACGACACGGACGGCAATAAGCTGTATTACGGCGGCGGCGACTGCGATTTTGACACGATATGCGAGCTTGCCGCGGACGCGAAGGCGGCCGGAATGAAGCTGCTGCTGAACTTCCATTATTCGGATTTCTGGGCTGACCCCACCTATCAGGTCATACCGAAGATGTGGAAGGACATAACAAGCGCGGACGACATGGCGGTGGCTCTGTACGATTACAGCTATGAGGTGATAAGGGCCTTGGACGCCGTCGGCGCAAAGCCTGACATGGTGCAGATAGGCAACGAGATTACGGGCGGAATGCTGAGAGAGCAGGGCGGCGAGGATGGCGGGAGCTTCGGCAACAGCGGTTACTCAAACTATATCTCTGAGCGCAAGGCGGCCGATCCCAACGTCGCGGCTTCATACTCGGGCAGGGGTACGGACATAGACGCGAATCTCGTCCTGTATGTATCCATGGGCGCGGAGGCGGTCAAGGCGTATGACCCTGAGATACTCGTCATGATACAGCTTGCCAAGGGCTGCTCGGATGTTGAGTTCATGAAGACCTTCTATCACACCTTCGATACAGTGGATTACGATGTGATAGGGCTTTCGTACTACCCGCGCTGGCACGGCAGCATAGCGCAGCTGGAAAACGCCTTGGGCGAGCTTTCCGCTGAGTTCCCCGAAAAGGGCGTGAGCGTCGTGGAGTTCAGCTA
>DAOPJM010000081.1:0-1878 GCA_035399665.1 Clostridia bacterium
GAAACGGGGCGTGACGACGAATGACCCTTTTCACCGACAGCCCTTTTGAACGCATGATGATCCAGAAACCCAATGCAAGGCGGGAGAATATACCTCCCGCCTTGCCCAAGGAGGGACGATGCAACGGCTGCACATTCCGGCGAGAGGGGTGTTGTTCCGCGACCTGTTATCGTGACCTCACGCAGAAAAAGAATAAGGAGGCTGAGAAATGCGACTTGTGATTGCCGAGAAACCATCTGTGGCGCAGAACATAGCCGCTGTGCTTGGCGCAAACCGTCGTGGGGACGGTTACGTTGAGGGCAACGGCTATATTGTCTCTTGGTGCGTCGGGCATCTTGTAGAATTAGCGCAAGCAGACGCCTACGATGAGAAGTATTCCAAGTGGAGCTATGACGATCTGCCTATTCTGCCGAAGAACTGGCAATATATCGTTTCTGCCGGGACAAAGAAGCAGTATGGCGTCCTGAAGAAGCTCATGGCAGACAAGAGTGTTGATACCGTCATCTGCGCGACCGACGCTGGACGCGAGGGAGAGCTTATCTTCCGGCTTGTCTACAACCAATGCGGGTGCAAGAAACCCGTAAAGCGGCTTTGGATTTCCTCTATGGAAGAAAGTGCAATCCGCAAAGGGTTTGATACTCTCAAAGACGGCGCAGCCTATGATAATCTCTACAAGGCTGCCCTGTGCAGAGCACAGGCCGATTGGCTCGTCGGCATCAATGCCACCCGTTTGTTTTCCGTTCTCTATCGACAGACTTTGAACGTCGGGCGCGTGATGACGCCTACCCTCGCCATGATAGTATCCCGCGAAGCTGCCATTGACGCTTTCAAGCCGGAGCCGTTCTATACCGTCCAGCTTGAGTGCGGTGCGTTCATAGCCTCCGGGGAAAGGCTGAAAGACAGAAATGAAGCGGAAAGCATACAGGCGGCTTGCCTTGGCAGAACCGCTACGGTTAAGGCGGTGGAAACCAAAGAAAAGTCCGAGAAACCTCCGAAGCTCTACGACCTCACTTCCTTGCAGCGTGACGCCAACCGTCTGTTTGGCTTCACGGCACAGCAAACCCTTGACTATACTCAAAATCTCTACGAAAAAAAGCTGTGTACCTATCCTCGAACCGACAGTCGGTATCTCACCGAAGATATGGCAGACAGTACGCCGATCATCGTCAACAATGCTGCTCTGGTACTGCCCTTTGCGCGGCAATTCCCAGTCACGATTGACATGGGACAGGTGATTGATAATTCCAAGGTTAGCGACCATCATGCAATCATCCCGACCAAGACGATTTCCGGCTTTGACCTCAACACTCTGCCAGCCGGAGAAAAGGACGTGCTGACGCTCATTATCGTTCGGTTTATCAGCGCCGTGTGCGAACCTCATCGGTACGCTGAGACTGTCGTTACTTTGGATTGCGCCGGATACCCCTTCACAGCGAAAGGTAAAACCGTCTTAAAAAGAGGCTGGAAAGCGATTGATAACGTCTTTCGCGCCAATCTGAAATCCAAGCAAGAGGTTGAGAAAGAAGAAAACTTGCCGCTGCTGACTAAAGGCCAACAGGTTGCGCCGGTTAATGTCTCCATTAAGGACGGCAAGACCACGCCTCCAAAGCACTATACAGAGGACACGCTTCTATCCGCAATGGAGAGCGCCGGAGTAGAAGGACTGCCGGAGGACGCCGAGCGGAAAGGACTTGGAACACCGGCAACACGCGCCGGTATTCTCGAAAAGCTGGTCAAGACCGCTTTCGTTGAGCGCAAGGGAGACAAGAAAACCAAGTATCTTCTGCCCTCGCATAAAGGTATCTCGCTTATCACGGTGCTGCCGGAGGCAATCCAGTCGCCTCAGCTTACCGCAGAGTGGGAGGAACGGCTGAAGCT
>DAOPJM010000081.1:1978-3468 GCA_035399665.1 Clostridia bacterium
TTCAACTATGATGCTACCGTCGTGCTGGAGGACACCGGCGAGAAGTATGTGAGCTTCCGATTGGAGTTTGATAAGAAATGAAGCTGACCCGCTATGAGAAAGAGACGATTATCAACTACAACGAGGAAGAAGAAACCGCAAGCGTCTATACTCACAACAACAAGCTGCGCGAGAAGCTGCTGCGCCTTGCGGTCAAGTACCCTGACAAGATAATGGTCGAGAACAAAGGGCGCGGCGTTGCCTCATTCATCGTCCCCAAACGCTGCATATCTGTTCGTGAACCGTACAGCGACGCCCGCCGACAGGCCGACAGCGAAAGAGCGAAATCAGCGCAAATCAAGCCGCCAAGCAGGGGCAAACGCTCCAAATCCGAATAGTGAGTGCGCCTCTGCATGAGTAAACCTTATACCTGTGCGGAGGCGCTTTTTTCATGTTTACAAGCCAAGAAAGGAGCATACGAATGGCAGAGAATACGACCTCAAGCAAAGACCGTTTGAAGGAAATCACAGACGGCATTGAGCAAGGCATCAAGGAGCTTTTTACCAGCGAGAAGTATATGCAATATCTCCGCACTATGAGCCGCTTTCACAGATACTCCGTGAACAACACGATGCTCATCTATATGCAGCGCCCCGACGCCACGCTCGTTGCCGGTTTCAATAAATGGCGCGATCAATTCAGCCGTAACGTGATGAAGGGCGAAAGAGGCATCAAAATCATTGCCCCGACGCCGTTCAAAAAGAAGATAGAACAAGAGAAGGTTGACCCGCAGACCAAAGCGCCCATCCTGAACCCTGATGGTACTGTAGCCACGGAGGAAGTGGAAATCAAGATACCGCTCTACAAAGTGGTATCCGTTTTCGACGTAGCACAGACCGACGGCAAACCGCTGCCCACGCTGGCCGAGAACTTGACCGGCGACGTACAGCAGTATGAAATCTTCATGGAAGCTCTGCGCAGAGCTTCGCCGGTTCCCCTTGGGTTCGCTAAACTGTCTCCCGACCTTGACGGTTTTTTCAATGTGACAGACCAACGCATTACAATACGCGAAGGTATGAGTGAAGTACAGACGGTGTGCGCCGCTGTCCATGAGATAGCTCATTCAAAGCTCCATAACAAGGAGCTGCCGGAGGTCAAGGAGCAATGGAAGCTCGTCATGGTGAGCGACGGCGAGACAAAGAAAGACCATGTTTGCGGTTTCGACAGCAAAGCCGAGGCAGAAGCGGCTGCTGAAGCACAGGGATGGAAGTACACCGACGAAAACAGCTTTGAGTGGCGTCTTGAAATCGAGGAAGATACCTACACCGCCGATTTCGTGAAGAAAAGCCGCAATACCGAGGAAGTGGAAGCCGAGAGCGTGTCTTATGCAGTCTGTGCCTATTACGGTATCCCCACCGGCGAGAACAGCTTTGGGTATATCGCCACATGGAGCAAAGACAAGGAGCTTTCGGAATTGAGAGCCAGTTTGGAAACCATCAACAAGACTTCCT
>DAOPJM010000082.1:0-3381 GCA_035399665.1 Clostridia bacterium
ACTATCGCAAAAACAAGGCATTGTTATTACTCGTTGCACCTATTGCACACAAATTCCGCTCGTTTCTTACAAAACAGCTTGCGCTTTTAATGTTGACATTGTATAATATATTTGTTATTTGTGGAGGTATTTCTATAATGAGAATGATTGATTTGATTGAAAAGAAGGTTCAGGGTCAAACCCTGACCACCGATGAGATAGACTTCATCGTAAACGGCTACACGAAAGGCGATATTCCCGACTATCAGATGTCGGCATTTATGATGTCCGTAGTGTTTCAAAGCATGGATGAGCGCGAGACCGCAGACCTCACCATGGCTATGATGCACTCAGGCGATGTGGTGGACCTGTCCTCACTGCCCGGCGTAAAGGTTGACAAGCACTCTACCGGCGGCGTTGGCGACACGACAACCCTTGTTGTCGCGCCCCTTGTAGCAGCCTTAGGCGGCACGGTTGCCAAGATGTCCGGCAGAGGGCTTGGACACACGGGCGGCACGCTTGACAAATTGGAGTCCATACCCGGCACCAACATAGAGCAGCCCATGGACCGTTTTCTTGACATAGTGCGCGAAGTTGGAGTTGCCGTAGTGGGTCAAAGCGGCGATTTAGTTCCCGCCGACCGCAAGATGTACGCCCTAAGAGACGTCACCGCGACTGTTGGCAGCATACCCCTAATTGCGTCAAGCATCATGTCAAAGAAGCTTGCCGCCGGCACAGACGCCATCGTCCTTGACGTCAAGATGGGCAGCGGCGCGTTCATGCAAAACCTTGAGGACGCCGAAAAGCTCGCACACCTTATGGTCAAGATAGGCGGCATCCTAAAGCGCCGCGTAACAGCTCTCATTACCGATATGAACCAACCTCTGGGCATGGCCGTCGGTAACGCGCTTGAGGTAAGGGAGGCTGTGGAGCTGCTGTCCGGGAAGATTCCGGAGGGCGATCCCCTGTTTGAGGTGTGTATGCTGCTTGGCTCGCATATGCTGCTTTTGACCAACCTTGCAGCTTCCGAAGCGGACGCAAGGACAAAGCTGAAGGAAGCGCTGTTTAGCGGCGCGGGACTTAAGAAGCTCCGTCAAATGATAACGGCGGAGGGCGGCGACGCTTCCTACCTATGCCTTGAACGCATAGATGAGCTTTGCAAGACAAAGAAGCTTATTCCCGTTTACCCCAAACGCGCGGGTTATATATGCGCTATGCGGGCCGAGTTTATCGGAACAGCAGCGCAGATGCTGGGCGCGGGCAGAGCTTCAAAGGAGGATGTTATAGATCCTGCCGTAGGCCTTGTCATGCAAAAGCGCTTGGGCGACCATGTGGCCATGGACGAACCGTTGTGCATCATGTATGTCAACGATGAGGCGCGGCTTGAAGAAGCCATCGAGACCTTCCACCTCTCCATGGATATCGAGGACGCCAAGCCCGCTCCCGTTCCAATGGTCTATGATGTAATAGTAGGATAATTCTTTCGAGCAGAGCGCGGGACGACCTTGATTCTTTAAGGCCGTCCTTTAATTCATTAAAGCCGCGAACATAGTCGCAGTATTTTCTTATGACGCATTAACGTAAATTAATAGCCGTTTAGCACAAAAGTCCAAAATTGTTTCACGTGAAACATTTTACAAATACACCTCGAAGCGTAATCAGAACAGAAATTGTTTCACGTGAAACATTTTGCAAAAGGGTTCAACAGGCACAAATTCGGAGTATTTCAATTTTCCTCTTGCGTCTTGTACAGCTTATGCCTTATAATCAAAGCGGAGGTGGGCAAATGACAAAGATTATAGCAATCGCAAATCAAAAGGGCGGCGTTGGAAAGACCACTACCGCGGTTAACCTAAGCTCTGCTGTGGCGCAGAACGGGAAACGTACGCTGCTTATTGACCTCGACCCTCAGGGGAACAGCTCGAGCGGTCTTGGAGTTTTAGATACCGAGAACATACTAACGAGTTACGATGTACTGATTAATGGTGTAAATCCCATGGAGACTATTATCAAGACCGATTTCTATGGTCTGTCGCTTATACCCGCCAACATCGCGCTTGCAGGGGCTGAGGTAGAGCTTGTAGACAAAGAACGCCGAGAATTCGCCTTGAAGCTTGCGATGGAGCGACTTGGCAATGAATTTGATTACATTTTCATAGACTGCCCGCCGTCATTGGGTCTGCTGACGCTGAATGCGCTGACCTTTGCGGGCTACATACTCATCCCGATTCAGTGTGAATACTATGCCTTGGAGGGCGTTGCGCAGCTCATGAACACGGTTCGGCTTGTGCGGCGAGGGCTAAATCCCGCTTTGGACATAGCGGGTGTTGTATTGACCATGTACGATTCAAGGACAAAGCTCTGCGCACAGGTCGTGGAGGAGGTCAAGCGAAGCTTCAAAAACAAGGTGTATAACACAATTATTCCTCGTTCGGTAAGGCTTGGCGAAGCTCCGAGCTATGGTCAGCCAATCAACGTTTACGCGCCAAAGTGCGCGAGCGCAAGGGCGTACGACGCGCTTGCTATGGAAGTAATCAAACGGGAGGGAAGATAATGGCAGCTAAAAAAGGAGGCCTTGGGCGCGGCCTTGACGCGCTTTTGATGGAAGAGCCCCTAAAAGAGGGCAGCGTATTGAACGTTTCCATTTACGATGTTGACACCAATCCGAATCAGCCGCGAAAGAGCTTTGATGAGGAGAGGCTTAACGAGCTTTCGGAAAGTATCAAGCGCCACGGCATTATGCAGCCAATACTTGTAAAGAAAACGAACGGACGTTATCTGATAATTGCGGGAGAGCGCAGGTTCAGAGCGGCGCGGCTTGCCGAGTTAAAGACCGTCCCCGTGCTTTTGTCTGACGCTGACGAAAATTCCATAGCCGAGCTTGCGTTAGTTGAAAACATACAGCGTGAGAATCTGAACCCTATCGAGGAAGCGGCGGCGATACGCTTCTTGATGAAGCAGCACGACCTGACACAGGAGGAGGTATCCTCAAGGATAGGCAAGTCCCGTCCAGTCGTCGCAAATTCGCTGCGACTGCTGTCACTTCCGCAGCCCGTGTGCGAACTCGTATCCGAGGGCAAGCTAAGCTCAGGACATGGCAGGGTATTGGCGGGGCTGAACTCCGCGTCGCGTCAGATTCTGCTTGCAAACCGTGCCGCAAAGGATGGTTGGAGCGTCAGGCGCATGGAGGATGAGGCGCGTTTGCTGGATTTGCGGGAAGCGCGCTCTCGCAAAAACCGCTCGCAGCTTGATCCTGAGCTTGTCGCACTGACAAGAGCACTGCGTCAAAAGCTGGGTGCGAAGGTCGCGATAAGCGGCACGAACGAGAAGGGCAAGATAGTGATAAGTTACGAATCCGAGGAAGCCTTGCAGAACGTCTATGACGCGCTGTTCGGAGAGAAT
>DAOPJM010000083.1:0-3197 GCA_035399665.1 Clostridia bacterium
GCCACAATTGAAGGGCTATATCGCCCTCTCCGCCACATTTGCGCCACAATTGAAGGAAAGGTGCACAGTCGATGCCCTGCATATCACTGCTCCCGCTGCCTATTCGCTTTTCACATGGCGCACAGCTTGCTTTCCTCTCAAAACTATGATATGGTAGACATATCGCAAGAAAGGCGGTTACGAAAAAATTAGACAAAGTAAAGCGAAATGCTCATTTTTCAAGGACATCAAGCTCATCCCCTGTATCGTTGCGCTCCTGGGAAGCGCGATCCTGGCATTCGGACTCTATAACGTTCACTCGCTCTCCGGCGTTACCGAGGGCGGCATTCTTGGGTTAACCCTGCTCCTTAATCGCTGGCTGAACATCTCACCCGCGCTGTCGGGGTTGGTGCTGAACACCCTGTGCTACATCCTGGGCTGGCGGACACTCGGCAAGAAATTCGTCGTTTATTCCGCCATCTCAACAGGCGGTTTCTCGCTCGCCTATTACATCTGTGAGCTGTTCGACCCGCTTTGGCCTCAGCTTGCAGAAATGCCGCTTGTAGCCGCCATCGCGGGCGCGGCTTTCGTTGGCGTGGGCGCAGGGCTGTGCGTGAGGATAGGCGGCGCTACGGGCGGTGACGACGCTTTTGCCATGAGCCTCTCAAAGCTGCTGCACTGCAACATTGCCATAATCTATCTGGCGGCTGACGTCATCGTGCTCGCGCTGTCCCTGACATACATCCCCTTGAATCGTATACTCTACTCGCTGCTTACCGTGGTGCTGTCGGGGCAAATTGTCGGACTGATTCAGCGTATAGGCGTACCCAAAAAGCCTAAGGGCGGCAAGCTGAAGTCCGAGCCTTCGAAACAGTGTAACGGCTCTGAAATCGATATCACGAATAACGATGAAAGCACAGCCAATACACCCGCCGAATACACCGAGGTGAAGGACGCTCCCGCCGTTTCCGCCGAACACACCGAGGTGAAGCCCACTTCCGCCGTTCCCGCCGAACACACCGAGGAGAAGGACGCTCCCGCCGTTCCCGCCGAACACACCGAGGAGAAGGACGCTCCCGCCGTTCCCGCCGAACATGACAGCACGCCCAAGCCTGATACCCCATAAAAAGAGCAATGTGGCAAAGGTGCGCCCGCTTCTAATGCCATCCGTTGAGCCTTAAAGCGTGAAGGTTCAGTAAAGAGGCGGGCTATATATCTTCGGTCAAGACATAAGCGTTTCAAAAGCGTCACAATTTGTGGCGCTTTTATCCGTTTACCCCCCTTGAAACAAGCGTACAAATAGTGTATTATCGGTACATGCCTTACTTATTAACACACACCTATTTCGGTTACGAGGTGCAGGAGGCGCTGCCCGCCGAGCTGCGCACCAAGGACGAGCCTATGTACTACTTGGGCTGCGTCGGCCCGGACGTATTCTTTTTCGACCGCTTGCCCCCCACGCCCTTTAAGCCGCATCAGAAGGAGATAGGCAATCGAATGCACGATATGCCCGCAGCCGAGCTGTTTTCCGCGCTGTTGGAGCACATGAGCGATGCCACGACGCCCTATATTGAGGGGATAATCTGTCATTACGCCTTGGACGCGGCGACCCACCCTTATATTGAGTCGCAGTACCGCGGCTTAAACCACACGCGCTTTGAGGTCAGCATAGATATGCAGACCTACAAGGAGCATAAGGGCGTGATCAAGCTTCCGACCATGCGACAGCAGGGCGCGAACATCAAGCTTGTGGACGAGCTTATGTGCGAATCGGCGCACGACCTATTCGGGGAGGACATCCCCGGCGCGTACACAAGGAGCGCAAGGAAGTTCCTTCGTATTCACAGGCTGACCTACGACCCGAGCGGCACTAAACGCAGATTCCTGCTGCCCATTGAGGCGGTGTTCAAGAAGCGCGGCGTTGTGTCGGGCTTCCTTATGACGGAGGATTTGGAGGACGCGGACGACTGCCGCAACCTCAGGCGCCGCAGATGGGCCGCGCCGTGGCAGCCGCGGGTGCTGCGCGACGAGAGCTTTACCGACCTCTTTATGGCGGGTGTCAGGGAGGCCATCGAGCTAATACGCCTGCTCCGCGCAGGCGACAGGGAGGCGTTCCTGGCGAGGATGCAAAACAGCTCCATGTCCTGCGGAAGGCTTGCATAAAGTGCTGATGAACTGCTGCTTTACAGGACACAGAGATATGCCTTCGGGCGAGCGCAGAGACAAGCTCACCCGCGAGCTTGATGACGCCATAAGGAAAGCGTATGAGCTTGGTTTTCGCGGCTTTTTGGCGGGCGGAGCGATGGGCTTTGACACCCTTGCCGCCGAACGCGTGATACTGTTTCGCAAGGAGCACCCTGACGTTAGGCTTACGATACTCGTCCCGTTCAGGGACCAGGACGGGCGTTTCCCAAGGGTTGACAAGCTGCGCTATCACGAGGCTGTCACGCACGCCGACGCGGTCGAGGTGTTGAGCGAGTATTACCACACGAGCTGCTTTCAGGTGCGAAACGCCGCGCTCATCGACCGTTCGGATATGTGCGTTGCCTACTTGCAGCACATGGCAAGCGGCACAGGCGACACCGTGAGAAGGGCCAAGCGCAAGGGTATCCCCGTGGTGTATCTGGATAGTTAGCGCTTGCCATGTAATCATATTTATTGCCGTTGAAGGAACATATTGATTTTCTTGACCGAAAAGCGGTTGACGTTGGTGGAATATATTGGTTATTGTTTGACCACCGCAAATGGAACATATTGTTTTTGTTTAACTGCCGTCAAAGCGGTTCGCCGTTGAAGACAAAATACTATAAGTGGATGCGAACGTGAGCGCGACATAATTGGTAATGCAAACACGTTATAGGGTGAATGTTTGGTGACAAACTCCCGCTGTCATCCTGAGGAGCAAAGTTCCGAAGGAACTTGCCGAAGGCTAAACAGTCAAGAGCCGCTGTCCATCACCCCACCCCGTTGTCATACGATTATGTTCCGCCAACGCGCCCCCCTTTATCATCCTGAGCTTGTCGAAGGATCTTGAACAAACATATAGTGAACCTCTGCTCCCCCGAATTCCTCCTTGTCATCCTGAGGAGCAACGCGACGAAGGATCTTGAAACAGGCTTGCGGTGAAAGAGTTGCTCCCCCTATGTGATTCCCGTGATCATCGGTTATTGTCGCGGGGGAGCGGCTCTTGACCTTGAAGTTTCCACCAAGATCCTTCG
>DAOPJM010000084.1:0-3140 GCA_035399665.1 Clostridia bacterium
GCGTCAACGACCAAAACGCAGGGACAGCCCGCGTTCGCCCGTTGCTCCCCGCCCTCTTACCCCACCGGTTCGCGGCGCGCTCTATTGCCGTACCGCCTTTGGGAAGAGCAGCAGACCGGTGAACATGGTAAAGAGCAGCGCGACGGCGAAGGAGGCCGCGATGCCGAGCATCGCCAGCGAGTTCGCGGCGTTAGGCAGCGACATGGCGGCAAGCGCGGCATCGGGCAGGAACAAAGGACAAAGAAGTCGGCTCACGGCGGCGGCGGCAAGCCCCATCAGCAGCTTTACCCCCAAGTATCGCCATAAGGAGAACAGCTTTGTAAAGCACGCGCTTTGCAAGCCCGCCGACACTCCGCCGAAGGTCAGAAAGAACGCGCTCAACGCCATCTTAGCATACAGCGGAAGCTGAAGCTCCGCCGCCCTTGAGCAGCCCGAGGTCAGCTCCAGCACCCCCGACATAAGCGCAAACACCAGCCCCTCGTCCGCTCCCGTGAGCCGCGAAGCCAAGGCGCAAACCCCCAACCCGTCCAATATTTCCGTCAGCACAAGGCAGCCCACTATACAGACCCCCACCTTGAGTATACCCCAAGCGGAGCTTTCTACGGAGGCCGTGAACCGCTTCGCAAAGCTCATCGGCTCAGGCTCTCTTGGCAGGGCCGGCACCGCTTTAGGGCAGCTTAGCCGAACTATGGCAAGGACGATTGCCGCCGCCGATAATTGCCCCAAGAACAGGACAAAAAAGACCATCTTGTTTTTATACAGCGAAGATGCTATTATTGACATGATAAAGCCGCAGCTTGCAAGGTTCGTCCCGTAGAGCAGACGTTGACCGCGCTTCTCGTCACGCTCAACGCTCCCCACGAGCCGCGCCGCCGCAGGGTAGCCCATCAGCAGCCCCGACATGAGCAGCATGAGCGGCCCCGCCCGATAAAACGCCGGCTCGCGCTCCAAAAAGCCGCAGAGCAGCATGAAGGGCAGCAGGGCGGGGACGACGCTTTTCGCCCACAGCATAAGTCCGTTCGAAGCCCCCCTTAGGGCGGCCTCGGGCATGACAAGGAGCAGTGCAAGCAGCACGGCAAGCGGCAGGGCTTTCAGGATTTTTTTGAACACGCTAAAGAATATTCTATGTAAGGAGTGATAATTCATGGAAAAGCGACCCAAGGTCGGTCTTGCGCTCGGTTCGGGCGGAGGCAGAGGACTTGCGCACATAGGCGTATTGCAGGTTCTTGAGGAGAATCACATTCCGATAGACATGATTTCGGGCTGCTCGATAGGCTCTCTTGTCGCGGTCATATACGCCGCCGGCACCAACCTGTCCTTGCTCGAACGCTACGTTTACACCATGATTCCAAAGGACATCATCGACCCCACCATAACGGGGCGCGGCGGCGTGCTTTCGGGCGAAAAGCTTGAATCAATAGTTCGCGTGCTTTCGCACGACCTTGACATTGGACAGACCCGCATACCCTGCTATATCACGGCGGCCGACCTCGCGTCGGGCAGGCAGAAGGTGTTCACGGAAGGCAAGCTCTACAAGGCGGCAAGGGCGAGTATGGCCATACCGGGCATATTCACGCCTGTCAATGTGGACGGCTGTTGGTACGTTGACGGCGGCACGCTTGAGGAAATGCCCGTAACCGTGCTTCGCGACAACGGCGCGGATATGGTCATCGCGGTGGACCTTACCATACGCAAGAACCCCGTAGACGCGAAGCTCACGGCGCACGGCAGTCTTTTGAGGGCGTTTGAGATTATGCAGATGGAGATGACGCGTCTGCGCAATCAGGATATCGATGTTCGCATACAGCCCGACGTGTCCTTCATGGGCATGGTCTCGACGGCGGGAGCGGAGCAGGCCGTGGCCGAAGGGCGCAGAGCCGCGGAGCAGGCTTTGCCGCTGATACGCGAGAAGCTGACCGCGTACCAAGCGGACGCCCTGCCCGAAGCGGATGAGGCATAGGCGCGGCGGCTAAGGCTGTACGCGGCGAAAATATCGCTGCGAACTTATTGTGAAGTGTCGCGCTTGAAGCTTGTTTTTCGGGCGCAGTATGATATAATGTATATGAATTGTGGTATAGGAGGCTGGAGTGAAATACTGTACCAACTGCGGAGAAAAGCTGAACGAGGAGGACGCGTTTTGCCCATCATGCGGCACAAGCGTTCATGCGGACGAGAGCGCGCCCAAGAAGCGCCGCCCGCTGTTTTCATCGGATGATTTGACGGCTGATTTCGACGCCGACGACGTCGCAAAGCATAAGACTATGGCGGTGCTGAGCTATTTTAGCATACTCGTATTGATACCGCTGTTTGCCGCGCCAAACTCGCCTTATGTAAAATTCCACGCAAGCCAAGGACTGTGGCTGTTCCTGTTCACGCTCGCGGGCTGGGTTATACCCAGGGGCGGGTGCCTTGTGTACATCGCGGTCGCCATACTCTCGATATTCGGCATAGTCGCAGCAGCAAAGAGCCGCGCAAGAACGCTGCCCGTAATCGGCCGACTGCCCAAACTTGTATAAGCGCTAAGGAGGCATAAAAGATGAAATACTGTGGATATTGCGGAAAACCCTGCAACGACGACGACCGTTTTTGCTTCAACTGCGGCAAGCCCGTCGAGGTAAAGCGGCCTGCGGCGGAGCCGACAGCAGAACCGGCGACAGCGCCCGAAGTCCCTGCCGAGCCTGAAGTCCCTGCCGAGCCTGAACCCATCGTGGAACCCGAAGTCCCCGCTGAGCCGGAAGCCATCGTGGAGCCGAAAGCCCCTGCCGAACCGGAAGCCCCTGCCGAGCCTGAACCCATCGTGGAACCCGAAGTCCCTGCCGAGCCTGAAGCCATCGTGGAACCCGAAGTCCCTGCCGAGCCTGAACCCATCGTGGAACCCGAAGTCCCTGCCGAGCCTGAAGCCATCGTGGAGCCGGAAGCCCCTGCCGAGCCGGAAGCCATCGCCGAGCCTGTTGCCGCACCCGCCGTGCAACCTATAATTGTCTATGAACCGGAGACGCTCGCCGAAGCGGAGCCTGTGGTTATCGCGGAATCCGTGGCAGAATCGACGGTTGCCGCGCCCAAGGCGGCGCAAGCTGTTGTTGAACCTGTTGCCACCGCGCCCAAGGCGGAGCGCGTTCGCACGCTGTCCGCCCTGCAGT
>DAOPJM010000085.1:0-3131 GCA_035399665.1 Clostridia bacterium
GCTTTAAGCGTATCGTTCAGGCCGCCTACCAGCTCCACAAGGAATGTCGCTATCAGCGGCAATCCGATTGGACTGATGAGCCACGCAAGACCGGCAATTCCAAGGCCGGTCATAAGCGGCTCTCCGAGCAGCACTACCGTTCCAATGGCAACGAGCAGGATAGCGAAAGAGACAATGCCCAATACCGTGCCGGAGATGATACAAAGCAATCTACAAATTGCGACGATTATCGACAATACCAGCGTTACCGGGAACAACAGGATTTTCAGGATTATTCTCACGGTCACGACCTCCCTTCAGCTCACAAATTGATAGTAGCACAAGCGGGCAAGCACGTCCAACTTGTCAATCATTCTATCAAGGCGAGGCGCGTGTATAGCTCGCCAAGCATCGTCCACAGTTCTTTGTAATCACCGCGCAAATCTTCAATGTCGGCCTCATAGATGCTTCCTGTTTCGTGCGCCCGCTTCACATACTGATTGAGATTGGCGCTGCTTCTTCTGAGCAGGCTGACAATCTCTTTCAAGTCGGAAAGGTCAAGCTCCACCCATACGCCGCTCACGGCCATTTTGCGAAGATATGCGCCCATGTTCCTTGTACCAAGACGCTTCATGTTCTCACGGATTTGCGCCCGCTCGTTCTCCGACACCATGAAATGAAGCTGTATGTTTCTTTTGCGCTCCGGCATTATCGCTCTGCCTCCTTGTGCGTCGGCAGCTTCTTTGCCTTTTGCATTTTCGCTTCCGGCTGGAGCTTGTCTTTGACAGACGGCTTGCGCTCATGGAGCTGCTGGTTGCGGTTCTCATCCTTCGATATGAACGCAAACTCACCCTTTCGGTCTTTCAGTGTAGTGATGGTGAGTGTTGAGAACGGCAGCAAGTCAAACAGTTTATCTTGGTCTTTCGTTTTCGCCCGCATAAGGAAGTCGGGCGAGATCTGCGCCATGAAATGTGTTCCGCTGGGACTGTTTGGTTCACGCTCCGATTGGAGGCGGCCTAACAGCCGAGCCGCCTCCATGTGGATTTCCTGTTTTGTTAAAGGCTGGGTCAAGAGATACTCATGCCGAGCCTGATTGATAAACAAATCCGTCAAGCCGGTGTGCGGCCTGTCCACGACAAAGGCGCAGTTCCTATCGTTGCCCCAAGCGTCAGGGTTTTCAAAAACGGGAATTGTCTGCGCCCACGCTTTGTTGTCATTTGAGATACGCCCATCCCAATCCTTTTGCCGGACGGTGTTCGCCAACACATAGAGCGTTCGCTCATACCCAAACTGGTCAACGACCTCCTTTACTGCGCCGTGATGGAGGATGTTATCGAAGTAGTGAGCTGCTATCGCTTGCTCAATGGCTTCCTTGCAAGCAACATTCGCTTTGCTTGACGCACGGTACAGCTCCAGCTCGTCGTTCTCCCGCGCATAGGAAGCGGGGTATTTGTATACGGGGGTTTTGTCCATTATCGTACCTCTCTTTCTTGTTTCGGTTTCTTGGCAATCGTGCCGCTTTTGCAGGGGGCTTTCAAGCACTCCAGCACGGAGGGACGTTCTTGTTTCGCCAGTCTCTGCTGGCCGAGTGCGGGGCGCTGGCCGCCGTCCATATTCAGTTCCGCGTCCAGCATGGCGAGACGGGCGCTTTTCTGTTGCAGCTCCGCTTCTTGCGGGAATGGTTTGCCGATTTCCAGCTTTGCAGCCTCCATCTGCTGATAGAGGTTTTCAAGCTGAGACTCCGCTGCTTTCAAACGCTCCGGCATAGTTGCCAGCGCATTGTCGATACGGATAAGATTGCCTCTGGCGTCGCTTCCGAGCACGGCGGTGTGGGTCATGGCTCCTTTCAACGACAGCTTGTACTCTTTCTCAAAGCTGTCAAAAGAGAGCGACATGGTAAAGCCGCGGTAGGAGCCGATTTCGACAGGCTCGCGCCCTTTGACTTCTTTACAGGCTTCAAGAATGGCTGCACCGGCATTATCTTTGTCGGTCAAAGTGTCGCCGCGCACGACCATACCTGCAAACCCGTCCTTGGGGTGCGGGTGGTTTTCCAGCGTTTCCATGTCTTGCTTGAAGCCCGAAATGAAGCCCTTGTTTCGCTCAATGTTTTCGGGGAAGTATTTGAGCAAGTTGTCCTCCAGCCGGTATTGCTTGCTGTTGTGGTCGGCCTTCAGGAGCTTCAGACGGGCAACATCAATGTCCAAGTCCATCTTCTCCTTGATAAGCGGGTTTCCGGCGCAAAGCGCCTTGATCTCCGCATACGACAAGGCCGTTTCGTCAACGTCCTCACAGGACCGCACGGGGCTTTTGCTGGTCATAATCTGCGAAATGAATTTCTGTTTGTTTTCGACGGTCTGCCATAGGTAAGCGTCAAATGTCCCGTCCGTAACATATCGGTAGATGTCAACCTCCAGGTTTGAATTTCCCTGCCTGACGATACGCCCGCTGCGCTGTTCCAGATCGCCCGGACGCCAAGGGCAGTCAAGGTCGTGCATGGCAACGAGCCGGTCTTGCACGTTTGTCCCAGCGCCCATCTTTGCGGTGCTGCCAATCAGGACACGCACCTGACCGTTTCTGACTTTTGCGAACAGCTCTTTCTTTCGGACTTCGGTGTTCGCCTCATGGATGAAAGCTATCTGCTCTGACGGAATACCTTTTGCTATGAGCTTCTGCCGGATGTCGGAATACACGTTGAAGTGAGGTGCTTCCGGTTCGGCTTCCACAGGCATCATATCATCCAGCGCCCGCAGCTCCACTCCGTTAATGGTTTGTTCTCCGGCTTTCGCCGCCTTGTCACCGGCAGTCGTGCGGCCGGAAGGAGTGGAAATGTCGCAAAAGACGAGCTGAGTGAGCCGCTTATCCTGACCTTCGTCCCAAATGCGGTAGATGTTGCCGATACAAGCGTTGACTTTGCTCTGCGGGTCATCGGGAAGCAATGGATTGATAATGCGTTGGTCAAGGCCGAGCTTGCGCCCGTCTGATGTGATTTTGAGCATATTGTCCACGCTGGGGTCAACGATATTTGCGTGAACTGCTGCCGCACGTTCAGACAGGTCTTGCACCATCTCTTTTTGGATTTCCGTGGGTTCTACGACCACCGTATGATAGTGAGCTTCCGGCGTCGGCAAGTGGAGCTGGTCAGAGGTCTTTAT
>DAOPJM010000086.1:0-3113 GCA_035399665.1 Clostridia bacterium
CAAGCATAGGATATTATGCTTTCACTTCCTGCTCTTCCCTGGCAAGCGCATACTTCAAAGGCAATCCCCCGACTGAATTCGGCGTTTGGGTGTTCAATAACTGCGCCTCCGGTTTTACCATCTACTACCTTAAATCGCTTGCCTCGGCTTGGGCACCCAATGGGGAGACGACATGGAATGGATATCCGATAGCTTCATATAATGAGTTTGTAGGCCTGAAGGTAGGCGATGGTACAGCTATCACCAACACAAAGGAGGTATCCGCAACCTATTTGGTATCCCCGACTAACAAGGGAGCTGAGCTTGGAACCCTAAAGTTTAGTTACAGCGACAGTCTGTTCCTTTCTGAGGCTACCAAGTTCAATTATGAGCTTGCAACAGCTTCTCTCGGAGCCGCAACGGGAACCTTTACGAACAAGGAGAGCGAAGGGGATAAGTATGTGCGCGATCTGCTTTCGAAACTCGGATTTGCGGACTGCAGCGTTTATACACAGAAGTTCGACGACAACCATAGCACGGACGACACCTGCGCGTTTGCCTTTGCGGTAAAGAAGCTGACCAATGGGGAATATCTTTTGATAGCCGCGATTAGGGGAAACGGTTACGGTCCCGGCTTTGGAGGTGAGTGGGCAAGTAACTTCAGGGTAGTCGGAAGCTCATCAAGCGTTTACTCATACGGTTTTAAGACGGCAGCCGACGGAGTATATGATAAACTGATTACATATATCGAAACACTGAACATAGACAAGGGTTCATTGCGAATCTGGACATTCGGCTTCAGCAGAGCGGCCGCAATATCCAATTTGCTTGCGGCAAGGCTGACCGCGTCAAGCGGAATACCCCAAAGCAAGATATACGCATATACCTTCGCTACGCCTGCAACGGTGCTAAAGAGCAAGGCCACAGCCTACAGCAACATATTCAACATAGTACAGCAGGTGGATATTGTACCGAGAGTTCCGCTGGAGTCCTGGAGCTTTTCGCGATATGGCAAGACCTTGTATTTGCCTTGCGCAACCAGAACGGGCACGAGCTTTAGTGAAAAATCCACACTCATGGAGCAAGAGCTGTCAGCGCTATTAGAGGACAGCAGTTACGCAGATCAGGATTACAGACTGCTCGCGGGGCAGGAGCGAGTTATTGATTTGCTGCTTGACTATATTGACGATGCTATATCTTCGCCCTCGGTGTACAAGAATAAGGGTTACCAGAAAGCGCTTGTCGGGGTTATCGCTGAGGATGACTTTACCCTATTGGATATTCTTGTGGCGCTTATGCCTGGGTACGAAGCCGAGGCTCGCGCCATTAACACATATATTGAAGAATTGCCCGACTATAATGTAGCGGAAATGTGCGTGAAAACGGAAGCGATGGTGCTGATGCTAAACAAGACACTTGGCTCAATGGGGAATGATGATCCCGCGAAAGCCATTCTGAATATGATTGTCGATTTCTTGACAAACTACGCTGCTCGCATGGTCAAGAACCCTCTATCATCATCGAATACAACGTTTTATTATGATCAGCTTGTCCTTATGATAAAAGATATCGTCAACCAGAAAAAGACACAGGACAGTGTCAACAGCACTTTTCTGTTTATGCAGCATTGGCCCGAGGTCTATATGGCATGGCTGAACAGCGCAAGCTACGCGTCGTTGCTTGACACGCGTTCATACAAGCGCACATCGATTAAGTGTCCTGTTGACGTCTATGTGTATGATGAAGACGGAGTACTGGTTGGAAGAATAGTGGATGATGTTGTAGATGACAGCATAGAGGAATGCGTCTACTGCTACTGCGATGAACTGGGCGAGAAGGAGATATACCTTCCCGATGATGGAGATTACAGGATAGAGATTGTTGCGCGTGAGGCGGGAGAGCTTGACATAGTCAACAACTATTACAGCGTGGACTCGGAGCTTGAAGCGGTGGAGTGTTATATTGACATTCAGATGGAGGAAAGTCAGCAATTCACGGAAAGCTTCGAGAATGAGGAACAGAGCTGCACGGTGATGACCAACGGCGAGACCTTGGAGCCGAACGCAACGTCAACAGGGGATGAGGTGACGTATTACAACGTAACAATTGAGGCGACGGGAAGCGGTGTTGCAGCCGGAGCCGGACAGTACATGTTGGGTGAAACCGTATCGCTGGCGGCCGTACCTGAGGACGGATGGGAGTTCACGGGTTGGTATGATGAGGATGGAACAATGCTATCCGAAGAAGCATTGTATACGTTCAGCGCAGTCGGAGACAGGGCATTCTCCGCCGTGTTCACCGAGAGTGAACAGACAGTGAAGCCCGGCGACGTGGACTGTAGCGGCAATGTCAACGCGGAGGACGCAGCGACCATACTGCGTTACTTGGTTGGTATAGAGACGCTGAGCGAGCAGGGCATGGCAAACGCCGACTGCGATGGCGATACCGGCCTCAACGCCGCCGACGCATCGGCGATACTGCGCTACCTTGTGGGTCTGCTGGACAAGCTCGGATAATTATCCTACAATCGCATATCAAAAAGCCGCTCTAAACAGGGCGGCTTTTTCGTGAGGGGGAACAACATCTCTTGGCTCGGTGTGCGTGCACACGGGCGATTCATTTCAATTCACGCCCCTGCGTGAGGGGCAACAAGTTGTAGAAGACAATGCCGGCCTGCGTCAATTTATTTCAATTCACGCCCCTGCGTGAGGGGCAACCGAGAGGAACGGAGGATGAAGAAGGATGAATATCGATTTCAATTCACGCCCCTGCGTGAGGGGCAACCACGGCTCATAGAGCAGTAAGGAAGCAGAATGTCGATTTCAATTCACGCCCCTGCGTGAGGGGCAACGCTCACCGCCGCAGTGGGCAGCGATGCGAAGCTCAATTTCAATTCACGCCCCTGCGTGAGGGGCAACCGTCTTTCTGCGTCTAATATCTGTGTAACTGAAGCATTTCAATTCACGCCCCTGCGTGAGGGGCAACAATCTCCTGGCTATATGCCCATTCCATGCGGACAAGATTTCAATTCACGCCCCTGCGTGAGGGGCAACTGTATGGCCGCGACTACGACAACGCGTGTAGGGAATTTCAATTCACGCCCCTGCGTGAGGGGCAACCCGCCAGGCTGAGGA
>DAOPJM010000087.1:0-3018 GCA_035399665.1 Clostridia bacterium
AGGCTATGCAGAGCATAACGGCGTTGCCTATACTGCGCGAGGCGTCCCCGCGCTCGCCCGCGCCCAAGCTTATACTCACAAAGGTGCAGCATCCGCCGCCTATCATGACAGCGACGGCAAGCGCGGCCACGGTAAGCGGGAACACCACCGTGTTCGCGGCGTTGCCGAACGAGCCGAGATAGTCGGCGTTGGCTATAAATATCTGATCCACTATGTTGTAGAGAGCCGCCACAACCAGCGATATAACACAGGGGACGGAGTACTTCAGCATCAGCCGGGGTATGCGCTCCGTCTCCAAAAATGAATTAACTCTTTCACCGTTCATCAAAGTAACCTCTTTCTTTTTCGCACAAAAAAAGTGCGTCAAGTCCTACTTGGACTTACGCACCTTTGCCGCTCAGTTACGGTTATTATACCACAAGCCGCGGGAAAACGGCTAAGCCTTGCCCCTGTAAAATTTTCTTTACCGACTAATTAAGGAAACGGTTAAAAGCTCAAAGCGGCGCCGCGCCGTCACGCTTGGCGCACCGTTGCAAAACGTGCCTCGCACCATTGCAGCAGCGGTTCAAGCGCCTGCTCGTTTACCCTGTTCCCGCCGTTTTGCAGCAGGTCAAGCATGTCCTCCTCCTCGGCGGTTTTGTCGGGCTTTTGCGCAAGCTTCCTGCCCAAGGTGTTCTTCATGGTGTTCATCATGAACTTATAGACACCGCGCAGCCTTGTGACGTCCAACCCGCCCTGCATACTGAACAGCGCGACCTCGTCCGGAACGGAGTTGTTCTTGCGCATTTCGGCAAGCTGTGACCCGCTTTTGCCCATGCCCACGCCGCACACCGCCTTAACCCTGTATCGCCGGGCGGCCTTTCTATACCCCTTGACAGTCCCCGCCATCAGCCAACCGAGGTAGATAATCTCACAGTCAGCTTCAAGAACCTTGCCCGCGTCCTTTAGAGAACAGACGGGCAGGGACAGCTTTTCACCCAGCATTTGGGCGTACTCCTTGGTGTAGCCCGTGTTTGACGTGTAAACGACAGCGTTCATATTTCCTCCTTTTCGGCTCTGCACCGATATAAAAGTCTTAGACGATTTGCCCGTTCTTGACAGCCTGCACAAACGCTTCGGGGTGTTGGATAAGCGTTGCCGTCTCCTCCACGGTATACCCCTTTGCAAGATACCGTTTGGCTATGACCACCATCGACTCGCCTATCTCGATGATATGCCAATCAGGGTCGTATATCCTAACGACGCGCTGCTTCCACTCATGGGTCTTGGGGGCGTGAACGTACTTGACGTCGGGGTACGCGTTCAGCTTCTCTATGAAGGCGTCAAAGTCGTCCACCTCAAAGTACAGCTCCATGTTGTTTGACCTTTCAACCACGGACTCCTTGGGAATATCGCAGAGCCACGCGAACTCCTGCTGTAAGGCGAAGCCGCCCGACAGGGTGACGTTCCACCCGAAATCCACCGTTACCGACTGTTCAAGCAGCTCGCAGTAGAAGCGTTTGGACAGCTCCACGTCCTTGACCGCGATTAGCGCACATCCGAATCTCATAGTATTTACCTCCAAATTTTATAGATTACGGCTTGTATTTTCCTTAGCGGACAGGTCGGCGCTCTCGTTAATGCCTATGCTCGTGCGTCTCGTCCTCGCCCACATGGGTATGTGGGTGGGAATGTGTGACGGTACAGACTTGCGCCTTGCCGTCCACCGTGCGGTTTGTCATGTGCGTGTGGGTGTGGGCGTGACGCTTGACCATGGTGTCGGCCGTGACCAACGCCGTGCCTATGAGCATCACGACCAACGCGGCCGCAAAGCTCAGGGTCAGCGGCTCGTGCAGCACAACAAACGAGAGGAACGCCCCGATGAACGGGGCTATCGCGTAATACGCGCTTGTCTTGGCGGCTCCAAGCTCCTTTTGCGCACGAATGTACACGAAGATACTCAGCCCGTAGGCGACAAAGCCGAGCGACAGGGCGCAGAGTATAAAGACAAGCTTGGGGAAGCTCTCCCCGCCTATGAAGGCCACGATAAGCGAGCCGAGACCCGAAAAAACGCCCTTAAGTATGACAATCTCATAGGTGCTCTTGCCGGACAGCTTGCGTGTGCAGTTGTTCTCTATGCCCCAGCATAGGCAGGCGATGAGGACGAAAATCGAGCCGAACGAGAATTGCAGGCTCGAAAGGTCGTCAAAGGAGAGCATCGCGCTTGACAGCGTTATCAGCGCGATGGCGACCCAAAGCCGCTTTGAGATGGCTTCTCGAAATACGGCGAGCGCGATAACGGAGGTTGCGACTATCTCAAAGCTGCTCAAAAGGGACACGTTGGAGGCGCTTGCGCTCGACAGCCCCACCATAAGGCATATGGGAGCGATAATGTCAAGCACGATCATGGCTATGGTGTAGGGCAAATCCGCCTTTGTGAGCCCGGCTTCCCTTTGCTTTGCCGATTTGGGCGTGAAAAGATAGAGTATGCCTATCCCAATGCCCGCGCCGAAGTACAGAAAGGAGGCCATAAACATCGGCTCGATATTCGGCAGAAGCATCTTTGAAAACGGTATGCTTATGGCGTAGAATACCGCCGCAAGTATCGCAAGTATTGTCGCCGTCAGCTTGTTTCGCATTTGCACGTCCCGCCTGTCGTTTTGCTTCGTCAATTATGCCGCATAGTTTTCCGTGCCGCAAGCTGACTTTGTATAATTGGCAAGGAGAGCTTGAATCTGCTTAAATGAGGCACCCGCAATTTTATGCGCCCGCCGTGACGCAAAGAAACTCCGTATAGAGCTTCGCGGCCTTTAGGAGACTGTCCACGATAATCTGTTCATTCTCCTCGTGCGCACAGCTGTATTCGCCGGGGAATATCGGCCCCCAGCAGACGCAGTTGTTCATGGTGCCGGCATAGCTTGCGCCCTCCGCCACCTGAAAGCCGCCCCTAAAGCCGTATTCCTCGTACAGCCGCTTCATGTCCCGCATGAACGGCAGGTCGGGGGAGACCATGAGCGGGTCGGAGCAGTGGTCAAGCTT
>DAOPJM010000088.1:0-2991 GCA_035399665.1 Clostridia bacterium
CTTGCGATTGCTTCTTCGTCTTTTCCCGTGAGCTGGCTCATATAGTCCATGTCAACTTTTGCTTTTTCCGATATGGAGAGCGCAAGCGCCTCGCTTGCCGTGTCAACGCTTGTCACTACACGCTGGCTGCGTATAGTGCGCTTGGTAAACATATCGGCTTTTCTGTCCAGCTCACCGTTCTCATCCAGCAATTCCAGGGAGCACAGAAGATAATAGGCGCTGTCGTCTGAGAACGCGAGACTGTTGCCACGGGAATTGATGAGCCCGTATTTTGCCGTGAAAGCATCGTAGAGACGGTTTAGCTCTCTCTGCTGCTCACGAATGACGGTATCCACGTAATCATTGAGCTGGTAGTCCATGAGAGCGTGGACACAATCCCGCAGTTCTACAAGGCCCTTTACTCGTTCCACGGCGGTCTGGTTCAGCTCCGGCTTTACCATGCGGCTGTTTTCCCGGTAGTAAACCTCACCATCAACAACGGTATAGGAGAAGTTCTTGACGTTGGGGTCAGCAGGGATAGAAGTGTCGATTTCCTCTCCGTCTCCGAGATCGGGCAGTTCTGCTTCCGTGTACTGCCCGGAGATGTTCTGGACAGCGGCTGAAAGCTGCGTAGCAAGGTCGGCTCCTTCAATGGGTATGACGGTACATTCATCGTGTCCGTATTGAGTGCTCTCCGAGGTGAGCTGGCCGAGCACCATGTCCGGGTGCTCGACAAAGTAGCTGTTGATGGTGTATCCGTCTGGCGTTGTTCCGAGGTGTATCCAGTCTGCGTCAATCTCAACAGGACGGTCACGCTTCTGGAGAAAGATGATGTCGCTGACTACATCCGTCCCGGCATTGGCGCGAAAGGCGTTGTTGGGAAGTCGGATAGCGCCCAAAAACTCAGCCCTTTGTGCGAGATACTTTCTGACTTCGGGCGACTGTTTATCAAGGGTGAACTTGGACGTTACGAAAGCGATGACGCCGCCGGCACGAACTTGGTCAATGGTCTTGGCAAAGAAATAATCGTGGATGCTGAAGCCGAGCTTGTCATACGCTTTGTCCGAAACCTTGTACTGGCCAAACGGCACATTTCCTACGGCAAGGTCAAAGAAGTCGCGGCGATCCGTCTTTTCAAAGCCAGAAATGGTGATGTCTGCCTGCGGGTAGAGCTGCCTCGCTATGCGCCCGGTCAAGCTGTCCAGCTCAACGCCGTACAAGCGAGAAGCTGCCATGCTTTCCGGCAGCATACCAAAGAAGTTGCCGATACCCATTGAGGGTTCCAAAATGTTGCCGGAGGTAAAGCCCATATTGGCGATTGCTTCATAGATGCCGCGAATGACCGTAGGGCTTGTGAAGTGAGCATTGAGCGTGGACGCTCTTGCGGAAACATACTCATCCTCAGACAATAGCCCTTTCAGCTCCACATACTCGGACGCCCAGCTTCCGTTGTCCTTGTCAAAGGCTTGCGCTAAACCGCCCCAACCGACATATTTCGACAAAATGCGCTGCTCATCCGGCGTGGCTGTGCGCCCCTCTGCTTCGATGGTCTGTAAAGTACGAATTGCCTCAATGTTGGCACGAAACTTGACCTTTGGGCCGCCGACGCCGAGCTCATCATCCGCAATGCGGAAGTTTACCGGCTGATGTTCGCTGCTCGGACTTGGATGCTCCGGCTCCGTATGCAAGGTCTGAATGACAATATCGTAGGGAAGATTGTTTTCCTCTGCCGGGTAAACGGCAACGGTTTCCGCGCTCATTTCCTGCTGCGGCTTCGTGCCTCGCTCCGGCTGCGGGAACTGCTGCATAAGATGCGCAAAACTTTCGAGGCTCTCCGCACGGAGAATTGGATAGAACAAGGTCGGGTCACGGAGCGTTATGTGCATATCCGTGATGCTCTCTACGATGAATGGCTTGCCGTTCTCCAAATAGACCGTATCTCCCATTGAAAACGGGGAGAACGCATTTACGCGGGACACTTCGGGGCGCTGCTCCGTCTGCCCCAACTTGGCTTCCTCAATATACTGCCACTCTGCGGATTCTCTTTCTGCCACGGAACTGCGGACTTCATCGAGATAGGTTTCAGCCTGCCATTCGCTTGTAAACCGTTCGGAAACGCCCACTTCGTCAACATAGTAATCGTCATGAATATCGTCCCATATCGCATATCCGTCGTCAGTCTCAATAACGGAGAACCGTTCATAAGGCTCAACTTCGCTCTCTGCGGCAATACGCTCTGCTGTTTCCAACATTGCGTCAACACGCGCCTCTGCTTCATGGTCAGCATCGGCGAAGTTAGCCCTTTCCTCTGCGGTGAGGAATTGGTCTTTCTGAATGAGCTGGGCTATTCTCCGTTGAACCTTTTGCCATGACAGCTCCACCGGCTCCGAATTGCCGGAAACGACATACAGCGACGGCGTTTCACTTCCGCTGTATTTACGGGAGAGCCAAGCTGCTGTTTCCTTGTCACGGGCATGGTCGCTCATGTAGCTCGCAACCGCCCGCTTACTATCAGCATCACCGTTCCACGACCTCAAAGCATCGTCTATCTCTGCCTGAGTGACTTGTTGGGGAACCGCCGAATGTACCTGGATGCTTTCAGGCACATCGGACAAAGAAGAAGCGGAGGGCTGTTCGCTCTCCGCTTCTGCAATCATCGCTATTTGTTCTGTTTCCGATGGGAAAAGGCTTAACTGCTCCGGCTGGGGCTTTAGCTGTAAATCAGCTCCGCGAGTATCATTTCCTCGGCTTGTGCCTTGCAGTTGTTCATCAGCCCCACCCACTTCATCGGGTCGCTGGCCTTCAAGCTCTCGTTCACGCCCTGCGCCTCCGGCAGCTCCTTCATCAACTGTGCGAGACGCCGCTGTGCCGTCTGCTCGATCTCCGACAGGTGCGAGAACAGCTTCTCGCTCAACAGGAGGCTGTTCCAGAGTATGGGGCGCTGCTCCTTCAGGTAGTTCTTCCGCATCCTCCCGTATTTGCCTATCGGCTGGCTCTGCTCGTTCATCGTCA
>DAOPJM010000089.1:0-2910 GCA_035399665.1 Clostridia bacterium
TTTCCTGCAAGACATAGAAGCTGAATCCATATCAGCAGGATGGAATCGCCTTGTTTCATGCTCTGAATCAAAATTATTTTGTCGTCATCGAAGAGTTCCGTCACGACTTTAATCCATTTAACCTCTGCCATTTGTTCCTCCTATCGTATCTTCGACTTCCTTCGCCGAGTCTGATTCATCCTCTGAATCAACAGATTTGTGGCGATGCAGTTGCCTTGGTTCTGTCGAAATTCCTCATCTCGCAAAGCATCGTGCTTCTCCTTCGCTTCGATGTATTCCGGACATTCCGCATGGCATCCGACATATCGCCGTTCGCACTTATAACAGCATCTAATCATGATTCTTCAACACCTCCACAAGCTCATGCCGCAGGATGTCCCCGATGAGCTTTCCGGTCGTTTCTGCCTTGCAAAAGACAATTCTCAGGTCATACCTTGCCATCCACGCAAGCAGACTTCCACCAAGCGCAGCGGGGACAATCCTGCTTTGGTACTTACCGCCGTAGATTTTTTCCCAAGAACCGTTCTCGATGAGCAAATACATCCGCGTCCCGAAGTCTTTAGCCCTCTCCATCTCTCGTTCAAACCTCGCCCGTTCGGATGTAAAACAAGCCGCGAGTTCGTCAAGACTCATTTTCCGCTCGATTGCTACAGGAAGGAGATACTCGGTCTCGGCTGCTCCTAATGTGTACCGCGCCGAGTAATCCCCCACGCTGAGAGAATGCCGGACGTAGGCAGCTCCGAGGTGCTGTAGGCGATTCCTCAAAGCCACCGTGTCCTGCTCTCGCGTGTCTACTATCACGGTCATTTTCCCGACCGCTTCGTCGATATCACGCGCTTTCATAGGCTAAAACGGGATGTCATCCGGGTTGAGAGTCCCGAACGCTGGATCGCCGATTACCGATTCGGAGATGTATTTCACGCAGTCTTTCTCCGTTCCGTCTTTGGCTGTGTAATGGTCGACATTGACGATGCAATACCGTCCGACCAAATCCCGAAGCGTGAAGTCCGTACCTTCGGGGATCCCCAAAGCCGCCGCATATGCTCCGATTTTCTCGTTGGGGTACTCGCCATCGTTGCCTTGCCAAAAGCTTTTGTTGATAATCCTGCTACCGTAAGCCTGTTTTGCATCGCTCCTAATTTGGAAACTGAACTGGATGTAAGGCTGTTCGGCTTTTGTCATCTTTTCCTCGCATGAGTAGACTGTCGCTTCGTAAGCCCCTTCGGGGATGAGTGAGTATGCTCTTTTTGTCGATTTACCATAGTATGCCATTTCTTTCTTCCTCCGAAAATTTGATTGTGTCTTCTATGATGTCGTAGATGATTCCGTTGGTTTTCATGTGACTTTCCAATCTCGCCCATTGAGCATCCGTGACCGATGCGATGATGGTTATCGTCTGCACAGGCTCGTCTACCGCCGCAACCTCGACCTCTTCGGGCATGGGTTCGATGGGTTGAGCGACTTCGGCGGCCTTAGCTTCCGACAGCTCACGGTTGTACTGCAACGTTGCGTTCAGATATAGGTTTTTGCGATAAAACACGATTAACGCGGCTATGCGATCTTCGGTCTCATCGAGGTCTCTGATAAATTCAAGGTCGCACTCGCGCTCCGTAATGGCGGCAAGAAGCTGTTTTTTAGCGTTGGAAGGAGTGACGGATGCGTTGAGCATTTTTTCGTCAAAAACCATCTCAAAGGTCACCGCTTTGTCGCGGACGGACATGGCATAAGCTTCTCGGAGTTCGTCCTCTCTTGCTTTCCTGCGCTCAAGCTCATAGGCCTTGATTTGTGCATCTTGTGCATTCGCAGCGTCTTCAAAAAGCCGCGTAAGCTCTTTGAGTTGATTTTTGATGCTGTTGATTTTTGCAGCGTGTTCACGTTCAATTTTGATGCGAGTATCGGATGCAATTTTGGCGAGCTTGCGCAAATTTGCAATGTCTTTTTTGCTTTCCGCGATGCAATTTTGCGAAACGATGATGCCTTTGTGCAAATTTGCAATTTCCGTTGCTCTTGCGACAAGCTCCGAATAGTTCGCTACGCCCTGTTCGGGTTCGTTGATGATGATTTCATAGTTCATTTCCATGCTTATTTCCTCGCACTCTTTGCTATCCCAAGCTTGACCTTGGCGATGTCATCTGCCGTGAGCGCATCCCAGTCATGCCCCGTGAGCCGTTGGGCATAGACCTTGAGCTGTTCCTCGGTTCTGCCCATGCTCTTAGCCAAGGCAACGACCGCCGCCTTTGCGGTTGACGTGTCTTCGACCGGTTGCACGTTCACGGCAGGAAGCTCTGTGGACGGCTCTGATTGGCTCAATTTGGCATCTTGGGTGTTATCCCGTGTATCTGCGTCTTGAGCATCATCAAGCCCAAATAAGCCATTTAAAGCGTATTTACGGGCATAGGAGCTTGTAGCCCCTGTGAGCTGTGCGCCATCCATGCCTTTCTTGGATGCGTCCTCACGCGCATATGCTTGCGCAGATAGCGATTGTCCTGTCGATGCATCGTACAGCGTTGCGGTTGATTTGACGTAAAATCGGTCGCCGATGCACTCGATGCTGTCCTGCACGACCACGCAAGCACCGAACCTCGCCGCGATGGGCTTCACGGCTTCGAGGATGTCCTCCGCTGAACGGTATGAGAAACCGCCGAACTTGTTGTATCTGCTCTTACCACAGCGCACCTCGCTCTGAATTGCCATGAGCTTGGCGTAGATGTCATTTGTTGCTTGTTCCATCATTCTCTCCTTCCTGCACCACTTTCAGCGTGAGCGTTCCAGCGTTCTTGTCTGCTCTGACTTCAACAGTTTCGCCGCCGCGCCATCCGAGCGCGTCCATGAGTTTCAGCGGCACGCCGAATAGGATTGGTTTGCGTCCTCGGCTCGTTGCCGTTCCGACGCGGAGTTTGCGCTTGCATT
>DAOPJM010000090.1:0-2665 GCA_035399665.1 Clostridia bacterium
CGAATATGCGCCCGAAGTAGGAGGCGTTGTCCAGCACGTCCTCAGGCATGGAGGCAAGGTCGAAGTCCCTGCTGTCGAACAGGGCCAATAGCTCCTCGAAGGTCATTACGCAGTCCACATAGGGACGCACCTCGGGGCGCAAAAACTCCGCCTTCTTCGCGGTGCAAGGCCCGATGAACACCACCTTGGCGGCAGGGTCGGTCTTTTTAATATACCTTGCAATCTCCGCCATGGGTGAGTAGTTGTGCGATACATGCTCCTTCATCTTGGGGAACTGCTTTTCTATGTAGCTTACGAACGCGGGACAGCAGGAGCTGGTCAAAAAGCCCTTTTCATACAGCTCCTCGCACTCAGAGTACGCGACCATGTCCGCGCCCAAAGCGGCCTCTATCACATGGAAGAACCCAAGCCGCTTGATCGCCGTTATCGCCTGACCCAATTTGACATAGGTGAACTGGCTCGAAATGGACGGCGCGACTACCGCGTAGACCTTATACTTGGAGTTGTTCTCGCTCCTCTTTATCATGTCAATCACATTTAAGATGAACGACCTGTCGTTGATAGCCCCGAACGGACACTGGTAGACGCAGGCGCCGCAGGATATGCACTTGCTGTAATCGATATCCGCGCTGCCGTCCTCCGCCATGGATATGGCCTTGACCTTGCAGGCGTTCTCGCAGGGGCGCTTCCTGTCCACTATCGCGGAGTACGGGCATACGCTCGCGCACTTGCCGCAGTTGACGCACTTGGTCTTGTCGATATGTGCCTTCTGATGCTCGTCAAAGCTTATCGCATCGCGAGGGCAAACGCTCTCGCAGCGATGTGCAAGACAGCCCCTGCATGATTCGGATACGGTAAAGCCGCCTGCGGGACAATCGTCGCAGGCTATGTCTATGACCTCAATGATATGCCCGTTTGACTTGTTGCCGCCCGCCGCAAGCGTTACGCGCTCTGAGAGTATAGCCCGCTCCTTGTACACACAGCAGCGCATGGTCGGGGTCTTGCCCGGTATGATGTCCTTGGGTATCTGCCCTATGCTCTCAATCAGGGTATCATCCCAAGCGTGTCTTGCGACCTCGGTCAAAACCCTGTATTTCAACAGCTGAACTTTTGTGTCGAATTTCTTCATCTGTCCCACCCCTTATAATTTCGCTTCCGTTAAAAATAACTGACGTTTATCTTCTTGCCCATCTTCTCCAAGCAGCCCGCAAGCTCCTTGACGAGCTGCATCTTTATGGTGAAGCTTATAGGCAAATCGCTGTTTTGATGGGCGGGATTGACCGCCCTGCCTACGAAGAAGCTGATGTCGGTCGCCTCCTCGAAAAGCATCCTGGCTATCTTGGACGCCCCGTCCTTTTTGTAGCACCAGGTCTCAAACGAGGAGTTGTCCGCAAGGTAGTTCTGCGCGTATTGCAGTACGCGGTTTATGGTGACTACACCCTCGGTCACAAGATCCACTCCGTCTATCTCCGCCGTCGGCGGAATGTCGGGATCAGGGAAATCAAGGCTCGGTATGATGGACTTTCGCAAAAAGTCCGCCGCTATCGTGGAAGTGGTTCCTCCGCAGACTATGTGCATACCCTCCTTGGCGAAGAACAGTGACATCATCTTGTTGCAGTCGTCACGGTTGGCGGGCGGCCCTATGATTAGGTTGACAGGCTGACGGCGGCGTATGCGCACCGTACATACCGTGGCGTCGTCGCCCGGCTGCCCGTCATAAAGCCTGTTTGTCTCGTCTATCAGTATGGTTGAAAGCGTCTTGGCGGTAAACCCGACGTCCCAGAAGGTAGTGATAAAGTCGATTATGTCCTTACGCTCCCACCCGAAGTTGTAGCTCACGCCCACGCCCGCGTGTTCCACGCCGTCCGAAAAGGCTATGAACACATCGCCCTCGCGTATGTCGGTCTCGGCCTTGATTATGCGCTTGCCGTCAACGTCTATGTTTCGGAAGCTGAGGTCCACGTTTTTGCCGTCCCTGAGCATCACGGTTTTGGGATTGTCGTACTGGATTATCTCGGCGCGCTCGTTGTTGACTATGCGTATTATTGTGAAGGTCGAGTACGCAACCTGCCTCACGCTGCACACGGGCAGAGTCTCCACAAGCGTCTGAACCGAGTCCTCAAGGCGCAAGCCCTCCGCCAGCATGGTCGAAAGTATGCGTGAGGTCAGCGTTGACAGTATGCTCGCCTTGACCCCGCTTCCCAAGCCGTCCGCAAGCACTACTATTGTGGAGGCTCCGTCCTTTGGCTCGACTATCTCCACATGGTCGCCGCAAAGCTGCTCGCCCGCGTGATTTATCGAGAGATACCCTATGTTCGAACAGAGGTTGTTAGTTTTCATCGGATATAGACTCCTTCAGCTTGGTCAGGGCTATCTTGGTCTCGGCGGCGGTCTCGCCCAACAGCGAAGCTATCTCCTGTACTATGCGCATCTGCCTGTCAACCACCTTGTCAGCGGTCTCCACGGTTTGACGGCACATAGTCTCGCGGCTTAGCTTGGCCTCCTCCTCCACTGTCACATCGCGCATTATGGCGATGAGGTCGCCCGAAAGCTTGTCATGCGCTATCGTAAGCTCGATGTAGCAGTCAAACTCGGCGTAGTAGTCGCGCTTGTTGACTATGCGCTTGCCGTCGCTCAAGGCCGTAATGAAGTCCACGGGGTTCAT
>DAOPJM010000091.1:0-2494 GCA_035399665.1 Clostridia bacterium
AAGGGACGCGATTACGGCGTTACAAAATCCAAGCTGTCCTCCACATGGAACGCCTTTGGCAGACCACCCTTTTGGACGGAAGCGGAGGTTATGGAACTGCAAGGATCGGAGCCATCGACAGAAACATCCGCGGGCGAGGGCGATGTATATGTGTTCACGCGATTACTCAAGTACGGCGTTCGCGGCGATGACGTGAAGGAGCTAAAAAAGCTGCTTGCAAACGAAGGCTATACCGGCCTTACGCTTGGTAACGGAAACTTCTATTCAAAGACAAAAGCCCTCGTTAAGAAATACCAGCGAGAACACAATCTCGTCCCGGACGGCGTAGCGGGTCCGCTCACCATCGCCGCATTGGGCGGCAACTGGACGAAGGAGGTAATATGACGATACATAGAATGCGAACGGTCAGAGAATCCGTTGAGATTATCCGAGAGATGGATGCGCAGTCTGCGGTAACGGCAAACTGCATCCGCACCCTGTGCAAAGAGGGAAAGGTGCATTGTGTATTGGCGGGTACCAAGGTGCTTGTTGACCTCGATCATCTGCTGGAGTATCTGTCGGGCAGCCTTGAAAAAAGTTCGGAAAACGCTCAAGAATTAGCTTGATATTTCCTCAATTCTATGGCTATATGTGTGTACTGAAAGCGAACGAAAGGGAGATGATAACATGGCAACGATCACGAAACGGGTCTTGAAATCCGGTGTGACATACCGAATACAGGTCAAGCTCCGTGACAAGGGCGCCGGTTCGGTCAAGGTATACACCACTACCTGGCATCCGCCGAAAGGCCTTACCGCCAAGCAGACAACGCGGGAGCTCATGCTCTATGCAGACAAGTACGAAAACGACCTGAGGATGTCGACAACATCCTCTGATGGGCAGAGCGCATCTCCGGATACGACGGTCGAGGCCTTTGCTGCTTGGTGGCTTGAAAGGGTAAAGAATGAGAACTCCGCCAGCTATTACAACAACTGCAAAGTGTCTCTTAAGGATGCCATAGAGCGCCTTGGCGCATATAAGCTCAGGGAACTGAACCCGGCAGTTATTCAGCGCTTTTACGATACCGTTGACAAGAAGAAAAAGACGATAACCACGGTGATTGCAAAGCCTGCGCTCAAGGAAGCCATGGACACACAACGGATTGGGTTCAACGAACTAAGAAAGAAGCGAGGATTCAACTGCTCAACTCTGTGCGCCGCACTGGCAGGGCAGCCGATCAGCCTGGAATATGCCAAGCGACTATCTGCGGCCTTACACATGGATGTAAAGGCCCTCTTCCTGATCAGCCAGATTAAGGAGCCCTACGCATTCGAGACGCTGAACAAGATAAAGAGAACGCTTCGTGCGATGCTCGCCTCCGCAAAGAAGCTGAGAATCGTCACCGACAACTATGCAAGTGCGGACTTCATCTCGTTTCCCAAGCGTCCCGCAAAGGAGATTGACTACATGAACGATGAGGACGCCAAGCGGTTCTTCACCGCCGCCAACGCATGCGATGACATTCGGCTGAAAACCGCTGCGCTCATGCTTCTGTTTACCGGTATACGCCGTGGTGAGCTATGCGGACTTGCGTGGGAAGACGTTGACCTGACAAGCGGTACGATTACAATCGTGCGCTCGGTATCCACGGTCAGCGGATTCGGAATAATTGTGAAGGAACCCAAGACGGAAAGCAGCAAGCGAACGCTGTCCATCTCGGACAAGCTGATTGTCGTACTGACAGAGTACAAGGCATGGTACGACAACTATCAAGAGATGCTGGGCGACAGGTGGAAGAACAGCAATCGACTCTTCATCTCCGAGGATGGCGACGGAATCTACCCCGGCACCATAGACAACTGGGTTCGCAAGGTGTGCGAGCTGGCGGGTCTTCCGCCGCGCACGGTGCACTCCCTGCGCCACACAAACATCACAATGCAGATAGCGGCAGGCGTCCCGCTGGTGACGGTATCCGGCAGAGCAGGCCACGCCCGCACAAGCACAACAACGGACATTTACAGTCACTTTCTCAAAAGCTCGGACAGAGTTGCGGCAGAAGCACTTGAGAGCCTGTTTGATGAAGACTAACTAACCCCGACAACATTCAGGCTCCCCGCCTGCGTGCTGTTGGGGCTTTTTTGTTGCTTCAAGTTAGATTGAGAGTCTTGTTCGCAGGGGAATGGGCTATCTCCGGCAGCGAGAAAGGGTTGACGCATGACCTGCACGCTGGCGCCATATTCAGCTGCTGGGTGCCATTTGGGGGTTACAGGGTGCCATTTTTCATCTTGAAGCCTTGGGAAAAAGACAAAGCCCTGAAAATGCTTGTTTTCAGGGCTTTTTGGCGTTCCCGGGGAGATTCGAACTCCCGGCCTTCCGCTTAGGAGGCGGACGCTCTATCCGGCTGAGCTACGGAAACATATGCAATTTATCGCGGACTGTGCGTTCCCCGTCATTTGCACCAAAAACGCATCTTGGGTGCCAAATAGGGTGCCATTTTGGGCAATCTCCGATTGTC
>DAOPJM010000092.1:0-2385 GCA_035399665.1 Clostridia bacterium
CCGTCGCTGTCGAGGTTGGCGGTCAGAGTGTAGAAGGTGTTGGGAGCGAACAGCACATAGCCTGAGGGCTTGTAGCTGTAAGCCCTTATCGTCGTCGAGACATTGTAAGGTATGGTCTCGGTATCCCTGCTGATGATGACGCGGTTCGCGAAGGTGACTATCTGACCCGAGCTGTTGACGGGGTTGCCATTTATATCGACCAGATAGTACTCATACTCGACAGAGGCGCTCAGCCAAGGCAGGGAAGGTAGATCAAAGGTCTGCTTACAGTGTACCCCAAGGTAGTTATCATAGGTAATGGAAGCTTCCTCGTTGGTGGGGTACTGCACGCCACCCGCGGGAGTTGCGTGATCATCGTCATACGAACCGTTGAGGTATACCGCGTAGGAGAACACAACGTCCTCGGAAGCGTTGATGCTAAGCGTATAGGTGAAAGTCTCCTCGCTTGTCTGGATATCCTTGGTGTAGGTGATATACTCGCCTGTCAAGGTGTAGGTCGTGCCGCTTGCGGCAATCGTCACCGCGGTTCCGGTGCTTGAGGTCGCCGCGGAGGGCAGACCCGCGAAGTTACCGGTCGTGTAGAACGAGGTGAAGGTGATCTCCTCGGTTGTGCTGTACGCGCCGCTGTGCTCATAGTCGCTGTTTAAGCCATAATCCATAAGCTTGAAGCTCGGAGTATAAGCAACGGTCGTGCCGTCCGACTCATATACGGTGGCAAAGCGCACGTCGTAATCTTGGCCTACGGTATCCTGGACGACAGCGTTGGAAACCGCGCCGGAGATGGTGCTTGCAATGCTGGAGAAGGCCGCGCTCAACTGGGTGGAGTTCGCCGCGTTAATCGAGTAATCCGTGGTATCGCCGCTTGCCGGGGTTGTCGCTATACGGTTGAGCAGGTTGGAAACCTGTGTGCCGGTAAGAGCCACGGCGTGACCGTCGTAGGTAAGCATCGACGAGCCGTTTGACATGCCGAAACCGAGGGTGTATATCTTTGCGCCAAGCTGTGCAGTGGACGAGGAGCCGAACCAGGAGCTAAGCTGGGTCGAGCTTAGGGTACCCTTCAGCCTTGCAGCGTAGATATTATCGTTGTATGCGTAATTCGCGCTGTCATAGGCAGGACTGCTTGTGCTGCTCGGATACACATCGACATATGTAGTGCTGCTGCTTCCGTAGTACAGCGAGGTAAAGTAGTCATATCCGGTAGAACTGCTGTAAATGCTTTCGGGAGTACCGCACACCCAGCTGGACCAGAAGTCAGACAGCATTTGCGCAAACTCCGTAGTTGAGTTCAAATTACTCGAAGGAAGCGTACTGCCGTTATACTTGTAGTAGATTGATTTCTGCCAGGAACTGCTGCCTCCCGAGGTGTGCAATTTGTCATAAAAGTAGTCGGTTGCATCCAACAAGGCATTGCCGCTCAAGTCATTATAAGACCCCATGCCAAGACCGTTGAACACGCCGGGAGCGCCGTCGGTAAGGAAGATGACGTACTGCGGTCTGTTGTCCGCGGCAGTGGCGGACAGCACATTGTATGCCACCTGGAACGCCGAGTCGTAGTTGGTGCCGCCTGCGGCGGTCAATCCGTTGATGGTGCTTGTGACTGCGGCAAGCTCCGTGTCACTGCTGACGTTTTGGAGAGCCAAGGCAGCTGCCGCCGACTCGCTGAAGGTAACAAGACCTATACGATTGCTGTTGTAGCTGTTACCGTTCTTAACCAGCTGCGTAATGAAGTCAACGGCCGCGGTCTGCGCATCCGCAAGCTTGCTCGTCTGGGTTCCCGTGGGGTCTTCGCCGGTTTCGGCGTTGTCGCCCATGCTGCCGGAGAGGTCGAATACAAGAACCACGTCGATGGGATCCTCGACAGGAATACCCTTGACGGAGAGCGAAAGCTCCGCGACGCCCGTGCGGTAGAAATTAGAACGGTCGCTGACGGTCTTGTCAATGAGCACGGAACCGGGCTGTGGGTATTGGGGGAAGTTCGTAAGGTCGTCCGTGTCCGTAAAGGGCGCGGGAGTACTTGTCGTAGACGCCGTGAACTTGAAATGGTCGGTCAGGGCGTAGGTGACGCCCGCGTAGACGAAGCTCACGGTGATGGTCACTTCAACCTCGCCCGTGTTGCCGGTCGCGGTCAGAAGACCGGTCTGGTCTATTGAAGCGACGTTAGTGTTGTCGATGGACCACACGACCGTGGCGCCCGGGTAGGCGGTGCTGAAATCATTGGAAAGCACCGAATTGAGCTGGAAGGTATCGCCGGCGCTGACGTTTGTCCTTTGATATAAACTCTGGGAAAGCGAGTTGCCAGTGTAGGACGACTTTATGTAGGCGTTGTAGTCCGTGATGGTAGTTCCGCCCTCAACCTTGCGGAAGATGACTATGCTGCTGTTGCTG
>DAOPJM010000093.1:0-2202 GCA_035399665.1 Clostridia bacterium
TATTGTCGGCTTTGTTAGCCATAGCGTTATCGTGCGTAACAATGACAACGCAGTAGTTGAGCTTATGTGCAAGCTCCAAGAGTATATCGGTGACGATATTACCGTTTTCAACATCCAAGTTGCCCGTTGGTTCGTCCGCAAGTATGATGCGTGGGTCAGCGGTCAATGCCCTTGCTATTGCGACACGCTGCTGCTCACCGCCGGAAAGCATATTGGGATAGCTCTTGAACTGCTCCTCCTTAAGGCCAACCGCAAGCAGCTTCTCAATAGCGCGTGAACGCGCCACGCTCGTCTGTACGCCGCGAAGCTCCAAAGGATAGGAGGCATTTTCGACTACATTGAGCAGCGGAAAGAGGTTGTAGCTCTGGTAAATGACCGAAAGGTCATCCCTGCGATAGCGGTCAAGGTTCATGCATCTTGTGCTTTTGCCCTCAAACAGCACATCGCCTTCGGTGGGTACGTCAAGCCCCGCAAGCAGGGAAAGCAGTGTGGTTTTGCCGCTGCCCGACTTGCCGCAAATGGCGTAAACCTTGCCTGTGACAAAGCTTGCCTTGGCGTGATCCACGGCGCGTACTTGACGGTACTTGCCCTTGTAAACATAGCTGACGTCGTCAAGCCTCAACACTTCCTGCCCCGCGCAGATGGTATCTTTCACGTTTTCCATTGCTTTACTCCTTAGTCCCGAGGGTTTCAAGTACGTTCAAACGGTTCATCATACCCGCGGCTATCATAATGCCGACGAGGTAACAAAGTGCGAATCCTGCGAAGGCCTGCCACTGAAGGGCGATAAACGTCCCGCTTATAAGCCGCAGCATCACCGCTCCCAAGAGTGAACCCACTATAAACAGTATGGTTTGCTCTGCGAAGAAGCAGAAGAAGGTTTTACCCTTGCCCGCGCCCATGCTGCGCATCATCGCAAATTCGGGTCTGCGGCTCTTGGTCAGAAGGTACGATACCACAAAGCCTATGCCTATGGTCAGTATATACACAATCACGAACAGTGTTTGCATATAGGCTATATGCCTGTCAAGCATGGTTATGGTCTGCTGGAGCTGCTCCTCGTTGATAACCATGGACAGCCGCATTCGTGAGAGCCGCCCCACGGATGACAGCCCAAGCTCCTCCATCGCGTCCTTAAAACCGTCTAAATCCTCAGTGTTCTTCAAAACAAAGCTCACAGAGCGGTAAGTCTGCTCGATGGAATAGCTTCCATAAGTTACTCCGTCCACGCCGATAGAATACAGCATATCGCCGTCGCGCACATCAGTTATATAAAAATCGGGGTTATCCATGACTGCGCGATTGTACAAAAACCAAAGGAAGGTTTCTTGTGTCAGAGTATAGGTCAGGAGCGTGTCGTCCAAGCTCTTTATGTTGGAGTAGATACTGTTCCTTCCCGTGAGCTTGGGGTATATTCCGACTACCTTCAAACTTATTTCCGTAAAGTCAACATACATATCCCTGTCCGCAAAGACGGTAAGTACTATTGTATCACCTAAAGCTATTCCGTTTTCTTCCATGAACGGCTTATTGAGCATACAAACAGGCTCGTCGCCTTCAAAGCAGCTTTCATCGTAGCCGTCAAGGAAGGTGAACGCGACGTCACCCGCGAAAAAGAACTCCGGAGCAGAAGCCACGTTGTTGGTGCCAACCACCATGGGCTGCCTTAGAACCATCTCATAGAAGGTGTCATAGGCAAACGAATTGGTGGGAACAAGAACAGGCGTCAGCTCCTTGCCTTCGATGCCGTTGTACAGGTAGTTCAGCTTCACGGAGCCGTAGGTCTTTGCGATATAGCCGCTGCCAACAATGGAATCAATGGTAGACTGCGGAACTCTCAAGCCGTCAATTAGCTTGCCTTGATAGTTGGTGAGATAGGCGGTGACAGGCACATCGTCGTATACCGTCTCACGCTTACCCTGATAGCTGTCTAAATCAGCGCAGAACAGACCGATAAAGATCACCAGTATCGCGGCGACAGGCGGAACTATCGCGCTGCGCCATTTCCCGCGGAATATCGAGCGAAATACTATCTTCTGCGTAAAGCCGCCGGCATGAGCGCGCTCGGAAAGGCTCATCCTTCGGGGTTTGTTGAGTATGCGGCTCTTTCGAATTATGGCGCGAACGAGGAAGAACAGAGCGCACAATACTATGACTGAGACAAGAACGATCAGGCATATCAACAGCAAGCGGTTTGCAGGA
>DAOPJM010000094.1:0-1977 GCA_035399665.1 Clostridia bacterium
TTCTGCTACGCTTTCATCCGTTTTGAAAATGTCATCGTAGCTGCTCAGACTTATGTTTTTGGCGGAGCTTTTCAATCTGCAACACCTCCTTTGTCAGTTCTCGATATGCTTCGGCCACTTTGCCCTTGGGGTCATGTGCGAAAATGCTCTTGCCCTCGGCGCTGATCTCGGCGGCGCGGACAGAGTGTGGAATGTCGGTATCGAACACTTTGAGCTTCGTGCCGTAGGTTTCCCGCAGTAGGGTGCTGATGTCCTTTGCGTAATTCGTGCGGCTATCAACCATAGTGAGAAGAATACCGTCGATTTTGAGCTTGGGGTTGATTTGCCGCCGCACCTTGTTCACGGTCTGCAAGAGCTGTTCAAGTCCCTTTGCCGGTAAATACTGCGCTTGAACGGGAATAAGAACGCTATCGGCAGCGGCCAGAGCATTGACGGTCAGCATACCCAGCGAGGGCATACAGTCCAGCAAGATGAAGTCATACTCGCGTTTAACCGAATCAAGGTACTGCTTTAGCACCTTTTCACGGCTCATGGCATTTACGAGGGAGACTTCCATGCCGGACAGCTCCAGATTTGCGGGCATGAGGTCAACGCCCTCCGCATGATGCAGAATACCCTCCTTGGGTTCTATGGGTATGTCGGTCATTATCTTTCCCATGACGGTAGCAAGCGTGACCGGCAGTTGGTCGGGTTGAGGATAGCCCAAGCTGATAGACAAACTGCCCTGCGGGTCGCTGTCCACCAGTAGCACTTTCTTGCCCTCCTGTGCCAGTCCAATGCCGAGGTTGGCACAGGTCGTAGTCTTGCCGACGCCGCCTTTTTGATTGGCAACGGCTATGATGTTAGCGGTCATTCATTCTCACCTCCAGTTTGCAGCGCGGTATAGAAAGCTGCCTGAACGAAGGTAGATACATAGATGTCCGCAAGTGAGCCATTCTCTCTGAACGGGGTGTTAGCAGGGTCAAAAGCGACATCGTATATATCGCAGAGAATGTCGAGATACTCAAAAAACTGCTCGTTGCTCATAATGTAGAACATCGAAAAAAGCGTATCGACAAAGCCTTCAAAGTCGGTGGCATCGCCATCGTAAGAAGCTCTGACGCTCTCTGCCAACGCAGCAGCGTTTCTGTTTGCCGTCTCAATCGTGCTTTGAGCTATGGCAATCAAACTATCTTCCATATTGCCTCCTTCCTAATGTGGGGAAAGCCGCCGCCAGCAAGCGGCGGCTTCACTTAATCGTTCTCACTCTCTTTCAGCGTCTTGGCTAAAAGGAGGTAGTGTTTGCGCGACTTAGCATGGATGGACAGATAGGCGTCGCTCACAAGGTATTCGAGCAAAGACACCTTCGGTATCATGTACTTGCCGCTTATCCTGAAAGCAACGACCTTCTTGGCCTGACACCACTTATGAATGGAGGTGTTCACATAGCCGGTAATCTCCATCACCTCATCGACGGTCAGAACATCAGGGTAGCTTTCGGTGATATACTCCAAAGCCTCTTGGAGCCGTTGCCGCTGCTGTGGAGAAAGATGACGAGGGCAGGAACTTGGAGCGCCCTTGTACCAGCCATTCGGCGCGTGGAAATCGTCAGGGCTTTCATCGCGTTTTTCGAGGAAGTCTACGAGGTCAGTCGTCATTATCGTGTATTTGCGGGTTTGCTTGCCGGAGCATTTGCAGGGGATAAGCCCGCTCTCAATATAGTAGAGAGCCGTTTTCTTTGAAACGTGGCAGACCTTATACAACTGCTCCTTTGTCACAACGGTGGGGTAGGTGTCGAGCAACCATTGGTATTTCTCAGCCTTGTCCATAGAGTTCACCAATCCTATTTCAGACTTGTCAACGGTAGGTGCTCTCCGGCTGATGATGCTCAAAAGTTCTCTCCAAAGTTCTCTCCAAACAGTCCAGTTCTCTCCTGAGTTCTCTCCAAATCGCCGTTTTTTTCGCAACATGGCGATGGGTTCGAATACGCTGTGTTTC
>DAOPJM010000095.1:0-1787 GCA_035399665.1 Clostridia bacterium
TGATAGCGACATTCCTTGTGGAGCTGGTAGGCGGCCTGAACGATACGCTTAAAGCAATATAAACTGAATGGAGGGGGAAAGCATAAATAGGCTTTCCCCCTCTTGTTTGCTGTAATGCAAGAACGGACATGAGAAGCAAGGGCGGCGCAGCCGTTCATCTTGACCCTTGCTCAAATGGACGTTCTTGCTATTTGTTTGAAAGGAGGTACTCACCAATGGCGACAACGCGGCTAATCCCCATGCACATCAACAAAGGAAAAACGATAGCTCAATGCTTGACAGACAGGACGGACTATTCAAAGAACCCGGCAAAAACGAATGGCGGCGAGCTTGTCAGCGCCTACGAATGTGACCCCGAAATCGTTGACGCTCAATTCCTGCTTTCAAAAAGAGAGTACAAAGCCAATACCGGCAGAGATCAGGAAAGCAACATCATCGCCTATCAGATACGACAGTCATTTAAGCCCGGTGAGGTGTCGCCGGAGGAAGCCAACAGAATAGGATATAAACTTGCGACACGCTGGACGAAAGGCCGGTATGCGTTCATCGTCGCCACCCATGTGGACAAGGCTCATATCCATAATCACATCATCTACAACTCCACTTCGCTTGACTGCTCCCGCAAGTTCCGCAACTTCTGGAACTCCAGTTATGCCATCCGGCGTATCAGCGACAGGCTGTGCCTCGAAAGTGGATTGACGATTATTGAAGAACCGAAGAAAAGCAAAAGCAGCTATGGCAAGTGGCTGGGCGACGAGCTGAAACCGTCGTTTCAAGAGATGCTGCGCCGCGCAATCGACGCGACTTTGGATAAGAAGCCCGCTGACTATTCGGCCTTCCTGAAGCTGATGCAAGAAGCCGGGTATGAATACAAAACGGGCAAACAAGCCTCTTTCCGTACCGCCGGACAGAAGCGTTTTACCCGATTGCGCTCTCTTGGAGAAGCGTACAGCGAAGATGAAATACGAGCTGTCATTTCCGGCTTGAAGCCCATCAAAGGCAGAAAGAAAACTGCATACAGAACCCCGCAGCGTATCAATCTCGTTCTCGACATTCAAGCAAAACTACAAGCTGGCAAAGGTGCCGGATATGAACGATGGGCAAAGGTTTATAACCTCAAGCAAATGTCTCAGGCGCTTAATTATTTGACAGAGCATAATTTGCTTGCGCGTGATGCCCTTGAAGCAAAGGTATCTGCAACAGTAGACCGTTTCCATTTACTTGGCGCTCAGATAAAAGCGGATGAAGCTCGCTTGGCTGAGATCGCAAAGCTGGAAACGCACATAATCAATTACAGCAAGACCCGCGAAACCTACGTCGCCTATCGAAAAGCCGGTTATTCCAAGAAGTTCTATAACGAGCATACTGCGGATTTGCTTCTCCACAAGGCCGCCAAAGACTTCTTCGATGAAACAAAACTCAAAAAGCTCCCAACGGTAAAAGCCTTGAAAGTTGAGTATGCGGAGCTTCTCGCTGAAAAGAAAAAGGAGTACGCCGAGTACGTTACCGTCCGTGCGGAAATGAAAGAAGTCCTCACCGTCAAGGGAAACGTAGACGCCCTGTTAGGCAATGACCATGCCGAACAGGAAAGAGAAAACGAGAGGGATCAGCGATGAGATGTCCTCTCGTTTTTAAGCGTCCGAAGGACGCGCAGCCGCACCCGTCAGGGTGCGTTCAGGGGGATTGGGGAACACCCCAACAAGCGATTTGCGGCAAAAGACCGGCAGGGCTTTTGACAGCAAAATGCAGAGTGTGTACCACTCTGCATTGCTTGCCACTTTTGTTTT
>DAOPJM010000096.1:0-1609 GCA_035399665.1 Clostridia bacterium
GAGCGCGGGGACGCCTCGCGCAGTATAGGCAACGCCGTTATGCTCTGCATAGCCTTGGGACTGGCGCTTACCACCTGCTGCTTCATATTTATGGAGCCGATACTGTCCTTGTTCGGCGGCAAGGTTAACGCGCAGACCTATGAGTACTCCCGCGAGTACTTCATATGGATAGTCATGGGCGTACCCTTTTATATGTTCGGGCAGGCGATGAACCCCATCATCCGCTCCGACGGAAGTCCCAAGTTCGCCATGGCAGCTACCGTGAGCGGCGCGGTGCTGAACCTCGTCTTAGACCCAATATTCATCTACCCCCTGCACATGGGCATGATGGGCGCAGCTGTTGCAACCGTCTTGGGGCAGGTGCTGACCGCGGGGCTGTCCCTTTGGTATCTCATTCACATGAGGGCTGTCAAGCTGAACAGAGCAAGCTTTGTACCGAGCCTCAAGCTCACGCGGCGTTTCCTTGCCTTGGGCTTTACAAGCTTCCTTGCCCAGATTTCGCTGGTCGTCTCCATGGCGGCGGTGCAGAATATGTGTACCAAGTACGGCGCACTCGACCCCGTGTTCGGGCTTGCTAAGTTTGCTCAGATTCCGCTTGCCGTCCTTGGCATAGTGATGAAGTTCTATCAAATTGCCATATCAATCGCGGTCGGAATGGCGGCGGGCTGCATACCAATAGTTGGTTACAACATCGGCGCAGGCCGCAGGGACAGAGCAAAACAGCTCTTTTCCTGTCTTATCATAGGCGAAGCGGCGTTGGGGCTTGTCGCCCTTGCCATAGTGGAGCTTCTGCCCGCGCAGCTCATAGGCATATTCGGCGCCGCCAACGAGAGCGCGTATTACACGGATTTCGCGGTGCGCTGCTTTAGGATATACCTTTGCATGACGCCGCTGTCTATGATAAATAAAGGAACCTTCATCTATCTTCAGGCGATGGGCAAGGCGTTGGAGTCCACGCTTATATCTATGATGCGCGAGGTGGTGTTCGGAGTTGCTCTGCCGATAATCCTGCCGCTTGCCTTCGGACTTGACGGTATACTCTACTCCTTCCCAATGGCGGATATACTGACCGCCGCAATCGCCGCCGTCGTGATAGTCAAGACCTATCGCGAGCTTTCCACGCCCCAAAGCCGCTTATCGCCCGATTATGGCGCGTAAGAAGAAACCATGCAAGGCGCTTGCGCAAAGCATAACAGGCAAGAGCCGCATCCGCCCGTAAAGCACCCTCCTCAACCCCTCCGTGTCATCCTGAGCGAAGTCGAAGGATCTTGGGGAAAACTCAACAGTCAAGGGGCGCTCACAGCGGGAACTGTTTATCCCGCGCGGGAGCGCCTCTTTTCATCGCAAGCCTTTTTCAAGATCCTTCGTCGCATGGCTCCTCAGGAAGACAGTGGGGGCTTGCCGCCTGCACATTGCTCCTCAGGATGACAGTGGGGTTTGTCCCCTGTGCATACGTCCTATGATGTGATTGTTCCGCCAACCCACCCCTCCGTGTCATCCTGAGCGAAGCCGAAGGATCTTGCAAAAAACTCAGCAGTCAAGACCCGCTCCCCAGCGTCAACGACCAAAACGCAGGGACAGCCCGCGTTCGCCCGTTGCTCCCCGCCCT
>DAOPJM010000097.1:0-1170 GCA_035399665.1 Clostridia bacterium
TTTTCCGCAAGATCCTTCGACTGGCGCTCAGGATGACAATGGGGATGGGTTGGCGGAACATAATTGGTTGACACGAAAGGTTGAGGGTGGAGGGCGCTGCGTGAGCGCCCCTTGACTTTCAAGTTTTCCGCAAGATCCTTCGACTGGCGCTCAGGATGACAATGGGGATGGGTTGGCGAAACATAATTGGTTGACACGAAAGGTTGAGGGTGGAGGGCGCGATGGGGCGCGGCAAAAGCGCGGACGCCTTATTTTAGCCCCTGCAAGAGCTTCATCACGCGCATCAGCTCATCCGCCTGCATACCCTTGGGCTTCGGCGGCGGCGGTGGCGGGGGCGGCAAAACCGGCATTTCTACCTCAAGACGGCGGCAGGCGGGTTCGACCATCTCCTCCGGCAGCAGACGCGCAACAACGTCTATGAACTCACAGACGCCCTTCTTCCCGCACTCGGTGCGTATGGATTCGCCCAACAGGACTATGCAGCCCGTTTCGGATATTTGCGGCGGACACGACATATTCATCTTAACATCACCTCCGAATATAATATGCCCTCCGCAAGTTTTCCGTGCGGAGAGCATAGTATGAATGGGAGGTGCGATATGAACGAATCAGAAATCCGCGATTTCATAGATCAAAACAGGGACAGCTCCGAGCGGGAGCTTATACGCAAGCTTGAGGGCATGACCCGTGAACAGCTTGCGACAGGCGAGCTTACGGACGGCAAGATGGATGAGATATACGAGCTGATAGGCCCCATGCTCACGCCGAAGCAGGCGAAGCGCATGAAAGAAATAGCCGATAAGCTCAGGAACATCCAAGCCGAAACGCGAACACGCCGCTAACGAACGCCCGCCTTTATAGGAACAGCGTGACAAACGAATCGAACAGCGTATTCAGGTTGTCAAAGAAGGTCGCAAGCCCCGACGCATCATCGTAGTTGACGATAAGCACCGCGAGTACCAACGCCAAAATAGCGACGTAGGCGACAAGGCGCAGTATCAGCACAAACAGCGAATAGTTGTGCAGAGAGCTGTTGCGCGGTCTTCCGCAGCCCCAGACGAACAGGAACACCGTGCCGACCACGGGAACGTGGTACAGCAGCGTGAGGAAGAAGTACTGCAGGGCGGACAGCGTGCGAACGCGCTCCGCCTTGGGCGCGGTGGCAACAGG